>CAMVIM010000022.1 GCA_947167515.1 uncultured Prevotellaceae bacterium | reverse complement strand
GATAGAACGACTTCGGGCTGCCGAGGGAAGCCCAGAGCCTACTCCATTCCACCATTTCCTGAAGGCAATGGGTGGATTTCTGCCTTCGCCACAGGCCCGTTGGTGTACCAAGAAGATGAAACTCGACAAATTCGAGGAATATGTGGGCGATGACTATGCCGTATCGTATGTTGGCATCCGTGGCGATGAAGACAGGGATGGCTATATCTCCAGCAAGCCAAACATTCAGGCAGTGTTTCCTTTCCGCAAGAACATCTGGAGCATTGATGTCATCAACAAGTTTCTGCATCAGGAGAATCTTGACCAGATCGTTGCCATCTACGAGCGGCTTTGCCCTGACGGATTCCTTCGTGACGAGATTCTGGACACCGTGAAGCGTCCCATCACCAAGCAGTTCTATTACTCGAAGAAGATGAACGCCCTGCTGGACTACGGCATCAAACTGTTCAATCATGCCGTGTTCGAGTTCCTGAAAACCACCGACTATCCTGTGGGCAAACTCGACTCGTTCCCCTTGCTCGACAATACTGATGTACTTGTGAAGGACGACATCTTCCGTCTGCTGAGGGAAAGCGGTGTTGGAGTACCGGCCTACTATGAAGAAATCCCTTTCGAAGTGGATGGCCAGACGGGCACCTATTGCCGCAGTCGCTCCGGCTGCTACTTCTGTTTCTTCCAGCAAAAGATAGAATGGATATGGCTCTACGAGCAGCATCCCGACCTCTATGTTAAGGCGATGGAGTTTGAGAAAGATGGCTATACATGGAATCAGAATGAAAGCCTTGTCGATTTGATAAAGCCTGAGCGAATCCGCCAGATAAAACTCGATATTATCAAACGACAAAACGAGAGTCGAGCCAACAACAAAGGCACTACTCTAGTGGATATTCTTGGTGACAATATAATGTGTAATAATTGTTTTATTTAAATACTTATGGAATATAAAAGTAAAGAAATTACAATCAAAGAATTGATTGATTTAATTGAGAGTAAGAAACTGAATCTTAATCCTCCATATCAAAGACATTTTATATGGACACCGAAAGACCAAAGAGACCTAATCGATTCTATTCATAAAAAATATCCGTTGCCAAGTTTTTTTATTTTGAATAAAGGGGCTGATAATTTTGAGATGGTTGATGGACAACAAAGAGCAAATACAATTTATAAATATTATCGGAATGAGTTCCGCGATAGTAATAAAAAATGGTATAGAGAAACAGATACTGAGAAATTTCTCGATTATCACTTAGTTATTATTGAAATAACAAAAGAAAATTTCAGTGTTGGTGAATCTATTGAAGAATTCTTTTCTCTCGTGAACAAAAAAGGTGTGCACTTAAATCCCGCAGAAGTCAATCAAGCACAATATCACGATTCTGATTTTTTAGCATTGGCAAATAAAATAATGGATTATCAACCACTCATTAATCTAGATATATTTACAGATAAAACAAAACTTCGAATGAATAATAGAAGTTTAATAGAGGAACTTGTCGCATATCTGAAATTTGGAATTACAGACAAACGTTATGCAGTAGAAGAACTATTTAACATGCAGATTCCAGAACAAGAACAGAACGAATTATACGACAATTGTACCTCGGTTGTGGATATTATAGAATATCTTAATAGAGAACATCCAATAAATGAGACAAGGTATAAACAAAGAAACGATTTCTATACATTGTTTTGTTTTATAGATCGTCACAAAAGCGAATCCAAAGAAGTGTTACTAAATATGTATAATGAGCTGGTTACAATAAGTGATAATGGTTTCATAACTCCATCAAATGAAGAATGCGAACCGTTTAAAAACTATGCAATAAATTGTGTCAGTCAATCTAATTCAAAAAGGGCTCGAGAGAGTCGTTTGAATTTTTTTGAAGCGTTATTGTGTAACAAGAATAAGGATGGGAATGAGATTATAAATGAGATTAATACATTTTTGTATCAAGAATATGGTTTTGACAAGGAATTAAAGAAAGTAGGAGATTATTATATTATTGATTTTTCTAGTTTTAAGTATTATGATGAATAATCATTTTAAAACGATAACAATAACAAATTTTGATGTTCCAGGTATCATGTCACAAATTGATATGAAGCCTATAGTGTCTCCATTCGAATGTGAAAATTTGCGTATCACAATAAAAAGGGACAAAAAACTAACAATTGACAATGTAAATTATTTAGTAGAGCAATTAAGCGATAAAGGGAATAAAGGCGCTCATTCTTTGTTGCTAAAACTATTTTTGAATGATGGTACTTCTCATGAAGACTCTCAGTTGGTTTTAAAAATATCAAAGGATTTTGATAATTGGACTCCACGTAATTTTTCTGTCAGTAAAGCAAACAAATCCTTTTATAGAGAAATCGACTGTTTGCGGAAATGCAAAGAGCAGGGCTCAAATTACATTATCCCAATTCATTATTGGGGGCATATTGTATGCAAAAATGTTAAGAACGACTCCGTTTTCTTTTTCCCTTTTTATATGATGGATTGTGCCGATTGTGATTTAAAACAATTCCTTGAAAATAATGATTTGGATAAGAAAGAGAAAGTAGAAATATGTTATCAAATTGCTTCAGGGTTAGGAGAACTTCATACAATTGACTGTTATCATAGGGACATTAAACCTGATAATATTTTATTATTTGAAAGAGAACTGAAAATTGGAGATTTAGGATTGATTCGTTATCGAAATGATGACATAGAAGATGCAAAAGGAATCATTGGTCCAAAAGGATGGATTTCTCCAGAAGCTATGAATAAGTATTTAAACGAAAAGAAAGTGTTTGACACAAGAATTAATACAGAAATAAATGAGCAGTCTGATATTTTTCAATTAGGAATGGTGTTTTGGTATATTTTCCAAGGGAATGCTCCTATAGGCTGTATTAAAAGAGCGGATTTCTTTGATGAGAATGACATAATATTTAGTCTAATAAAAAGAATGATATACCACTCAACGGAAAGGAGAATAAAAAGTATCGGTGAAGTAAAAGAGGAATTGTCACATATTTTAGATAAAATATAATCATGCTCAAAGAAGTCTCATATCCACCACATCGCCGATTCAAATCGCGCTCAGAATGGGAACCGATTGGTTTCTTCTCTGAGGCATTGTGTAATGCTACACAATTTGACATTAAATTAGGCTTTTTCTCATCGTCTGCTATTAATGTTCTATCAGATGGATTTGCAACGTTTCTTTATAATGGTGGACGCATGCGGATGGTTATCAATGATATTCTTTCCATCGAAGACAAGCAAGCTATGATAGCAGGCGAGACAGATGCTTTAATTCCATTTTTTGACCTTAATAACTTGGAGGAAGTCAAACGTACCCTGTCCGAGAGAGATAAACATTTCTTCGAATGTTTGGCTTGGCTTATTAAAAATGAAAGGCTGGAGATAAAGATTGTAGTACCCAAAGATGGGGAAGGTATTGCCCATTCAAAATGCGGATTGTTCTCTGATGGTTTGAACAGGGTAGCCTTTGAAGGATCTTGTAATTTTTCCCGTACTGCCCTAATTGATAACTTAGAGAGCTTTACGGCTTTCTGCGATTGGGATGGACAGGGTGATGTATATAAGATAGATGATATAGCTGAGGATTTTGAAAGTACGTTCTTTGGTAGAGATGATTCTGTCGTTTACCTGAAAGCCGATGACGTAAAAGCCGGAATCTATGCCAATTTTAAACATAAAGAGATTGGAGAGTTGATTCGTGATGAACAGAATCTTATTTCAAAACGTCTCAATGGTAATCTTCCCCCAAACATTCAAGCTGTTTTAAATAAAGCAAAAAGGAAGGTGGAAAGCATCATCAAAAAGTTGGAGGGACAAAGCATTGATGTTTCAAATGAAAAGGAGCCACGATTTCCCTTCGATGAGCCACGAAACTATCAGAAACAAGCATATGAAAACTGGAAAGTAAAACAAAAGGGGCTTTTCGCAATGGCTACAGGAACAGGTAAGACCCTTACCTCGCTGAATTGTCTGCTCAACATCTGGAAGAAATTCCATTTTTACAAAGCAATGATTCTCGTCCCTACGATAACACTGGTTGACCAATGGGAAGATGAATGTAAAAGGTTTCATTTTAATAATATTACTAAGGTAAGTTCTAAAAATCCCAAATGGAAAACGGAACTTGATAGTATAAAAACAAAGGAGAGTATCAAAATAGACGGAGAAGAGTCATCGTTTATTATCATAGCGACATATGCTTCCTTTGCACGAGAAAACATCTTCCGTGAGTTAGTTGATTTTAGCAGGAACACTACCCGACAGATGCTACTTATTGCTGATGAAGCACACAACATGGGAGCAGGAAGAATATTAGACAGGTTGGGCGGGGTTAAGTTCGCTCGTCGCATAGGACTTTCTGCAACGCCGGAACGTCAGTTTGATGATAGTGGTAATAAAGCTATTATGGAATTCTTTGGCTGTGAGCACGGATACACCTTTGAGTTTAACATGAAAGAAGCTATTGATAAAGGATACCTTTGCCGATACAAGTATTATCCACACCTAGTACATCTAAATGATGCAGAAATGGCTGAATATATGCGTATCTCATTACAATTGGCTAAATTCTTTAATCTGGAAAAGGAATCATTCCCCAAAGGAGATGATATTTTGATGCGATTATTGCTGAAACGGAAACGCATTGTTCACAAGGCTCAAGAGAAAGAAGTAATATTCCAACAAATCGTTCGGGAAAGATACACCGAGAAAGGAAATTTGAAATATACTTTGGTCTATGTTCCAGAAGGTACAAGACCTGATGATGAAACAGCAGATGTCTTTGACAGCATAGAAAGTGTAAATGATGATGACTTTTCTGATAACCTGATTGACACGTACACAAGGATTGTACAGGATGTCAGCAAAACCACGACCGTGAAGAAATTCGTATCAGGAATTAAGGAACGAAACGAGATTCTTGAAAAGTTTGCTTGCGGTGATATTGAGGTTTTGACCTCTATGAAATGCCTTGATGAAGGCGTTGATGTTCCTCGTAGCGAGATGGCGATTTTCTGTGCTAGCACAGGAAATCCAAGGCAATTTATTCAGCGGAGAGGTCGTATATTACGAAAGCATCCAGACAAGCATATAGCCATAATACACGATTTGGTTGTGGCTCCTGAGGTGAATTCGGCGCAGGAGAACTACAATATGGAACGTAGTCTAATAAAAAGTGAATTGAAAAGAGTTCGTGACTTTGCTGTATTATCAGAAAATGCGGACTTTGCATATAATGAGTTAAACGAAATATTATCATATTATAACATATCTTTATTCTGATTATGGCAAGAAATAATGACAACAAAATGCTGCAAGCTGTCTTGCTTGATGAGAATCTGATGAAGTTCGGAGATTATTCTCCTTCTGACATCAGTACGATAGAGCAGGCACTTGATTCTGACAATTACGTAATCAATGCTGTCGCACAGATTATTAAACGTACAGGAGAAGGGGCTTCTGAAAAAGAACTTTGGAAGGAAATAGACAAATATTTAATTGACAACGTATGATAATCAAGGAAATCCGAATCAAAAATTTCCGTAGTTACTATGGAGATAATAATATATTTGAGTTCTCAGACGGTCTGACCCTTATTCTCGGAGATAATGGCGACGGTAAGACAACTTTCTTTGATGCTCTACAATGGTTGTTCAATACAACTATTGATAAGGGCAATATTGACCACATGTCAGAAATGCGAAGGTCAAAGATGGAAATAGGCGAGAAAGAAGAAGTTTCCGTTGCCATGCTTTTTGAACATGATGGTGAAAAGTCTGTAGAAAAGTCTTTTTCCGTTGAACGTGTTAGCGAAGACTTCTTTAGAGTCGGACAACTTGTTTATAGAGGTTATGAAACTTTTGGCTCTGAACGTATTCAAGTGAGTGGCAAGAATCTTATAGACAGATGCTACGATGCCTTTATTCAACGGTTTAGTATGTTTAAGGGTGAATCGGAACTTAATGTTTTCGACAACGCTACAGCTCTGAAAGATTTGGTTGACAAATTCTCAGATATAAGAAAGTTCGATGATCTTGTAGAATATACCTCATCTTTTGAGGAGAAAGCGAATGCTGCATACCTGAAAGAAATGAAGTCTGACAGGAAGGTTGCAGGTGAGGCTAAGTCATTAGAATTGCAGATAAATCGTCTTGCTGAGGAAATCTCAACTAAAAAGAGAGATATTAAAGACAAAACAACATCGTTGGAGGTCTTTTCTAAGAGGTTGGGAGAACTTGAAGAGAACCAGGAAACATCTGAAAGATATAAAGACATACAAAGCCGGCTAAAGAACAAGGAGGAAAAGCGAAGGAAATTAAAAGCCCAGATAAGTTATATCGATTATAACCACGCTCTTCTTGATAGAATGTGGGTTCTTTGCGCTTTCCCAGATGTTTTACAGGAGTTCAAGCAAAAATGCTCTGCACTCAGTAGGGAAAAGAGAAAGCAAGAAAAAGATTATGAGCGTCAAAAGGCTATTGAAATAGGAAAATTGGAAGCAGTTAAGGAAATGCAAGGTGCATTGGTGAATGGTGCGCCTGAACTTCCTTGGTATCTGCCCAATCAGGAAACAATGGAGGAAATGCTGAACGATCATATCTGCAAGGTGTGTGGTCGTCCGGCTGAAGAAGGGTCGGAAGCATACAACTTTATGTGGCAGAAACTGGAGGAGTATAAGAGGCATATAGCGTTGGAGGCCGCTAAGAAGAGTCAGAAGGAAGCCATTGAAGAGAAGGAACTTTTCAAGTTTGGCAACATTGAATCGCTGCATAATCTGAGCATTTCGCTTAGCGGTAGCAATGAGTCACAGGTTTCCGGGCTTGTCCGTGAAATTAGTGACCGCATGGGGCTGGTGGAGCGTCTGACAGAGGACTTGAAAGAAGTGGAGCAACAGATACAGGACATAATAGATGAGAAATCGCGCCTGTTAATTCAAGCTGGAAATGTCTCAGAGGCTATTTTGGAAAAGGATTTCAACGATATCAAAGGGCTGTTTGAACAGAAAGGTAGGGCAGAAGTGAGGCTTACAGAACTGAATGGCGAGTTGGCACAGCTTCAGACAAGAATGGATGGATTGCAGAAGCAAATGGACGCATTGAATCCCGCCAGTTCTCAGGTAAAGGTTTATCGTGATGTTCACCGTGTTCTTGAAGAGATTGCCAAAGCCTTTGCGTTTGCTAAAAAGGAGAACCTTCGACGTTTCCTTGCTGAAATGCAGGATAAGGCAAATGGATATTTGGAGCAGCTTAGTGCAAGCGATTTCCACGGTGAAATCCGATTAAGGCAAACGGCAGATGATTCTACTGAAATACGTCTATATAGCTCAAACGGTACTGAAATCAAGAAACCTTCTGGTTCTCAGTTGACGGTAATGTATATATCTGTACTGTTTGCTATTTCAGATTTTACCCAAGAGAAGCGTGACGAAGATTATCCTCTCGTGTTTGATGCTGCTACATCATCTTTTGGTGACTCGAAGGAAGAAAATTTCTATAATGTGATTGACAATCTGAAGAAACAATGTATCATTGTGACTAAGGATTTCATCACCAAAGGAAGGGTTCGCTTTCCGGAAATAGAGAAACTGACATGTTGTGTCTATCGTATAAAGAAAGCCGATGGCTTTGACTCAAAGAATATGGCAACCGTTCGTACAACAATTGAAAAAATCAAGTAATATGGAATCATTATATGAACTTTGGGGCAAGCGTAATCCCGAATGGGAAGAGCGTTACCAAGACTCCGTGATAAGCGTGTTCTCAGACTACGGAAGGGGAGTGAACCAGTATCAGGAAGTAAGAGGTAAGATATATGGTGCAGGCTATGAGGTGTTCATCTTGGCTTTTTTTATAGGTCTGTACAGTAACAAAACCAAGCCATTGATAGAAGATAAGGCAAAAAGGAAACATTTCGGTTGGGCCATTTCCAATTGGGGAACAGGAGAATCACGCCTTGGCCGAACACAATATCCACGCTTGCGAGAATATATGTTCGCTGCATTAATAGCCCGAACGGATATAGACTTCATAGCGCTAGATAAAGGCGAAATCACCCAGCGAAAGGTTGTGGATGACCTCATTACAAAAATGGAGGAATATGCCAACTATGGCTTTGACTATATTCAAGAGAAGTTGGAAGATAATCCAAATTTCTTCTTCAAAGAGACGGCTTTTTTGAGAGTATTCCTCGGGTTCCTAGACAAAGAGGAAGATACAGAAGATTTTGATGATGTACCTGAATCGTTGGATTGATTATGAGATATAGAGCTTATAACGCATTTAACAAGGATAAATCATTAGAAATCCTTTTCCGCCCTAATCCCATAAGGTGGATGGATAACTTTGTGGGTAATGACAATCCTATAAGAGATGTCACGAATTGGTCTTCTGAGATCAAGTATCTTAATGATGGCAAAATCTCTGATGAGATTAGAAATATGCCCAAAGACAAAGGTGGATTATATATGTTTTATCTTAAGGGCCCCAATCTGCCATTTGCAGAATATTACATATTGTATATTGGTCGAGCATTATATACGCCAAGTGAGAATATTTGTAAAAGGGCTATGCACTATCTCAAAGATGAGAGATACATGATTCAAGAAATGTTTGACAATTGGAAGAACGATTTGTATTATCGATATTTTCCAGATACGGATAATATTGCTATTGAGAAAAACGAAATTGCATTAATCCGCTCTATTGTCCCTCCGTATAATGAGGACATACCAAACAAAATAGAAGAACAACCCAAAGTAAAAGCTTTCTAAAATGATACTTCCAGCAATAAGAGGTTATATCGGTGAAACCGTTTACTATATTACGAATTTGAAATTTAAGGATTTGGCGGTTTTAGTGAATAGACGCAGTTCGGAAGAACTATATAAGTCTGGACTCTTGAAAGAAGCCTTACAGCGTTCTTTAACGGACAACTACCTCAAAATAAAAGATTATATATTGAAGCATCATGACCATTTTTTCAATGCAATGGTTCTTGCTGTGTATGATGGTGACCCTCAATGGCGAGAGGTAAGATATGAGGTGGGTGATGTCATGTATGGGAATGTTGGGTTGTTAGAGTTGAATGGCAATGAACAAATATTTCCGTTGGATGGACAACATAGACTAGAGGGTATTAAGGCAGCGTTGAAAGAAAGCAAGAAGTATGAAAATGACACAGTTCCGATCATGCTAATCGGACATGAGAATTCCTCAACGGGAATGGCCAAGTCACGAAGGATCTTCTCTATACTTAACAGATACGCCAAACCTGTAGGGAAGGGAGATATTATAGCTCTTGATGAAGATGATATAGTTGCTATTGTAACACGATGGTTGTTGGAAAGTCATAAGTTGTTCATTGACAATCGGATAAAGATTAGTAATTCTAAGTCCATCCCAACAACGGACAAAAGTTCATTTACGACCTTGATGACTCTCTATGACTGCCACGATGAATTGTTCAAGGCATATCACTTAAGGGAGACAGACAAGTTGTTATCAAACGAAAAACTAAAAGATTATAAAAGGGCACGGCCTGATGATTCAGAGATAAAAGCGTTCTATGACTTCACTAAATCATTTTGGGATGAAATGAGAGATAGTTTTTCTGAACTAAAAGAATTCATCAATGACAAAAGTAATGAGTCTGCACTTAAGTATAGACCAGTTGGAGAAGGAGGAAATCTGTTTTTCCGTCCAGTTGGACTTCTGCCATTTGTCTCTGCTGTTAGTCAAATTATGACAACTCAAAAGAATTATGACTACAAAACCATAATAAATAATTATGCATCATTCCTTGATAGGAATGTCTCATCAGATTATTGGGCTAAGATACTTTGGGATACTTCTTCAAAGAAGATGTTGGTTAGAAATGGTAGTATTACCAAATATTTGTTGATAGAAATGTATTCTTCTGATATTCTGGCACCAAAAGACAGAAATAAAATGGTTGAGCGTTTCGTACAATTATTTGGATTAGCAAATAAAAACGAGGCTGAGGAGCAGATAAGACTTCGGTATAATAATAGAATAGCGCAATAATTACAATAAAGTTGACAATAATGGATACAATTAAGTTTCTTGAAAATATTGGTATTGATGGACATATTGCTATAATGCACAATTGCCTAGAAACTGTTTGTAATAGGTTATTCCATTTATACTGCAAAGTTCTCACATTTGAGTTGCTTGTGTTATGAGCCGTCTAAATTGAAGTAAAAAGCCATGTAAGATGAACCAGAAATCACTATTTCCAGCAATCGATGTGGAGAACAAGCATACGCTTTTCATTATTGGCAACGGGTTTGATATAACACATGAAATAAAGTCGCAGTATAGCGATTTTGCGGAGTGGGTGCGACAGCAGGGCCATAACCGCCTTGAACAGATGATGGAGACTTTCTTTAGTAACTATAGGGACTTTTGGGGGGACATAGAGAGAGCCCTGGGGGAATATGACGAAGAAGATATAGTGGACTGGTGTAGTCCTGACGAAGGTATTGACTATGATCACCCGACTCGCTCAGTGGCAGCCATTGAAGATGGCCCCGATTGGTTGTTTAAGCCAATCTTGGATGAATTCTTAGAGACGTTCAATCAATGGGTGGAAAGTATTGACGCGAACGAGGCAAAGGCAAAGTTTGATTTGCCAGCTGAAAGTCGCTATCTGACCTTTAACTACACTGAGACCTTGGAAAAAGTCTATAACATACCTCAAAAGAATATCCTCCATATCCACGGATCAAGGCTGAAACATGATAACTATATCATTGGTCACAATCAGCCACGCGACCCCAACGATGCATATGAGGACGAAACAGAACTTGTCTTCAAGCAAGATACATGGAGCAAAGTTATAGCATGGATGAATGAATTGGTAAAAGATACCGATGGCATAATAAAGGACAACCAAGCCTTCTTCAATTCACTTGGTGATATTACTAAAGTGGTTGTTATTGGTCATTCTTTCTGTCCAGTAGATTACCCATATATGATAGAAGTTGTGCAGCAGACAGGAACGAATGTCCCATGGACAATATCATATCACACCAAAAATGATGAAAAACGAATAACAGACTTCATTGCTCATACTGGGTTGCAGAATTGTAGAATATTTAAGTTATAAGCAAGCAGTGTTACAAGTACAGAGTATGTTCGTCATTATTCAAAAGTAACTTTCTAGTATTACTGATATTACTGAATAATATGCCCAAAAATGGTTTGCGAACAAAAATAATGAGATTTGCGAACAAAATGAGTGAATCAATTATTGCAGAAAGATTATATTGGTGTTCGCGAAATGCAATTTTGTTCGCAAATTGTTCGCAAAACAAAGAAAAAGGAGCTACATTTTTGATGTAACTCCTTGATTTCCAATGTGGACCAGCCAGGGCTTGAACCTGGGACCTCCAGATTATGAGTCTGTTGCTCTAACCAACTGAGCTACAAGTCCGATAAGGAGAAAAAATGACATCTTTGGTTGGGGTGAACCTGGGATGTCTTTTCCTTGGAGTTGTGCTACCAGGATTCGAACCTGGAATGACAGAACCAAAACCTGTAGTGTTACCATTACACCATAGCACAATCCTCATTGAAGCGTTCGGGGTTGGGTTGCTGCCTCCATTGCTTGAGGTGTAGCATCTTCCTTTGTTTTAGGGCTGTTGCCTTATTTGTAGGGGAGAATACCTTTTGCCGAATGCGGGTGCAAAGTTATGGCTTTATTTTGGATTTCCCAAAAAGTTTTGAAAAAAAATGAGGAAAAGTTGGGTTTTGTTTGCCATTTTAGTGAAATATCTCTACCTTTGCATCCGTGATAGACAAATTGAAGGTCTGACTTTTTAGATTCATGTCGAAAGAAAAACCGCTGATACATAATAAACGTAGAAATAAGATACGTCTCCATCATGAGGGGAAGCATACGTTGCTCTATACGGGTTTTTTGGCAGCCGTCATTGTTAGTTTGGCGTGGATGTCAAAGGGCACGTTGTCTTGGGGTTCATACGTTGTGATTGCTTTGACTTTGCTTGTGTATGGTATTCTTCTGAACTTTTTCCGTTGTCCTGTGCGCATGTTTAATGGCCCGACGAATCGGTCGGTGGTCGCTCCTGCCGATGGGCATATCGTGGTGATTGAAGAGGTGGAGGAGAATGAGTATTTTCATGATAAGCGGTTGATGATTTCCATCTTCATGAGTTTGACGAATGTGCATGCCAACTGGATCCCTTGTGAGGGAACCGTGGTGAAGGTGGCGCATCAGGAAGGCAACTACTTGAAGGCATATCTGCCTAAGGCCAGTACGGAGAACGAACGCTCGATGGTGGTCATTCGTACGTCGCATGGTGTGGAGGTGATGGCTCGCCAGATAGCAGGTGCGTTGGCTCGTCGTATTGTGACTTATCCGAAGGTGGGTGAGGAGTGCTACATTGATGACCACATGGGTTTCATCAAGTTTGGTAGCCGTGTGGATGTGTATCTTCCGCTTGGTACGGAGGTGCTGGTGAAGATGGGGCAGCGCACTGTTGGCAACGAGACGTTGATTGCTCGACTGAAGGAAGAATGAGGTCTAAGGTTGGGAGAATAAAGGTTGTGAAATGAAAAAACATATTCCTAATATTATTACTTGCTGCAATTTGATATGTGGATGCATCGCCACGTTCAGTGCGTTTCATCACGGATATCAGGTTGCATTTCTTTTTATCTTGCTGGGTGCCTTCTTCGATTTCTTTGATGGCATGACGGCACGTGCGTTGGGCGTGAGTGGCAAATTGGGTTTGGAACTCGATTCGCTGGCCGACTGCGTGACGTTTGGTGTGGCCCCTTCGGCCATGTTGTTCACCCTGTTCAACCATGTGGCTTATCCCGCATGGATGGGGAATGACTTTTTCTTCCAAGTGATGCCTTTCACGGCTTTTCTGATGGCAGCATTCTCGGCTCTCCGTTTGGCGAAGTTTAACATCGACGAACGCCAGCATTTGGGCTTTATAGGCATGCCGACTCCAGCCAACGCCATCTTTTGGGGGGCGCTGATTTCTAGTAGCGAAGCGTGGCTTACGGGACCTCATTTCAATGCACTCTTTTTGTTCCTTTTCATGATTTTGTTCTGTTGGTTGCTGGTGTGTGAAGTGCCCATGTTTGCCTTCAAGAGTCTGTCGTGGAAGAAGGATAAAATCAAGTACATTTTCTTGGGATTAGCCATTGCGATACTTGCCACAGGTGCTTTGACTGGGTATTTCGATGTTGAAGGTGCAGTTTGGCAGGGTTTGTTCCGTGGAGCGGCTGGTTGCATCGGACTTTATGTCATCATGTCGATAGTGGCATCTCTTTTGCCCCGAAAGGAGGATTAAGGAGAACGGTCTCCTTCCACTAAAAACGACTGCATAGCTATGTCATCATTCTTAACAGCCTTTTTGGTTTTCCTCTTCTTTGTGTTAGGTATTGTGTTCATCGGTTTCTATCTGATGAGCAAGATGGTCGGTGGTTTTAGCAATTTGAAAGCTTTGTATCGGCTTTTCACGGGGCAGGGGAAACCGAATGACCGACAGAGGTCAGCCAAATCGTCATCGTCAGGCACTTCTTCACGTACATATAATAGAGAGGACAGGGCGAGTGGAGGGGCTACCCCCAGAAACGAAAAGATGTTTGGGCAGAACGAAGGAACATATATAGAGTTTGAGGAAGTGAAAGAGTAAAAGCGAGGAGTCAATCAGGCTCCTCGCTTTTTTTGTATGCTTGTCTGTATGGCGTACCCCTCGACTGCGATGTGCCGTAGTGAGGGTACACCATGTCGTAGTCAAGGGGGTGCAGTTTTAGGGAAAACGATTATGCTTGTTCGTGAAAAGGCGAATTATTTAGGACGGACTTGTCCGTTTCCTTCTATCACCCACTTGTAAGTGCAGATTTCTTCCAGTGCCATGGGGCCGCGCGCATGAAGTTTTTGGGTGGAAATGCCAATTTCTGCCCCAAGACCGAACTGGGCACCGTCAGTGAAGGATGTGGGGGCGTTATGATAGACACATGCGGCATCCACTTGGGCGATGAACTGGTCAGCTGTGGCGCGGTTTTCGGTGATGATGCACTCGGAGTGGCCAGAGCCAAAACGACGGATGTGGCGGATGGCTTCATCGGCAGAAACAACGGTTTTGATGGCCATCGTGTAGGCTTGAAACTCCGTGCCGTAGCTTTCTTCTGTCGAAGGTTTTAGCAACTCGTTTGGATAGTCACCGTTGAGTGCTGCAAGGGCTGGTTCATCAGCGTAAATGAGCACATTGCTGTCCTTGAGGGGAGCGCAGATGGCAGGAAGGTCTGCTAAACGGTCAGTATGAATGAGGGTGCAGTCGAGGGCGTTGCACACGCTCACGCGGCGAGTCTTGGCATTGTTGATGATGCGTGTGCCTTTTTCAAGGTCGCCGTCCTTGTCAAAATAGGCATGGCAGACACCTGCACCAGTCTCGATGACAGGTACCGAAGCCTCCTGACGCACAAAGTCGATGAGGCGTTTGCTTCCACGCGGAATGACGAGGTCGACATATCCGTTGGCATGCAGCAAGGCACCCGTAGCTTCGTGGGTTGCAGGTAGGAGGGTGATGGCGTTTTCGTTGATGTGAAATTCACGGAGCACTGACTGGATGAGACTGACGATGGCGCGGTTGCTGTCATCAGCGTCCTTCCCACCTTTTAGAATACATGCACTGCCAGCCTTGAGACATAGGGAGAAGACATCAAATGTGACGTTGGGTCGTGCTTCATACACGATGCCAATCACTCCAAAAGGGACGCTCACCCGCTTCAAGTCCAGTCCGTTTGGCAGTACGTTGTGTTTCAGCACCTTGCCTAACGGAGAGGGGAGTGAAGCCACATTGCGTGTGTCTCCGGCAATGCCTTCAATGCGCTCTTGGGTCAGTTTCAGACGGTCATACATGGGGCTTGCCTTGTCCATTCGGCTGAGGTCTTTGGCATTGGCAGCCAAGATGGTGTCTGTCTCTTTGATGGCCTTGTCTGCCACCGCCAGCAGCACTTGGTTAATAGTCTCATTGTCGAGAAGGGCAACCTCGATGCTTGCCTCTTTCGTTCGGTTGAATATTTCTTCTAACATATTTCCCTTTTTAACATAAAAACTCCGTGCAGGGCGTGTTGTCCCTGTCATTCATTAACTTCAACAGAATGTCGTCACGCTTGCCGTTGGCGATAATCACGCTGATGCCAGCGGCTGCCGTTTGTGTGGCCACGTTCGACTTGCTCTGCATGCCTCCGCGTCCAGCCGTCGATTTTTTCTCCAGAATGTATTCGTCCAGTCGTTTGCCGGGTTTCACAATGCTGATGAGTCGTGATTCCGGTTCGGCTGGGTCGCCAGTATAGATGCCGTCGATGTTGCTCAAGATGATGAGCACCTGCGATTGCGTCATCTGTGCAATCAAACCCGAAAGTTCGTCGTTGTCCGTGAACATCAGCTCGGTCACCGACACCGTGTCGTTCTCGTTCACGATGGGCAGGACCTTATTATCCAGCATCACACGCATGCAGTTCTCCTGATTCTTGCGGTGATCCAAGTCGGAGAAGTTCTCTTTCGTGGTCAGCACCTGCCCCACGGGGATGCCGTATTCGCGGAACAGCTCAAAGTAGCGGTTAATCAGTTTCGCCTGTCCCACCGCCGAGAAGAGTTGTCGCTGATCCACCGAGTCGAGGTCGTGCTGGATATGTTTCAGTTCGCTTCTTCCGCTGGCCACAGCACCCGATGACACCAGAATGATCTCGTGTCCCTGACTGCGCAAAAGGGCAATTTGGTCAACTAATGCCGACATACGGGTCACATCCAGCGATCCGTCAGTCCTTGTCAACACGTTGCTGCCAATCTTGATTGTTATTCTCATTTTATCCTCCTATTTTTGTGTTCAATCCAAATCTTTTCATGATGCCGAGTGCGTGTTGCTGCACCTCTTCCGAGGGGGCTTCCATCGTGATGGCTTCGGGGTTGTACGTTGTGCCCAATCGAGCGTGTTTCCCGATGCCGACATCGTGATAGACCAGCAGGTTCACCACTTCGGGTGGGGTGGGGAGTGAGGCGAGGAACTTGGCTGAGGCGGTCAGATTCTCGTCATCGGCATTGACGCCGACAATGAGAGGTATGCGAATCCAGAAGGGATGTCCCATCTCGCTCACCAGTTGGATATTTTGCAGAATCAGCTCGTTCGGCACTCTCGTGTAGCGTTTGTGGCGCTCGCTGTCCATCATCTTCAGGTCAACGAGGAAAAGTTCGCAGCGTTCAGCCACTCGCTTCACGTTCTCAGCGGAGGCAAACAGCGTGGTGTCAACGGTTCTGTGTATCTTCCTCATTCCTAGCTCGTCCAGCACTTCGCATAGATAGTCCGTATGCATCAGCGGCTCCCCTCCACACATTGTCACGCCGCCGCCACTTTCTTCCATCACCCGTCGTTCCTTCTCCACCTCTTTCATCAAGTCCTCCATCTTCCATTCCTTCCCTGCCATCTCCAGCGCCAATGTCGGGCACTCGTCCGTACATTTGCCGCAAGCGGTGCAATGCCCCAAGTCCTTGATGCCATCAGGGGTGAGCACCAGATTCTTTTCAGGACATACCTCCACGCAGCTTTGGCATCCGATGCACTTCTTCTTCGTGTACATCTTCACAGGTCTCTCCTCGAACCCTTCCGGGTTATGGCACCACACACAACGCAACGGGCACCCCTTCATGAAGAGCGTCGTGCGAATGCCTGGTCCGTCGTTGATGGCGAACCGTTTGATGTCGAAGATAAGCGCCATGTTCTCAGTTTTTTCCTTTCTTCGCCTTCTTTGCAAACTCAAAGAGTTCCAGCGGCAAGTGGCAGTAGCCTGTCGGATTCTTGTCGAGATAGTCTTGGTGCGACTCGTCAGCAGGGTAGAAGTTCTGCAACGGTTCCACTTCCACGGCGATGGGTGCATCGAGGCTTTTCTGCTCTTCGGCAAAGACTTTCTCGATGATGGGCAGGTCGGCTTCGGAGGTGTAATACACCCCCGTGCGGTAGCGAGTGCCCTCATCGTGTCCCTGCTTGTTGAGGCTGGTGGGGTCAATGGCCTTGAAGAACATCTGGAGCAGGAATTCCAAATCCACCACTGTGTCGTCATACTGGATGCGCACCGTCTCGGCATAGCCTGTCGTGTCGGTATAAACCTCCTTGTAGGTGGGGTCAGCCGTGTGTCCGTTGGCAAAGCCCACCTCGGTGTTCACAACACCCTCTATCTGCTTGAAGTAATGCTCGGTGCCCCAAAAGCAACCGCCAGCAAGGAAAATATCTTTGGTCATAATTCTAATTCTAAAACTCTTCGTTCTCCGTTCTTGCAATGATTTCGTTCTGCAGTTGCTCGGTCATGTCGTTGAAGTAGTCGGAGTAGCCAGCCACGCGGACAAGAAGGTCTTTGTAGTCATCGGGCTGTTTCTGGGCATCGAGCAGCGTCTGCGTATCCACAATGTTGAACTGGATGTGGTGGCCGCCCATCGCAAAGTAGGCACGGATGAGGGAGACGAGCTTGCGCAGATCTTCGTCACGTTTCAGGAGCGACGGTACGAAGCGCACGTTGAGCAGAGTGCCGCCCGACTTGGTCTGGTCAAGCTTGCCTAAGGACTTAATGACCGCTGTCGGACCGTTTGTGTCGGCACCATGAGCGGGGGAGGTGCCGTCGCTGATGGCGAAGTGAGCCAGACGGCCATTCACCGATGCACCGCAGACCGAGCCGAAGTAATTGTGGCAGGTGGTCGAGAGCATGTTGAGCTGCGTCTTGCCGCCACGGGTGTTGGGGTGTCCCTCGATGGCTTCCACCAGGTCGTCATACACTTTCACCGCAATCGTGTCAGCATATTCGTCATCGTTGCCGAAGAACGGAGTTCTGTTCATGATGAATTGGCGCATCTTCTCATTTCCTTCAAAGTTCTCGCTGACAGCCTTGAGCAGTTCATCCATCGTGAACTTCTTGTCTTCAAACACATGCTTCTTCAGTGTGGCGAGGCAGTCGGTGATGGTGCCGAGTCCTGTGCATTGGATGTAGGTGGTGTTATATCGTGCACCGCCGCTGTAGTAGTCGCGTCCACGGGTGATGCAGTCGTCGATGAAGAGCGAGAGGAAGGTGGCAGGTGCATAGAGCGAGAACATACGCTCGATGTAGTTGTTCACCGCCAACTTCATGTTGACGAAATAAATCATCTGCTTGTGATAGGCTTCATACAGTTCCTCGTATGAGGTGAACGTGCGTGGGTCGCCGGTTTCCAAGCCCAGTTTCTTGCCCGTCATCGGGTCGATGCCGTTGTTCAGTGTGATTTCCAGAATCTTCGGTGTGTTCAGATAGCCCGTGAGGATGTAGGCCTCCTTGCCGAAGGCGCCCACCTCGATGCAGCCCGAACAGCCGCCCTCGTTGGCATCCTCCTGCGTCTTTCCCTGACGCACCAGTTCTTTCGTGTAGGTGTCGGGATTGAAGACAGAAGGATAGCCATGACCTTGTCGAATCACCTTCGCACCCGCCATTACAAACTCATCGGGTGTGACCTTGCTCACATGGATGGAGAGTCCGGGCTGCAGTTCGTGCAGTTCCTCCTGGATTTCCAGAATGATGTAGGAAAGTTCGTTCACCGCGTCCTTTCCTTCGCGGTCGATGCCGCCTATGTTGATGTTGGTGAAGTCGTTGTAGGTGCCCGATTCCAGTGCCGTGATGCCCACCTTTGGAGGTGCGGGCTGGTTGTTGAACTTAATCCAGAAGCAGGACAGCAGTTCCTTTGCCTTCTCGCGGGTCATCGTGCCGTCGGCGAGTCCTTTCTGGTAGAAGGGGTAGAGGTGTTGGTCGATGTGTCCAGGGTTCATGCAGTCCCAGCCGTTCAGTTCGGTCACGGTGCCGAGGTGGACAAACCAATACATCTGAATGGCCTCCTGCATGTCTCTGGGTGCATGAGCAGGCACCCAACGGCACACGTCGGCAATCTTCAACAGTTCTGCCTTGCGCTGTGGGTCACTTTCTTCTTTTGCCATCTTCTCAGCCAACTCTGCATGACGTTCTGCAAACAGGATGGCGGCGTCGCAACTGATGTCCATCGCCTGCAGTTCCTGCTGCTTGTCGGTGGCTTCGGGGTCGTTGATGAAGTCGAGTTCGGCGAGGGTTTGGGCAATGAGCGCCTTGCAGTCAAGCAGGCCGCGTCGGTACATCTTGCCGTCCATTGCCGTGTGACCGCCAGCACGTTGTTCCATGAATTCGGTGAACACACCGGCATGGTAAGCCTCTTCCCACTCCTTGCTCACGTGGCTGAAGATGCGTTCGCGCTGGGTGCGACCCTCCCAATAGGGAATCACCTCGCGGGCATAGGTGTCGATGTCCTCCTGCGAAATGTGGTAGGGTTGCAACTCACGGGTGTCCAGCGTGTGGAGGTCTTCCACTGTGTGGCAGGTGAGTTCGGGGAAGGTGGGCACCGCCTTGGGCACAGGGCCGCGTTCGCCCACAATCAGTTCATCCTCACCGATGTAGATGGTCTTTTTCTTGCATATCTCATAGAAATTCTTGGCACGAAGGATGCAGTTAGGCATCTTTCCGTAGTTCTCCTTGTAGAAAGCCGTCTCAATCAGCGCACGCTCAATGGTGAGCGTGGTGGGCGTGTCGATGCTCTGCTGGTGCAGACGTTTCACACGCTCGTTCATGCCGCCCTCGTTTTCTGGATATTTGAGGGCGTAATTCATTTTGCTATGCGGTGCTCGCATAGCGATAGTCGTTGCCATATAGTTAATCTAAAAATAAAAGTTGTACAACAATAGGCTGCAAAGGTACGCATTTTCGGTGAAAAACTAAAAACTACCCACTAAAACTTAGCCTTGTGACCTCATCAGGCGGCTTGGCGGCTCTTACTTTTCACTTTCTGTGGTCGTTTCTTCCTTCATCATCCGATTCAGCACAGGCGAGATGCAAGCCAGGGCGATAGCGGCAATGCCCGACATCACCACAAAGACCATGAAGAAGTCGTATAGCGAGGTGATTTCCACCAGTCCCAAGAGGCTCTTGCTGCTGCCGTCGGGGTAGAGGGTTGCCAACTGCCCTGCCAGCATGTTGCTCACGGCGGTGGACATGAACCAGATGCCCATCATCAGACTTGCCAGATGCTTTGGCGAGAGTTTGCTCACCAGCGAGAGGCCGATGGGGGAGAGGCTCAACTCGCCCAGGGTGTGGATGAAATACAGTCCTGTCAGCCAGAACATACTCACCTTGGCGGTGTGGTCGAGGTCTTTCACGCCAAAGGCTATCAGCATGTACCCCATCGAGAGAAACGCCAGTCCGAAGGCTTGTTTCATCACCGATGAAGGTTCGTGTCCGAAACGTCCCAACGTCTCCCAAATCAGGTTCATGACGGGAGCCAGCAGCACCACGAAGATGGCGGGGAAGGACTGGAAATAGCTGGTCGGCATTTCCCATCCGAGGATGTGGCGGTCTGTCTGCTGGTCGGCAAAGTAGGTGAGCGACACGCCTGCCTGTTCGTAGGCTGCCCAGAAGAAGATGACGAAGGCTGCAATGATGAAAATCACGGCGATGTGCATCTTTTCCTTTTGGGTGAGCGGATGCTTCTGCGCCTTCTCATGATGGGTGGGCAGGGCACCGATGGCGTTGCCCTGATAGTCGTGCAGGAAGCGGTCTTTCAGCAGCCAGAACGTCAGGGTGGAAATCAGCATGGCGATGCAGGCGCACAGGAATGCCCACTTGAACCGCGTCGGGTTGAGGTAGTCGCCCTCGAAGATGCCGCAAGCCAATGGCCCCAGTGTGGCACCCACGTTGATGCCCATGTAGAAGATGGTGAAAGCCGAGTCCTTCCGCTTGTCGTCGGGGCGGTACAGGCTTCCCACCATCGTGGATATGTTGGGCTTGAAGAATCCGTTGCCGAGGATGAGGGCAAAAAGGCCCGCCATCATGCAGATGACCGCCCATTGGTTATCGACCGCGGGGTCAATCGCTCCCTCGGCCTCGTGGATGGCAGGTTGCACCAGCGAGGCGCTGAGGAAGAGCAGGAACTGTCCCGCCGCCATCAGCATTCCCCCCACGACGATGCTGCGCCGATTGCCCCAGTAGCGGTCGGCCACATAGCCGCCCAAGAGGGGAGTGAGATAGACCAGCCCGGTGTAGTAGCCGTAAATCTCGCTGGCGGCATCCATGGTGAAGAGGGCTGCGACCATGTAGAGCGTGAACACGGCACGCATGCCGTAGTAGCTGAAACGCTCCGCCATTTCGGTGGCAAAGAGCAGGTATAGTCCTTTGGGGTGTCCTTGTTTTGTCATGTTATCAGATGCCTTTGATGGGTTTGGCTGCAAAGGTAAGCATTTTTTTCCGAACATCCCTTCTTCCCGTCCGTCTTTCTCACTTTTTCCGTTTCTTTTTTTCAAGTCCTTCCACAGCCTCAAAATCGGTCTGAGTCACACCCCTACCATAGGTGTGAGTCACACCCCATATGGGGGTCTGAGTCAGACCGATTTCGAGGCTGTGGAAGCAGGCTTTTTGTGCTCCGTCCGTTTCGTGTCCGAATGGACTGTTGTTGCGCATATTGTGACAATGGGAAGAAAGTTCTTGGGCGAAAAGTTTGGTCAATCGTGCAAATCTCATTATCTTTGCACACATTTATTCACGTTTCAAACATCCAAAAACTGAAGATATGGCACTGAAAACATTGATTATCGGAAGTGGACCTGCTGGATACACGGCGGCCATCTATGCTTCGAGAAGTTCTCTCAGCCCCGTGCTTTACGAGGGTTTGCAGCCTGGCGGACAACTGACCCAAACCACGGAAGTGGACAATTTCCCTGGCTATCCCAACGGCACCACTGGGGTGGAGCTGATGGATGACCTGCGCAAGCAGGCAGAGCGGCTGGGTACCGACATCCGCTTTGGCATGGTGACGAAAGTGGAGCTTTCGAAGGATGGCTCTCAGCCCCACAAGGTGACCACCGACGACGGTTCGGTGCTGGAGGCGCACACCCTCATCATCTCTACGGGTGCGTCGGCCAAGTATCTGGGGCTGGACGATGAAAAGAAATATGCAGGGCAGGGTGTGTCCGCCTGTGCCACGTGCGACGGCTTCTTCTACCGCAAGAGGGTGGTGGCCGTGGTGGGCGGTGGCGACACGGCCTGCGAGGAGGCGCAATACCTGAGCAGCCTCGCCAAAAAAGTCTATATGATTGTGCGCCGCGATGTGCTCCGCGCCTCCGACGCCATGCAGCAGAAAGTGAAAGAGGCTGAGAACATCGAAATCCTTTGGAACACGCAGACCGAAGGACTCTATGGCGACAACGGCGTGGAGGGTGCTCACCTCGTCGAAAATAAGGGCAAGGAGGGCGAACGCCGCTACGACCTGCCCATCGACGGCTTCTTCCTCGCCATTGGTCATCACCCCAACAGCGAGGTGTTCCGTCCCGATGTGGAAGTGGATGCACAGGGATACATCAAGGTGCAGCATCCCACCACTGCCACCAACATCCCAGGCGTTTTTGCCGCAGGCGATGTGGCTGATCCCATCTACCGACAGGCCATCAGTGCCGCTGGCAGCGGATGTCACGCCGCCATCGACGCACTCCATTATCTGCAAGAGAAAGGCATCGTATGAGAAGGCTCCTGCTGTTGATTCTGACACTCGGCTGCATGAGCGTGGCCCATGCACAGATGTGGGGCGCGAAGCCCGTCAAGGTGGAGACCTCCATCAAGGAGACCTCCCCGACGGAAGCCGTCATCACGTTTGTCGCTACCATCAAGGACGGGTGGCACATCTACAGCACCGAACCGGTGGATGGCCCCACACCGACCACGCTCCATGTGGAGAAGATGGTTGGCGCACAACTGAACGGCGCGCTCACCTATGCGGGCAAGCCTGTGAAGCAGTTTGAACCCATGTTCAACACGGACGTTTATTACTTTGAGAAGACTGCCACCTTCAGACAGAAACTGAAACTCCTCGGCGGCAAGTATGAGGTGGAGGGCTACCTTGAATATGGGGCCTGCAACGACCAGAACTGCACCCCTCCCACGGCTGTCGATTTCAGTTTCAGCGGCGAAGCGAAACCTCAGAAGAAGGAAGAGCAGAAAGCCTCTTCCTCCCAAGAAAACGCGCCTCTTGCCCCAACTGCCCCCGATGCCGCACAGACCCCGACCAACAGTGTCCTGCCCCCCGATTCCCCCGGCCTCGCTGATGCCAACCCTGCATCCACAGCAGGCGGCGATTCCGTTGCTGCCTTCGTCCAAGGAAAAGATGACGCCGAACGGGAACCTCGCATTGACTACTCCACGCCAGTGGATGGCTCGCTGACTGAGGGCTCACTTGTGCTGTTGTTTGCTCTCGGCTTCATTGGCGGTCTCATCGCCCTGCTCACCCCTTGTGTGTGGCCCATCATTCCCATGACCGTGTCTTTCTTTCTCAAACGTGGAACCACCAAAAATTCCTCTCCCGAAGAGAAGGCGGCGGCCAAGAAGCGAGGCATCCGCGATGCCATCCTCTATGGACTCAGCATCATCGTGATTTATGTCACCCTCGGACTTGTCATCACCGCCATCTTTGGTCCTTCGGCACTCAACGATTTGGCTACGGATGCGGTGTTCAACCTCCTCTTTTTCTTCATGCTGCTGATTTTCGGCATCTCTTTCATCGGCGGCTTTGAGTTGACGCTGCCGTCGAAGTGGAACACCGCCGTCGATAAAAAGGCCAGCAACACCACAGGACTGCTGAGCATCTTCCTCATGGCGTTCACGCTGGTCTTGGTCAGTTTCTCCTGCACAGGCCCCATCATCGGTTTTCTCTTGGTGGAGGTGGCCACTTCCAACATTCTCGGCCCCGGCCCCGTTATCGGCATGCTCGGTTTCGCCATTGCCTTGGCTCTGCCCTTCACGCTCTTCGCCCTCTTCCCCCAGTGGCTCAACGCCATGCCGAAGAGTGGCAACTGGATGAATGTGGTGAAGGTGACGCTTGGCTTTGTCGAACTGGCTTTCGCCCTCAAATTTTTCTCGGTGGCAGACTTGGCCTACCATTGGGGACTGCTCGACCGCGAGGTGTTCCTCAGCCTTTGGATTGCCCTTGCGGCGTTGTTAGGCTGTTATCTTATCGGCTGGATTCGCTTCCCCCACGATGAGGAGGAATATGACGAAATGGGGAATGTGGTGCTGCATCAAAAGACATCGGTGGTGCGCTTCTTCATGGCTTTGGTTTCCTTTGCCTTTGCCATCTATATGCTGCCGGGACTTTGGGGCGCGCCTCTGAAGGCCATCAGTGCCTTTGCTCCGCCCATGAAGACGCAGGACTTCAACCTTGCCCCAAAGCAGGAAGTGAAGCCTATGTTTACAGATTATGAGGAGGGTACGCGCTATGCGAAGGAACACCACATGCCCGTCATGATAGACTTTACAGGCTATGGTTGTGTGAACTGCCGCAAGATGGAAGCCGCCGTCTTCACCGACACCGAGGTGGCCGACATCATGCGCAACAAATACGTGCTCATCCAACTCTATGTGGATGACAAAACCAAACTGTCCGAACCTATCGTGGTGGACGATAATGGCTCTAAGCACAAACTGCGCACCGTGGGCGACAAGTGGAGTCACCTGCAAGCCACCAAGTTCGATGCCACCACCCAACCTTTCTACGTACTCGCAGACCATCAAGGCAACCTGCTCGAACAACCCTACTCCTACGACGAGGACATTCCGCGTTTCCTCAAATGGCTCAACAGTGGCCTTGACCGCTATTCCCAGAACTCCAGATAATCCTGATAACCTATAAACCTCATCAATATGTATATCAACGGTGACCTCTACATCGCACACAGCGGCGAAGGACCCATCAACCTGGTGGGCCGAATGTGTAATCGTCACGGCCTCATAGCCGGTGCCACAGGCACTGGCAAGACGGTTTCCCTGCAAGTGCTGGCCGAAACCTTCAGCCAAGCGGGGGTGCCCTGCTTCATGGCCGACATGAAAGGCGACCTATCCGGCATCTCACAACCCGGCAAACTCTCCTCCTTCATCGAGAAGCGCAAAGATGGTTTCGGTGTGCCTAACCCCGAGTTTAAGGCTTGCCCCGTCAGATTCTACGATGTGTATGGCGAGCAAGGATTCCCTATGCGCACCACCGTGTCGGCCATGGGGCCGCAACTGCTCAGCCGACTGATGGACCTGACCGACGTGCAGAGTGGTGTGCTCAACATTGTCTTCCACATCGCCGACGACAAGGAACTCTTGCTCATCGACCTGAAAGACCTGCGCCTGATGCTCGACTTTGTGGGACAGAACACCGGGTTGTTCACCACCGTCTATGGCAACATCTCGCCTGCCAGCATCGGTGCCATCCAGCGCGCTGTGCTGGCCCTGCAGAGCGAGGGAGGCGACCAGTTTTTTGGCGAGCCGGCCTTCAACGTGGAAGACCTTATCGACACCGAGAACGGCATGGGCGTGATGAGTGTGTTGGCTGCCGACAAACTGATGCTCAACCCGAAACTCTATTCCACCTTCCTCCTTTGGCTGATGACCGAACTCTATGCCACACTACCCGAAATCGGCGACCAAGAACTGCCCAAACTCGTCTTCTTCTTCGACGAGGCACACATGCTCTTCGACGGCACCTCGAAAGCGATGGTGGATAAGTTGGAACAGGTTATCCGACTCATCCGCTCGAAGGGTGTCGGCATCTACTTCATCTCGCAGTCACCTTCCGACATTCCTGACGCTATCCTCGGCCAACTGGGCAACCGCATCCAGCATGCCCTCCGTGCCTATACGCCTAAGGACCAGAAAGCGGTGCGTGTGGCCGCCCAGTCCTTCCGTGCCAACCCTGCCTTCAAGACAGAGGATGCCATCATGGAACTGGGCACTGGCGAGGCACTCGTGTCTGTGCTCGACGAAAGAGGTGCGCCCACCATCGTGCAGCGCGCCAATATGCTCTTCCCTTTGAGCCAGATTGGTGCCATCACCGAGGGTCAACGCATTGACATCCAGAATGCTGCTCCCGACCACATCAAAGAGTATGCCGACTACTTCGACCGCGAGAGTGCCTATGAGGTGCTTTTGGCACAGAAGGAACAGGAAGATGCCGAAGCTGCCGAAATGCTGCGCCATCAGGAGGAAGCCAAGCAACAGAAAGAGGAGGAAAAGGAAGCCGCTCGTCTGCTGAAAGAATATGAACGTCAGCAGAAAGAGGAGGAACGCTTACAGAAAGAAGCAGAAAAGGAAGCGGAACGTCAGCGCAAGGCCGAAGCCGTTGAAGCATTGCGTCGTCAACGTGAAGAAGAGAAACTGCAGCGTGAGGCTGAACGTGAGGCTGAGCGTCAGCGCAAGGAACAGGAGAAGGAGGCGGAACGTCGTCGTAAGGAAGAAGAGCGTTTGGCCAAAGAGAAGTCGAAGTCTTCCAGTATATGGAAACGCACCATCTTTGGCACCCTCGTTGGTGCTGTTCTTGGCAGTGTTGGCCATCAGGTTGGCACTTCTGTGGGCAAGAAAATCACTGGCAACACCTCCTCGCGCAGCACTTCCACCGCTAAAAAGAAATCCTCTGGCTCCTCCAGAAGTTCTTCTTCGGGTTCCATCCTCGGCTCAGCAGCCAAGAGTGCTGCCACCACCGCTACCCGCAAGGTCACTCAGGAGATTCTCAAAGGCATCTTCAAATAACTCTCTACCCGTTTTTCGCGGACACGATGGCGCACACACACGAGTCGCTCCACACGTTTTCAGCCGTCTCCACCATGTCAATGATGGTGAAGATGGGCAGGATGATGCCCATGATGCCGATAGGCGCACCCACTCCAGCCATGAGCGAGAGGGTGAGGAAGTAGCAGCCCATGGGTACGCCCGCATTGCCGATGGCCGCCACCACGGCGATGAGCAACCACAGCAGCATGGTGGGTAGGTCGAGCGCCGTGCCCCCGTTCTGCATTATATAAAGCGAGGTGACCAAGATGAATGCGGCACAGCCGTTCATGTTGATGGTGGTGCAGATAGGCAGCACGAACCTTGCCACTTCGGGACGTGCCTTCAAGCGTGTTTCTGCCGACTTCATGGTGATGGGCAACGTGGCGGCGCTGCTCTTGGTGAAGAGTGCCATCAGCACTGCTGGCGACATCGCCCTGAACACTTTCCACGGGTTGAGCCCTCTTGCCAGCAGGAAGAGGGGCAGCACTACAAAGAACTGGATGAGGTTGCCACCCAGAATCACCGCCACATATTTGCCCAAAGAGCCAACCGCCACTCCTGCTGACACTTCCGCAGAGAGCTGTGCGGCAAAGGCCACGATGCCCAAAGGAAGCGTCCAGATGAGTCCTCTGAGCAGGGTGTAGAGAAGTTCCTGCAATCCGAAGATGCTCCGAATGAGAGTTTCCACATTCTCGTTCTTCTTGATGAATGCCAACGCCAGCCCCACCGCTGCACTGATGAGCAGGATGCTCAACACATTCCCCTTGGCGAAAGGCTCCACGACATTGTTGGGGATGACGCAGAGGATGTGGTCGTAGTATGTGACTTCGCCCAGTGTTTCTGGCACCTCTGTCGGTCCGCTCAGGATGGTCTCCGCTGGTAGGTTCTCGGGACTGATGAGCAGGTAGAGCACCAATCCCACCGCTGCCGCCGCCAGTGTGGTGAGCAACGTGTAAGTGAGGGTGTGCAGGAAAATGCGTCCGGTCTCTTTCTGTCCTCCCAAAGATGAGAGGGTTGTGATGACTGCCAGAGCGATGGTGGGCACTGCCACGAACTGGAACAGCCTTGTGTAAGCTGTGGCGATGAAGTCTGAGAGTCCGTCCAGCCAGTCGATGCCTAACGTACCGAGCACTGCACCCACGATGAGTGCACTTGTCCAAATGATAATATTTTTCATGTAGTTGTTGTTGTTTGAAAGTCGCCCAGCGCATGGGCTGGCTATAGTTGTACAGATATGTTCACATAGATGTTTCTTCCCTTCTGCGGAATGTCGCACCAGTCGGAGTATGTCGTGTAGCGCTTGTCGAACAAGTTCTCTACACCAGCACGAAGCGTCAGGTCGTGTTCATGAATAGATAACGTATATTGTGCACTGATATTGCCGATTGCCCATGCAGGAGTGGCTGTTTCACCGTATTTCTTGCCGTAATCTACTTGTTTGCTGTTGCCGCGCAGTTCCACTTTGCCCTGAAGACGCTTGTAGGCGAAGGTGAGGCTGGAAGTGTAGGTGAAGGGGGAAATGAGCGGTAGGGGGTCACCCTCGTCATCATGGCCTACGGCGTAATTCAGCCGGTTGTTCCATGTGAGCCAAGGGAGAGGCTGCCAATGTGCTGTGAGGCTGGTGTTGACGATGGTGGCATGGTTCAGATTGCCATACACCTTCACCCCTTCGGCATCGACGGTCATAGCGCTGAGTCGGGTTTCGAACTGTCCGATGATGTAGTTGCTGAAGAAGAAGGCGTTGCCTTCCACACTCAACGTGAGGCGTGGCGATGGAAGCCATTTTGTGGCACCATTCACCTCCACGGCACTCTCGTTCTTCAGCCGAGGATTGCCGATATAGTCATACTGGTCGAAGGTGTTGTTGAGATAGTAGCCATACGCTTCTGTCACAGTAGGGGCACGGCTTCCCCAACCCATACCGAAAGAGAGCTGCCAGTGGGAGGGCTGCCAAGTATAGTTGGCGGCGATGCGTCCCGTGGTCTGCATGTAGCTGTCCTTCATGCCAGGAAAGAAGACACGCAGGGCGTGATACCCCTCTTGATTGTTGAGTTTCTGCCACTGCTGGGCTATCTTTGCCGACACCCTTACTGTCTGTTGATGGGGCAAGGAAACGAGGTCGGTGAGTGCCAGTCCTGTGTTCAGTGTGCCTACGTCTGGCCATGTGACCATGTACATGGGTGCTGCACCACCAGGATACATCGTCATGTCGGCAAAGAGGCGGTTGTAGTAGAGGTCATAGTTCATTTGTGCCTCGTGCCTGGCGTTGGAAGCAGAGATGAGGCTGTACAGACCGCTCGTCCAGCTCTTGCCGGGCATATCCATGTGTATTTCCACATCGGGACGTTTCGTGTCGTCCATGATATGCGTGATGTGGTTGTAGTACGCCTTGGTCTCCCACGAGTTCAGAAAGCCCTCCGTCCACTGGTGCTTATAGGACAGCGACGTGATGAACGCCTCCGCTTTCGCTACATCCATATTCAGGGCTGGGTAGCCCACATCTGTGGCGCGGTCGAAGATGAAAGTGCCTTCCAGCACATCTCGTTCTGCCAGTTTCACACCCGCATTGACAAATGCATTCACTTTCTGGAACTGCGAGAACTGCACCTCTCTGCCACCACCTTCCTTGTAGTTGTCGGCATGACGGAAGAAGAAACCGCCATTTGTGTAGAAGCGTTGGCTCGACACCGCCACATCTGCACCATACACTTGCAAATGCCCGTTTGTCTCATAACCAACATCGACATTCGCCCAGCGCGTGGGCTGGTTGAAGCCTATGCGACGCAGTTTCAGGTCAAGGCTTCCTCCGATGTTGCCCGTCGATTGTGGATTGCCGTTCAGTCCAGAGTTGAGCAGGATGCTCTGCAGGTTGCTGCTTTCCACATAGGAGGTCACAGGGTCCATCTTGTCCGTGCAGGCATAGAAAATCTTCATGCCGTCAATGGTGGTGGAGACACGCTCCGTCGCCATATTGTTCACGACAGGTTCCCACGCATACGAGCCTCGTCTGACCAGGTTCACATGGTTTAGCTCAGCCAGATGCTCGTCGATGCTTGCTACTTGCCCCTTCGCAGACCGTTTCCTCCCTTCCCCTGCCATCGATACCACTACCACCTCGTCGATGGTGTGTGACGAGGTGGCGAGTGTATCAGTTGAGAGTAGTATTGATAATGCTAATATAATCATGATGAAGTTATTTGTTTTCAGTAGTTAAGAAGTTAAGAAGTTATCGCTACGCTTGGAAGTTATCGGGAAGTTAAAGGGACGTATGTCATGCTAGCGAGATTACGATTGGCAAAGTATCGTCCCTATAACTCCCCTATAACTTCCTTTTAACTACTCTATAACTCCCTTCTTTATAAAGTTATATCCCAGTAGAGCGAGCTGAAACCATCCTTCAGTTTGTCACCGCCTGCCACGACATTCCCCTTGGAGTCCTTGACGGTCAGGTGGATGCGCCAGAGACCGGTCATGGTCAGGTTGATGGTGCCTGTGTAGCTGCCGTCCTGCTGCTTGGTCAGAGCCACGTTGTCAGGTGACGTGTGGTTGCCCATGTCTGGCATGCGAGGGTCAATCTCGATGGTGAAGGTCTCCGTGGCCAAGGCGTAGGGTGTGGTGGCTGGGGTGCTCTTCTTCGAGATGTAGGCCTGGATGGTGTTCGTGCCTGTCTTCCAGTCTGATGGATTGACTAAGGAGAGGAAGTACGTGTCATCACCCACCTTGAAGTTCTTGAGCCAGTCCTGTCCCTCGGGCAGTGCTTCCACATTGATGGTCTTGCTGGTTACGCCCCCTTTGCTGCCCAGCACTTCGATGTCGTAGGAGAACTGCCAGTTGCCTGCGTCGCTTGTGTTCATCAGCAGCGACACCCATCCGCGCTTCACGGCAGGACGTGTTGTATCGAACACCTCGAAGCTGCCACCCACAGGGGTGCTGTGCCACATGTCCGTCTTCACCATGTGCATCAGCGGTGTGAAATTCTTGATGTCAAAGTTCTTCACATAGTTGCTTGTCTTCTTCTTCGTCACCACGAAGTACAGGTCGTTGTAGCCCCTGTGCAGGGTGCCCGTCTTCGAGTAGGCCCACACGTCATACTTTCCGTCCACTTCCGTGCGGAGTTCTGGGATGATGTGCACCGTCTGGATGAATCTGTACACCTGCAGTGCCTCCTCTGCCGAGCAGCAATCCACATCGCTTGTCAAGTCAATCCCGTCAATCACAATTCCTGTCTCATCGTCGTTGCTGTTGCACGACACCAGTCCCAGCGATGCTATCGCTAAAAACAATATTAATACCTTCTTGTTCATTGTCTCTAAGTTTTTTGTCGTTAATATTTTTATTGCTATTGCCTTTGGGTGGAAGTTAAAGGAGTTATAGAAGTTATCGCTACGCTCAGAAGTTAGAGACGTTTGTTTAGCTGTTTGTTGGAGTATCGTCTTTAACTTCTCTAACTTCTTTAACTTCTTCACTTCTTATTTCCGCTGCAAAGGTACGGACATTTCACCGACCCCGAAATACCCCTCATGCGCTATTCATGTACCATAAATGAGTGATTTTTTCACTTTTCACTTTCCCTTTTTCCCTTAAATCCCTACCTTTGTACCCAAATAAGAAGAATCATGGCAAACATACAACCTATTTTTCGACGCTCGGAACTGCTTTTGGGCAGTGAGGCGATGGAACGTATCGCCCAGAAGCGAGTGATTCTCTTTGGTGTGGGAGGCGTCGGCTCCTGGTGTGCCGAGAGCCTCGTGCGTAGCGGCATCGGGCATTTGACCATCGTGGACAGCGACCGCGTGTGCATCACCAACGTCAACCGCCAACTGATGGCCACCAGCCAGACGGTTGGACAGGTGAAGGTGGAGGCTTTGAAGGAACGTCTCCTCTGCATCAATCCCTCGGCAGACATCACCGCCTTGCAGAAGATTTTCACGGAAGAGACTGCCTATGAGTTCGACCTTGGCAGTTACGACTACATCGTCGATGCCATCGACTCCCTCAAGGACAAGGCCTTGCTCATCCTGATGGCTTGCCAGACGAAAGCCAAGTTCTTCTCGTCGATGGGTGCCGCCCTGAAACTCGACCCCACACGCATCCAAGTCACCGAGTTCTGGAAGGTGAAGGGCGACCCCCTCGCTCGTGCCCTGCGCAACCGCTTCAAGCGCGACAAGCATTTCCCTGCCAAGAAGTTCCAATGTGTGTTTAGTGACGAGTTGCTCACAAATCAAGGTCATAATGCGACTTGTGGCACGGAACGGTGCATGTGTCCGAAGGCAAAGACGGGACCAGGCGATTCCTCGTTGCTCAATCACGAGTGGTGCTCATCGAAAGCCCAAATCAATGGATCCTTCGCCCATATCACTGCCATCTTCGGCTTCACGCTGGCAGGACTGGTGATTCAAGACGCTACTGTTTCCCCTTCATGATGTCAACAATGACCCCTTCGGTCTTCACCATGCCTGGCGAAGCGATGAGTCCCATGTTGCGCATGGTTTCTTCGGGAGTTTTGCCATTGATGCCGTGAACATGCCCAATGGCAATGCCCTCAAGAGCCAATCCTACTGATTGATAGGCAGCATCCACTGTTACGATGCCTTTCATGGTGCAACCGTGATTGCCGCCGTCACAAATCATGCCTGTGATGCTGGAAGCCATGTTTTGGATGGTCAAAGTCAGGGTCTTTAATGTTCCTCCTTTCAGATAGGCAAGTCCACATGCCATACCTGTGCCAGCAGCAATGGCGCATCCGCAGAACGCAGAGAGTTTGCCTGAATATTCCTTGATGTACATGCAGACCAGATAGCTGAGTGCGGTGGCTCGAAGCAGTTGCTCATTGGTGTAGCCATTCACACGAGCAGATGCATAGAGCGGTAAGGTGGCGATGATGCCGTGTGCTCCGCTTCCTGTGATGCTCATGGCAGGATGAGGAAGTCCCAATACACGTGCCTCAATGGCAGCATTGCAAAGAAGCGATGCCGAAGTCTGCTCATCCGATGAAATGATCTGCTGTCCATTCTTATTATATAAGTAATGTGCAAACGTGGTTCTTCTGCTCTTGATGGCTTCGTCGAAGAGAGCAAGGTTGAGGTCGTATGCCTTGCCGATGAAACGAAGTTCATCGTCGGAAACAGTCTTCACATAGTGCAGGATTTGATGTAACGTATAGTGATGAATGAGAGGGACACCCTCTTCTTTGATGACTTTTACCCCTTCCTTCTGCCTTTGGGAGAACACAACACGCCCGTTTTCTGTGATTTCTATGATGTTGGTATGAGCATCTCTGATGGTGACGGTAGCAGTACCCTCGTTGGTGGTGATGATGACGTGGATGTAGATTCTACTGCTGATTTCTCCCAAAGTCACGATGACTTTTCCTTCTTTTAAGAGTTCTTTTACCAACATGTTGTGTCTGCGGGTAACACCATCCAGACATTCCAGTCCTTTGGACGCATCACCAGCCACATAACCTAAAGCGGCAGCATGGGCATTGCCCACCTCATTGCTGTTGGGGATGCCACAGGTGAAAGCATTCTTGTACATACCGCTATTCAAAATGATGTGTATCTCCTGCAATGTACCAGAGGCATGCTCCCGTGCTGTGGCGACAGCAAAAGCAATGGCTCCAGGTTCCGTTACGCCCAATGCGGGGCGCATGTCGTCATGGATCAGTTGGGTAAGTCTTTTCATTTCTGTTTGTGTTTGATGAAACAAGTGATAAGGCTGCATACAAGCAATGCCCAAGGATAAAAAGCGGTGAAGAACACGTCGGTGGCTTGCATGGTGATGTGTACCCCCGATGCTTCTATGCCCTTCAGCAACAGCAGTACACACCCACCGTAGGGCAGGACAAACGGAAACGTGCAGATGACCGTGGCAAGCAGCGTTGTGCGGCGGTAGGGATGCAGTTCGTGTTGCTTGCCGATGCTGTTGACAAACGGTGCGACACAGATGTTGGCAATTGTGTTTACTGCTGCCATCAGAATGCCTGCCACCGACACCAGTGAAAAGATGGTGAGTTCAGCACTTCTTGGTGAACGGATGACGTGGTTGTTCAAACTGTTGATGATGCCATCCTTCCCTCCACTGCGTATGATAAGCCCCGAAAGCGACACCACCACCATCAGGAGAATGCAGATGTTGGCCATGCCTCCGATGCCCTCTACAATGGCGCCCTCCACCTTCCCGCCGGTCATGTTGATGAGGCTGCTCAGCGTGAAGAGGTCAAATGCCAACCCGATACCCACTGCTATCGCCAATCCTAAAGCAAGTGAAACGAAAATGTTGACCTTTCGGAAGGATAGCAGAATGACCACCAGGGTGGGAATGAGCAAAGCCAAACCTTGTGGATGCGTAGAGGAACTATTGGACAAACCTTGTGATGGGGTAGTATAATTTCCGTTTGCCATGCCGTACGCAATCAATGCTACAGCCAGAGCTGTCAGCACCAAGGGCAGGCGCTTCTTGACTGTCCCCCCGATGTCAGCGCTTCCTTTCCCGTCAGCATATTCTTGAGTGGTGGCAGCAATCACCGCCGTGTCCGACACGGGCGCGATGCTGTCTCCCAATGCGGCTCCCGACAGGATGGCTCCTCCCAACAGGGCGGGGTCTGCTCCCAAGGCGATGCCGGCAGGAAAGAGCGTCAGGCTCATGGCACTGATGGTGCCAAATCCAGAACCTGTAGAGATGGCGAACAAGCCTGAGAAGAGAAACACGACCAAGGTGAACCATGTGGCATTGATGTCGAACTGATGTGCAGCCCACACCAATCCATCCACAATATGCCCTTCTTTCAGAATGCTGCCATACACCCCCACGATGAGCCACAGCAGGGTGGCGGTCATGGCGGTCTTGCTGCCCATGTATTCGAAGATGGTTGTCCAATAGGTGCCCTTTTCTTTCGTAAGAAAAGTCCCCACCAATATGGCTGAAATGCCCACACCCACCAAGAGATTGATGTCAATTGCTCCCCAAAAAGAGAGCCCGATGGCCGTTCCTACAAAAAGGGTGAACGGCACGAATGAAACAGCTGCTTTCCAATCCATCAAGTTTAAGCTTTTGCCCTTTCTTAAATCAGGTGCAAAGGTACGGTCTTTTCAGCAGCTGTAAAATACCCTTTTCATGGTAGAGAACAAAAACAGGGGCGCTTCGTCGCGAAGAACCCCTGCTCAAATTGATGAGTCTAATATCGTTCGTTATTTTTTAATTATGGCATTAGAAGATTCATTAATCTATTCTAATATTGTTTATTCTGATCATTTCCTCTTGATGGCACGTACAGAACCGCCTTGGTAGCCATAGTAACCAGCTTGTCCTGCACCGCCCGCATTGATTTCAGTTCTGATACCGGCTCCATCATAGCCAGGATCCGCACTACTAGAGACATACGCCCCAAGGAATCCGACACGTTGAAAACTTTCTTCGATGGAGTAGCCTGCGGCAGGGAAGAAAACACTATTGCCATTGGTACCAATGAATTTGAGACCTTTTGCGCCATTTATCTCTGTCCATTCTTTTTTGGTGTTGAGAATCAGTTCGTTGTAGTCACTATAATTAGGTGTGCGCCAATTACCACCATAGGTGAGGGTGGCAATGTCGAATTGTGGGTTACCACCCCAATCTGCCCCGGCTGACTTGGTGTCAACTTTATATGTGTCTGAGGTGTAGGAAGAATAGGTAACGATAGCTCCCCATGCGTAATAACCACCAAATTCTTCTGGTGCTTTGGCTCCCACGTTTTGGTCAGCCCACAATGTGCCGCTGGGAAGTCCAAGGTCAACGGCATGAGTATCGAATTCAACACTTGTTGAGGAATTGTTGTCATCGTCATCATCTTTGCTGCATGATGTGAATGCCAGGCTGAATAAAGCAGCGCCTAATAGTAAATACTTGGTTGTTTTCATTGTCGTGTTTTATTTTGAATTGTGTTGATGTTTGGATATAATAAGGGCTGGCATACAGAGGCTGTGCCTCTGTATGCCAGCCCTATAGTCTCTCTTGAGAGTTGTTGTTTAGTAGCCAGGGTTCTGAGGCGTGATGCCGAGGTCTTCATTCTTCAGACCAGTTGGAATAGGCTGGCGATAGTGCTTGCCACGCACATTGTTGTATTTAGCCTGAAGGTGCTTGTGTACTTTGGCGAAGAAGGCGCGCTGTGCAGTATTGTAAGTGTTTCCAGTGGAAGTTTCCCAGTCTTCAGGGAAGTGCTTGTAGGTGCTTACTTGCTTCACAGATGCTACATAATCCTTCCAACGTGCGTGGTTGATGAGATCAAACTGCTCGTAAGTGAACTCGTAGTCCCACTCACGCTTGATCTGGTCGAATGTCGGTGCACTGACAGTTGCGATTCCAGCACGGGTGCGCAGTTTGTTGAAGGGTTCTGCTGCCTCGCCGTTGCGACCCAGTTGCACGAGTGCCTCAGCTTTGGTGAGGAGTACCTCTGCATAGCGAATCTCGATACGGTCAATGGAGTTGTAGGTAATTTCGAGGTTTTCAGCATCGTCATAACTTTGGTCTACACCTTTACCATTTATTGGAGTGTAGAATGGAGAACGATAGGTATATGTGAAACCATCCTCGGGATTGGTGATTTTTGTGAAGTAAGTCTTTGCCAAACGCTTGTCGTTAGGGAATTCTGCATACCAGTTGTCGTAGAGGTCATCGTCTGCCACCTCGGTGTGGTTATCGGTGAGACTGCTTCCGTTCTCACCATTCTGGAATGGGAATGTCCATGAGCAGTGAGTCTGGTGATTGCCTTGTGCGTCGTAGGCATCGCCGTCGTGTGCGATAGTGAGCAGGTGCTCGTTGGTCTTACGTTTGTTGCTTTCATACTCACGACCGAAAAGCTTGGAGAAGTCGGGGTCGAGGGCGAGTTTTCCGCTGTTGATGACCTTGTTGGCATATTCCACAGCCTTCTCGAGACGTGCAGGAGTAGTGGTGAAAGATGGATCAGTCTGTGAGTCGGCGATAGCTGCTACCTCTGCTTGAGAAAGTGGGTTATCACCCCAGAAGAGATAGGCACGTGCGAGGAGTGCCTGTGCTGCCTGCTTAGATGGAGTACGTGGGTCACCATCGTAGTCCTTCAACAATGATTCAGCATCAGTCAAGTCGCTGACAATCTGTGCAAATACATCATCGATGGGTTTACGTTCTGTCGCACTTCCACCATTCTCAGTGAAAACAGGGATTTCACCCCAGAGCTGAACCAACTTCAGGTATGCCAGACCGCGCAGAAGTTTTGCCTTGCCGACGGCAGCGTTGTAACCAGCTTGGGACACTTTGCCTGCCTCAAGTGAGTTCTTGACGGTGGTGATGGCTTCGTTGGCTTGTGCTACACCGAGGAGCAGGTGGTTGAAAATCTTCACTTGATACCATGTGTTGGGTTGCTGCTCGAAACGGCTGACAACTGGACCAGGTTCGTCTTCCTCACCCTCGAAAGAGATAAGCTTGTTAGATGCACTCTCGATGATAAACGTGAATGAAGAGCTGAGTGGCTGCCAGTGACTGTAGATACCGTTGACAAGTGCGATGGCACTGGCATCGTCTGCTACGACATTCTCGTCGGTCACTTGGTTGTTGTTTCCGTTGTCATCATCATCATCGCTTGAGCATGATGAGAACCCTGCCAAGAGGGTTGTTGCCGCCAAAGCGGCGAGGAGTAAATTCTTTTTCATGTTTGTGATCTCCTTTTTACCTTAATAATAAATTTATAGTTGTTTTGTTTGTTTGAACTTTTTTCTTTTTCCGGTGCAAAGTTACGGACTTCTCGTGGCATGGCGCACCCCTCTGGTGTGGTATTCTTGTACCATAAAAAAGGTAGAAGACTCTCTTTTTATCCCTCCCCCCAATAGAGAGGTGTGTTATGCAAGTTGTTGGTTGTCAAGTAACTTTCTAGGGGCTCCCCTTTACGGGGGTCTGCAGAACAGAGAGGAAATTTACAGCGTGAGGTTCACACCAAAGGTGAAGGTACGTGCTGAGGGATAGGCACCTCGGTCTGTTCCACCGCTCACCTCGGGGTCGTAGCCCTTGTAGGGAGTGATGGTGAAAAGGTTTGTGGCGGTGGCATAGATGCGTACAGCCACAGGGAAAGTCTTGGGAAGACGTGGTCGATAACCGATGGTGAGGTTGCGGAGTTTAAGATAGGATGCGCTCTGTACGTAACGGCTGTCAATGTGAGAGAAGGGGCGGTCGTTGCCTGCATAGGGGAGGGTATTGCCACCGTTCTCTGCTGTCCATGAATCCTTCACAGTGGCGAGCACGTTGTAGGAGTCACCTGTTTGTTCCAGCCTTCTGCCCAAGGCATTATACACTTTGTTGCCATGACTGCCAGCAAAAGTGATGGAGGCATCGAATTCACGATATTGGAACTGGGAGGAAAAGCCGTAGGTGAAGTCAGGCTGGATGCTTCCGAGTATCTGACGGTCGTTGCCGTCCACCTTGCCGTCACCATTGTGATCTTCAAACTTGAGGTCACCAGCCTTGGGAGCGGAACCGCTCACGGTGGGGAGTTTGCTCACGTCCTCGCCCTGTTGCACGATGCCGAGGAACTTCAGTCCGTAGAAAGAACCGAGGGCTTCGCCCCTGCGGAGGATTTGTTCGTTGTCAGCCCCCTGAATGACATTGTTGGTGATGCCCATGTCGGTGATTTCGTTGTGGTTGTGGGCAATGTTGGCACTGGCTGTCCAGTTCAGGTGACGACGCTTGAGAAGAGTACCGTTCACGGCAAACTCAATGCCCTTGTTCACCACATTTCCCACGTTCTGGATCTGGCTGGTCACACCTGTAGAGAAGCCCATGGGCACGTCAAGCAAGAGGTCGGAGGTCTTCTTGTAATAGAGGTCAAGTACGAAGTTGAGGCGACCATTGTAGAGCCCGAGATCTGTACCGAGGTTGTAGCTCGCAGTGGTCTCCCATTTCAGGTTTTCGTTGGCGGTGTTCTTCTTCGCATAGCTGGAAGAACCCGCATAAGAACCTGTGGCATAGGAGGTGGTGAAGGCGTAGTCGTTGATTTCCTGATTACCCACCACACCACCAGTGAGGCGCAGTTTCAGATAGTCCAGATGACGGGCATTGGCAAGGAATTTCTCTTTCTCCACATTCCAAGATAGTCCAAGCGATGGGAAGTAGCCCCAGCGATGGTTCTTGGAGAAGCGGCTGGAGTGATCGGCACGGAAAGTGGCAGTGGCATTGTAACGGTCGAGGAATGTGTAGTTCACTCGTGCGATGATACTGTTGAGCGTCGATTCGCTGATGCCTGTCTGCGGAGTGTAGATGTTGGCACCGTCCCCCAAGTTGTACTGTTTCAGCGTCTCGTTGGTGAAGTGGTTTGTGCTGATGTTACTGTAGGTGGAGGTGGTGTTCTGTTTCGTGTAACCAGCCAGAGCATCAATATGGTGATTGTCGTTGATGTCCTTGTTGTAGGTGGCTGTATATTCCTGCTGCCAAGTGTCTGTCTGGCGATGTCCCACACCACCGATGCCCTCATTGGCAAGTCCTAAAGAGGTGTAAGCGCCAGAAAAGTAGTTCTGCGTGAGTTTCTCACTGTTCAGACCCACAGCGGCTTTCAGCGTCACATCCCCCAATTTGTAGGTCGCCCACACGTTACTGAGCAGATAGTTGTTGATGTTCTCGGCCACGCTTTCCTTCAAATCGTAGACGGCATTGGAGGCATGGTCGCCAATGGCGAAATAGGCATATTCGTATGGATTCTTGAAATTGTAGGAACCGTCGGCATTATACACTGGCACCACGGGAGGAGTGAGCAATGCATAGACAAAGCTGTTGGTGATGCCAGCAGAGAAGGGGGAGGAGTTGAACACCTGCTTCTCAGATGTGGTGAGCCCGCTCTGTTTGCTGCGTCCGTAAGTGGCATTGACACCGAACTTCAGGTTCTTCAGCAGCTCCCATTCAGCGTTGGTGTGGAAGTTGTAGCGCTGGAAACCTGAGTTAAGGATGATGCCGTCTTGATCAGTATAGTTGGCTGAAAAAGCGTAACGTCCCTTGTCCGTGCCTCCATTGATGCTGAGTTCATGACTCTGCTGCAAGGCTGTGCGCAGAACGGCATCTTGCCAGTCGGTGCCTTTGCCCAATGCGGCAATCTGCTCATCTGTGTAACCTCCTTTATTGTTATAATAGGTCTTTTGGAATTGTGCCCACTCAGCAGCATTCATCAGGTCAAGTTTCTTGGTCACATTGCTGAATCCCAGGCTATAGCCATAGTTGATGCTGGCTTTCTTCTCACCTTGTTTTCCTTTTTGGGTGGTGATGAGAATGACGCCATTGGCACCACGTGAACCATAGATGGCGGTGGCGCTCACATCCTTCAGCACCTCAATGCTCTCGATGTCGTTGGGGTTGATGGTGGCCAAGGGGTTGAGGCTGCTCTCGATGGCACCCAGCCCCGTGCCGCTTGTCGAAGCATCTTTGAAATAGATGAAGCCATCGACCACATACAGCGGTTCGTTCGAGGCGTTCACCGAATTGCCACCACGGATGCGGATGCTGCTCTCGGCACCAGGCTGTCCGCTGGCAGCTGTCACATTCAGTCCTGCCACCTGACCGCTCAACGCACCGTCCAGCGTACTGGCCGTGCTGTTCTCAAACACATCGGCCTTCACCGTCACCACCGAACCCGTCAACTGGGTGCGGCTCTGTGTGCCGTAGCCCACCACAACCACATCGTCGAGGAAGTTGCGCCGTTCTGTCAGCTTCACTTCAATGTCCTCCTCATCGTCATAGACCGTGATGGTCTGCTGACGGTAGCCCGTGTAGCTGATGTTGAGTTTGACAGGCAGTGACTTCACCGAAATGGTGAAATTACCGTCGAGGTCGGAAATCACACCCCGTCCGCTTCCGTATCCAATGGCGGCTCCTGTGATGGGTTCGCCGTTGAGGGCATCGCTGATGTGTCCTCTGAGGGTCTGTGCCGACAGGGCTACAGAGGTGGCGACGGAGAGTGCCGCCGCCAGAAACAATCTTTTCTGTGTCATATTGATGAAGTTTTTTTGTTGTCTTTTTTTGTTCCTTTGCCTCTTGGTGAGGCTTGGAAAACAATAATTTATTGAAGTTTCGCAAGCTCCACTTTTTTGAAGTTAAAGAAGTTAGAGAAGTTAAAGAAGTTAGAGACAAATGTCATGCTGATGTTTTCATTGTCAGAAGGTATCGTCTTTAACTTCTAAGCGAAGCGATAACTTCTTTAACTTCGATAACTTCTACAACTTGCGAAAGTTGAGTAATTTATTATTAGAACAAATTATTGTCAATTCTTCACTCCTTTCTTATTTTTTATAGGTGTTCAGGCGAGCAAGCTCGTATTTTGGTATTTATTGTTTTTCGAAACACCGAAGGTGTGGAGAGCCAACATATATTATTGATTTTGTGCCAAGAGCCTCAATTGGCTCTCCACTTCCTTGTTCGTCAGATGCAGGAATCCTGCAGCGTGGTTGTATTGTTGTCCGTCGCTCACCACCCATGTGAGGAACTTGTCGATGTCCGCATCGAATGCGCTGTAGGTGAAGCCGATGTCCTCCACGGGGATGAGGTCGATGTCCTCGTTCTCGATGAGTTCGAGTGTCTCGTCCAGATTGCCCGAACGGAGTGCCTCACGCTGGCTCGCCTTCACGCCGAGCGGCAACAGGGCGAGGTCGCTGCGCAGGGAGCGAGATGAGAGGTCGTAGAGGTTGCTCAGGGCGTTGAAAGTGACGGAAGCCTTGTCCTCGCTGATGGCATTCAGCAGGTAGAGGTCGTCCCCAGCGATGCGGTTGCCACGCAGGTCGTCGGTGGTGCGACCGAAGTGAGAGGCAAACGTGCCCGACAGCGATGCCTTGCTGCTGCCCGAATAGACGGTGAGTTTGTCCTTCAACTTATTCTTTTTGCCTTCCACTTCCTCCTCATACTCCTCGTCGAGGTCTTCAGCCGTGAAGAACAGACTCTTGATGTCCTTGCTCTTCCACTCCTTCTTCTGGATATCGCCTAATAAGGGATTCTCCGTTGAGGTGACAGGCAGCAGTGCATAACGTCCCACATACGTCACGTTCACACCCTCCTGATGCTGCGTCACCAACGTGAGGTCGGCATCGGCATTTTTGCCACTCACCAGCGCTATCTTCACGTTAGGGTTCACGGTCTTATAAATCTCTATCCATTGTTCCACCAATGCCTTGCTGGCCTTATTAGCTTTGATGGTGATGATGCCATCGTTCTGTGGTGTGCCTGCACTGGCTGCAACTGCCAAGGCTGCTACTACTGCTGTCAAAAATGCTTTTACTTTCATATGTTCACATTAATATATTTAATTGATTTGTTTAATCTATAAATCTTTTTTGTTTCTGAAATCCGCTGCAAAGGTACGGCCTTTCTCTCACCCCCGAAATCCCGATGGTGTGGTATTCATCTACCCCAAAAAGGGTAGAAGCGAGGAAAGTCCTTTTCTTTTTTCGTATCCCTTTGGGTGATAAGTTTTTCTATATAACATTTTGCTGATAGATAATTTTTCTAAAGATAAAAGGTTTTCTTGGTAAAAAGTATTAACCTCCATACCTTTGCACAAAATTCTGAACACGACAAAAGACTCATGGACAAGAAACTTTTCATCATAGCAGACAATCAGGACATCACGCGGCTGGGGCTGAAGGCCTTGGTGCGCATGGCACTGAAGGACGTGGAGGAGCTGGAGGTGAAGGAACTGGCTCATCGGGCGGAACTGATTGCCACGCTGAAGGAGAATCCGAAGGCGGTGGTCATTATTGACTACACGCTCTTCGACCTCGGCAGCTCGGACGAACTGCTCAATCTCTCCGACCGCTTCCCTTTTGTGCAGTGGGTGCTCTTCTCCGCTGATCTGACAGAGGTGCTCATCCGTCGGTTGAGCGTGGAACAGCAGTTCAGTATGGTGCTGAAGGACGATTCGGCACAGGAAATCATCACGGCGCTGAAGTGTGCCCTCACAGGTGTCAGGTTCCTCTGCCATCAGGTGACGAATCTGCTGCTCTCGCCGCCACCTCAGCAGTCGATGGCGGAACGTGACCAGCTGACTGCCACAGAGAAAGAGGTGCTACGCCTCATTGCGCTGGGTCGTTCGGTGAAGGAGATTGCTGTGGAACGCAATTCCAGCATCCACACCATCACCACACATAAGAAGAATATTTTCAGAAAAATCAACGTGAACACCATCTATGAGGCCACGAAGTACGCGCTGCGGGCAGGACTGGTGGAAATGGTGGAATATTATATATAAAATGAGAAAATCTACGATAGCCATTCATACAAGATATCCCCGTCCTGATGCTTACGGGGCGATGAGCATGCCTGTGTATCATACGGCTGCCTACGAGTTTGCCACGGCGAAGGAGATGGCTGATGCCTTCTGCGGTCGCTCGGCAGCACCCAGCTATTCGAGGGTGACAAACCCGACGGTCACGCATCTGGAAGACCGCGTGAAGGCGCTGACAAGTGCTGCTCACACGATTGCCTTCTGTTCAGGCATGGCTGCCATCACGAGTGCGTTGCTGGCAGTGGTGGAACAGGGACAGAACATCGTCACCTCGCGCCACCTGTTTGGCAACACGGTGGGACTGATGGGGCGCACTCTGGCGCGGCTGGGAGTGGAGTATAGACCTATTGACCTGCTCAACCTTGATGCTGTGCGCGATGCGGTGGATGACCATACCGCCTGCATCTTCCTCGAAATCATCACCAACCCTCAAATGGAAGTGGCTGACCTCGGTGCGCTGGCAGCGATTGCTCATGAGCGGAACATCCCCCTCATTGCCGACACCACCATCATCCCTTTCACTCAATTCAGTGCCAAGGATTTGGGGGTGGACATTGAGGTGGTGAGCAGCACGAAATATATCTCTGGCGGTGCCACCTCGTTGGGCGGACTGCTGATAGACTATGGAGCTTTTCCGCAGGTGGCGCAACGCATCCGTGCCGAACTGCTCTACAACTTGGGCAGTTACATGGTGCCTCATGCCGCCTACATGCAGACCGTAGGCTTGGAGACGCTCGATGCTCGCTATCGGGTGCAGGCACAGAATGCGCTGGAGTTGGCACAGCGGCTGAAGGAAGTGCCACAAATTGTGCGGGTCAACTATGTGGGTCTGCCCGACAATCCCTTCCATGACTTAGCTCAACGGCAGTTTGGTCCAACGGCGGGTGCCATGCTCACCATCGATCTCATCGATAAGCAGGCATGTTTCCACTTCATTGACCACCTCAAGCTGGTGCGGCGAGTGACGAACCTGTTCGACAACAAGACCCTCGCCATCCATCCCTACAGCACCATCTTTGGCCCTTTCAGCCGTAGTCAGAAACTGGCGATGGATGTGCTCGACACAACCATCCGGCTCTCGGTGGGACTGGAGGATGTGAACGACCTCTACGAGGACATTGTGCAGGCCCTACCATAAAAGTGGTAGAAGAATACCGCACGCAGGGGATTGCCCAGCAGCGTGAAAACCACGAACTTTGCACCATCAAATAGTAAACAACATCAGTAAAATAACCTCGCCCAGCGCATGGGCTGGTAAAAAACTTCATCATTATGGCAAAAATAGCACAAAGCCTTGTAGAACTGATAGGCAAAACACCTTTGCTCGAACTTTCCAAAGTAGAGAAAGACCAGCGATTGAGAGCCCGTGTATTGGCAAAGCTGGAGTATCTGAATCCAGGACGCAGCGTGAAAGATCGCGTGGGCTATGCACTCATCGAACAGGCTGAGAAGCAAGGACTTCTCGGCAGGAACACCGTCATCATCGAACCCACCAGTGGCAACACGGGTGTGGGATTGGCATTGGTGGCTGCCCAGCGTGGCTACAAACTCATCCTCACGATGCCCGACAGCATGAGCATCGAGCGCCGCACGTTGCTCCGCAGTTTGGGTGCCAAATTGGTGCTCACGCCTGCCTATGAGGGTATGCCTGGTGCTATCCGCAAGGCACAGGAACTGGCATCACAGACTGATGCGTTCATCCCTCAGCAGTTTGCCAATGAAGCGAACCCGGAGGTGCATCGTCAGACCACAGCCAAGGAGATTTGGGAAGACACCGACGGAAAGGTGGATATCTTCGTGGCTGGTGTCGGTACGGGTGGCACCATCACAGGTGTGGGTGAGGTGCTGAAGCAACTGAACCCCAAGGTGAAGGTGGTGGCTGTGGAGCCTTACGACTCTGCTGTGCTGTCAGGTGAGAAGCCTGGTCCTCACAAGTTGCAGGGCATCGGTGCAGGTTTCACGCCTCAGGTGCTGAACACCAAAGTGTATGACGAGGTGTTCAGAGTGAAGAACGACGATGCTTTTGCTGCCAGCCGTCTCCTTGCCAAGACCGAGGGCACGTTGGTGGGTATCTCCAGCGGTGCGGCTGCTCATGCTGCCATTGAGATAGCCAAACGCCCAGAGAATGCAGGCAAGACCATCGTGGTGCTGCTGCCAGACACAGGCGAACGCTACCTCAGCACGAAACTCTTCTCTGAGGAATAAAACTGCAATAACTTATATTTAATCAACAAACCCTCGCCCAGCGCGTGGGCTGGAAACTTCATCATTATGGCAAAATTGATTGTAAATGGAGAAGACCAAGAGGTTCAACTCCCTGCTACTGTAGCAGATTTGATTCAGCAGAACAATGTGGCACAACCCGATATGGTGAGTGTGCAGGTGAACGAAGAGTTCGTGGACAGAGAAGACTTTGCCACCCTTCAACTGAATGAGGGTGACACCGTGGATTTCCTTTATTTCATGGGAGGAGGACAAGACAAGGAATCGATTGAGTATCGATTCGGAAGGCTTGGGGTGCAGTGCTCGGCTGGTCGGAGTCGAGGAACGAAGACGAACGGGCAGACGTTTAGCACAAAGGAGGACAGTTATGTTTGATTTCACCGAAGAAGAACTGAACCGCTATTCGCGCCACATCCTTTTGCAGGATGTAGGTGTAGAGGGTCAGGAGAAAATCCGTGAGGGCAAGGTGCTCGTCATCGGTGCTGGTGGCTTGGGTGCTCCCGTGGCGATGTATCTGGCTGCGGCTGGTGTCGGCACTATCGGCATTGTGGATGGCGATGTGGTCGATTTGAGCAACTTGCAGCGTCAGATTATCCACACCACGCCCGATGTGGACAAGTGGAAAGTGGAGTCGGCAAAAGAAACCATCAACGCCATCAACCCTCATGTGAAGGTCAATACTTATCGTGATTTTCTGGTGGCAGACAACGCCCTCGACATCGTGAAGGAGTATGATTTTGTGGTGGATGGTACTGACAACTTCCCAGTGAAGTTCCTCATTAACGATGCCTGTGTGATGGCTGGCAAACCTTTCAGTCATGGTGGCATCCTCCGTTTTGAGGGACAAACCTTCACCCATGTGCCAGGAACAGCTTGTTACCGTTGTATGTTTAAGACACCACCCCCACCAGGAGCCGTGCCTACGTGCAGTCAGGCAGGTGTGTTGGGAGCCATTGCAGGTATGTTGGGCACGATTCAGGCAGCAGAAACGTTGAAGTACCTGACAGGTGTGGGCGAACTGCTCACCAACAAGTTGCTCACCTTCAATGCCAAGACGATGGACTTCCGCAAGATCAACGTGAAGAAGACAGACCGATGCCCCATCTGTGGCACGAATCCAACCATCACAGAACTCATTGATTACGAACAGGCTGCTTGCGACCTACACAAATAAAAAGAATATGGCAGAACAAAAGAAACTCTCACTCATCGCCTTCTCTGGCGACTTCGATAAACTGACAGCAGTTTTCACGCTGGCAACAGGTGCTGCCGCTGTGGGCTACGAAGTCAACATCTTCTTCACCTTCTGGGGTTTGGATGCCATCAAGCAGAAGCGTGGACGCAGTTTCACGGGTGGTAACTGGCTCACGAAACTCTTTGGTTTCATGATGGGTGGACTGAGTGTCGCCCCCAACAGCCGCTTCAACTTCGCTGGCATTGGCCCTCAAATCTTCCGCTCCCTGATGCGTAAGAACAACGTGGCTACCCTCGAAGAACTCGTTGATGCAGCCAATGCATTGGGTGTGAACCTCTATGCCTGCGAAATGGCGATGCACGTGCTCGGTTTGGAAAAGACAGATTTCATCCCCGAAGTGAAGGATGTGCTCGGTGTAGCCTCATTCCTGAACCTCAGCGAGGGAGGACAGACTTTGTTTATTTAATTTTTCACTTTTCACTTTCATTATGGCAATACATACACTTGACATCACGAAGGAACATTGCCCCATGACCTTCGTAAAGACCAAACTCAAATTGGCGCAGATAGCAGCAGGTGACACGCTTGAAGTGCTCCTGACAGAAGGGGAACCTTTGGAGAATGTGCCTCGTTCGGCGAAGGAACAGGGCTACAACGTCCTCTCCGTGGAACACGTGGAAGGAAATGTTCACAAAGTAACAATACAAAAGTAATGGTCACTATCACGGAATCGGCATATCAGTCCATCTTGGCGCAAGCACAGAAGGATGCCCCTGTGGAGTCGTGCGGTTATCTGCTGGGTCCCGACAAGGAAACGGCTACGGAGAACTTCCCGATGACCAACATCGACCACTCGGAGGAGCACTTCAGTTTCGACCCCAAGGAGCAGTTTGCCGCCATCAAATATGCCCGTCAGCAGGGCTTGAAGATTGTGGGCAACTGGCACAGCCATCCTGCTTCACCCTCCCGTCCTTCGGAAGAGGACAAACGCTTGGCTTATGACCCTAACATCCTCTATTTCATCCTCTCGCTGGCAGAAGAGAAGCCTGTGCTCAATGCTTTTCGCATCGCAGAGGGAGAAGTAACTGAGAAAATTACACTAAGATAAACTAAAAACATTTAACAACATGGCAGACAACAACATTCAGCGCAGTATCACGACTGCAACGGCTCGCAAACTGGCGAACACCACCAAGACAGCCCCTCAGATGGGCAGTATTACACCGAGACTTCTCCTCAAACTTCTTCCTTGGACACAGGTGGAAAGTGGCACCTATCGTGTGAACCGTACGAAGGTGGAACTGAAAAAGGCTGAACGCATCGAGATTCAGTACTTCGATGGCGTGCCCAGTTTCACGGCGAAGAATCTCCGTGCCATTCCGCTCTTCCAGAACATCAAGCAGGAGATTGTGGCTCGTTTGGCTCGCAATTTCGTGCCTGTAGAGTTGGCTCGTGGCAAGAACCTCGTCACTCAGGGAAAGGACAAGCAGAAGTTCTTCATCGTGGCAAACGGACAGGCTGAGGTCATAAGCACAGGTACTCATGGCGAGGAACTGCGCATCGCACTCTTGGGCGATGGTGAGTACTTCGGTGAGGCAGACTTGCTGAGTGCAGCAGACTCTACGGTGAGTGTACGTGCCGTGACAGATTCAGTGTTCCTGGCATTGGAGACCCCCGTGTTGGAGTCACTCATCGAGGAGATTCCCGACTTCCGCGAGCAGTTCAACAAGGCTGTCGATGAGCACCTGCGTCTGAAGGCGACGGTGAATGATCATGGTGAGAAGCATATTGACCTCGTGAGCGGTCATGAGGAAGATAATGTCATCCCAGAGACCTATATTGACTATGAGGAGAATCCGACAGAGTACTCGCTCAACACCCTGCAGACAGTGGTTCGTGTACACACCCGTGTGAGCGACCTCTACAATGCTCCCTACAACCAGTTGGAACAGCAGTTGCGCCTCTCCATCGAGAGCATCAAGGAGCGTCAGGAGTGGGAACTCATCAACAACAAGAAGTTCGGACTCTTGGCTCAGGCTGCTCCTGGTTACAAGATCAGCACTCGCTATGGTTCACCCACACCAGACGACCTCGATGAACTCCTGTCACTCGTGTGGAAAGAGCCTGCTTTCTTCATTGCCAACCCACGTGCCATCGCCGCCTTCGAGCGTGAGTGCACTTGGCGTGGTGTGCCACCTGTGTCCATCGACCTCTTCGGCACGAAAGTCATCACTTGGCGTGGTGTGCCTATCATCCCATCTGACAAGGTGGAAATCAAGGGTCAGTACCTGACCAATCGTGGCGTGGGCACCACAGAGATTATCCTTGTTCGTGTAGGCGAGAAGGAGCAGGGTGTGGTAGGTCTGCATCAGGCTGGCATCCCTGGCGAAATCGCTCCAAGCCTCTCGGCACGTCTGATGGGTCTTGACCAGTATGGCGTGGCAAGTTATCTGCTCACCAAGTATTTCAGCCTCGCTTCTCTCACCGACGATGCGATTGCAGTCCTCGAGAATGTGGAGGTGGGCTACTATCACGATTATCAGCACAGAAACAAAATCGAGAAGTAAATGTATCTGAACGAATTAGATAATTTCCATTTTGACTTGCCGGATAGGGGTCAAGTGCCGCAGGTGGCTGTGCCGAACGAGGCTCCAGACGAGTTGGACTTGTCATCACTGCCCATTCCTGCCACTTCCCTGGCAGGGGGTGCACCCCAGATTGGTGGGCTGAGTTCCGCTGACCAGTGCCTCTTCCGCAAAGTGATGGAGAAGTACTTTGCCGAGGACTTGCAATCGGGGCAGTCTGCTCCTGCTAGTGCGCCCTCTTCGGATGATGCCCAACTGCCCACTTTCGACTCTCAACTGTCAACTGACAACGGGTTCGGCATTGGCATACCAGAGACGGACATCGTGCGGCACCTCCACTACGACGAGGCTGACACGGTCAACACCGACGAGATTCGCAAGCAGTTCCCCATTCTGCATCAGAAGGTGAACGGACACGACCTCGTATGGTTCGACAATGGTGCCACCACGCAGAAGCCTCTGAGGGTCATTGACGGAGTGAGCCACTTCTACAAGACGGACTACTCCAACATCCACCGAGGCGCACACACGCTGGCAGCACGAAGCACCGACCAGTATGAGGGCGCACGAGAGAAGGTGGCGCGTTTCATCAATGCCCCAGCCAAGGAGAACATCCTCTTTGTGCGTGGCACCACCGAGGGCATCAACCTTGTGGCACAGACTTTCGGACGCAAGTTCTTGGAAGAGGGTGACAACGTGATTGTCTCCACCCTCGACCACCACGCCAACATCGTGCCTTGGCAGCAAATCAGCAGGGAACGCAAGGCGGAACTCCGCGCCATCCCTATCGACAAGAACGGTGACCTCATCCTCAGCGAATTGGAGCGTCTCATCACGCCCCGCACCAAGTTCGTCAGCGTAGGTCATGTGAACAATACTTTTGGCACCATCAACGACGTGGCAAGCATCATCCGCACTGCCCACGCCCACGGCATCCCCGTGCTCATCGATGGTGCACAGTCCATCGCCCACACCAAGGTGGATGTACAGCAACTCGACGCAGACTTCTTCGTCTTCTCCGGCCACAAGATTTACGGGCCTTCGGGCATCGGGGTGGTCTATGGCAAGAAGGAGTGGCTTGAACAACTCCCACCTTGGCAAGGTGGAGGTAACATGATCAAGGATGTGACCATCGAGCACACCGAGTTCAACGTGCCTCCAGCTCGCTTCGAAGCAGGAACGCCTAACATTGCCGATGCCATCGGGTTGGGTTATGCGCTCGACTTCGTGCAGAGTGTGGGCATCCACAACATCGAACGCCATGAGCATGAACTCACCGAGTATGCTCGACAGCAAATATCACGCATCCCAGGCATCACCATCATGGGCAACCCCAAGAAGCGTGTCAGCGTCATCTCGCTCGACATTCCGGGCATTCCTGCCCCTCAGGTGGGACAGTTGCTCGACAAAGAGGGCATAGCCGTGCGTGCCGGACACCACTGTGCGCAACCAGCCCTCCGTGCCCTCGGTTACGAGATGTCCGTGCGTCCCACCTTTGCGGTGTATAACACCAAAGAAGAGGTTGACCGTCTGGTCATCGCATTGGAACGCATCGTGGCGGATGTGTCAAAAAGGTAAGAATTCATAGATAAGACTTCACAAATAACTGATGAAGTTTTTTGTCCGCCCCATTGCTGTCTGTGAAGATGGCATGGGGCTTCTTTTTCACTTTTCACTTTTCACTTTGAAAATTATGCACTACGATTTTGACAAGCCTGTTGACCGCAGAGGGTCGGGCGATTTGAAGCATGAGGTGCTTCAGGAACGATATGGACGGAGTGATCTCCTGCCGTTGTGGGTGGCTGACATGGATTGGGAAACGCCCTCCTTCATCACCGATGCCCTGAAGGCGCGGCTGGAGCACTCGCTGTATGGCTACACCGTAGAGCCCAAGGAGTACTGGCAGACGGTGCAGCGATGGATTGAGGACCACCACCAATGGCACGTGGAACGTGAATGGCTCACCTACATCCCTGGCATCGTGAAAGGCATCGGCATGGTCATCAACTTCTTCTTGGAAGAGGATGCAAAAGTCATAGTCCAGCCACCCATCTACCACCCTTTCTTCCTCACACCCAGAGGAAACCAACGCGAAGTGGTGTGGAACCCGCTGAAGGAGATTTGTGATGCGGAGGGGCATATCATTTCTTACGAGATGGACTTCGACAACCTCGAAAAAATCTGCACCCCCCAACTGTCCACTGTCCACTGTCAGCTGTCAACTAACCGCCCCCGCTTGCTCATCCTTTCCAATCCCCACAACCCTGCGGGCATCGTGTGGGAAAGGGAGACCTTGCAACGCCTGGCACACTTTGCCCAGGAGCACAACCTCATCGTCATCAGCGACGAGATTCATGCCGACATGGCGCTCTGGGGCAACCGCCACATCCCCTTTGCTTCGGTGAGCGAGGAGGCTGCTGAAGTGAGCATCACCTTTGGTGCCCCCACCAAGACCTTCAACATGGCAGGCATCGTCTCTTCGTGGGCAATCATACCCAATCCGCAACTGCGCACTCCCTTCTACCGATGGCTGACAGCCAACGAATGGAACGAACCTCATCTCTTTGCGCCCATCGCCACCCTTGCAGCCTTGCAGCAGGGAGAAGAGTGGCGACAGCAGATGCTTCGTTATGTGGAGGGCAACATCGACTTTCTCATCGACTACTGCCAGCAGCACCTTCCGCACATCAAGCCCCTCCGTCCCCAAGCCTCCTTCCTCGTCTGGCTCGACTGCCGTGACTTGCGACTCAACCATCAGGAACTCGTTGACCTCTTCGTCAACCAAGCCCACCTTGCCCTCAACGACGGTGAAATGTTCGGTCCCGGTGGTGCCGGCTTCATGCGCCTCAATGTGGGCACCCAACGCCATGTGCTCCAAGACGCTCTGGAGCGGTTGAGGAAGTGCATAGAAAAAGTTGAGTAAAAATTTGGAAGAGTGGTGGAGTCCCCGATGGCGGGGCAGGGGAAGCCTTCCTGTTTGTGGTACAATGAGATCAATAACAATATTTTATTCACTTAAATCAAAACAAGTATGAAACAAAAAAGATTACTTTCATTGCTCGTGCTGCTGATGATGGCAGCCACGGGCGCAGTGGCACAGACAGCGAAGCTCCATTTGTGGTTGAAACAACGGAAAATGACAAGACTCCGCGAGTTAATGGCACACCCATTCTGGCAGAACAATATAGAGGCATAAAAAAGATTGATGTTTACGGCTACGTTACGCCAACTACCCATAGATAAGACTTCAGAAAACTGATGAAGTTTTTTGTCCGCCCCACGACTATCTGTGAAGATGGTGTGGGGCATTTTTCTGCACTTCAAACTCGCTGCATGCCGCATGGAAAGCCTCTTCGTCGATGAAAAAGTCGGGGTAGGAGGCGAAGCAGATGTGGAGGAGAGAAAAGAGCGTGCGCAGTTGTGTGTAGCAATGGGGAGCATCCCAAGGGATGTTGAAGAAGCAAAGTGCGTCGGGCGGAAGACGACGCTTGAAAAGCAACTGGGAGGACTCGAAGCGCGAACCATAGAGCAGGAAAAGCATCACGTTGGGTTCCACATATCCTCTGGTAAACTCGTTGTAAAGCATCTTGAGGATGCCGAGATAGCAGTCTTTCACACTACAGACGCTATCAAGTCCTTTCACTTTCAGGACATTGTATGAATAAGGTGTTTTCATATTGATTCATTTTTTTATTAAGTTCCAATTATTGTTGGTTTGGCTGGCCATTTCCTCGTTGGGACGAGTAAGGCTGTCGTAGATGTAGTCAGGTGTGTGTTGGATGGTCAAGGTGATGTCGTTATATCTCTGCCCGAAGTTTCCCAAACTCATCTGTAGTTCCAGAAACTTTCCGAACATGTCCATCGCATCCTGACTGCCCTTCATCTTGAAGTCGCCATCGAACTCGGTGCCGAGAATGATGCTCCCCGATGACAGCGTGTCGGGGTCATCCCCATCCTCGAAATGCGCACGGTGATAAGTGCCATGCAGACTGAATCGGAGCGAGTATTGAGTTTTGCAGAAGAAAGGCTTCATTCGATAAATGCCATCGGGCAAAGCCAGCAGAGCCTTGTTGCAGGTTTGGGAATAGAGAGGGTCTCGTGCCTCCAGCGTGTAGGCGGCAAACGTGGTTTGTGGAACCGTCAAGATTCCTTTCGTCGTTTTTTTGTTTCCGTAGAAACGTTCAAGCAAGAAGTTCATAATCAAATGTGGTTTTAAAGGGTGGATTACTAAAATGTGGTTACTCGTGTGAAATTTCCGTGTAGGGAAAACGGTTGAGGGCATACACCCTGATTTGCTGACTCAATAAAGAGTTGCGTTGGAACGTCAGTGCCAGTGTGATGGTTGCCTGCGACACCTTAAAGTGCTCCATCAGTTTCCGGCGGTCTTCTTTGTCGATGTAAATCACTTTCTTCATAGGGCTTCCTTATTTACTAAAGTTTCGCAAGCTCCACTTTTTTGAAGTTAAAGAAGTTAGAGAAGTTAAAGAAGTTAGAGACGAATGTCATGCTGCTGTATTCATTGTCAGAAGGTATCGTCTTTAACTTCTAAGCGAAGCGATAACTTCTTTAACTTCTATAACTTCTACAACTTGCGAAAGTTGAGTTATTTATTATGATTCGTCATTCATTTTATCTGTTGGGCTGCAAGAAAAAACCTTGCACCCGAAACCCATGTGGACTGGATTTCGGGTGCAAAGTTAGAGGGAATTGCAACAAGGGACAAGAAAAAGGTGGTGTATAAGGTGATGTAAAAGTGGTGTAAAGTGAATCAGCCCTGCTTGAATTTCTCAATCTGTTTTACTGCATCGGGCGACACGTTATTCAAATACTTCATCACTTCATCAGCTTGTTTCTGAACACGCAAGTTCTTGTAGTCCAAGCCTCCCGACGGAATCTTATTGTCGATGCTTTTATTTCCATAGCCTGACACCATGCTCAGCAGCATGGCAAAATCGCTCACATTCATCTCGCTTGGCACAGCCCTCTTCCCCAGCAGTGCCTCAAATAATATCACAAGGTGACGAATTCTGAACTGTTCACCCACTCGCAAATTCTCCACTTCCCCCTTGGCAAGTTCTTCTTCCAACTCCATCACCCGCTTTTCAAGCCGTTTCTTCTCTTCCTTCAGATTCTTCATTTCTTCTGTCTCACGGCTAATACCATCCATCTCATCCAGATGCAACTGCTCATTGATATCCTCCCAAATGGACTTCTGACCCTCCATGTACTGCTTGAGAAAAGGCACAAAGTTGTTGCGCCAAAAAGCACCGTCAGTATATTGATTCTCCTTGAAGAACTCCTCTAATTTTTCCCGGCTGTTATCGTACGCATTGCCATAACGGTCTATCGTGTCCTCCAGGCAAGCCACAGAACACTCATAGTCCACATCATACAGGGACGGTATAGCTTTCAAGCAGAAAAGGGCGGCTCTCAATGAAACCAGCACCGCGAAAGCAATGCTCTTCTTCGTGCAGCGCTTAGGCGCCAACTTCTTGTAATCTCCGAAAAGACGGTAGAAAATGCCATCGCAGTCCTCCTTCGTATTGCACTTGCCGATCCGCACACAATCAAGAATCCACAAGCAAACATACAGCAACTGCTCATGCGTCAGCTTGAAAGGAGTGACTTTTTTCTCGTAATGGGAACAAGGAGACGACAGCGCCTTATATAAAGGATGGTCATAACAAAGAGGGTCAATTTCGTTGACCTTCTCCTTCACAATTCGTAATCTTTCTTTCATAGGCCTTATTTGTTTTGTTGAATTCTCGTAACTAACTAAATGTCCTGATAAGGTGTAATTGTAATCCGGAGGCTACTGTCTCAGTAGTTATTATCACGGCCCTATGAAATTTGGCACAAAGGTAAGCACTCTTACACAAACAACCAATTTTATCATCACCATTTTTTTACCACCCCGCTTCTTTTAACATTTCAACCCCTCTTCATGGGGCTTAAAAGGTTACTTCAGAACTAATGTGTTGGGTTAGATCGTGTGCATTGGTGTATGTCTTTTGGTATGTAATTCTGTTACTCATTGTATAAAAATAAAACGACCCGCCGATTTAAGCATCGTTGAGAGGCTTGGCGGGTTCTCGTGATACAAAAGTACTTCTTTTTCTTCAAACCGCCAAGAAAAATGCACGAAAACGGTCGCAGAGGGGTTGTTTTTACTATGTTAGCGACCGTTTTCGTGCAATTTCACATGAAAATCAGCTCTCTTTCGTCCCATTTTTATCTTTGTTTTGTGTAATGCCCCCCTTTCACCTCTTCACCGAACGCACACCTGTATCCATCACGATCGTACACCCGTATCCACCACGTTCGTCCACTCGTCATCCCCTCCATCTCGCACCCGTATCCTCCTCCCTCTGTCACCTGCATCCTCCCCAGCCTCTCACCCGTATCAACCTCGCTCTCTCACTCGTTATTACCCTTGAAGTGATGCCTGACAGAACCGAGAGATAACGACTGACAGAAGCGTGAAGACATGGCAGGGGAGTGGGGGAGGATGTGGAAGGGAGTTATAAATAGTGGTGTGTGGGTATGAAGAGAGAAGCTATGTTCCTCCTTGTATACATTAAAGTTACCACACATTGATATCATCTATGTCATACACTTGATCTCGAATAGAATCGCTCAAGTTTGGGAAGAACTGATAGCCAGTGATTCTTTCAACTTGCCTAATCGTATTAACATAGAAATCCTTCTTCCTGTTCCCATCCGTATTTCTACAGATAAAACCAATTCCTTTGGAATCATCACCATCCACACCTCTCGCCCATGACTCACTTGAGAGACCCCTGCACCATTTGTGCCCACATGACGATGTGAACAAGTACCGCATGACTGCAAAGTGACAATCAACAACAGTACATAGACATATTGAAGCAAGAATCTATTCATTTCTCCTTCTTACAATCTTTTCATTTCTGCATCAATCACATAAATATCCCCATCCTTGTCTCTCAACACATTGCGGGGAACAACATCCCACACTTCATACTCTGCATTTGTATATCTACCTTCATTATTCTGCTTAGTGAATCCAATAGCAGCCATATAGGTTTCAATCTCAACAGTTGTAGCAGGGACTGCATCTTTCACCAATCGTTGCTGCAGCACTGGCATAATGGTACGACCTTCAAAACCTGTAAAGCCGTACAAGTTATAAGATGTTTCATAAAAAAGATTATTATGCCATATTATTCTATCAAGCAAACGAAGAATGCTACCTGTATTGAATAGGTTGTTCACCTTATAAATGATATCGTTTGAAACATAGGTGTCATTTTCGTTTCCACTTGGCCCTGGCACACCCAAGTCGAGAACATCGTCCATCGTTATCCACATGCCCGTTTCTTTGGCATATTGTTCTGCAACTCGTTGTTCGATATCAAGATGATTTACATTCCCTTGGCCATCTCGAAGTTGCGCTTCATATAGTTGGCAGCGTCGATGGAGTTCATTGGCGACTTCATGGATTCTGCCATTTTCCGAAGTTTCCTCTCCACCGCCTCTTTATGGAACTGGTTCAAATATGTCATCGTTCATTCTTTTTTTGCAAAGTTAGCTCTTTGTCTTTATTCTTACAAATATTCCTCCAACTTTTTTATTCCATCCATTTTAACTCTCGGGGAGTCCTTCTTCTATCTTCAGCCCTAAGTGTTGCTTTCGGATCAAAGAACGTCCCCTGATTCTCGTAGCGATTTCTGATAAACCGGGACTGCTTTTAAACGCTTCCGATATAAATCCCGTTAAAAAACACTGATTTTTGCCATTCATTGATGTTATTTTAAATTATATTTGTAATTTTGTGTCCAAAATATGACAATCTCAAACAAGGAAAGCCCACGCTGATTTATATGACAATATGAAGCAAAGAGAATCCATCAATAAAAAACGGTAAAAAGGTGCTGATGCGGATTCTGCCCTTCATTTCAATTGCAAGAACTGAAAGTTTATGAACCAGAGGGTGAGTTTAGTTTCAGTTTGAGTTCTACAATAACGAGGTGTTAAGGCTGAAATTGTCTGAGAGTTTAACAACAGTATTTTGTATAAAGTAAGTAACAATATGTCTGATAGGAAAATTATATTTACAGCCGTTGGGATAGTAATTATTCTTTTACTTTTCTATTTTGCAAGTTTTTGGGGAGCAGATGTTTCAAAAGAATCTTCAGACTGGGGAGCGTTTGGAAATTATGCTGCCATCTGTGTGAGCATACTATCTATTGCTTTCATTTTTGTGACGTATCGTGAGCAAAGAAATACAAATGAGATAGCTAGAACAGAGCAGCATGTTGCTATAATGATTAATACAATACGTTCATTATCTGAAGATAAACGAACACAACTCGATTCTATTTATTCAAAAATATGTGACCATTTTAAGGAACCTTTTTCTAGTTTAAGTGATTACCAATATGATAGAATCGTAAAAGTCTGTATATATTATTATTCGACTATTGCAGAAGAACTCAATAGCCTAAAATATCTTATACAATACACGCATCTAAGTATCAATTTCATCATTCATGATAAGTCTTTGTCAAAAGCAAACAAACAACTAAGGCTAACAGAATTGTCATGCATTATTCCTGAATCAATAAGAATTATCCTATTCTTTTGGATGATTCAAAATAAGAGCAGAGACTTGAATGATTTTTATCACTATGGCATTTTTTCACTCAATGATAACGATTATAGTTTTTTAGAGGACATTATCAGCTATGTTTGTACTACAAAATGTCCACCCGATAGCCCCGTACAGGATGTTAATGTTGAAGATATTATTTTGGATGACTATCCACATGAACTTTTTTCGGAAACTTATTCAAGATTAAACAGAAAGGAGAATAAAGAATGAAAAACATGATTTTTATCAAACGTTTTTGCACTATTATAATAGCATTATTACATCAGGTGCTTCTATTTAGTCAAACTCAATATGATTATTACGATGATGACGCTGTTGCAGGAGGTGCTGATAGAGCACTAAATGGCATATTATTATTTGTTGGTTTAATCATATTAGCATTTATTATATTGTTTGTTTTAGGCATTGGTGCAAAGATATATTACTGGTTCAATCCTGAGGCGAATCCAGAATATAAACGAAAGATTGCCGCAAAGGAAAAAGAAGAGATAAGAGTCAAAGAAAAGGCTATTCAAGATAAGAAACAAGCCGTCCTTGATGACGAGAAGAGTAGGCAAAAGAATAAAGTTGATCTTGGTCTTTCTGTTATGTGGGCAGATACAAATCTGTTTGCAAAGACTATTGGAGATAAGGGCGGAAAGTTTGCATGGGGTGATAAATACCAAAGAACACTTTTTCGATATGCGGATTGTTTCCTGAACGAAAAGTGGTCCTGGGATTTGAATAAAATTCTTGGGAATGATGAACTGTCAATATGCGCAATTAAAAACTTTGATGCCGCTACATTTCTTTGGGGAGAATATTGGCGAATGCCACAAATGCACGAAATAAAAGAGCTTTTAGAAAAATGCGAATGGGAATGGACTGTCATTGAAGGAATTAATGGATATAAGGTAAAAGGACATAATGGTAATTTTATCTTCTTGCCTGTAACAGGTGAGAATGTTGTAGATGAACAGAAATCAATCGAGGCTGGTTTCTATTGGACAGGAATTGCCAGTTCCGACCGCAATGAAGCAAAATATCTTTTTTTTAACAAGGATAATAAGTCAGCGAAAGAAAATGGTCAGAGATGGCATGGAATGGCAATACGTCCTGTTTGGTCACCGAAGAAAAAGACGACAGAGGAGATTTTATCCCAATTGGAGTCAAATTCGACTTCCCCCCAAAAAGATTATGTTTCAGAATATAAAAATTATCGATCCACTTTTGCTCTGACAGAAAAACCAGAAACGAATGATGTCATGCGTGACTTAGCTGCAAGAAAGATGTATAGTGCAGATGGAAAGAAACTTCTGTCAACATGGAATGGTGCAGGTGGAAAGGATGAGAAAATTGACATAAATCCGAGACCTGGGACACTTATTATATGTGACAATGCTTATGATGACTATAATAACAGATTCGAACATACAATAAGTATTCCTAATTCTGTGTATGCTATCGGTAACAATGCATTTATGTTCCTTAGTCCACATAATATGACAATTCCATCATCTGTAAAATATATTACGGGCAATCCTTTTGGGGCTCCATTTGGCTATTATAATAAAGTTTGTTGCGACACACCATATTTCAAAATAACAGATGGTGAACTTCTTTCTGTTGACAAGACATTATATGTAGCAAATATAGACTTAGAGAAGAAAACAAAGATCATTCCGAATGGAGTTAGAATTATTGGTCGCGGTGCTATAAGCGGCCATAATGAAGTAGAACTGATTAAACTGCCAAATTCTATTGTAGCATTAGCAGAAAATGCCATTTCTGCATGCAAGAATCTGACCGCTATTATCTTTGAAGGCAAAACAAGTGTTATAGAACCTACAGCCATCGTCCGATGTGAAAATTTGAAGGCGATTTTTGTCCCGGCAGGACAACTAAAATATTATCAGAGTAAATTGTCAAAACAACTATCAGATCTTATAATCGAATTAGAAGATACGAGCATAAGTGAGGAAGAAATACTTCATAATATATTTGTTCTCGAAGACAAAAAGAAATCAATTGCTAATGCTTCTGAAAAGAATAACATTTTAGCCCCTCCTAAAGAAGATTTAAAATACATTGAGAATCTTAAGAAAGACTATGGTCTAAGTGTTATAACTCAAGAAGATTGGGACGAAAAAGTTATTGATTGGGGCGAAGCTGAAAATGAAGAACATGATGAATGGGATAGAGGTGAAGCTTCTTATTCTAAAGATGGGAAAAAGTTTCTTTCATTTGAGGATAATCTTGAACAATATACTATAAAGTCAGGAGTAGAGATTCTTTGTGACAATTCATTCTCAAATGGTTCCAAAGACAAGCAAATCATATTACCAAATACGGTTAAAATCATTGGCAATTTCATATTCTGGCAAACTGATCTTGGAAAATTTTCTATACCTGCATCGGTTATTAAAATTACAGGAAATCCTTTTGTTTCTTGCGATGTCAATCTTTCTTGCAATTCTTCTAGATTCTGTGTAGAAGATGGCATTTTATACGATAAAGCCAAAACAAGGATATTATCGGTTATTAAAGACATAAATAGAATTGTTGACAAGAAGCCGATGACCTTTCCTTCCACTGTTAAAGAAATTGGAAGATTTTCTTTCTACGAAATTTCTTCGGGTGGTCCTGTCAAACTCCCCCCTCATGTGATCTATATTGGAGAATCAGCTTTTGAGCATACAATCATAAGCCAAATAATACTAAACGACATTATTGTTGAAATAGGAAAGTCGGCTTTTGCATGGTCATATGTAAAAAGAATTGAGATGCCAGACTCTGTCATAAAATTGGGTGAATCTGCATTTGACTATAGTAAGAATCTAGAATATGTCAAGCTTTCATCGTCTTTACAAACGATAGAAGAGAAAACATTTAAAGATTGTGAGAAACTTAATCACATACATATTCCAGAAGGTGTAAAAATAATAAAGAAAGATGCATTTTCTTGGTGCAAGCAATTAACAGACATCTATTTGCCTGATTCTTTGGAAAAGATCGAAGAAGGTGCTTTTACACTATGTGGTTTTAAAACAGTTGTTGTTCCAAAGCAAACCATTATTGCAGAAGGAGCATTTATGGAGAGCTGCAAAATAATCAGGAGGGAATGAATTGATAAAAAATTTAAGTTTACTTGTCATCAATCCTGTTAAAAAACATTCAGCAATGAATAAACCTAATACGGAGATTAAACGATGGGGTATTATCGTGGTGCAGTCACTTAACCCCAACGATGTCAAAACAGGAGAGATTCTGTATCATGATGTTCTCCAATATAAAGAATATCATAAACGAGAATCATTCTCTTCCTTTTATGATGTCAATTCCTCAGATGATTTCCATTTGGCAGTACAGGACATTGAAAAGTCATTGTCGGAGGGGACTATTCTTACCCTACAACTCGAGACCCACGGCTATGACGAAGGTATCGGTTTCAATAATGGAGAAATTCTTAAGTGGAAGGATTTCTACAACATTATTAGACCTCTCAATATTAAAACAGGCCATTTATTATTTGTGGTGATGGCAATGTGTAAGAGTATTGCCATGATTTCCGCGATAAATCCTGAAAAACGTGCTCCATACAGAGCGTTTATCTGTACAACGAGAAAGGTTACTTCTGACGAAATATGTAGAGGCTTTCTTGCATTTTACGATAAATACTTCAATTTACTAGATATTTCACAGGCCCTCACTGCTTTGCAAAATGAAGTGAAGGATGATAATGGGTATTCTCCTTTTCAAGCGTTATCTGCTGAAAGCGTTTTTGATGAAACATTCAATCCCAATAGAAATATTTCTAGTCTGGTGGATAATCAGTTAAAACAATTAAACATCCCCATTACTGATTCAACGAAGTCAATAATGGCTTATTACATTCAACAGTTACTAGAGAATTTGCATAACAGGTTCTACAACTACTATAATTTCAAAGACCTTTATTGATATATGACCGAACTCGAATTACAACAATACCTGCTCCGCGAGTTCCCACAGGAGAATACTCGGTGTGAGTGGAAGGAATTTAAGAATCTGAAGAACTCGTTCTGTGGGGACGAGAAGGATGATGTGATTTCCTACGTGTCGGCTATCGCCAACATGGAGGGTGGTTTTCTTGTGGTGGGTGTGCATGACAAGACACTGGAGATTGTCGGCACAGATACCTATAACTATGACCGCCAAAAGGCTATCCTCCGATTGACGGAACGCTGCACGAATCTGTCGAGCGAGGGACTGGACATCGAGGAGTATGTCACAGACGACACAAAGAAGAAGGTGTGGGTGATTAGTATTCCAAAACATCAGCCCAAACGTCCTGTCTATGCTCACGATAAGGCATGGCAACGGATAGAGGACTCTTTGGTGGAGTTGACACAGGAACGATTGAATGCCATCTTAGATGAGCCATTGTTCACAGATACTGACTGGTCGGCCGTAATCGTGCCTAATGCTACGATAGATGATTTGGATGAAGTCGCCATTGCCAAAGCAAAGGTGATGTTCAAGAAGGTGCACAGCCGTATTCCTGCAGCAGAGGTGAATGCGTGGTCAGTAGAGGAGTTTTTGAGTAATGCAGGTGTGATGATTGATGGTGGAATCACTCGTGCTGCCATCATTCTGCTGGGTAAGCCTGTTTCTGTGTTCAAACTCCGTCCTGCTGTAGTGAGGGTAACTTGGTCACTACGTGATGAACACGAAGATGTGGTTGACTATGAACACTTCACGGCACCATTTATCTTGACAGTTGACCAGATACTCGCCAAAGTGCATAACCTGACGATGCGTGAGATGCCAGGCGGCACGATGTTCCCTGATGTAATGCAGCAATACGATGACTATTCCATGCGCGAAGTGCTTCATAACTGCATCGCACATCAGGACTATACCCTGCAAGAGAGAATCAATCTGGTGGAGAATCCAGGATTCCTGTATTACGCTAATGGAGGCAGTTTTATCCCTGGCTCCCTGCAAAAGGCATTGGCAACACATGGTCCACAACGACACTATCGCAATGAATGTCTTTGCAATGCGATGGTGAACTTCAATATGATTGACATCGTTGGTCGTGGCATCCGAAAGATATTCAATGAGCAGTGGAAACGGCATTTCCCCATGCCGGATTATGAGATTGACGCTGCCAATAAGGAGGTTGCCGTCCGTCTGTATGGAAACGCCATCAATGAGAAGTACACCAAGCTCCTGAAAGAGAACAAAGACTTGTCTTTGGAAGACTGCATCTTGCTTGATGCTGTGCAGAAAGGTCATAGACTGAATGAAAGTGATGCCAAGAATCTCTTGGAGCGCGGTTTGGTAGAGGGTGAATATCCAGACCTGACCATATCCCTGAACATTGCAAGGCAAACGAAACAATTGCCTGAATATACCAAGGTGAAAGGGCTTGAACGCGACAAGATCAAGCAGATGGCCTTACAGTTTATTCAGAATGCAGGGGAGGATGGTACAAAGAAGAACTCCTTATTGGATTATCTCAAAGATGCACTTCCCCAAAGAAATAGCCAAGAGCAAAACCTTCGTTTGCTTGGCAATATCCTTAGTGAAATGAATACTGAAGGCTCTGTCGTTCTTAGAGGAAAGTTATGGTTTGCATGTAAATGACTAGAAAATGACTAAAGAATGACTAGTAGACAAATAAATGACTAAAAAATGACTATTAGCGACTAGCAAATGACTAGTTGAAGGCTTCTATTCGTAAAAGTAGTCATTTTCCTCCAGTTCTAGTCGAACATTTAGTCGAAGTGTAAGATAAGAAAAGAGAAACGAACATGATATTTGGAAAGAAAATAAAAGAGCTCAGAGAGGAGCATGGCCTGCTGCAGCGACAGCTATCAGCAGCATTAGAAATTGATACCCCTATGTATAGTAAGATAGAGCGTGGCGAGCGTAAGGCAAAACGGTGCCAAATCCCTATTATGGCAAAACTCTTCGAGATAGACGAGAAAGAACTTCTGACCATTTGGTTAGCAGACAAGGTTCTTGACACCGTCGAAAACGAGGACGAGATAAAGAGCGATGCTATCACATATGCACAAAATGAGATCAATGCAGAACAATAGTAATTTGATCCCAAAATAGTGTCAATAAACCTTTAATGGGATTTCCATCTTTGAAGGAGTATTTAGAGGCTGAATACAACTAAATTAAAGATAACAAAGTGTTGCTGTACCATTGGGAACATCGTGGTATCGCAATACCTTTGTTGTGAGTAAAGTATTCTGATATACAGATATTTAGGAAATTAAGTAAGACTCAGACGTGGGAGTGCTCTACGGTGTTTGCCTATCCCGCCGCCGGGCTCTCGCATTGCCTTGTACAGGGATAAGCAACTCGAGTTAGCCCACGCCGTGATATATGATACACCACATCCACACATATTTATATATAAGTGTGGACAGGGTACAATATACCCCTACGTGGACGTTCCGGTTGCGTATCTTCCTGTACTTTGAACTGCGAGATTCGACGACAGAAGATAACGTTCGTAAACGTCCTATTTCAAAAAGTCATGACTGGTCACCCTTGTGGGGCTAACCGAGTCAATTGCAAATTAAAGATTTTTTATTCTTTTATCCAAGCAAAAAGGAAGAAAAAAGGGTTCATCCCCGAATTGCGTTGGCAAGTTTATATAGTAGTATAGAAAAAGCCGCC
>CAMVIM010000021.1 GCA_947167515.1 uncultured Prevotellaceae bacterium | reverse complement strand
TCCGACTACCACCTGGCAGCGTGAGCCTCTTCCAATGGTGGCCTGCTTTTGAAGATAAGCAATATGATCCCGAAGCGGTGAAAATCCTGCAGGACTATATGGAAGACCTTTATATAAAGGGATGGTTCTCTGGTAGTGGCCATGTGTTCTTGCATGTTCGTGAGTCGTCACACTTCAAGGTGTGTGAAACCGAAAAGGAGTATAAGCAGACTATGAATTATCTGGCAGAAATGAATGAAAAAGAGCTGGAAGACTATGCAGCATTTTAAAAGAAGGGGCAGGAAGAGACGTTCCTGCCTGTCTTTTAGTGTAACTTTGTCATTTTGTAATTTTGTAATTTTTGTCATTTTCGTCATCATTACCTCGGTATCAGTTTCAAATACCACTTGGACACAAAGAAAAAGGATTGTGTGAATTTCTTCTTACGTGGAAAGGGAGAAGAAGGAAAAATCAGTCTGAATGGTTAAAAACTCCTAACTCGTCATTCCTAACTCCTAACTTTTTCGTAACTTTGCACTTTGGAAAGCAGTCGGACGGTCTGTCGCTGGCGGCCTCCTGGAGGCTGAAAGAGGAAAGTCCGGGCAGCACAGGGCATCCCACTTCCTAATGTAGAAGCAGTCCGCGAGGGTTGAGTAATGCAGAAGAAAAGAACAACTGCCTCCCCGGGCAGAAATGGTGAGAAGGTGAGGTAAGAGCTCACCAGCGTCATGGTGACATGACGGCTGTGCATCTTGGGAGCTGCAAGTTCATGTAAACCATCCGACAGAGGGTAGCCCGCCCGAGTTGACGAAGGTCTGAGCAGCAATGCAACAGGGCCGGGGCTCATGCGGTGGAGGGTAGAACGCTGGAGCCATGAGGTGACTCATGGAGTAGATAAATGACAGACACACATCGCTGGAGGAAGAGGAGGATGACTCCAATCATTGGTCTCTTCGCCGGAGGGTGCGTACAGAACCCGGCTTACAGTCCGACTGCTTTCCTTTTAATGATTGTTAAATGTCCTGCGCACAGGTTAAACCATCGTGTGCGTGGGGCGTTCAAATAGCCTGAATCAAAAAAAAATATATAACAGGATACATGATACGGAATTATCTTTTGACGGCGTTGTCGCTGTTGCTGACTGGCGGGATGGCGCAGGCGCAGAAGAGCTGGACCTTGCAGGAGTGTCTGGACTATGCGATGGCCAACAACATTCAGCTGCAGCAGAAGAAAATCACGGCGGCGTCGAACCACGAGGATGTGCTGCAGAGCCGTTCGGCACTTTTTCCCTCAGTATCGTTCAGCACCAACCAGAATGCGTCTTGGCGACCTTTTGCGGAGACTACCATCAACCTGACGAACGGTTCGATGACGACGAGCCAGAACGACGTGTCGTACAACGGTTCGTATGGCATCAATGCGAACTGGACGGTGTGGAACGGCAACAGAAACACAAACACGATTAAGCAGAACAAACTTTCGGAGCAGATGGCTCAGCTGGATGTGGCGCAGCAGGCGAACACGATTCAGGAGCAAATTGCTCAGCTGTATGTGCAGATTCTGTACGAAACGGAGGCTGTGCGGGTGTGCGAGGAGATTATCAAGGCCAGCGAGCTGCAACGTGACCGTGCCCAGACGATGGTCGATGTGGGCAGTCTGGCCCGTGTGGATTTGGTGCAGCTGGAGGCGCAGGTGAGTCAGGACAAGTATTCGCTGGCGCAGGCTCAGTCGCAGCTGGCAAACTACAAGCTGCAACTGAAGCAGCTGCTGGAGATACACGACGATGAACCGTTCGAGGTGGCTGTGCCGGAGGTGTCGGACGAGAAGGTGCTGAGCCCCATCCCCAACGAGCAGGCGGTCTATAATGCCGCGCTGGAGAACCGCCCTGAAATTCAGTCGAGCCGACTGAGCATCGAATCGTCGGAACTCGCCATTTCGTCGGCACGGGCTGGCTATAAGCCCACGGTGTCGCTGACGGCGGGCATCGGAACGAGCAATTCGTCGGGACAGCACACTGATTTCTTTCAACAAGTGAAGACCAACATGAGCAATTCCATCGGCGTGACGGTGTCGATGCCGCTGTTTGACAACCTGCAGGCGCGCACCAACATCCGCAAGGCTAAGTATTCGCTGCAGACCAACGAGCTGGCGCTGCAAGAGCAACAGAAGAAACTCTATTCGACGGTGGAGCAGTATTGGCTCAACGCCACCACCTCGCAGCAGCAGTACCTCTATGCCAAGGCCAATGTGAAGAGCATGCAGGAAAGCTACGACCTGGTGAGCGAGCAGTTCAACCTCGGCCTGAAGAACATCGTGGAGTTGACCACCGGCAAGAATAACCTGCTGCAAGCGCAACAGCAACTGCTGCAAACCAAATACACGGCGCTGCTGAACGAGGCGATGCTGAACTTCTACGCAGGGGAGAACATTCAGCTGTAAATTGAGAACAAAAACCGATAAAATATAATGACAATGAAAACCAAACATATATTCGCATCCATCATCTTGGCAACCGCACTGGTTGCATGCAGCGAGGGACAGAAGGTGAGCTATTCAACGGCTACGGTCGAGAAGCAGAACATCAGCACCAGTATCACCGCCACAGGAACTATCGAGCCTGTGACGGAGGTGGAAGTAGGTACGCAGGTGTCGGGCATCATCGACCGCATCTACGTGGACTACAACTCGGAGGTGCACAAGGGACAAGTCATCGCCGAACTCGACAAGACCAACCTGCTCTCCAAACTGGCTTCGGCACAGAGCAACCTGTCCAATGCGCAGTCATCACTCAACTATCAGTCGTCAAACTACAAGCGCTACAAGACCTTGTATGAAAAGGGACTTGTCTCGGCCAACGATTACGAGAACGCCAAGCTGACCTACGAGCAGGCCGTGCAACAGGTGAAGGTGCAGCAGCAGAACGTGCAGGAGGCGCAGACGAACCTCGGCTATGCCACCATCACATCGCCCATTGACGGCGTGGTGCTCTCGAAGGAAGTGGAGGAAGGACAGACGGTGGCTTCTGCCATGACCACCCCCACCCTCTTCATCATCGCCCAGGACCTGACCGACATGCGTGTGATCGCCGACATCGACGAGGCTGACATCGGCGGCGTGAAGGAAGGACAGCGCGTCACCTTCACCGTGGATGCCTTCCCAGATGACACCTTCGAAGGTGCTGTCACCCAGGTGCGCCAAAATGCCACAACAGAGAGCAATGTGGTGACTTACCAGGTGGTGATTTCGGCTCCGAACGACCAGCTGAAACTGAAGCCTGGACTCACGGCCAACGTGACCATCTACACGCTGGAGAAGAACGGTGTGCTGGCTGTTCCAGCAAAGGCTCTCCGCTTTACGCCTAACGAAGCGCTGCTGCAAGAGGGTGAAACCGTGGAGGACGTGGAGGCCCCTGCTAAGGTGTGGACAAAGGAAGGCGACACGTTCAAAGCCCATCAGGTGGAAATCGGCACCAGCAACGGCATGCTCACCGAGATTGTGTCGGGTGTGACGGCTGGTACGGAGGTGCTCACCGACTTTGAGATTACCGGTGGTGAGGAAGAGGAGGAAAAGACTACCTCCAACCCCTTCATGCCACGTCCACGCAATAACCGTAACGCCAACGGCGCTGGCGGCAACAAAACTCCGAATGCTAACGGTAACGCACCCAAAAGATGAACGAAGAAAAAAATAAACGCAAGGTTGTCATCGAACTCGACAACGTGAAGCGATACTTCCAAGTGGGCTCTGAGACCGTCAAGGCCCTGCGTGGCGTGAGCTTCAAAATTTACGAAGGTGAGTTCGTGACCATACAAGGCACATCAGGTTCGGGCAAATCAACCCTGCTCAACCAGTTGGGCTGCCTCGACACGCCCACCTCCGGCGAATACTATCTGGACGGCACCCCTGTCCGCAAGATGAGCAAGAATCAACGTGCCAAACTGCGCAACAGGAAGATTGGCTTCGTGTTCCAGAACTACAACCTTTTGGCTAAGACCACTGCCGTGGAGAACGTGGAGTTGCCGCTCATGTACAATAATAAATATAACGCCAGCCAACGACGTGCTGCTGCTGTGAAAGCCTTGCAGGAAGTGGGACTGGGTGACCGTCTCGACCATAAGAGCAACCAGATGTCGGGTGGTCAGATGCAGCGTGTGGCCATTGCCCGTGCGTTGGTCAACAACCCAGCCGTGCTCCTTGCCGACGAGGCAACAGGTAACCTCGACACCCGCACTTCGTTCGAAATGCTGGTGCTCTTCCAGAAACTCCATCAGGAGGGCCACACCATCATCTTTGTGACCCACAATCCTGAAATCGCTGAATATGCCTCACGCAACATCAACCTGCGCGACGGCAAAATTCGCGAAGACACCATCAACACCAACATCAAGTCGGCAGCCGAAGCACTCGCCGCCCTGCCCAAACCCCAAGACGACTAACCAGCCCACGCGCTGGGCGAAAGTCTATAGAACGTGATAACGCAATAACGATATAACGACAATATTCGATGAATATACTCAACTTAATCAAAGTCAGCATCAACGCTGTGGCGAACAACAAGATGCGTTCGTTCCTCTCCATGCTCGGCATCATCATCGGCGTGGCAGCCGTCATCATCATGATGTCCATCGGACAAGGTTCTAAGGAGAGCATCCGCAAGGAACTCTCCACAATGGGCACCAACTTGCTCACCATCCGTCCAGGAGCCGACATGCGTGGCGGTGTGCGCCAAGACCCCTCTTCCATGCAGACCCTGAAGATGGCTGACTACCAGCGCATCCTGGCAGAAAAGAAATTCGTCAGCTATGTCTCGCCCGAAGTCACCTCGTCAGGTCAGGTCATCTATGGCAACAACAACACGACCAGCACCATCTATGGCGAATCGTCTGAATACCTCGACATCAAGCAATGGGAAGTGGAAGAAGGCACCGTCTTCACGGAAGAAGACATCCGCAAGGCATCGAAAGTGTGTGTGGTCGGCGCCACCATCGTCAAGGAACTCTTTGGTGAAGGCAAGGAAAACGAAGCCATCGGCAAGAACATCCGCTTCAGATCCATCCCCCTGCGCATCGTCGGTGTGCTGAAAAGCAAGGGCTACAACTCATGGGGCATGGATCAAGACAATGTCATCATCGCACCCTACACCTGCGTGATGAAGCGCATCGCCGCACAGACCTACTTCTCCTCCATCGTCTGCTCCGCACTCACCGAGGAACTCTCCGATGCAGCCATCGAGGAACTGACCCAAATCCTGCGCAGCAATCACAAGCTGAAGGCCGATGCGGTGGATGACTTCACTATCCGCTCACAGGCCGAGATGATGGAAACCATGTCCTCCACGATGGACACCGTCACCATCATTCTCGTGGTGGCAGCGGCATTCTCGCTCCTGGTGGCAGGTATCGGCATCATGAACATCATGCTCGTGTCCGTCACCGAACGCACCAAAGAGATTGGCCTGCGCATGGCCGTTGGTGCAACGGGACTGGTCATCTCGCTCCAGTTCCTCATCGAGTCGGTAATCATCTCGCTCACAGGTGGACTCTTGGGAATCTTGCTCGGAGGACTTGTCAGCAACTTTGTCGTGCCGCTCATCGGTATGCCTTCCAGCATTCCTGCATGGTCCATCTATGTGTCTTTTGCGGTCTGCACCTTCATCGGTGTCATCTTCGGCTACATCCCCGCACGCAAGGCTGCCAACATGGACCCTATCGAAGCCATCCGACATGAATAAACTCATTGACGATTTGACGATTTACAATTTACAATCGATTAGTCAATTGCACATAAGAAGATGAAAAAGATACTTATACTTTTAGTTCTCAGTTGTTCACTTTCAGGTCTTCGAGCACAATCGCTCAAGGATCTCTTCCTACGAATGCCGCAGGAAGTGTGCCCCGTCCTCTCTGAATACAACCGGCTGGAATTGGTCGATAACCAGAAGAACGGTAAGTTCATGCAGACACGCAACCTGCTGAGCAAGTTCACCATCATGAACGAACTGACAGACGACTATGCCCGCATGACCGTCTCGCCCAATTCGAGCAAGGAGATGAAGATGTTGACGAAAAGCGACGGACAGCGGATCATCATGGTCATCAACACCGTACGAAGCGACAGCATCATCGACTCATCCATCCAATTCTACAGCACCAGTTGGCAACCGCTCACAGCCACAGACTACCTGGAAGAGCCTACATCGGAGCAGTTCCGCATCATCAGCACGTCGGCCACAACCAACGAACTGACCATCGTGAGCTACAACCCCCTGGCTCTCCGCGTGGATGGTAGCGACAAGCCTGCCGACATCACCCACACCAACAAGGTGATGGTCTGGAATACGGAAGAGAACCGATTCTGCAACAAGAAGGAGTGAAGGAATGCACTAAAGAAGAGTGATGCCCCAAGGAGTGAAGAGACATCTTACACATATTATATTATTAGGAATCGTGAGCATGGCCATTGTGTCATGCTCTGTGGATAAATATATACCCGAAGGCGAGCACATGCTGACGGATGTGCACGTGATGTGCGACGACGAGGAAGTGATGAAGACTTTTTCGCTGGGCGACTACGTGACCCAGAACACCAACACGAAATGGTTCGGAGCAAGGGTGCCGCTGAAGATCTACATGCTTTCGGGCACCGACACCACCAAGCGTTCATGCCGATTCTGGCGCAAACTGGGCGAGGCACCCGTGCTCTACGACAGCTTGAAGTCGGAAAAGACGATGGGCGACATACGCAAGGTGCTGAACAATGCGGGCTACATGAAGAGCGAGGTGGAAGAGGTGCAGTTGCCGAAGGGCAAAAAGATGAAACTGCTCTATCAAGTGCATCCTAACGAACGATACAGCATCAGAAACATCTACCGGCAGGTGGAAGACCGAGGGCTGCGCCACTTCCTCACAGTGGAGGACACCGTGAACTCTCTGCTGAAAAGCGGAGGTCCCTTCGACGTAAACACACTGAACGGCGAGCGGAACCGCATCACTTTCTATCTGCGCAACAATGGCTACTACAAGTTCACCAAGGAGGACATACACTTCAGTGCCGACACCGCCCGAAACTCCACTGAGGTGGATGTGGTCATGCGAGTGAAACTGCATCAGGAGAACGGACGCACAGGAGCCACCGAACACATGACCTACCGCATCGGTCAGATCAACTTCCTCACTGACATTGCCTCGCAAGATGAACCGATGGACACCCTCTCCTACAAGGGCTATCATTTCCTGAGCCAAATCACACCCACCTCACGACGTTCGGGAGGGCTGCACTTCCGCAAGAATCTGCTCATCAGCCATACCATGATGCATCCTGGAGATTTGTACAATGACAGCCACTTCCGCCGCACCTACACCAACTACACACGACTCAGCGCCATCTCCTTCTCCAACATCAACCTAACCGAACGTCCGGGTACCGACACCCTCGACTGCAACATCGTCATCAACCATGCCAAGCCCCATTCCATCGGCTTCGACGTGGAAGCCACCAATTCGGCTGGTGACCTCGGTGCAGCTCTCTCCACCACCTATCAGAACAAGAACCTCTTCCGAGGCTCCGAAACCTTCACCTTCAAAATTCGTGGTGCCTACGAAGCCATCACCCATCTGGAAGGCTACGACGGCAACGACTACGTGGAAGTGGGTGCCGAAACCTCACTCGGCTTCCCCATGTTCCTGTTCCCCTTCGTCAAGCGGCAATGGGGCACGGAACATCACGCCACCTCGGAAATTGCTCTGCAATACAACCTGCAGAACCGTCCCGAGTTTCAGCGCCGAGTGCTCACCGCTGCATGGCGCTACAAATGGAACAACCTGAACCAGCGTGTGCAGCACCGTTTCGATCTGCTCGAAGTGAACTATGTCTATATGCCGTGGATTTCACGCACCTTTAAAGAGCAATACCTCGACTCGCTGGGAAAGACCAACGCCATCCTGAAATACAACTACGAGAACCTGCTCATCACCAAGATGGGTTACACCTATTCCTACAACTCACTCGGTGCGCGCGAACAGACTTATGGCAAGAACGCCTACACCATCCGCTTCAACATCGAAACCTCGGGCAACGTGCTCAATGCCGCCACCCACATCGCTAACGGCCAGCGCAACAAAGACGGACAATACACTTTCTGCGGAACTGCCTTCGCTCAGTATGTACGCGGCGACTTCGACTACTCCAAGAGCATCCGCATCGACAAGAACAACTCCGTCGCCTTCCACACCGCACTCGGTATCGCCTACCCCTACGGCAACTCCAACCAGTTGCCCTTCGAGAAACGCTACTTCGCCGGAGGAGCTAACAGCGTACGTGGATGGTCCGTGCGTTCCCTGGGCCCTGGTGCCTACAACGGCAAAGACCGAGGCATCAACTTCCTCAACCAGTCGGGCGACATCAAGCTCGACCTCAGCCTCGAATACCGTGCCCGCCTTTTCTGGAAGTTCAGTGGAGCTGCCTTCGTCGATGCCGGCAACATCTGGACAATCCGTGCCTACAAAGACCAGCCTGGCGGCGAATTCAAAATCGGCAAATTTATCGAGCAAATCGCTCTCGGCTACGGCATCGGCCTCCGCATGGATGCCAATTTCTTCATCGTCCGCTTCGATGCCGGCATGAAAGCCATCGACCCTGCCTACACCGGCCGCGACCACTACCCCATCACCCACCACGACTTCGACCGCGACTTCGCATTCCACTTTGCTGTTGGCATGCCTTTCTGATGGGGCTTTGCGACGGTGGGGGAAGTGACTATCTTCCTCTTGATTATTGCTAAAGTTGGCACTGCACTTTGGGGCTGTCGCAGAAGTTTTTTTCAGTTTCTTGGGCGAAAGTGGTGTTTGTTCGGAAAAATAGTGGTAACTTTGCAAAAGCAATCATATAACACATATATAAATATGTACAGAACACATACGAATGGGGAGTTGAGACTCTCCGACGCAGGCAAGCAGGTGACGCTTGCCGGATGGGTGCAGCGCACGAGAAAGATGGGTGCGCTGACTTTTGTTGATTTGCGCGACCGATATGGCATCACGCAGCTGGTGTTTAACGAAGAGACGAACGCACCTCTGTGTGAACAGGCCAACCGACTGGGACGCGAGTTCGTGATTCAGGTGAAGGGCACGGTGGCTGAGCGTTACAGCAAGAACAAGAACCTGCCCACGGGCGACATCGAGATTGAGGTGAATGAACTGAAGGTGCTGAACGAGTCGGTCACTCCTCCATTCACCATTGAGGACATCTCGGACGGTGGCGATGACCTGCGCATGAAGTACCGCTATCTCGACCTGCGCCGCAATGCCGTGAGGAAGAATCTGGAACTTCGCCACAAGTTCTGCATCGCCGTGCGCAACTACCTGAGCAATCTCGGCTTCCTCGAAGTGGAGACCCCTATGCTCATTGGTTCCACACCCGAAGGAGCGCGTGACTTCATCGTACCTTCACGCATGAACCCCGGTCAGTTCTATGCCTTGCCCCAGTCGCCACAGACACTGAAGCAACTGCTCATGGTGGCTGGCTTCGACCGCTACTTCCAGATCGTGAAGTGCTTCCGCGATGAAGACCTGCGCGCTGACCGTCAGCCTGAGTTCACGCAGATTGACTGCGAGATGTCGTTTGTCACTCAGGAAGACATCATCCAGACGTTCGAAGGCATGGCCAAGCATCTGTTCAAGGAACTGAGAGGCGTGGAGCTTAACGAACCCTTCCTCCGCCTACCTTGGATTGAGTGCATGAAGCGTTTCGGCTCCGACAAACCCGACATGCGTTTCGGCATGGAATTTGTGGAACTGGACGACGTGCTGAAGAAGGGCACATTTGCCGTGTTCGACGATGCCGCCTACATCGGCGGTATCTGTGCAGAAGGCTGTGCCGTGTACACTCGAAAAGATATTGACAAACTGACCGAATGGGTGAAACGTCCGCAGATTGGCGCCAAGGGCATGGTGTATGCCCGTGTGCAGGAAGACGGGACGGTGAAGTCATCGGTAGATAAGTTTTACACTCAGGAAGACCTGCAGGCTCTCAAGGAGAAAATGCAGGCCAAGCCTGGCGACCTCATCCTCATTCTCTCTGGCAACGATGCCATGAAGACCCGCAAGCAGTTGTGCGAACTGCGTCTGGAAATGGGCGAACGTCTCGGTCTGAGAGACAAGAACAAGTTTGCCCTCCTGTGGGTGACGGAGTTCCCCATGTTCGAGTGGAGCGACGAGGAGCAGCGCCTCATGGCCATGCACCATCCGTTCACTCATCCGATGGATGAGGACATCCACCTGCTCGACACCGACCCCGCAGCTGTGCGCGCCGATGCCTACGACATGGTGTGCAACGGCATCGAGGTGGGCGGCGGCTCCATCCGTATCCACGATCCGAAACTGCAAGCCAAGATGTTTGAGATTCTCGGCTTCACGCCCGAAAAGGCTCAGGAGCAGTTTGGTTTCCTGATGAATGCCTTCAAGTATGGCGCACCACCACACGGAGGTCTGGCTTACGGTCTTGACCGCTGGGTGAGCATCTTTGCCGGACTCGACTCCATCCGCGACTGCATCGCCTTCCCGAAGAACAACAGCGGACGCGACGTGATGCTCGATGCCCCATCGTTTGTGGATCAGAAACAATTGGACGAAGACTATATTGCCCTTAACCTGCCCAAAGAATAATAAAAGGATAAAAAAGAAAACAGAGAAATGCCACTGACCTTTTTCAGCCTCGGAAGCGGCAGTTGCGGCAATTGTTACTATCTTGCGACAGAGACGGACGCCATCATCATCGATTGTGGTGTCAGTCTTCGTCGCTTCAAGAAAAATATGCTGGAATACGGTATGAAACTGGGCAAGGTGAAGGGCATCCTCATCACCCACGACCATGCTGACCACATCAAGGCTGCCGGCAAAATCAGCAAAGAATACGGCCTGCCCGTCTATGCCACCCAACTGGTGCATGAGGGCATGGACCGCAACTGGCAGGCCTCCGTCAAGATTCCAGAAGAGCATCGCCGCAACATTGAGATGGGCACACCCTTCCAGATTGGTCCGTTTTGCGTGACCGCCTTTCCCCTGCCCCACGACGCATCGGAGAATGCGGGCTACTTCATCGAGGTGGGCAGTTACCGCTTTTGTGTCATGACCGATGTGGGCGATGCCACCGAAGAGGTGAAGGAATACATCTCGCGGAGCACCCATCTGATACTGGAATCAAACTACGATGACGAGATGCTGAGCCAGGGGCGCTATCCCGAAATATTGAAGGAGCGCATCGCCAGCGGACACGGACACCTGTCGAACAAAAAGGCGGCTTACGCTCTCGCTGAAAATTTCCACGAAGGACTCCTGAACGTATGGCTCTGCCACCTGAGCGAGGAGAACAATCACCCCGAACTGGCCCGCAAGACCCACGAAACGGTATTGCGCAGCTACGGCATCATCGCCAATGTGGACTTCAGCCTTGAAGTGCTGCGACGCAAGATTCCTACAGGGCCATTCCTCCTGAATGAAAACCCCACTTCCATGCTCTCCTCCAAGGACTAAAACTGTCTTTTTAGCCCTTCTACTTTCGCTTTTCACGCTTTTTCACTTTCCAAATCTTCACATTTCACTTTTTTTTCGTACCTTTGCATTACTTTTCGTATATTAGGCGGAAAGAAACACAGCATGAAAGCAAAGAAAGTACTATTTATCACAACCGAAGTGGAGCCCTTCGTAGCAGAGAACGAAAAGTCTCTCATGGGCCGTCTACTGCCACAGTCAATACAGGAAGCCGGACATGAAATCAGAGCGTTCTCTCCCAAATGGGGAAATATCAACGAGCGCCGCAACCAGTTGCACGAAGTCATCCGACTCTCTGGAATGAACCTCATTATCGATGACACCGACCACCCGCTCATCATCAAGGTGGCATCGCTGCCATCGGCCAAGATGCAGGTCTTCTTCATCGACAACGACGACTACTTTATGAAGCGCGGCATACTGACCGACAAAGAAGGCAACGAGTACAGTGACAACTGCGAACGTGCCATCTTCTATGCACGTGGTGTGCTCGAAACGGTAAAGAAGCAAGGCTGGATGCCCGACGTCATCCACTGCTACGGATGGATTTCGGCATTGGCACCCTTCTACATCAAGAAGGCCTACGGTGACGAGCCTTCCTTCCGTGACACCAAAGTTGTGATGGAAGTATCGCCCAAAGAGTTCTCTCAGGATTTGGGCATCGAAAATGCCAAGTTTACCGAATACAAAGACGCACACTACGATGACATTAAAGACATCTGCGGAACAGCTTTTGGACACACTGAACTGGAGAAAATCGGCGTGAAGTTTGCCGACGGTGTCATCATCGAAAATGACCAAGTGGATGCCTCCGTCATCGAATACGCCAAATCGTTAGGCCTGCCCATGCTGCAGCCTGTCAGCAACGACGCCATTAAAGATACATTCAGCGACTTCTACGAGAAGTTATTCTAAAAGAGTCTTTCAGCTTGCCAAATCTATGTTGAAACAAAATCTCAGACATCTATTGACATTGGCCGCAGCGCTGCTCATGCTCGCATCGTGCGATGATGACACAGCCACCCTCGGCGTTGATATGATGCCAACCACCGATCTGATTACCACAGACTATCAGGTTTATAAAGTCAAGACCTCTTCCTACGAAGCAGGAAGTTCCGTGCTGGCGCGTACCACCAAGTCCTACCTCGGACGTTTCACCGACCCCGAGACCGGCACCACCATCAAGAATGACTTCATGGTGCAGTTCCACTGCGACGAGGAATTCTCCATGCCCGACATCATCGAAAAAGACTCATGCATCAGCATCGACCTTCGTCTCATCATCGATGATTTTGTGGGTGACTCACTTGCCACATTTAAGATTAGTGCCTACGAACTCAACAAGCAGCTCGACCCCAATGCCGACTACTACACCGACATCAATCCAGCCGACTACTATGACACCGAGGCAGAACCCCTCGCCGTGAAGTGGTTCACACTCAATGACCGAACCATCACCGACTCGGCACGTTGGGCCTCAGGACACATCAACAACATCCGAGTGAACCTGCCCAACGAGCTTGGCACAAAAATCATCCGCGACTACCGAGAACACCCTAAGCACTTCACCAACACCCCCACGTGGCTCAACAGCGGCAACCCATGCAGCAAGGGTGTTTACTTCAAACTCGAAAGCGGTGACGGAGCAATGGCCTACATTGACATCGTGCAGATGAACATCCAGTTCACATATTTCGACGAAGGTTATCAGAAAGACACCCTCGGCATGGCCTCATTGGCTGCCACCGACGCTGTGGTGGAAGCCACCCGCTTCGAGAACAGCAACCTCGAAAAACTGCTAAACGACACCAAATCGACCTATTTGAAAACTCCGGCAGGCATCTTCACACTGGCCACCCTTCCAGCCGACCAGATCAATGTGAAAGACACCATCAACTCGGCCAAGCTCACCTTTACGCGTTACAACGACAAGGTGGATAGCAACTTCAAGTTGGCCATTCCCACATCGGTGCTGATGGTGCGTCTGGATGATTACCTGAACGGGTTCTTCGAGAACTATAACGTGAACGACAGCAAGGAGTCCTATCTGGCCACCTTCAATAGCAACAACAACACCTACGTGTTCAACAACATAGCCCGTCTCCTTACCATCATGGCACGAGAAAAGGCAGGAGGAAAAGCCACTGAAAACTGGAACAAGGTGCTGCTCATTCCCGTTGAAGCCACCAAAGACTCCAACGGCAACATCGTGAAACTCAACCACGACTTCAGCATGAGCAGCGCACGGCTGGTCGGAGGCGATGACGATGAACTCGACCTCGAAGTGATTTACTCAAACTTCAAGTAAGTATTTTCTCTACCAGCGGTAGAAGAACTTTCTTTATTACCTTGTCGTTCAACCGATGTTCGCCCTCAAAGCGAGTCAGGTGATCGGCAAGGTAATTCTTTTTGAAGAGAGCCTCCGCATTGGTGACCGACGTGTCGTGCAACCCCACCAGACACCAGCACGTTTCCTTCTCTTCGGGCGTGATATTCTTGAATTGCAGACGCTCCATCTGGTTGTGGTGCTGAATGATGTCCTTCGTAATCCTAAACGTCTTGGCACCATCGTAGCGGCCATTAAAGAACTGATGTTCTCCCGTCTTCAGCACCTTCGACATGGTGGACATCGTAAAGGCTGGATTGACCAAGATACGCTTGAAATCACGCATCTGCTGTGCATACATGCCCCCCATGCTCGTACCGATGATGAGGTCAGGCTGCTCCTTCGCACACAGTTCCTTCAGATAAGGCAAAGCCTCAGCTGGGTCAACAGGAATGTCGGGAGCCACAATCTCATCGTTGGGCAATTCCCTACGCAAAACCTCCACGGTGCCACTGGCATGCGAGGAGCCAAATCCATGAAAATAAATGATTTTCATCTTATCGTTCTTTTCTGAAAATAAAACATCTCTTTAAGTCAATGAACTCAGTCCTCTCAGGTATGAACTCAGTGTCGAAGGAACCATCTTCAGTCCACCGACTCCGAAGTCAACGCACCTTCTTCAAGAAGATTTCATGGTCAATATTTCGTGGCAACTCCTCCTTGTAGTGCGTCACCATCATCATCGTCTTGTTCTTCCTCCGGCAGAAAACCTCAATCACATCCTTCACCAAGCGGCGGTTCTTCAAGTCCAGCCCATGCAGCGGCTCGTCCAGAATCAGCAGCGAGGGGTCTTTCACAAACGCGCGAGCCAGCAGCACCAACCGCTGTTCCCCACTGCTCAGTTTCAGAAACGTCGTGTCAGCATACCGCTTGATGCCAAACACATCCATCCAGAACTCACAGATGGCCCGTTGCTCAGGATTCGCTTTCTTGTACAATCCCGACACACTGTTCAATCCGCTCGCCACAATGTCAATGGAAGGGATGTCCTTCATGTAGGCACGGTGCATCTCTGGCGAAATATAGCCGATGTGCTTCTTGATGTCCCAGATGCTCTCTCCTTTGCCCCGCTGATGACCAAACAGCACAATGTCATTCGCGTAACTCTGCGGATTGTCGGCACACACGATGCTCAGCAAGGTCGATTTCCCAGCCCCATTCTCACCGCTCAGCGCCCAATGCTCACCGTTCATGACGGTGAAACTCAAATCTTTCAATATCGTACGCTCGCCATAGCGGATGTTCACCTTACGGAAATCAATCACCTGTTCCGTTCCAGAAGCCATCTCCGTGTGGGCATCGTCAGCGTATGGCAGAGCCAGGATAGCCCGTTCCTTCTCCTCCGAAAGCATCCGTGGCGGCACAGGCACCATGCTCTCCTTATACTCCTGCAAGGTCTTCTTCTGCCCCACTTTCAGGTCCTTCACCTCCACCACATGCGTGATGAAGTCTGGAATGTCATCCGTCTTCGACAGCACCAGCACCACTGCCACCTGCGTCTCGCGAGTCAGCAACGTGAGAAACTCAGCCAGTTGTCCACGCGCCGTCACATCCAACCCGATGAACGGATTATCCATGATGAGCACCCTCGGATTCGTCATCAGCGTCTTCGTCAGCTGAAACTTACGCAACTCACCGCTGCTCAAGAGAATCACATGCTTGTCCATCAACTGCTCCAGATGGAAAATCTCAAACAGATGCTTTCTCACCTTCTCCAGCTCCACACGCATCTCTGCGCGGTCGGCCTCCTCCTGAGCCAGACGCTTCGCCTCCTCCTCTGGCGTTTCATCCCTCACCACAAACTTATCAAACACCGTCTTCCTCGTCAGCCCTTCCTCCGCTATGCGAAACGCATCTGCCAGCAAGTCCCTCACCACCGGAGTCTCATCAATGTCGTTCTGGTTCCATCGCTGCTGATAGTAATACACTCCCTCGTTCGTTCCATACGAATCGCGGAACGTCAGATACTTGATGTTATCACTCACCATCTTCGCCTTGCTCGGCCAGAAGTCATACCTCACCTCGTGCATCGGCATGAGCGCACACTTCCCCGTCAGCACATCCACCAGCCTCGACTTGCCGCTGCCGTTATCACCCACAATCGCCAGCTGTTCACCAGCCAGCAACTCAAAATCAATCGGAGCAGCCATCTTCATCTGCGGATGCCTCACCACTCCTTCATGTACCTCTATCAGTTTCTGCATAATCACACACTTACTGTTTTTTCCGCTGCAAAGTTACTCCTTTTTCTGGAATGAAAGCACTTCCTTCAGCAGAAAAAACAGGAAAAACCTTGGGCATATCAATTATAATAATTACCTTTGCCGTACAGAACACTATTTACTCACTTTCAAAACTCAAAGACAACTATGAGAAAAAATCTAAACCGAATCCTTATGGCAGCCGCACTGCTCATGAGCATGAATGTTGCTGCAAACGCACAAATCAGAGGACTTATCAACAAAGGGAAACAGGCCGTGAAACAGGAGGCAAAGAAAGAAGCCAAGGAGCAGGGCTTGAAGACCCTGACAAAGGTGGCGGGCAAAGAGTCTTCCTTCTCAACGAACGGTCACACCTACACACAAAAGGGCACACTGAGCATCGCGGTTTACAACCCTGGAGCCACGGGTATGGTCACTTTCACCAACGTGCCTTCCAACTATGCAGAGTTTGAAGAAGTTTACACAAAATTCCTCGGACAAACTCCTTACGGAACAGCAGCCATGATGCCTATGGCGATGGCCATTTACGGACGTGACCGCGCTGAAGGAGAGAAATGCATCCGCCTCATCAACTATCCTTCCAACGTGAATTCCGTGCTTTCACAGTTGAAGGAGAAGTTCGGCACTTCGCAGTACGCCCCCGCAGATGACTCATACCATCAGCCCTATCTGCCAGCAGCAGTGCTGGAAGGCGCGACCCCTCAGAATGCCTACACGCCCAGCTATCCCTACACGGTCAATATGCGTGCCAGCGTCAACAAGCATCAGGACATGCAGCTCTACGACGGTCGCGTGATGTACATCTACATGATGGGCAAAGGCTGGGACACCGAGCAACGCAGCGTGGAAATCATCCAAGTGAACGAAGGAGAACTGTTCAAGGTGTTCAACTGCCCCTCGCTCTACACCCAGTGCAAGAAAATCAAAGGCACCTGGGAAGGCCTGAAATAGTTTAGGGCTGAGAGACAATCATACAAACTCATCAAACGGAAAGAAACATGAAACGCCTTTTCACAGCCATGCTGCTCACCCTTTCGTGTGTACTCACATGGGCAGATTCCCCCCTCACGTCCACCGATTTTGCAGAGAAATACAACGACCACCCGATGGTGCAGATGGCACAAAAACTAGTCAACGAAAGCGACACAACCATCCCCGTCTCGATGCTCGACTTTCTGGCAGACAAGGCATCGCCCATCGACGTGCGTCTGGCAGTCATCAATGCCATCAGCTGGAATTTTGAAGGGAAGACATCTGGAGACCAACTCTTTGAGTATCTGTCAAAACGCCACAAAGCAAACACCCCCGAAAAATTAGCCCAAAAACTGGATGCCGGCACACTCGCCGTCTATGCCTACGCCAAAGCCATGAGCAATTACTTCGATGTGAAGGAAGCGCAGGAATTAGGTCACAAAGCCGTCAAGAAAGACAAAAACAAAAGTTTCTCCGTCGCATTCATCACATCGCTCATCGACGCCCAAGTCTATCTCGACAGCGATTGGAGCATGGTATATAAAGTAATGAACGACGTTCTCCACGACGGCTCTCTCCATCTCGACATGCGTCAGGAAGCCATCGACAGCGTGATGGAATACATCAACCTCTACAAAGAATACTGAACACACTCCACAGGTTAACTGCCCACACGGGCAAGCCACCTCCCCCACACAAGTGTGCCACAGCATCGCAATATGCTGTGGCACACTTTTTTTATGCTCACATCCTTACATGAGGGTGTGTCAAAATAGGCACATCCTCATGTGCTCAACGTCTTTGTAGTTAAGGAGTTAAGGAATTATCGCTACGCTCGTCCTGCGGACAGGAGTTAAGCCAAATGTTTTGTTCGTCAGTTCATCGATGGGAACCATTGACATGGTATCGGCTTAACTTCTTAACTTCTTAACTACTTAACTACTCCCGAAAGTTGAGTAGTAATAAGAAAATGAATGATGCCTCAACAAGCATTCACGTGTCAACGGCACATCCACTTCAGTCTAACAAGTATATCGACTTTAATTCTAAAGTTTGAGTTGTAAAAATCAAGGTTTGGGTTTTGCAACTCAAACTTTGATTTTTACAACTCAAACTTTAGAATTGAAATTGAGAACGGCTACACAAGGTTGTCGTTCTATCGTACACACCGTAGTCGTTGTGCCGTACGCTTTGTAGTAGATGTGAGTTACATCTTCAATAGGTTATTTTACTGACATTATTGCCCCATTGGCTATGAAGTCAGTGGGGATTTTTACAAAGATTCGAATTGTTTAGCCCCTTTCAAGAAAAAATTGGGGAAAAGTTTGCTGGTCGGACAACTTTTGTCCGTCGTGTCCTGTTACTTTGCAGCGACAATTTGATATATAACTAAAAAAACACAGTAATTATGGACAAAGTGATTCGTACCCTTTGGGTGGCAGTAGCCACATTGGCTCTTTACAACGAGGCAAACAAAGCTGGCCTGATAGATAAGGCAAAGATTCAATTCGCTAAAGTCAGAGAGAAAATCTGCCCAAATGCGAAGAAAGAGAGTTAAACAAAAGTATAACCAAATTAGAACGAACCAGCAATGGGAGAAGTTGATCCTTATAGATTGAAGCATCCCGTAAGAGTGTTGGGAGTTCCCTACCACGAAATAACGGACGAACTGCTGCAAAGGAAGTTCCATGAATACAATGAATTGTATTTCAATAGAGAACTTGGAGAGTGTCGTTTCAAATCTGAACCCCCATACATAAATACTTGGGGACGTTATATAGGGATCAAAGGAGCAAAGTACAGATTCAATATAAATTATCCCATCATTTCGTTAAACATACGATTGACATACTATGATGATTGCTGGATTCGGGACACTATTCTCCATGAGATGATACACATGTACGTTGACACGGTGCTACATCTCCGAGAAAAAAGGATGCATGGAAAGTTCTTTCAAAGAGTTCGGAGATTTCTCAATAAAACATACCATCTTGAAATAGACCAGTGGGAACCCAGCCAGCAAACATTGGATTATGACATTTATGGAAATGACATCGAAAGAAGTACAATTCCACCTCGTCCCATTGAGATTGGGCTGGAAAAAGAAAAATCCACTCAAATCAAAAGGAAGAAGAAAAGAAAAAATAGCATCAAATGAGAAAAAGTCCGTGCCTAATGATAGACTTTTCAGAAATATGTTGTACATTTGCCCCGTGCATGTGTCTCAACACTTGCAACAACATTTCGAAAAGAAAAAGACATTGGTGTCTATTGGGCATCTGAAACCGCCAAAACTCAACGCCCCGAAGACAGACAACCAGTGTCCGTGTGTAGGCACGGACTACTGTTGCTGTAGGGGCAAGGCGCTTGGCGGTGCATAGATGCTACGGTGATGGAGCCGTGCCTTTTAGTATGTTAATTTAACAACCTAAACTATGCTAAAGAAGACAAGCGAGATTATCGCAAAAGGGGTCAACATCCTGGTGAGTCAGGATTCGGCACCTAATTCTCAAAAGAAGAAAGAAGTAAAAGTCGATTCCGATCTGGTTTTTTTGAGCAATTGTTCAAATGAGCAATTGCAGCCACTGGTAGGGTGGATAGTCTATGATCCCCAAGATGGGAAAAAAAGACTGCGAGAAAACCTATCCAAACAAAAATATTTTGAGTCTAATTACAAATATCACACAAAACGTTTGGTACCGAATATTATAGAAGAAATACAAGGATTCGGCACCAACATGCTGATTTCAGGAAGCCAGTATCGAGATGTTCTGAAAAAAGTGTGCGACAAACTAGAAGTCAATTATCATCCTCTAATTTCTACAGAAAGGTTGGAGATAGAACTGTTGAAAACGATTTGGGATTTAGAGTTTGAGAAATTGACGATGAGAGATATTGAACAGATTTCATTGGAACTTGTCAGGGACTACAACAAATATACAGATGGCGTTTTAAGAGGTGCTTCATATAGAGTCATTATACCTTGTGTACTCCATATAGCATTTTTGCGTATCCTCACGGAGAATAATTCAAGTTTTACAAACGATATTAATTAAGCCGCCAAACCATGTCATACATACATTATTGTCCTTCATGTGGAACCGAGATGAAGGCACACAAACTGATTTGCCCCAAATGTGGCAAGTGTTGTGAACTATTCGAAATGGGAATAGACACAGAAGAGAAACCTCAAAAACCAAAGACTGACCATAAAACAATTGTCACACAAACTGGAGCCATATTGGATGCTGCTCAAATTGAACGTAATCTTCAATGGACAAAATACCGCACAAGGTCTGCACAAGGCTTTGCAGCTGAAGACGCAAATGCCTTCAATGAACGCTTAAGGGGCATGAAGGTGGAACAGGTTGGACGAAGCAATACTCTGAACGGAGCAGACCGAATCACCAACGGACAATGGATACAGACAAAGTATTATCAGACCGCAAAAGGAAGTGTAGATGCGGCTTTTGAAGGTGCGGGAGGCAACTATAAGTACGTAGACAACAATGGCGGGCCCCAGATTCTAGAAGTTCCCAAAGACCAATATGAAGATGCTATAAGACGCTTGGAAGAGCGCATTGAGCATGGCGACATGAAGAACGTCGGCATAGATGACCCTCAAAAAGCCAAAGACATCATTAAGAAAGGAGACTACACATACAAACAAGCGAAAAATATTGCCAAGGCAGGCAACATTGATTCTCTATTATTTGACATCAAGACTGGAAGTGTTATCGCACTTGGCACTATGGGCATTTCCTTCACAATCAATCTTGGCATAACGCTCATCTTCAATAAAAAGAATGGATTGTCCTTTTCCGATGCCGTCAAGATGTCGCTACTTGCGGGTCTACAATCAGGATGTATTACTTTAGGCAGCCATGTTGCATATATGCAACTGATTAGGACATCCGTGGGAAGAAAATTCGCGGCTCTGACCACAAAGGGTGCAAAATATGCGGTTGATAATATCTGGAAGACCGATTTTGGGAAAAAAGTAATAACAAAGTTGGCCAAATCCTTAATAAAGAAAAATGTTACTGGTGCAGCTGCTAAAAATGTACTAATAAAGAATATAAGAACAGATGTCATCACACAAACCATCTTATTCGTAATAACCAGTATCCCAGACACCGTATCACTTATAAAAGGAAAAGTTTCCAATCAGCAATATATTAAAAACTTATGTGTAGGCGGTGCAACAGCCACAGGAGCTACAATCGGAATGTGGTTAGGTGGTATAGCTACTAGTAATCAGGGGGGATGGGGAATCCCTATTGGCGGACTAGTAGGAGGCTTTGTATTCGAACAAGGAGCACAATGGGTCGGTAATCAATTACACGAAGATGATGCAATCAAGATGAGCCGGCTCGTTCTGCTAGCAAAAATTCGCCTAAGTAACGAATACCTTCTTCAATCGCAAGAGGAATTTGACTATGTAGATGCCAACCTTGTTCACTACAAGGTTATAGATCCAGAATTTCTTGTTGCGATGTATGCTGTGGGCGGTCCAGAGGGAGATGATTTCAAACGTGTGGATTATGCCTGCGCCCGTATGGAATACTATTTTGAGAAAGCAATCAGAAAAAGAAAAACTGTCATTGTTTCAAAAGCAGAAGGACTCATTGACAGTTGCATAACCGAGCTATCCGAAGAAATAGAACAAATGTCCTTGGATGAAAACGACTTGGATTGATAACGGTTTAATCCTATTTGCTTATGTCCAAACTCAAGAAATGCCTATACATCATCCACTTGCTGGAACGCAAGGGGGCGTTGAGCCTTAAGGAAATCAACGAGTGGTTTCGATACTCGTCGCTGTATGATGGAGATATTTTGCCACGCACGTTTGCGAGGTATAAAGAGTTTATTGCTGAGACGTTCCCTTGTTATGTGGAGTTCAATCCGAGCATAGGAAAGTATGAACTGGTGAAAGACGAGAATCTGTATGGTGAGGAGGATTCGCTGTATGACTACCTTCTGTCAGCCTATCACATTGAGGGCATGACGGAACTGGCGCTGAAACATCGTGACCGTATCATGCTGATGGATGCTCCCAACGGAGTGGAGAATGTGCAGACTGTACTGGAGGCGATTGACCAGCAGCGTGGGTTGGAGTGCGACTACTGGTCGTACAACAAGCAATCAAAAAAGCATCTGACCATCATCCCTTACTTCCTGAGAACTTGGGAACAGCGTTGGTATCTGGTGGCTGAGCCATTGAATCCTCATCATGGGCAATCGGTCTTCGCTTTGGAGAGGATGAGCAGCATGTGGCTGACAGAGGAGAAGATGTTGCCTTCGAAGCAAATCACGGTGAAGGATTATTTCAAGGATTGTTTCGGTATCAATCACAGCGATGAGCCGAAGCCTGAACGTATCCGCATCAAGGTGTTGGGCGCACAAGTGAACTATGTGCGCGCCTTGCCCATCCATGAGTCACAACGAGAAGTGGAGAAAGGGAAAGGCTGGAGCATTTTTGAGTATCATCTGGAACCTTGCTACAACTTCTACCAACAACTGCTTTGGCACAGGGAGAAGCTGGAGGTACTGGAGCCTGAAAGCGTGAGAGAGGAAATGAAGGAAATCGTGAAGAAGATGCTGAAGGCATATTAAATGAATTTGTTTGCTGAAAAAAAGTTTACTATTGAACACATTTTCATCCGATTTGTAGGCACGCATGCCGAGTATGATAAAATTGACGCTTCAACCATATAAGGAGGACTGATTATGAACAACACGACCAAAGAGCAATATGAGTTCGCACTTCAGAGAATCGAGGAACTCTTGCCATTGGTGGATGACAACACACCTGCGAACAATCGTAACGCTGTGGAGTTGACACTGATGTCTGACATTGTGATTGCGTATGAAAAGGAGCATTTCCCTATCAACAAGCCTACTGTGGTTGGTGACGACATGGATGGATTGGGCTATTCCACTTTCGCTGTTCGTATCTCATTCTGCAAGAATGAATAGACATAACCTGCACTTTGGTAGTAGAGTCCTGTGGCATTGTCTTGCAAGCGATTGAAGGTCTCCGAAGTGTACAAGACATCCAATGCCTCTTGTGGGGTATAGTGGAATTCATTCATTAACTCCTCTGTGAGTTCTACACAGAGGTCGTCTTTCATGACTTGTATTTGCAAAGGATTGAGTTTGTTGGTCATAATCTTTTCAATTGTTGTAATGCACGTTCAGAACCAAAGAAGTACTGAAACGTTATTCCCTTGGCGTATTTAAGTTCTTCTACCAAGCGTTGTATGGAGATGACACCTCCTTGATAACGACGCAATTGGTATGTGACTCCATCATCGGCTATTGGACCATAAACAATATCGTAATCGTGTACAGGATGGAGCATGTTCTTATCACGGTTTTTTAGTACGAATTGTGCCCATTCTTCGCTATAATCCGAAAAGGTCTGGATTTTCAGCTCGTTTGACCACATAATCGTCTCGTCAAACAAAAATTCGCACACCTCGGCCTTTCCTGTTTGCGTTTGACTTACCTTTTGATATGCCATATTCCATGCTTGTTGTTCATCTGCCGAGAGATAGAATCCACTTCCAAAGTCTTTGAAAGGTTTGGAATGCAGGAGGTCGGGCACCCCTATCTTCACATTGGAGCCATGATACAATTTAATCATCTCAACATTCCTCCATGATTGGCACACACTTGAGCAAGAGAATGAATGGTGTCTGAGAAGGATTGAGTGTGCAGAACACCATAGTGATTTTCTAAATGGGCAAGACCCTTGAAACGCTTCAAGTAGGCATAAGCCTGTTGGGGGCGAATACCGAAATAGGAAGCGAATTCACTGATGAGAGCAACAGTGTAGCTTATAGCGTTTTTTTGTTCTCTTGACATATTGAGCTGTTTTCAAAACCTTTTGCTGCAAAAGTACAACTAATTTTGAAAACTAAAAAGGATTTCAGAAAAAAAGTATAAGTATTCAACCTTAGAACTCTATCACTTCACCGTCGTAGGCAAGATGGATGCCTGCGGGCAGGGTCTTCTCTTCGATGGCATGGGGCTTGATGTGATGGCTCATGTGGACAAGCCACGCCTCTTTCACACCTAACTTCTGTGCGAAGGCGATGGCATCTTCAATGCTTTGGTGACTGGGATGCTCCTTGTGGCGCAAACCGTTGACTATCATGTATTCCACTCCCTGCAAGTAGGGCAGTTCTTCGTCAGGGATGGTCTTCATGTCGGTGATGTAGGCAAAGTTCTCAATGCGGAACCCCACGATGGGCAAACGGCCGTGCATGACACGGATGGGCATGATTTCCACGTCATAGTGAGCCTCTTGCCCACCCTGTTTCTTCAAACGATTCAGTTCGTCCCACACCTGTTGGCGCTTCATCTTCACGGCATCCTCCAGATACTCCGATGCCATCGGCTCCTTTTCCGCATCTTTGATGACGAAAGGCACGTGCGGCTCAATCTCAATGATGTTCAGCGCAGGCACTCCTGGATAGCGTTTTTCCTTGGGAGTGAAGCAATAAGGGATGCGCTCCACCAGATGGTCGCCACAGAATTTCTCTGTATAGACATCCACATCGCCAAAAATGCTGTAGGGTCGCAAGTCATCGAGTCCTCCCACGTGGTCGTAGTGCTCATGCGTGATGAGCACTGCATCGAGAGGTTTGAAGTCAATGCGGAGCATCTGCTGACGAAAGTCGGGGCCGCAATCCATCAGAATTTGCTTGCCGCCCACCTCGACGAGTGCCGATGTGCGCAGTCGCTTATCTCTTGGGTCGGTGGAAGTACACACCTCACAGGGGCACCCTATCTGAGGTACTCCGCATGAGGTTCCGCTGCCAAGTATGGTGATTTTCATATCTTTATACCAAGTTCACTTCTGGATGAATATCAATGTCAAACTTCTTCTTCACCTCCTGACAGATAGTGTCGCACAGACGGATGATTTCCTCCGACGTTGCCCCGCCAAGATTGACGAGCACCAACGCCTGCTTGTCGTGTACCCCTGCTCTTCCGAGTGACTTGCCCTTCCATCCGCACTGCTCAATCATCCATCCCGCCGGAATCTTCACACCGTTCGCCACTTCGTAGAAAGGCATCTGCGGATAATCCTTCTGAATCGAGAGGAACTTCTCGCGGCTCACCACTGGATTCATGAAGAAACTGCCGGCATTGCCCTGCACCTTCGGGTCGGGCAGTTTGGCATTGCGAATGTCGATGATGGCCTGACGCACCAGCCCAAGCGCTGGGCGATTCTCTCCATGCGGCAAGTCTTGTTCTAAAACTGCGCGAAGATTGCCATACTCCAACTTCAGCTGCGGTGTTTTATGCAGACGGTAGGTCACATAAGTGATGGCATACCTACCTTTCAGTTCCTTCTTGAAAATGCTCTGCCGATAGGCATACTGACACTCCGAATTGGCAAAGACGCGTTTCTCTCCACTCGCCAAATCGACCGCCTCCACCATCACAATCACATCTTTCGCCTCCACTCCGTAGGCCCCGATGTTCTGCACCGCACTCGCACCCACTTCGCCAGGGATGAGCGACAGGTTTTCCACACCGCCCAAGCCTTTCTCTACCGCCCAAGCCACAAAATCATCCCATACCACACCGGCACCCACTCGCACCAGCACCTCGTCTTCATCTGCCACTTCTTCAGCCACCTCAATGCCTCCAATGGCACTATGTAGCACCGTCCCCTCAAAGTCTCCCTTGAAGAGAAGATTGCTGCCACCACCTATATGGAGCACCTCGCCGCTGAGCGTGGGAATCAATGCCTGGAGTTCTTCTTCACTACCATATTCCACATAGCGTTTAGCTTTCACTTTCATGCCAAACGTATTGTGGTTCTGTAAATTATAATTAGAAAATTCTTTCAAATCCTCAATCCTTTCATTAACAACCGCCCAACGCATGGATGGGTCAGTATTCTATTTCACACAACTGCCAGTTGTCGCCATTTTTGTTAAACTTAAACTTCATCTGCATACCATTGCTCATGCCCTGCAGCAAAAGAATCTTTCGGTTCTGGCTGATGCTTGCCTGCCCATAATCCACGTTGACAATCACATCGTGAGGCAGCGGCAAGCTCTCCCGCATCTCGAACCATTCGTCAGCATTCACTTGCTGTTCGTCAGGAGCTTCCTCTCCGTCCTCCGAAGTCAGAACCACCTTCACAGGGTCGGACAGCGACTCGCGCTGAAACGTGCTGTCTGCCACGAAACGAGCATAGAAATCGAGAAAATCGCCATTCGGTATCTCGCTCCTCCGACGTTTCACAATGTCGGTCAACTTCCATTGCCCATTCACACGATTGAAATGGAAATTTTCCACATTCTGATGGGTCAGCGGAATCCACTCCACACCAACATGCTGCATCGAGGTATCCTTTGCCAACTCATAGTCCTGCTCACGCTCATAAATCACCGCCAGAACTTCCTGATTCTTGAAGTGGTCGTATTGCTGCCAATCCTCCTTCGTCAGCTTCTCTTCATTCTCTTCTGCTCCCACAGTCTTGCAGGGCAAAGGATACACGATGCGCTGACTTTGGAAACGGGCATCATCAATAAAACTATAAAAGAAATCGTCGAAGAGTTCATCTACTGCGGCAGGCGGCTCCACTTCCTCAAACAGATGGAGCGTATCCCCCACAAAGGCTTCGATGGAATCCTCATCCACGTTGTTTTCATCATCGAAAACATTAGTCATCTTTTTGTCCTTGCAGGAGACAAGCAGAAAACCCAGCATGAATGCTATAATTAAACCTTTTTTCATATCTTTCTGAAAAAACGCCACAAAGGTAAACATTTTAAGTGAAAAGTGAAGAGTGAAAAGTGAAAAATCTAAATTACACGCCTTTCGGATTGTCGGTATCTTAGATTTTTCACTTTTCACTCTTCACTTTTCACTTATTTTACCTAACTTTGCAAAGTTTTTCAGAAAAAGAACTAATAGAAGAGAAAAAATATGTTAGAAAAAATTCAAAGTTTACTCCAAGAGGTTGACGGCCTTACGGCACAGTCAGCTGAAGAGATTGAACAACTTCGCATCAAATATCTGAGCAAAAAAGGAGAAATCACGGCCCTCATGGCAGACTTCCGCAACGTGCCTGCTGAGCAGAAGAAGGAAATCGGCATTAAAATCAATGAGCTGAAGAATAAGGCGATGGAAAAAATCAACTCGCTGCGCGACACTTTTGCCGTGCAGGAGACTGAGGTGAACCATCTTGACATCACCCGCACTCCCTATCCCATCCCACTCGGCACACGCCATCCGCTCACCCTCGTGAAGAACGAAATCATCGACATCTTCTCGCGTCTCGGCTTCTCACTCGCCGAAGGTCCCGAAGTGGAGGACGACTGGCACGTGTTCTCCTCAATGAATTTTGCAGAAGACCATCCTGCCCGCGACATGCAGGACACCTTCTTTGTCGAGGCACATCCCGACATCATCCTCCGCACCCACACCAGTTCGGTGCAGGCGCGTGTGATGGAAAAGCAGCAGCCACCCATCCGAGTGCTCTGCCCTGGCCGCGTCTATCGCAACGAAGCCATCTCTGCCCGTGCCCACTGCTTCTTCCATCAAGTCGAAGGACTCTATGTGGACGAGCAGGTGAGCTTCACCGACCTCAAGCAGGTGCTCCTCCTCTTTGCCAAGGAGATGTTTGGCGAAGACACCCAGATTCGTCTGCGTCCCTCTTACTTCCCCTTCACCGAGCCCAGTGCCGAGATGGACGTTTCCTGCACCCTTTGCAAGGGTAAGGGTTGCAGCATGTGCAAAGGTTCCGGATGGCTCGAAATCCTCGGTTGTGGAATGGTACATCCCAATGTGCTCGAGGCCAACGGCATCGACTCCACCAAGTACAAGGGTTACGCTTTCGGCATGGGTATCGAGCGCATCGCCAACCTCAAGTATCAGGTGAAAGACCTCCGTCTCTTCTCTGAGAACGACGTGCGTTTTCTCAAAGAGTTTGAAGCAGCCAACTAAAGACACATATATAAAAAAGGACATGTATCGTATGACGCATGTCCTTTTCTTTTTTCATTAAAAACATCAACAACATGAGAAAGCAACTTTTTACTACCCTCGCCGCCCTCGCTGTCCTCTCCATGACCGCTTGCGGCAACAAGACCAGCAACAGCAACATGGAAGCCGACACCCTCTCTTCCGCTCCTACCGACACGTTCACGGCTGACACCTCAACCGACATGGACGTTGCTCCCAATGACCAATGGACAGAAGAGGCTGTCGCCACACAAATCAAGAAGATATACGCCGATGTCAGCCTCGCCTTCACTCCCAGCAAGGACGGCCTTGAAAATAACATCGACCTCGATGGCATGTACTGCACAAAATACTGGAACGAGACCCTCCATCAGGTACGTGCTGTCAATGCAGGCAAGCCCCTCGACCAACAAAGTTTCAACAACGACGAAATGCGCTGGACATACGGCCTTGGCACTCCTCTCACTCCCAAGAACATCAAGGTAGAACTCCTCACAGGAAATATGGCCACCGCCACCTTCGAACTTGCCTGTGGCGAACAATGGCTGCACACCGTTCTCGGTCTTGACTGGGAAGACAACCAATGGCGCATCAACAACTGGGAAGAGGTGGGCGACAACAACCAGAGCCTGCTCAGCGAAATGGAAAAATACGTGGAAGAGAACCAATAAGACCTCAACCACATTTGGCAGCAACAAAGGAAAAGCCTTGCACCCGATGCAAGGCTTTTTTCATTATCCATCAAAAGGGCAAACAGATGGACAATCGCAATTATCATGGTTCTTTCACTTGCTTGATTTTCCAACCAATCGCTGCTACCAACAGGGTCATAAGAGGACTGATGAGGTTGAAGAAGCAGTATGGGAGATACACGAGTGTGGGAACACCGAGAACGGAGGCTTGGGTCATGCCGCAGGTGTTCCAAGGAACGAGGACGGAAGTGACGGTGGCGACATCTTCGGTGGTGCGGCTGAGAAGACGAGATTCGTAGCCCTGTTGACGATAAGCATTGCGGTACATATCGGCTGTGAGGACGATGGAAATGAACTGGTCGCCTGTGGTGAGATTGAGGAAAAGACCTGTACAAGTGGTGGTTCCGACAAGTGTGAAACGGCTGCGGGCAAAGCGGATGATGACACGAGTGAGACTCTCTATCATGCCACTGGCCACCATCGTGGCTCCGAAACACATGGCACAGAGGATGAGCCAGATGGTGTTGAGCATACCAGCCATACCACCCGTGGAAATCAAGTCGTTGAGAGCCGTGTTTCCTGTGTCGATGGCGGTGGAACCATAGTAGGTGATGGCAAGACCTTTCATCAAGGACATAAAGGTCGAGAGTTCATAGGAGTTGGCTATCTGATGGAGAATGTGCGGCTGAAGGATGAGAGCCATGATGCCAGCCATAATGGCGGAAGCGAACAGAGTGATGACAGAAGGGACACGCCATGATATGAGAACACCCGTAAGGACGGGTACGAGCAAGGTCCAAAGGGAGATGTTGAACGTGCGGTCAAGCCCCTCCGTATATTCAGCCACTTGCAGTTCTGCACCTTCGCCATTACCTAACCCTGCTATGAAAAAGATGATGAGCGTGATGAGGAAGGTGGGCACCGTCGTGTACATCATGTAGCGGATATGCACAAAGAGGTCGGTGCCTGTGGCGGAAGAGGCCAGAATGGTGGTATCGCTGAGGGGGGACATCTTGTCACCGAAATAAGCCCCCGAAATGATGGCACCCGCTGTCCATGCTGCATCAATGCCCAAGGCTTCGCTGATGCCAAGCAATGCCACACCAATAGTGGCAATGGTTGTCCACGAACTGCCTGAAAGCAAAGAGACCAATGCACTGATGACACATGCACTGACAAGGAAGAACTGAGGCGACATGATTTGCACCCCATAATAAATCAAGGTTGGCACCACTCCACTAATCATCCACGAACCTGAGAGCATGCCCACTGCCAACAGGATGAGCAAAGTGACCGCCACATCACCGATGGTCTTGGTGATGCGCTGTTCGAAAGCTTTCCAAGGCACCCGATAGACCATCATGGACAAGGCAACACACACCGAAGTGCCCAAGACGAGGGCTATCTGGCTGCCACCGCTCAACGATTCGCTGCCAAAAAGATAGATGGCTGTGCTCAAGAAAGCAATGAGCACCAGAATGGGGAGAAGGGCCACGAGAGGATGAGGCAATGGGGCCTTTTCAGTTTCGTTCATGTCGGAGGGAGAGTTTTTAGTTATCAGTTCTTAATCTTTCTCTTGTATTCGCTCCATCGAGTGCGGATGCTGTTCACATAGTCATAAGTCTCGCTGCCACGGAAATAGCCGTGCTTCACTTCGGGCTGGTTATAATAAGTGGCTTCACTCATTTTCAGCACAAACACATCGACATTGCCCAGCCACACATCAGGATTCTTCCCATACTTCCGAGCCAAGGCACGAGCATCATCCACATGACCAGCACCTGCATTATAGCCTGCCAAGATGAAGTTGATGCGCTCGTCAGCATTGTTGATGGAGGCATAATGAGTGTTGAGTTTGTTGATGTACTTCACGGCTCCCTGCACATTGCTCTTCGGGTCGAACACATCAGCTTGCACCACACCCACCTCACGAGCCGTTCCTGGCATCAGCTGCATCAATCCCATCGCACCCATATAAGAGACAGCTTGCGGGTCGAACGCCGACTCCTGATAAGCCTGCGCTGCCAGCAAACGCCAGTCCCAACTGCACTTAATGGCTTGCTGCTTGAAGATGTCGTCGTAAAGGGAAATCTCTCCGCGAGAGGCATTGAGAAGAGGTGAAGCCACCTTGCGACGCGGTGTGTAAGTGCGTCCCCCACCAGAACTCACGCGGATGGTGGTGTAAGCAAAGAAATCCTTCTGATGGGCTTTCATCCATTCGCCCAGCGAAGCCGACAAGAGCGGCGCATCCTTTCGCACCGCCCATGCGGCATGCTGACGCGGACGAAGAAACTCATCCTTGCGTTGACGCGACACACTGTCCATGAAGGTGCAGATTTCCTTCTCTCCCACAAAATCCAGCTGGCTCATCAGCGAGTCAGTCCTGTTCAGTTGGCAAGCAATGATGTCCCCTTCCCCATTCATGATTTTTTCATACAAGTCCTTCTGATTCCTCGACACATCCACACGGATGGTTGTCCCGATACTTTTCGCATACTGACGCGCGATCATAAACTGCAAGCCAAAATATTCACCCCGAAACTCGAAATAACTCTCAGGGCCATAAAGAGTCAGGACAATCAGTTCACCGTTCTGCTGAATGTCTGGCAAGTCGAAATGGGGATTGCCTTTCGACGCATTAGGTGCATACGGAGACTGCCCAGCCTCATTGCCTGTCTTGTCCGATTTGCAAGCAATAAAGCTGAGCAGTAAAACCATCAGGATACACCCAACCCCTCTCATGAGCCTTTGCGTTGGGTAGGACGGCTCTTCACACGTTGGCGTATTTCTGCCTTATGCTTAGCTGCGCCCGACTTGTGTGCTCCTGTCTGATAGCCTTTCTTGCGAGCCTTCGTCTTGACCTTATTAGGGTCTTCCTTTTTCTCGCTCTTGGCCTTACCGAAGTTGATGCCATTCATGATGGCATACTGGATTTCATTATCTGAAGCCATAAGATTTAATGGTGGAAGAGGCGGATGCCTGTAAACGCCATAGCGATGCCATACTTGTTGCAAGTCTCGATGACATTGTCATCACGGACAGAGCCACCTGCCTGTGCAATGTACTGCACACCGCTCTTGTGGGCACGTTCGATGTTGTCACCGAAGGGGAAGAACGCATCAGAACCAAGGCACACGTTGGTGTTCTTGGCAAGCCAAGACTTCTTCTCTTCTGCTGTCAAAGGCTCTGGCTTCTCTGTGAAGAAGTTCTGCCAAGTGCCTTCGCGAAGCACATCCTCATATTCATCACCGATGTACACATCAATGGTGTTGTCGCGGTCAGCACGTCGGATGTCGCTCTTGAAGGGCAAAGCCAGCACCTTCGGGCATTGACGCAACCACCAGATGTCAGCCTTGTTACCAGCCAAACGGGTACAATGGATACGGCTCTGCTGACCGGCACCGATGCCGATAGCCTGTCCGTCCTTCACATAGCAGACCGAGTTTGACTGCGTGTATTTCAGCGTGATGAGCGCAATCTTCAGATCACGCTTCGCATCAGCTGGGATGTCCTTATTTTCCGTAGGAATATTCTCGAAGAGATTGTCGCCCGTCAGGTCAATCTCGTTGCGACCCTGTTCAAACGTGATGCCGAACACCTGTTTGCGCTCAATGGGAGCAGGTCGGTAGTCAGGATTCATCTTGATGACACAATAGGTACCGTTGCGCTTGGCTTTCAGAATAGCCAAAGCCTCTGGCGTATAGTCGGGAGCGATGATGCCATCGCTGACCTCACGCTTGATGAGCGTAGCGGTTGCCTCGTCGCAAGTGTCGGAAAGCGCAATGAAATCGCCAAACGAAGACATGCGGTCGGCACCACGGGCACGTGCGTATGCAGTAGCAATCGGAGTGAGTGGAATCTTCACATCATCCACAAAGTAAATCTTCTTCAGCGTGTCGCTGAGTGGAGCGCCCACTGCAGCACCTGCAGGACTCACATGCTTGAACGAAGCCGCCGATGGCATGCCCGTAGCAGCCTTCAGTTCCTTCACCAGCTGCCAACTGTTGAAAGCATCCAGCAGGTTGATGTAACCAGGGCGACCGTTAAGCACCTCGATGGGAAGTTCGCCCTCTTCCATATAAACTCTTGATGGCTTCTGATTGGGATTGCAGCCATACTTCAACGCTAATTCCTTCATAAATAATACTATAAATGGTAAAAAATATCTTACAGGGAGACAAACATCCCTCCCCACTCTACATATTCTGCTTGGTCTGATATTGTTTCCAATGCTCCAACGAAGCAGGATTGCCCCATGCAGTGGAGAGCGAGTCGATTCGAGGCATCAGCGCCATCAGTTCATCCATACGCTTGGCACGTTCCAAGTAAGTGGCACACTCCAAAGTACCATGGTTCGATTTAGCATAATCCAACTCAACGGCGGTTGCGTAAGCTCGGTCAGCCTCTGCACGATGCCCTTTTTCTAAGAGCATCATAGCCTTCTGGACGGCCAACCCACCCAGATAGTCATTCTTGACAGCCTGTGTACATTCAGGCGAAGCTCCCATCTGTTCAACAGCATCTTCAGCCGACTCTATCCACGCCGCTGCCTTGTCATATTGTCCTGTGCAATTATAGGCATCCACAATGTTGTACGAAACCCTTGCACAAGTCAGCAAAGCGGAAAAGTCCCCGTTGGAAGCCGCCAACTGCTTCAAGGCAATGTATGCCTGGCTAAAGCAGCTCTCGGCTTCATCAATGTGGCCAAGCTGCATTTCGCTATAGCCTATGTCATGCAGTAAGATGGCCGTCCAACGCATTCCGTCGGCACTCACATCTTTCTTGGACTCATCATATGCGCGCTGAGCCAAAGCTAAAGCCTTTTCCGTTTCGCCTCGATTCACCAAATCCGTGAACAGTTTATCCGACACCTGATAAAACAGCGCAGCATCCTCCAGCAGCAGCGTATCGCCCTCCAATGCCTTTTCGCCCCATTCTATCTCCATCTGAGTTTCGTCCAACTTATCGTATGCCAAGGCACGATAGCAGTACAAACGCTGAGGAAGCACTAAACCCGTAGCCTCCAAACTGTCAACAGTTTTCAAGACAAGCCTGGGATTAATCTCTAATTGAGCCATCACCAGTGAGTCATTACAACTATCGCACACAGCGTCTTGACCCTTCTTATTCGACAACCCCGTACACGACGTTGCCATTTGCTCTGCAAAAAACAACAAAATGAGCCCTATTACTAATGAAACTCTCTTACACATTTTCTTCTGTCAATCGTTTTGAAATACAAATGTAGGACAAATATAGGACACGGCAAAAGAAAAAACCTCTTTTTTTCGCACTTATGTCCTTTTTCCTCTTTTTTCGGTCATCTTTCCTCATCCTTGGCAGATGTTCTTTACACTTTCGTTCGGAAAAACTCAAAGACTACGAGCTATGCTCGCCTGAACACCTTAAAAAAAAGAAATGAGTGAAGAAAATTTGGTTTTTCTCTCACTTAATCGTACCGTTGAGCTTCGCTCGAAAGTACTTTCGTTCGGAAAAACTCAAATAAAATTTGGTTTTTCTCTCACTTAATCGTACCTTTGCAGGCGATTTCTTCCAAGCACCAATTTACACATTATTATATTATTGCAGCAATGAAACAAAAGACCAAGATGTCGCTCGACGACCTGAACAAAAGCAATGTCTGGACCATCACCGCTGGCGAACTGAGCCAGATGATTATCGATGCCAAGAAGCATCGTGACGAATTTTCAGAGAGCGAGAAACACTACAAGAACATCATCCGCACCGTCTTCGACATCCAATACCTCAAAAGAGAGGACACGGAGAAAGTGAACAAAATCGAAGAAATGGGATATGAAGTGTTTTCCACCACCGACGATAATGGCAACAACGCCATCGCCATCCGCAAGCACCCCATCAAGAAGGTGACGGATCTGACCCTGGAAAACATACAGCACCTTCAGGCTTGGGAAGTGCTCGACCTCATCAATCACAACATGGGAACAGGCTGGAAAGGCCTTCCACTCGCCATTCAGGACATCATCGAGTCTGCCTTCTTCGTCGACTGCACCATCATGCCCGAAAAGACCATGCGCAAGGAGGGAGGCATCATCGACCGCCGCAAGGACGATGGCTACGAGGTGCTGGAGATTGAGCGTGGCACATGGATTGAAGGCATCTTCATGAAGCCGAAGCCAAAAGTGGAGAAAGTACACATCGACTACAGCATCGACGATGAGGAAGACGGGCGCAGACGCCGCCATCGCCACGCCGAAGAAGACGAAGAAGATGGTTACGACGAGGAAACCGAACTCGAAGAGGAGGAGGAAGAAGAAGAGGAGGATATGGACGAAGAGGAACTCAAGAAGTTAGACGGCGATGTGGACGAAGAAATCGAAGACGAAGAGCCCGACGAGAACAACATCGAGCTGGAAGACATCGACAACATCGACGAGATAGCCGACGAAGAGGAGTGAAGTCCAAGGAGTGCTATCAAAGGAAGCCCTGCTTCTTCAGCGTCTCCAGCAGCCCCTTCGACATCGCCTCATTGTCCTTGCGCGTGTACCGGCAATCGGTGAACACCTGCGCCAAGTTCTCCTTCTTGTTGATTCTCACAAACTTCAGGTTCTCCTCCAACTGTTCCTTGAAGTAGTAGATGATGTCCAGCTGATTCGGCACATAGTCATGATAAGTCTCCTCATGAATATACGCCAAGTGGGGCAAGCGGTCGGGCTGTTCAGGACACTCGTCAGGCACACCCACCGTGATAGTCGCCACAGGGAAAGTCAGCCGCGGCAGTTTCAGCACATCAATGATGCCCTGCGGATTGTAGAGCGTCGTGCCCAAATAGCAAGTGCCATACCCCGCTTCTTCCGCCAGCGAGCAGAACGCCTGCACATACAGAAGCGTGTCGCTCACAGCATTCATGAACGAAAGCAGATTGTCATAACCCGCATCCGCATTTCGCTGTTCACACCACTTCGTGAAGCGGTTGAAGTCGGCACAGAACGTCAACACGACAGGAGCGTCTTTCACCATCGGCTGTCCGAAATGCAGCGGTGAAAGTCGCTCCTTCATTTCCTCCGAGCGTGTCACCACCACACTATACAGCTGCATGTTGCCCATCGTGGCAGCCCTCGATGCCTGGAAGAGCAGCGACTCCATCTTTTCAGGCGAGATGTCCTCTTTCTTATACTTGCGAATCGTTCGTCTATTGCTCAATGATGCCATAATAATTCTCGTTTTAGCGATTGATGATTTACAAATTTCCACAAAGTTAAGCAAATCCTTTCATTTTTATTTTGTCATTTCGGAAAAGTGCCGTAATTTTGTCAATACTTAACACTTTTTCATGGTCAAAACGACTTGAAAACGACAAATTGTAAACCATCTTGACATGTCATCTGTACAAACCCTATCCACAGCCATCCTCCATCTCTTAGCCGACTTTGGCGAAGAGAAACTCAGAATGGCACTGCAAGGACCCGAAGACGGAGCCGAACGGCAGGAAATCCTCTCGATACTCGACAACGAGATCTACTCCTTCCGCCCCCAATTCGAAATCACCGAGAAACGTCCGGTCAGCCTTGAGTGCGACGTGGTCAAGTTCCAGAACAAAAAAGAGAAGTGGGTTGCCTTCGTCGGACTGCTCGACGGCTATCCCTATGAAATCTTCACGGGAGTGCTCGACGATGAAGACGGCATCGCGCTGCCCAAAACCGTCAACAAGGGATACATCATCAAGCACATCAATGCCGACGGCACCAAACGCTACGACTTCACCTTCGTCAACCGACGCGGCTACAAGACCACCATCGAAGGGCTCTCCGAACGATTCAACAAGGAATATTGGAACTACGCCAAGCTCATCAGCGGAGTGCTGCGCTACAGGATGCCCCTGACAAACGTCATCAAGCTCGTGGGTTCACTGCAACTTGAGAACGAAAACATCAACACATGGGCAAACGGCGTGGCACGTGCCCTGAAGAAATACACCATCCCTGCCGACGAGCAAGGCAACTACGAGCAGATGGATGACATCGACTTCGACACCGACCCCTCCGAAACAGACTAACCCTCACCTCGCCCATGTCACAAAAAGTCATTCTGAAAGGCCTGCGGCTCTATGCCTACCACGGCGTGATGCCACAAGAGCAGAAAGTCGGAGCCTACTACACCATCGACTGCGAGGTGGAAGCCGACCTCTCCGACGCCATCCAGCATGACCGACTCAGCGGCACCATCAACTATGCCGACATCTACCACACCATCCGGCGCGAGATGCAGCACCCCTCAGCCCTCGTCGAACACGCAGCAGGACGCATCGCCCAAGCCATCCTCGACGAGCAGCCAGGAGCCACCGCAGTCCACCTGCGACTGCTGAAAGAGAATCCCCCCATGGGAGCCGACTGCCAGGGAGCAGGAGTGGAGATAAGCGTGAATCGCCTCATTGACAACAGCATTCGTCTATAACTTCTGAGCGTAGCGATAACTTCTTTAACTCCTATAACTTCTACAACATAAAAAAGTTGACAATTAAAAAATTAAAAATATAACAATCATGAGTACAACCACAATGCAAAAAATGACCAACTATCGTTGGGTCATCTGCGCGATGCTCTTCCTCGCCACCACGGTCAACTACATGGACCGCCAGGTGCTCTCACTCACATGGAAGGACTTCATCGCGCTCGACTTCCACTGGAGCGATGCCGACTACGGCTTCATCACCGCCGCATTCTCCATCTTCTACGCCTTCATCTCCCTCTTCGCAGGCAAGTTCATCGACTGGATGGGCACCAAGAAAGGCTACATCTGGGCCATCATCATCTGGTCCATCGGAGCCTGCCTCCACGCAGCATGCGGCATCATCACCATGTCGCTCACAGGCATTGAAAACGAAGCAGCCCTCCGAGCTGTCAAGGCAGGCACCGACCTCGCTCTCCTCATCAGCACCTGGAGCGTCTGGCTCTTCCTCGCCTGTCGCATCGTGCTCGCCACAGGCGAGGCAGGCAACTTCCCTGCCGCCATCAAGGTGACCGCCGAATATTTCCCCAAGAAAGACCGTGCCCTCGCCACCTCCATCTTCAATGCAGGAGCCTCCGTAGGTGCCCTCGCCGCACCCCTCACCATCCCCGTGCTCGCCGAGCGGATGGGCTGGGAAATGGCCTTCATCATCATCGGTGGCGTCGGCTTCATCTGGGCTATCCTCTGGGCTGTGCTCTACAACAAGCCTACCGAAAGCACCCATGTGAACGAGGCAGAACTCGCCTACATCCAGCAAGACAACAACACACCCGCAGTCGAGGAAAAAGCCGCCGCACCCACCCGCGAGCAGGCCAACGACAACCTCCAGATACCCTTCCTCAAGTGCTTCACCTACCGACAGACCTGGGCCTTCATCGTCGGCAAGCTCCTCACCGACGGCGTATGGTGGTTCTTCCTCTTCTGGGCACCCGCCTACTTCTCCGAACTCGGCTACAAATCATCCGACCCCATGGGCCAGGCACTCATCTTCGTGCTCTACCTCATCGTCACCGTGGTCAGCATCGGCGGCGGCTACCTGCCCAAACTCTTCGTCGAGAAACTCGGCATGGAACCCTATGCAGGCCGCATGCGCGCCATGCTCATCTTCGCCTTCTTCCCCATCTTCGCCATGTTCGCCCAGCCCCTCGCTGGCACCTCCGTGTGGTGGCCCTGCATCATCATCGGCCTCGCCGGAGCAGGACATCAGGCATGGTCAGCCAACCTCTACTCCACCATCGGCGACATGTTCCCCAAGTCCGCCATCGCCTCCATCACCGGCATCGGCACCATGTTCGGCGGCCTCTGCTCCTTCGCCATCAACTGGGGCAGCGGTCTGCTCTTCACCTATGCCGAGCAGGAAGGCGACGAGTTCAGCTTCCTCTACCAGTTCACCTACGACGAGAACGAGTCCATCGTGACCGAAGCCTGCACCGGCAAGCCCGCCGGCTACATGATGGTCTTCTGCTACTGCGCCCTCGCCTACCTCATCGCATGGCTCATCATGAAGGTGCTCGTGCCCAAATACAAGCCCATCACCAAGTGATGCGGCTCCCCTATTGCCCCTTTTATCTATTTAACTCAACTTTCGTACTACGCGCAACGACGTTCCATTTCTAATTTGTATGCCGTTCAATATGTAATTGGTATGCCGTACAATTTACATATTGAACGGCGTTGTATGTAAAGAGGGTGTTCCGTGGCATCTGTTGTCGAAAAGAAATGAAATCCCTCTTTTTCTTGGTGATAAAGTTTTTTGACAACTTTTTCTCCTTTTGAAAAGTTTCCATTTTCCCCAATATCCCCTTACTCTGTCCTTTTATGGAAATATTTGAGTTAATTTTTGTTAATCAATGGGGGGGATGGGTGTCTTCCCTTTGATAATTTAAGATAAAATATTGTAATTTTGTAAATTATAGCCTGAATAATTATACCAAAACTAACCTAATATGAAAAAGACCTTAACCTTATTGCTGGTGCTGCTGACGGCCATGACGGCCAGGGCAGCCACAACGGTGGACGTGGACTCCTTGCGGTACACGCTCAACGACGACGGGTCGGCGACTGTCTCCTCGTGCCTCTACCAGAGCACGCCAAACATCGTCATCCCCTCCACCATCACATCGGGTGGAACGACCTACACGGTCAAGTACATCGGTGAGTATGCGTTTGACCAACGCATGTTCATCACGTCTGTCACCTTCCCCAACACACTGGAAAAGATGGGCTTCTGCTCTTTCCGCTGGTGCACCAACCTGACATCGGTGGAGATTCCTGCTTCGCTGAAAGAGTTCAGTTCGAGCAATTTCTCCGAGTGCACGAGTCTGCAGACAGTGACCATCGCCGCGGGCTCGCAGATGACGAAGGTGGACGAGGCTGCGTTCTACAACTGTAATAAGTTGACGAGCATCAATCTGCCTTCGACCATCACTGAGATTGTCAAGGGTGCCTTTTACAACTGCCAGTCACTAACAGCGGCCACGCTACCGTCATCATTGACATCTATAGGGGAGCGTGCCTTTCAGTATTGCAAGGCACTGAAAGCGGTGGCGATACCGTCATCATTAACATCTATAGGGGAGGGTGCATTTTCTGGTTGCAAGGCACTGAAAGCGGTGGCGATACCCCAAGGTGTGACGACACTATTACCCTATGTTTTCTCCGACTGCGACAGTCTTACCTCTGTGACCCTACATGAGGGACTGACGAGCATTGGATACGCCGCATTTTATGATGACGATATCTTAGACGGCGTCGTACTCCCCTCCACAGTGACCAGCATCGGCGACTATGCCTTTGGCAACTGCAAGGGGTTGACTGCCACCAACATTCCAGCGGGGGTGAAGACCATCGGCAGCTATGCCTTTCAGTCGTGCAAGCTGCTGGAGACGGTTGACATGAAGTCAACGACGATGGAGAGCATCGGGCGCTATGCCTTCGACGGCTGCGAGAAGCTAACAGCTTTTCGGGTACCCGAGGGCGTGACGGAGCTGGGACAAAGCGTGTTCTATGGATGTAAGGCATTGCAGGAACTGATGTTCCCCTCCACGCTCACCAGCCTCGGGTCCAGAGTCTGCTATAACTGCAGCAGCCTGACATCGGTCACACTGCCTGGCACATTGACCACCATCGGCGAGAACGCTTTTGATGGCTGCAGCAACCTGACTTCTGTCAACATCCCATCGAAGGTAACGACCATCGGCAACTACGCTTTCTATAATTGCAAGCAATTGAGCAGCGACATCACGCTTCCAGCTACGCTCACCTCGCTCGGTTCCTATGCGTTTTCTCACTGCGAGGCAGTGGAAAATGTCACCTTCTTAGGTGATGGCGATGTTACCCTGCAGGGAGAGTCGCACTTCAGCGGCATGTATAGTCTGAAGAGCATCAAGCTACCAGCCCACCTCAGCATGCTGAGCCGAAGCATGTTCTATGGCAACGCAGCAATGGAGAACATCAACATCTTCTCCACCCAAGTGACGAACATCTACCCCTACGCTTTCTATCAGTGTAAGGCTCTTGCTTCAGTGCAGTTGCCTGCCACCTTAAAAACAATCGGAGAAAATGCTTTCGCCTATTGCGAGAATCTGGCAGCTGCCACCTTCCCTGCTGCGCTGAAGAGCATCGGCAACCATGCTTTCCGAAATACCAGCCTTGCGGCTGTGCAGCTGAACAACGGACTGGAAAGCATCGGCAATAACGCCTTTTCCAACTGTAACCAGATGACGAGTGCCATCTTCCCCGAAATGCTGACCACCATGGGCACATACGTACTCTCCGAGTGCGGCAACCTGCAAACGGTAGTATTTCCCAAGAACCTCATTACCATACCCTACGCTTCTTGCTACCAATGTAAGAAACTCGCTGATGTCACCCTGCCCCCCAATGTAGAGACCATCGGTGGCTATGCCTTCCATGAGGCAAATTCGTTGAAGGCTGTAACCATGCCTGTCACGGTGAAGACCATCGAGCAATATGCCTTCTACCATACGCTCATGCCCTCCCTCACCCTCAACGAAGGACTGGAGACCATCGGCAGGAATGCTTTCACCCACTGCGACCGTCTGAAGGAACTGACCCTACCCTCCACGCTGAAGCAGATGAATCAGAATGCCTTCAGCTTGTGCGACAGCATCTACACCCTCACTTTCGCCGAGAACATGGAGGGACTGACCCTCAATGGTAATAACCACTTCGAGAGCAACACCTCTCTGCGGAAGGTGACGCTGCCCAAGACGGGTATGACGACCATCCCCAATGGTATGTTCAGAGAATGTGACCGTCTGCGCAACATTGAGTTGCCTGCCACAATCACCAGCATCAGCGACTATGCCTTCTACGGCTGCGACTCGTTGCAGACTATCTATATTCCCGATGCTGTGAAGAGCATCGGCTACGAAACCTTCTGCTACTGCCGCGGACTGCGCTACGTGCGGTTGCCCGAAGGATTGGAGAGCATCGGACAGAGCTGTTTCGCATACACTGAGAAGTTGCCTTTTATCAATATCCCCTCTACGGTGACAAACATCGGCAACTGGGCTGTCCACACCACCGCCACCTCATCGAACACCAACTTCAAGAGCATCGGCATCATGGGCAGCACCATGCCAGGAACCAAAGACCACGTGTTCTGGCAGTATCAGCCCGCTTTCAGCCTCTTGGTACCTGCAGGACAGGAAAGCGACTACCAAAACAGCACGGCATGGACTCCCGATGCTACCGACAACCGCACCATCAAGGGCTATCCAGCCACGAAGAAGACTCTGACGGAAGACCTCATCCATCTCTACACACCCACGGCCGAAACTTATGTTTCCGGCAGTCCTGAGGCCGTCATGGTCGAGTGGTTCGAAGGCATGGGCAACTATCAGGTCTTCTACACCGACAAGCAGGGTAACACGACCACCAAGATGCCCGAGACGATTGGCGACTACACAATCTCGCTCGTCTTTGAGGAAGGGCCTTACTACAAGCCCGCCACCTTCAATAACATAGGTACGTTCACGCTGCAAGAGATTGCTGATGAAGACTTCGCCCTGCTATGGGACTTCTACAGCAAGACCTATGACTGGACGAAACAGAAGAGCACCTGGACAGGCAGTGGCGGTGGCGGTGCACCTGCCAACTGGAAACTGGTGGAAGGCCGCAAGGAGAGTGCCGTTGGCATCTTCGGAGTGAAATGGAACAACGGCCATGTGGAAGAAATCAATATGGGTGCAAACACCAGCATATACAACCTCAACGCCAACGAGACACCCGTCAGCCTCTTCGCCCTGCCAAAGGTGAAGAAGATTGACATGCAGAACGTCGAACTCTACGGCAACATTTCTGACAAGGTGGAAGAGTGGCTCGCATCGGGCAAGACACTCAGCCCCACCCTCGAATACCTCGACTTGGAACGCAACAAACTCGAAGGAAACATCTCCACCCTCGTCAATAACTTGCCAGCCCTGAAGACACTCGACGTGCATCAGAACCGCTTCAGCACCGTATGGCCAGCACTGGCAGAGACCATTGAGGACATAGACATCAGCAACCAAACCATTACTGACATCGTGGCGACTGTTGACCTACGCGACATGACCGAGTCTGGTTTCTTCTCCACCCTACCCAGCATCGTCTTCTACGACCCTGCCGCCCGCACCTACGCAGAGGACATCAGCATCAACGTGAAGAATCAGACCAACTGGAGCTCGTTCAACCTGAACTACGTGGGTGACAACGACTTCAACGTGACAGGTAACTGTACATGGAAGGGTGCCAGCGGCGATGAAGCCCAGTGTTCCTACACCGATTCGAAGAACAAGACCACCTCGTTCAAAGCCAACTTCTACTATGACATGGGCGATGTGGATTTCAACGGACTGTGCAACGTCAGTGACTTGCAACAGAGCATCAACTACCTGTTCAACGACGGCACCACTTACCCCACCTATCGCTACAACTTCACGGCTGGCGACCTGAATGCCGACAATGCCATCAACGTGCTCGACGTGGTACGGGAAGTGGATTTGCTGCTCTCGATGAATGAACCAACTACGGCTGGAGCGAATGCTCGACGTGCCAAGGCTGTTGAATCCAGCGAGGAATCGGAGGCTTCGCTCTACGTGAAGAACGAACGCGTCATCCTCAATGCGGGCCGACCTGTAGCAGCTATCGACATGACAATGAGTGCTGCCGATGCCGAGCGCATCAACTGGATGGCCAACACGGGCATGACAGTCAGCAAGAAAAAACTCGCCGACGATCGTGTACACATTATTATATATAGTACGACTGGCAAGACCCTGCCTTCTGGTGTGACTACCCTGGCAACGAATGCCGCTCAAGGCTATATCGATGCAGCCACGATGGTGGACGCAAAGGCTCAGATGATGAGAGCTATCCTCAACGATGCTGATGCTGACATCGTCACTGGCATTGAGAACCTCTCCACCACCCTTGCAGAAGGTAAGGAAATCTGGTACACCATCGACGGAAGGAAACTGGACAAGAAGCCTGTTGAAAAGGGCATCTACATTGTGAACAGAAAGAAAGTCATCATCAAGTAAATCTATAGCCCTATGAAAGCAATCAAATATATCCAATCATTGTTGCTCCTGCTGCTTGTCAGCATGACAGCACAAGCTCAGGACATCAACGAACTCAGCGTGAAGGATGTGAATGGCATGCGTGGCAAGATTGTGTCCGTACCCATTTATCTGACCAACACGCTGGAAGTGACCGCCGTGCAGTTCGACATCACCATGCCATCAGGCTCGCAGGTGTATCTCGACTCCACACAAGTGGCCGACAACCGCCGCGTTGACCACATCATCAGCGGCCAGAGCAAAGGAAGCTACCGTTACCGCTTCATGTTCTACTCGCCCACCAACCAAGCCCTGTTGGGCAACACGGGACGTTTGTGCAACATCGTATTCAAGGTGTCCACCTATCTTGACGACACGCAGACCTACGATTTCAAGCTCTCCAACATCGTCATGTCCGACCTCAACGGAAACCCCATTGAGGCCACCTCGCAAGACGGACATCTGACCCTGCAAAGTTATCCCGACTTTGAAGTGAGCAACCTCAAGGTGACACAAGCCAACATGGTGCCAGGCGGCACGATGCAGCTCTCGTGGACGGTGAAGAACATTGGCGAAACGGCCTCTACGGGTGGATGGAAGGAGAACTTCTATCTGACGAACGAAAGCGGAACCTTGGTGTCTGTAGGAAGCAACCCATTCGAAAATACAGGCTTGGCACCAGGTGCCAGTGTGAACCGCAGCATCGAGGTGACCCTTCCACAAGTGTTGGGCATCGACGGCAACGTCTTTGCCAAGGTGACCATCAAAGGCAACAGCGATTCGGGCGAACGCTCGGAACAGGAATGGAACAACAGCGCAACGGTGGAGACAGGGCTGAACCTGACCAAGAAAATCACGCTGACCATGCCTGCCAAAGCTATCGCAGAGGACTACCGCTACAACGTGAGCTGTCAGATTGCACGAAGCGGCAACCGCAACAGCGAAGAGACCTTCACACTCACCTGCGACAAGCCCGACCGTCTGGAAGTGCCTGCCACGGTGACCATCGGCCGCAATGCCGCTTCTGCCAACTTCTACGTGAAGCTGAAGGACAATGCCATCTATAACGAAGATGACAGCATCGTGACCATCACCTCCAAGGCTACAGGTTATGAAGACGCGACAGGACGGTTTGTCATTGAGGACAACGAGTACCCGCAGATGACGCTGACCACCTCAAAGCAGGCGGTGAGCGAGGGTGAATCGTTCCAACTGACAGCCACATTGCCGAAGGTGGCTCAGAAAGATGTACTGGTGAATTTCACCAGCGATGATGCCAAACGCTTCGACCTCCCCACTTCGGCCACTATCGCCAAGGGACAGAAGGAGGTGACCATCAACGTAACAGCTATCGACAACGACAAACCCGAACTGGAACTAACCACAGCGTTCTATGCCACTGCCGAGAAGTTTGAGAAGGCGCAGGTGATGATGGTGGTGGAAGACAACGACATGCCCGAACTGGAGATGACCTTCTCGCCCACCACCATTGCAGAGAGTGCAGGACTGGCTGCCGTGAAGGTGCAGCTGGTGCGCAAGACACTGACCGACCGCGACGTGACCATCCAGATGAGCGATGACAGCGAGAACGACGAAATCTACTATGCTCAGAAACGCTTCACCATGAAGGCAGGCGTGACCACAGCTGAGTTTGCCATCGGTGTGGTGGACAATGTGCAGATGGAAGGCAACCGCACGGTGAACGTCACCGCTGGCGTGTGGGCCACCTCGTGCAACTGCTCCGCTACGGGCAGCAACATCGGTGCAGCCACCATCGCCCTCACCATTCTCGACGACGACGGCCCATCGCTCAGCGTCACCTCTTCGTCTTCCTCTCTGCTGGAAGGCAAGGAGAATGCCACGACGCTGACCGTGCGCCGCAACACGGGCACTCAAGGCAGCACGACCGTGACCATCACAAGTGACCGCGATGATGACCTTGAATATAACCACACCGTCACTATTCCTGACGGACAGGAGACTGCCACCGTAAGCATCAACGCCAAGAAGAACTCTGTGGCGAACGACGAGCGCACCGTGGTCTTCACGGTCAGCAGCAACGGATTCACGCAAGGTACTTGCTGGGCGCTCATCACCGACCAGAGTTTGCCTGATGCCACGGTGGAACCTGCCAGCCTCGCTACGGCTGAAGTGGGTGCTGGCGAAAAGGCCGATGTGACCATCACCGTCAACAATGTAGGTAACGAACCACTTCCCGTGCAAACGAAGGTGAACCTCTACATGGACAATTCGCTCCTCACCACCCTCTACACGATGGAAGAGATAGCAGCTGGAGAAAGCGGAGCCATCACAAACCAGGTGCAGATGCCTGACCTGGCTGGCAACTATCAGCTGAAAGCTGTGGTGAACGAGGAGAAGAAGGTGAAGGAGCTCATCTACCTCAACAACACCTCGGCCAACACCCCCATCACCCTCGTGGCCAGCTTCACGGCAACTGCAGAGGTGGAGAAGGATGTGTTCACGGCTTATGAGGACATCACCATCACCGGCAAGGCCACAGGTACCAGCGTGAGCAACCGCGAAGTGGAACTCTACCTCGTGCATAACGGTGTGCGCGACACCTTAATGGTGACAACAGATGCCACCGGCAACTTCACCGCCACCTACAACCCGCGCGGCGTGGCAGGCCACTACGACGTGGGTGCCTGCTATGTGGGTGAAGGCCTGACGAAGGCACAGGACAGCTTCGACGTGTATGGCATGAAGCTCACCAGCAGCGCCTTTATGAAGTACGAGCCTTCCGTAGGCATCCCGTTCGAGACGAAGGTGAGCATCAGCAACATGGGTGCCCTGCCACTGCACAACGTGCGGATAGAAGTGGTGTCGATGGGCGACGAGATTGAAGTGAACCAGACCCCCATCGCCACGCTCGACGGCAACAAGCAGGGCGACCTTGCCTTCACGCTGACCGGCAAGGTGGCCAGCAGCGGCAACCAGTGGCAACAGTTGAAGGTGAAGTTCACCAGCGACGAGGGAGCCGAGTTCGAAGGCACCATCTATTACTTCAACCGCATCGCCACAGGCAAGCTCCGTGCCAGCATCAGCAGCATCAAGACCACGATGACGAAGGGTCAGAGCCGCGACTACGTGTTCGACATCACCAACATCGGCCAAGGCGAGACGGGCAAGATTACGCTCTCGATGCCTGACAACGCCAAGTGGATGGTGGCTTCAACAGGCAAGGAGATGGGTTCGCTCGCCACGAACGACACGACCCAGATTGTGCTGCGACTCACACCCACAGACGACCTGCAGCTGAACGTGCCACAACGCGGCACCATCGGCATCAACTGCGAGAACGGCGAGGGCATCCCCATGTCGTTCGTGATTGAGCCTGTGTCAGAGAGCACGGGCAAGCTGATTGTCGATGTGTGTGACGAATACACATACTATACAGAAGAAGCACCCCACGTGAAGGGTGCACAGGTGACCGTGAGCCACCCGACCACAGGCGCTGTCATCGCCAAGGGCGTGACGGGCGAGGACGGCAAGTTCGTCGTGGACGACCTGCCCGAAGGCTACTACACGCTCTACGTGACTGCCGAGAAGCACGAGTCCTACCGCAACAACATCCTCGTTGACCCAGGCGTGGACAACGAGCGCGTTATCAACCTCAGCTACCAGGCCGTGACCATCACTTGGAACGTGGTGGAGACGACCGTGGAGGATGAGTACGAAATCGTGACCACCTGCACCTTCGAGACCCACGTGCCAAAGCCTGTCGTGACCCTCCGTGGCCCAGAAAAACTTGACATAGACGCGATGGAGGTGGGTTCTTCGCAGATTCTCTACTACACGCTGACCAACGAAGGACTCATCAACGCCCTCAACACCACGTTCGAGGTGCCGACCGGCTTGCACGAAATGAAGTTTGAGGCATTGGCCAACGTAGGTCCCTTCACGCTGGCACCGCATCAGGCCGTGCAGATTCCTGTACGTGCCACCCGCATTTCCGACGGCAGCATTCCTGCGGGTGCCAACCGCCGTGCAGAGTCAGCACAGATGCAGAAACTGCGCGACTGCTTCGCTGGCTTCTCTGCCTACTATGAGGTGATGTGCGGCAAGGACATGAAGAACGACAAGGCACTCGTCTCCCTCGCCCTGCGTGCCTGCGTGGCCAGCCTGCTGGTTGGCGGTGGTGGCGGAGGTAGTGCCTCTCCCGGCAACCCTGGTGGCGGTGGCGGTGCTTACTATACAGGAGGCGGCTACGGTGCCATCTCCGCGAACAGCGACGGCCTCTGCGACCCCGACTTGACATCGGCAGCAAAGGGTGGAATAGATGGATTGGCTGGCAAAGGCAACCCCGTCTTAGGAATGGCTGCCGCAGCTGAAGGTGCAGCAAGAGACTTGGCTCTGGAAGGGAAGTTGAGTGCCGGAACGATCATCGACCTCGGTATGAACTATGGCGGCCCGATGAATGATGCAGCCAAGGTGTGCAAGGCTCCTCTAACGAAACTCACAACCAAGAATCCGCTTGTCGATAAGGGCATCGAAACCATATCGGACTACGCCGCCGACATTTGGACGTTCGGGAATCCCATCATTGACTATACAAAGAGTAGTGCAGGTGGTCATGCTAAGGCCAGAACGGCCGAACAGATGGCCGAAGAACTGAAGGCCGGACTGCCACGCCGCAGAGCCTCATCTTACAGCTGGGTGGACGCCTTCGCCAACACGCTCTACAAATATCACGAGCAGCTGGAGGCTGTGGTGAGGATTCAGGAAGAATACTACGGCGACAGCATCTGGTGGGCAGGAGAGACGTTCGACCCAACCATCGAGACCTTCTTCCAGATGATGCAGAAGTATGACGAGTACCACGAGGCCATGTGGCATCAGGGGGCCGAAGAGCGTTGGGAACTCAACACCCTGGTAGATGCCCTCACCAGATATCTGGACATGGCGAAGCCGCAGTCTGTCACCATGGAACAGATGAAAGCACTTGTGATGCGCATCCGCCGCACAGCCCACAACAGCGGTTCGAGCGAAGAGCGCATGGACTTGGACAAAATCAAGAAGGAAATTGACCTCATCCATTCACTCGACAACGAGGCCATCAGCAACGGCTATCCAGACATGACCGACTGGTTCTGGCAGTCCTTCGAGGACTTCAAGAATGCCTACGACGAGGCTGCGAAGAGTTCTGTTTGTGTGAGCATCAAGATGCAGTTCAAGCAGAACATGGTGCTGACCCGTCAGGCCTTCCGAGGCACACTGACCGTGGAGAACGGCAACGAAGAGACTCCGATGAAGGACGTGAAACTGACCCTCAAGGTGACCGACGAGGACGGCAACGTGGCCACCAGCCACGAGATGCACATGGAACCTGAGTCGCTCGACGGCTTCACTGGCGAACTGAAGGGTGCCGGCGGATGGGAGCTGGCTCCGAGCAAGACTGGCACGGCCACCATCCTCTTCATCCCCACCAAGTATGCCGCTCCGACCGAAGAGAAGCTCTACAACTTCGGCGGCTCCCTCACCTACACTGACCCCTACACAGGGCTGACCGTGACCCGCGACCTCTCGCCCGTCACGCTGACCGTGAAGCCATCGCCCAACCTGGATTTGACCTACTTCATGCAGCGCGACATCTGGGGCGACGATGCCCTGACCAAAGACAAGGTGGAGCCGATGCAAGAGGCTGAGTTTGCCTTGCTCATCAACAACGTGGGCTATGGCGATGCCACCAACGTGCGCATGACCACCCATCAGCCCGAAGTGGTGGAGAACGAGAAGGGACTCCTCATCGACCTCGAACTGCTGAGCAGCCAGCTGAACGGCGGATCGAAGACCCTCGCCCTGGGCGGCAGCGTACCGACTCAGTTCGGCAACATCCCGGCCCAGAGCACCATCTACGCACAGTGGTGGTGGCAGTCGTCGCTGCTCGGCCACTTCACCGAGTATGACGTGCAGGCCACCCACCTGACCAGCTACGGCAACGAAGACCTCACGCTGCTGAACAACGTGGAGATTCACGAACTCATCCGCAGCATCAACACGAAGGATGCCACGGGCAAGGCGCTGAAGGCATGGTTGGTGAACGACGTGCCCGACACCTACGACACGCCCGACATGCTCTACCTGAGCGACGGCACCACCGAGAAGGTGAACCTCGTCAGCGCCATCAGCACCACCCGCAAAGACCAGACCCACTACACGCTGACTGTGGCACCACAGAACGTGAACGGCTGGCACTACGGCAACGTGATGGACCCGACCCTCGGACGCGCTGTCATCAAGCAAGTGCGCCGTGGCGATGGTACGTACATCGACCTGCGCAACGTGTGGCAGACCGACCGCACCCTGCGCGATGGCATGGATCCGCTCTACGAGTACCGCATCCACATTGCCGACAACCTGCAGACGAACGGTGCCGACCAGACGTATGAAATCACGTTTGAACTGAAGCCCACGAACCCGCTGACTGTCACTTCCTTCGATGGACTGCCCGAGAAGGACGTGGTGTCGGACAAGGCTGTAGGTGAGATTACGCTCAACTTCAACAAGCCCCTGCGCAGCAACGTGACTGCCGAGCACCTGCGTCTGGAATGCCAAGGCAAGAAGGTGGAAGAGGAGCCTGTGGTGACGAAGGTGGACAATCAGACCTACAAGGTGAACTACCCCACCGCTACCACCGAAAGCGGCTACTTCGTCATGCTGGTGTACAACTCCAAGCTGACCGACACAGAAGGTTACCACGGCGAGTATGAGTCGCAGGCCATTTGGACACAGTTCATCGACGGACAGTGCAAGGTGACCACGGTGGTCACGCCCGAAGGTGCCGGCACCGTCAGCCCTGGCTCCGGCATCCAAGTCTATGGTGCCGACGTGACCTACACCGCCACGCCCAGCCAGCACTACCTCTTCAAGCAGTGGAGCGACGGCGACGAGGTGCTCTCGACCAACGCGGCCTACAAGCTGAACATCGACAACAACAAGGTGCTCTATGCCGAGTTCGTGCCACGTCAGTACAGCGTGACACTCGACTTCGACGGCACTGGCGGCACCGTGGAAGGCATCGGCACCAGCCAGTATGAGTACGGCACGAAGCTCTCCATCACGGCCAAGCCCGACAAGGACTACACCTTCGACGGCTGGCAGATGAACGGCACAACCATGAGCACCGAGGCCACGTATGACCTGAGCATCAGCGGTGCAACCAACGTGAAGCCTGTCTTCAGCTACACACCGGCAGCCCTGACCATCACCTACAACCTCGTGAAGGGCTGGAACTGGCTCTACGTGAACCCTGCCGACCAGTCGCTGCTCACGGCCAGCAACCTCTTCGCGCCCATCGCCGACAAGGTGCAGGAAGTGAGAGGCCCATCGGGCGCAGCCACCCTTCTCAGCCCCGACACCTGCTATCAGGTGCTCGTGACGGAAGATGCGACGCTTGACGTGGCAACCCGCATCAACAACCTGTCCAACAGCGTGTCGCTCAAGAAGGGCTGGAACTGGATTTCCTACCGTCCGTTCGAGACACTCGACGTGAACACGGCCATGACCAACTTCACCGCCACTGAGGGCAACATCCTGAAGGGACAGGACGGCTTCGCTGTCTATGACGGCACTCAATGGACAGGCTCACTCACCGAGATGCACCCCGGACAGGGCTACCAGCTCTACTCGCCCTACTCCACTTCCTTCACCTATCCGACCACGGCACTGACACAGTCGCTGTCGGTGGAGACGAACTACAGCACGGTGATGAACGCCAATGCAAGAAGGGCACAGGTGACCACCCTGCCCGAAGAGGTGGACCGCCGCAAGTATGCTAACAACATGTGCGTGATTGCCGACGTGAAGAAGAACGACGTGGTGAGCAACTCCGAAGCCTACATCGTCGGAGCCTTCGCAGGCGACGAGTGCCGAGGCATCTCATCGCTCGTCAACGGCAAATACTTCATCACCATCTACGGCAACGCTGAAGAACCCATCGACTTCGACGTGTTCGACAGCACCAAGCGCGAGTATATCAACAGCCAGGGCAGCCTCACCTTCAGCGACAAGGCAGCCGCCAGCGTGGCCACACCCACCGAGGTGATGATTGACACCGACGCCACAGGCATCAACGGCATCAGCGCCAGCAGCACCGCCAAGACAGGCACCTACAACCTGGCAGGCCAACGCGTGGCAGGCACCTACAAGGGCATCGTCATCCGAGATGGAAAGAAGGTGCTGGTGAAGTAAGAAAAAGTACCATCTTGATACAAAACGAGAAAAAATTATTGTTTTTCGATAATTTTTTCTCGTTTTTGTTTGGTGGTTATAAAAAAGTGATTTATCTTTGCACCGAAAATTTTTACCGAATAACGATAAATGCATCAAAAGAAACAATAAATCACTAACATTAAAACAAAGAAAGGGCAAAAAAATGAAAAAGAAATTCAACTTGTATTGCGGGCTGCTGATTGCGGCCATCGTGTTTGGCATCGGCGTGAACATGTTTCAAACAGGCTACTACTTGTTTCAAGGTGGAAAGGCTGGAATCGAAATGGCGAAGAAGGAAAGGGTAAGGGGAATCAAGAGGAAGCCATTGGAGAATTTTCAACGGGTCTCCAGGATGACTCCAGTGGAAATGATGCCGAAGGAGGATTATCTGATGGAGATGAATGCAGGAGACAGCATCGTGAACCTGAAGACGGGGGAGAAGATGCCGATGATGACCTTTCAGGGCATCGTGTTGCCAAAGGACGGCGGCAAGAGAATGCTCGTGATGCAAGGCATCGGTCATTTGAGTTTTGCCCTCATCATCGTGTTCCTGGTGGCGTTCATCAAACTGGTCATCGCGGTGAACAAAGGACGCATCTTCGAGAAGAGCATGGAGACGCAACTGGCTTGGGGCGGCTGGGCTGTGCTGGGCATGTATCTGCTGAACTGGGTGGGCACCCTCTACAACTACGTGCTCAACGTGCAGGAGTTTGAGTTTGAGGCCTACCGTCTGGAGATTCTGCAAATGCCTGACATCGCCCTACTCTACTCGGGTCTCGGCATGCTGCTGATGGGACAGATTTTCAAGATCGGAAGGAACATGAAGGAGGAACAGGAACTGACGATTTGAAGATGGATTCAAGTTTTGGATGTTGATTAAAAACCACAGATGAAGCGGATTAAACGGATTTTTTCCGCTGGTGGAGAAGCAATTTAGCCGATTTGGGAGGATTTAACGGAGAAGAGTCGTGGACGACTCTCGGGTATTCTGGCCGCATGGGGCTTCATCGAGAAGCCGTAATCTGTTTAATCCTCCATCAATTGAGTTTAAATAATCCGATTAATCCGCTAAATCCGTGGTTCGAAAAACTCCTGAAATTTGAGAAGTTGAAAAAATAAATTTTTACACTTATGATTATAGTGAATCTTGATGTAATGATGGCTCGACGCAAGATGTCGTCGGGCGAACTGGCCGAACGCATCGGCATCACGCAGGCGAACCTGTCGGTGCTGAAGACGGGCAAGGCGAAGGCGGTGCGGTTCTCCACGCTGGAGGCTATCTGCAAGGTGCTGGATTGCCAGCCTGGTGACATTTTGGAGTTCAAAGAAAGTGAGAGTTGAAACGTTAATAATTGATGGAAATATGAAGAAAGTACTTTATCCGATTTTGGCGGTGATTGCGTTCGTGTTCATGCAGTCGGCTGCTGGTGTGAGCATCGCCGTCTTTGAGTTGATCAAGAATCCTGAGCTCATCAAGCAGATGAAGTCGGGCGGCGACCCTAATGCTATTCTCAATGACCTGATGAGCGGCGATGTGCTGGCGTGGGGCATCCTCATCAGCGGCATTGTCACCATCGGTGTGCTCGCCTTGCTGAAGATGATTGACTGGAAGCAGGTGCTGAACGTCAAGATGATTGACTGGAAATGGAGCGTGGTGAGCATCATCGCCTGTGCGTTCGGCATCTTCTCCGTGAACATTCTGGAGGAGATGGCTGACCTGCCCAACTTGATGGAGGATGAGTTCACCGACATGTCTAACTCGCTGATAGGTGCATTGAGCATCGGACTTATCGGCCCTATCATCGAGGAGTTCATCTTCCGCGAGGGTGTGGAGGGCTACATGCTGAGAAACGGCGTGAACAAGTGGGTGGCCATCACGGCAAGTGCGCTGGTGTTCGGCATCATCCATCTGAACCCTGCACAGGTGCCGTTTGCAGTAACGATAGGATTTCTGCTGGGCATCATATACTACAAGACGGGAAACATCGTTATTACAAGTATCCTGCACATCCTGAACAACAGCGTGGCTGTGTGGCAGATGTACACAATGGGCGAGGCGGCCAAGGATTTCAGCCTCATCGAATGGCTGGGCGGACAAGGCTATGCCGTTGGAATCGGCTGTGTTTGCGCCATTCTCTGCTCCGTCCTCCTCCGACATTTCTGGAAAGCATATCAAGTCAAAAAGATTGAAAATTGAAAATTGAAAATTAAGATAAAAAATGAAACAGTTCTTTAAGTATGTATGCGCCACCGTGGTGGGCATCTTTGTGGTAGTTGTCATCCTCAGCATCCTGTCCATCCTCAGTTTGGCAGGCATGGCTTCGATGGGCAACAGCCTGACGAGTGTGAAAGACAATAGTGTGCTGGTGGTGCAGCTGCAAGGCACCATCAACGAACGCAGCGAGGAGAATCCGTTTGCGGAACTCTTCGGCAATTCTGCCCTGACCGAACAAGGACTTGACGACATTCTCGCAGCCATCGAACGCGCCAAGACCGAACCGAAAGTGAAGGGCATCTATCTGGAGGCTGGCACCTTCGCCGGTGCGATGCCTGCCACCCTGCAAGCCATCCGCAAGGCGCTGGTGGACTTCAAGCAGTCGGGCAAGTTTATCGTGGCATACGGCGACCAATACACACAGGGATCTTACTACCTGTGTTCCACGGCCGACTCCATCGTGGTCAATCCGCAAGGCATGATTGACTGGAGCGGCTTGTCGAGCACGGTGACCTACTACAAAGACCTGCTGGAGAAGGTGGGCGTGGAGATGCAAGTGGTGAAGGTGGGCACCTACAAGAGTGCTGTGGAGCCTTTCCTGCTCAGCGAGATGAGCGATGCCAACCGCGAACAGATTGAAACTTATGACCGCGAGATTTGGGGCGAGATGACCAAGGCGGTGAGCAAGAGCCGAGGCATCAGCGTGGACAAACTGAACGAACTGGCCGACTCGATGATGATGCTGCAGGACGCCATGCTCTACAAGAAGGAGAAGCTGGTGGACAAGCTGGCCTACAGCGATGCGGTGAAGCCCATGATTGCCCACATGATGAAGGTGGACAGCCCTGACGACTACAACACCATCTCCGTCAAAGACCTTGCGGGCATCGCCTCCAGCGAGCCGAAAGGCACCAGCGGCAATGTGGTGGCGGTCTATTATGCTGTGGGCGACATCGTGCAGGAAACCACCTCCGACTTCAACACCGAGCCTCAAATCGTGAGCAAGAAAGTCATCACCGACCTGCAGAAACTGGCCGACGACGATGATGTGAAGGCCGTCGTGCTGCGCGTCAACTCAGGAGGCGGTTCTGCGTATGCCAGCGAACAAATCTGGCATGAAGTGATGAACATCAAAGCAAACAAGCCCATCGTGGTGAGCATGGGCGACATGGCTGCATCGGGCGGCTACTACATTAGCTGTGCGGCCGACTACATCTTTGCCGAACCCACCACCATCACAGGCTCCATCGGCATCTTCGGCATGTTCCCCAACGCTGGCGAACTGCTGAACGACAAACTGGGCGTACACTTCAGCACCGTGAAGACCAACGAGTTTTCCGACTTCGGCAGCATTGCCCGCCCCTTTACCGAACAGGAACGCGCGCTGGCTCAACGCTACATCAACAACGGCTACGAACTCTTCACGCAACGCTGTGCCGACGGTCGTCAGAAGAAGCAGAGCGACATCAAGCAGATTGGCGAAGGCCGCGTGTGGACAGGCTTGCATGCCAAGCAAATCGGTCTGGTCGATGAACTCGGAGGCCTCAACGAAGCCATCGCAAAAGCCAAGAAACTCGCCAAAGTGGACGAGGCATCCGTCATCAACTACCCGAAGAAATCCACTATCTTCGAGAACATGATGAAAGAGGCGCAAGGCAACAGCTATGCCGACAAACAGCTCAAGCAGACCCTCGGCGAATACTACCCCACCTTCATGCAACTGAAGAACGTAGGTCAGAAAACAGGCGCACAAGCTGCCCTCCCCTACTATCTGATGTTTAACCTGTAAGGGAACAAACTTGCAAAAGAAAAGATTTGATGTAAGGAAGGCCGCACAAAACGAAAGACAAAGGGCTTCGGCAGGTGATATCTGCTGAAGCCCTTTGTAGTGGTTGAGTATTCTCCCTAGTGCAGGAATTATCGCTTCTTCATTTCATGTCTTCCTCTGTCACTTGTGCGCGCACTCGGCTGAGGGTTTCGGGGGTCATCTGGAGGAAGGAGGCGACGTTGTGGAGGGGGGCACGACGGATGATTTCGGGGTTTTCCTTGAGGGTACGAATGTAGCGTTCCTTGGCAGTCTCAAAGCGGATAATGTCGGCTTTGCGCTGGGATATGATAAGGCTGCGCTGGTAGAAACGGAAGATGAGTTGGCAGAGTTCGAAGGAGTGGCTGGCGATGGCATGCATTCCGTCGTAAGGGATGCCATAGACGAGTCCAGGCTCTATCATGGAGGCTACGATTTTGGAGGGTTGGCGCAGGAAGAAGCTTTCGATGCAGATGACCATGTCGCCTTCGTGACTGATGTGCTCGGTCACGGTGATGCCGTTCTTGGTGTAGTGCTGCAGCACCATGCCTCGCTCCACATAATACATGTAGTTGCACACATCACCTTCGGCTACGAGTTTGTGACCTCTGAGCACTTTGAAGGGTACAAGGATGTTGGCGAAGGCATGAAGTGCCTCCACACTCAAGTTGATGTCGTAGCTACGGCATATTTCCCGTGCCACATCGCGTCGTTTGTCGTTTAAATCCACAGTTAAGAGTTAAGGGTTAAGGGTTAAGGGTTAAGGGTTAAAAGTTTGGAGTTAGAAGTCAGGAGTTAGGAGTCAGGAGTTAGGAGTTAGGAGTCAGGAGTTAGGAGTAGTCGCGTTCGCCAAAGATGGTGGTGCCGATGCGAACCATCGTGCTGCCATGTTCCTGGGCTATGAGGTAGTCGCCGCTCATGCCCATTGAGAGTTCCTTGAATGTTGGTTCATGGGCAAAGAAGCGTTCTTTTGCGGTGGCGAAGAGATGGCTGACGGTGTCAAATTCTTGGGCAATCTGTGCTTCGTTGTCGGTATTTGTTGCCATTGCCATCAGACCCACCACGTGCACATGCTGCAGGGTCTTCCACTCTTCGGTCGCCAGCGTGTCGAGCAGTTCATCGGGGGTGAAGCCGAACTTGGTTTCTTCCTTCGCCACATGCACTTGCAGCAACACATCAATCACTCTTCCAGCCTTCTCTGCCTGCTTGTTGATTTCCTTCAACAATTTGACAGAATCGACAGCATGAATGAGGCTGATGAATGAAGCGATATACTTCACCTTGTTCGTCTGCAAGTGTCCGATGAAGTGCCACTCGACATCCTTGGGCAGCACCTCCTGCTTTGCCGTCAGTTCCTGTACATGGCTTTCGCCAAAAATGCGTTGCCCTGCATCGTAGGCCTCCTGTAGTGCCTCGACAGGGTGGAACTTCGACACAGCCACCAAGCGTACATTCGGCTTCAAGGTGGCCTTCACGTGTTGCAAATTTTCCGCAATCATTTATGCCTCAAATTCTGGTTTAGCGTCCTCTTTTTTCTCATGCACCACATAGCGGAACACGTCCATGATTTTCGTCTCTGCCAACGAAGCGATGCGATAGTCCATGAGCGAGCCTTTCATGCCTTTGTCGAAGTTTGCCACAGCATCGTGGAAGGTACCAGCCTGCACCAGCATGTTGTTGGCAATTTCCTTCTCCGTCTGCGTTTTCTCATCGATGGTGATGAAGAGGCAACGCACCTTGTACCACTTGTCAGCCACATCGCTGTCCGACGGGAAGATTTCTGCGTACTTCACACGCTTGATGTCCGTCACGTCGAGGTTACCGCTTGTGTAGGGCTTCACCTCTTCGATGATGCGCGACTCAGCCTCGGTGAAGTTGAGCGCATCGACCAGATACACGAAAGGCAGTGGCTTCGTGGTGCCATCGTCCTGCATCACGTCCATCTTCACTTTACATTCAAACCAACTATTGATTTCCATTGTTCTTTTCTATTTATTACATCAATTACTGAAGTGCAAAGGTAAGGATAAAAAGTGGAAAGAGAAGAGTGAAGAGTGAAAAATCTATATTACTTGCCATCCAAATGGGAAGAAACTTAGACTTTTCACTCTTCATCTTTTCACCTACTCGCCTTTTACTTCTTTTTGGCAGTACGAACCTCATCGAAGAAATCCACCATCTTCTGTAAGTTCTCTGCCGAATACATGCCCATGCCATGACCTCCCTCTGGAACGAAAACAGCTTCGGTCTTCACACCTGCCTCCTTCAGCAAGGCGTAGAACTTCTTGCCTTGACAGCAAGGCACCACATTGTCTTTCTCACCATGGAAAATGATGATGGGCACATCTTTCTTATCAATATAGTTCGTTGCGCTCAAGCCCCGATACTTGTCGGGGTCTTTCGCCAGCGTGGTTCCACCCAGCATCACATCTTCTGGACTTGCTGCGCCAAAAGTCATGTGCTGGTCACAATCCATATTGGTCAGGTCAACAGGTCCCGACCAGTCGCAAACGGCATTCACGCGGCTGCTCTTCTTGGTATAGTTGCCCAGCGAACCCTCTATGTCCACACGCTCTTTGCCCACCTTTGCCACTTTGATGCCGTTAGTCGTACCACACATCGAAGCGAGGTGGCCACCCGACGAGAAGCCTGATGTGGCAATGAAGGAAGGGTCGAACTTGTAGGTTTTTGCCTCGCCACGAATGAAACGGATGACCGCCTTGATGTCGTTAATCTGTGCAGGCCACTGTGCATCACCGCTCGAACGGTGATTGGGACACACGACTGCATAACCAGCATCGAGCAAGGCTTTCACGATGGTGCCCAAGTCCGCACTGCCCTTACTGTTGTTGGAGAACCAAGCACTGCCATAGATGTGTACCACCACAGGATAGGCAGCCTTCTCCTGCTTGGGCAAATAGATGTCACACGTGTGGTATGCCTTGTCATCGCCAGCATAGTTCACATCCTTCCATTGCTGCGACACTTCCAGTTTCGCCTTCTGCTGAAATCCGCCAAAACCATCGAAACCGCCATTTTCCTGAGCCATCGCACTTGTGACGCCACCTATCAGAGCGGCACACACGGCCAATTCTTTCAAAAAAAGTTTCATTGTCTAATTCCTTTTAGATTCATCTGATTGATCAATAATAACGCCACAAAGTTACGGTTTTTTCTTCATTTTTTCCAACACTTCCAAAGATGTCTTTACATAAACCCACACTTTTTCAAGATTTCTTTGGACACTTGCCCTTTTTCCCTTACCTTTGTACGCAGAAACAGGAAAACAGAAACAACATTATTAACCTATCAATTAACAAAAAATGAAGAAAACTCGAAGCAGAAATTCCTTGCTGCAAAGAAGTCTCTTCGCCATGATGCTGATGCTGTCGGCATGGAGCAGTGTGAAAGCACAAGACTCCTACAGCGGCACCCTCGTGGCAGAGGAAGGCGCATGGTGCTGGTTTGCCGACCCACGCGCCCTGCACTATGAGAACGCCAGTGGCACCATCAACGCCACCTACATTGGCTACATCGACGTACACGGCAACGTGAAGGCCACGCAGTATGACTGGCTCACGAAACGGAAGACGGATGTGCTGATTCGTTCCTACTTCCAGCCCGACGACCACAACAACCCCACCTTTGTGGTGCTGCCCGACGAGCGTGTGATGATTTTTTACACACGCCATACGGACGAGGCCAAAATATGGTATCGCATCTCACAGAAGCCTGGCGACATCACCGCGCTGGGCGAGGAGAAGTATCTGGCTACAGCCAACAACACCACCTACCCTTCTCCCTTCATTCTGAGCGATGACCCCAACCACATCTACCTGTGCTGGCGCGGCATCAACTGGCATCCGACCATCGCACGGCTCACCATGCCCGATGCCAACGACAACTGTAGTTTCGATTTCGGTCCCAAACAAATAGTACAAAGTACAGGCGCACGCCCGTATGCGAAGTACCAGAGCAACGGCAAGGACAAGATTTATGTGAGTTACACCACTGGTCACCCCGACAACGAGATGCCCGACTGGCTCTATTTCAACGTCATCGACATCAACAAAGGTAATGGTCCCATTCTCCGCGACCTGAACGGCAAGCAACTCTCCATCATCAACAATGGCGCGTTCAACGTGAACAAGACCGACACATACGCCACAAATTATCCTGCCACTATCGTGGACAAGACCGCCGGAGTGCGCAACTGGGTGTGGCAAATCACGCTGGACAAGAACGAGAATCCCGTCATCGCCTATCCTCACATCGACGATGCCAAGACAACCCATGTCTATTGGTACGCCCGATGGACAGGTTCGGCATGGCGCAACACATGGGTGCAGTATGGCGGTCACGCCTTCCACCAGAACTGGAACTCGACCGAGAAGTGCTACAGCGGCGGTATGGCCATCGACCCCGACAACATCAACGACCTCTACCTGTCCATTCCCACGAAGAATGGTGCCTACAACAAGGACGGCGTGTATGAAATATGGAAATACACCATCGACGATGACGGCAAGGTGGCTGGTTCGGAACAAATCACGAAGAACTCCGCCAAGAACAATGCCCGTCCGTTCATCATTCCCGGCTCGAAAAACTCAAAGATGCGTTTGGCATGGATGAATGGCGACTATTACTATTGGATGGTAAAACAGGGCTATCCGAAGGGCTACCCCACAGACATCCGCTGCAACTATGCTTGGGAGGAGGAACTGACTGCCCAGCAGGAAGATGCACCACAGAAGGATAAATTCTGCATCTGCAAAGACAACACACTCAGTTTTGTTTTCATCCAAAGAAGCGGCAGCCCCTACAAGGGAACGATTCTGTCGGATGGCAACGGCTGCACCTATACCATCGGCGATGACTACTACCCTGTGTTCACCATCGGTGGCAAGACCTACAAGAGCCAGAACCGACTGCTGACATCCGACAACTGGGCCACTCAAAGCACGGGCACCAGTGGCGACAACCATCCGACGGAACTGTCCATGTGGGTGCTCACAATGACCTACGATGGTCAGGTGCTGACCACCTATCGCAATGGGCTAGTCGATCAAGTGATTGAAGTGGAGGGATTGGAAAACGTGGTACTCAATGGCAACGGAGACCTTGCCCAAGGGCTTTGGGTAACACATGAGTATTATGCTTGTGCATCTCCCCTCACTGTACAGAGCCTTGTAAAGAAACTGCAGACCGACTATCAAGAGGAAGAGGACAAAATCATTCTTCAACACATCAATGTGCCCAGCGAGACCCGTACTGACCTTGTACTACCCAAGACGATGGCGAATGGCAAAGTGAACGTGAAATGGACCTCTTCCGACGAAAACATCATCACCGCTGACGGTGTGCTCATGCCACTCAAGGCAGACAAGGACGTGACCCTCACAGCCACCATTGGCGAAGAGAGCCGAACCTTTGAGGTGAAGGCTCTGGCTCGCGACATCGAGAAAAACCTGCTCTATTCGAAGGATGGACTTGACCTGACCAAGAACACAGCGGCAGGCTTCAGCACAAACAAGTATGAGGTGGCTCCAGAAGGATTGCTCTCAGGCTTGCGCTCCTACACTTTCCTTGTCACCATCAAGGCCAACAGTCTCACCAAGGCACCCCGCATCTACGACTTCGGTTCTGCCAGCGGCAACAGCGTCTTCCTTCGTGCCAATCCGCTTTCGGCTGGCGTGAAGTACAATGGCGGCACCACCACAATGGTGACCAGCAGCACCACCCTCAGCACCGGCAAGGAATATAAACTGGCTGTCACCTACGATGCCGCCACCAAGACCACCAAGATTTACACGGATGGCGAAGAGAACGTGAGTGGCACCGCCAATCAAGTGGAGGCTTATCAGTTGGAAGAACTGGCTAAAGACACACGCAACTACATAGGCCGCACCCAGTGGTGGGATAGCAACTACGCTGCCGACAACGTGGACTTCGTGGGAACGATTGACGGTTTCCGCATGTACAACACTTGCCTCACTCGCAAGGAAATCTGCGAGCTTCAAGGCCTCCCTTTTGAACAAAAGGAGTTGCCCACCGCCTTGGTGAACGGCGACTTCGAAAGCACCTATACGAAGCAGACGGGTAACGGCGTGATGAGTGACCGCGCCATCTACGTGCCCGAAGGTTGGACTGTTGACCGTGCCAATGGTAACGAGAACGACCTGACAGCCCTGAAGAGCGGCGACCTCTACTTCAGCAACTTCTTCGCCAGTTTCCCTGCCCCATCGGCAGAGAGCAAACAGACCTACTGGATTCGTCAGAACTGGGGCACTCCCACACTGACCCTCTCGCAGGAAGTGCGTCTGCCCGAAGGGAAATACACCTTGACGATGGACTTGTGGAAGAGCGGTCAGGGCGGCGATGCCACCGTGAGCGTCATCACCGAAGGAGGAACGACCGTGAAAGCACCCTCGCTCGACAATAAGGAGGCGTGGCAGCAGGTAAGCCTCCCCTTCGAGAGCGACGGCGATGCCTCCACCACCATCCAACTGTCAGCCATCCACACCTCGGCAGGTTCTGTCAAAATCATCGGCTTCGACAACGTGACCATCCAACTCGACCCGAGCACCAGCATTCAAGCCATCAAGGGGAAAGGCTCCCATCCTGAAGCCCCGCTATACGACCTCAGCGGCCGACGCCTGAACACGAAACAGCCACAGAAAGGCATCTACATCAAGGGAAACCGAAAGATAGCCTTCTAAAAACACACCATCCATTGACAGAAAACATGATGTGGAACATCTACCACCCCAGCCAGCCCGAATGCATCAGCACCATTGCTGAGACTCCTGCCATGCAGCGACTGAAAGATGTGGGCATGCACTGCGGATGTGAATACACCTCCTTCCCCATGTTTACGGGGTTGAAACCCTACTCGCGCTACAATCACAGCGTGGGGTGCGCCTTGATTGTGTGGCACTTCACACATGATGTGCGACAGACCATCGCCGCCCTGCTCCACGACATCGCCACACCCACCTTCGCCCATGTGATTGACTTCCTCAATGGCGACCACATCAAACAGGAATCCACCGAGAAAGGCACCACCGACCTCATCCTACACTCCTCTGAAATCATGGCTGCGCTCAACAGCTATGGCATCACGCTGGAAGAAGTGGCCGACTATCACCAATACCCCATCGCCGACAACGACTCCCCACGCCTCTCAGCCGACCGTCTGGAATACACCCTCTCCAACATGATTCACTACCACATCGCCCCCATCGAGGCTGTCAAGCAATGGTATGACAGCCTCGTGGTGGGTCAGAACGAAGAGGGAGCACAGGAACTCATGTTCACAGACATAGAAACAGCCGAAGCATTCGCACAAGCAGCCCTCCGCACCTCCTACATCTACATTGCCGACGAAGACCGCTTCGCCATGCAGACCCTTGCCGAACTACTGAAAAAACACATCTCCCGCGGCATACTCACCAAGGCTGACCTCTATCAGACAGAAAACCAAGTCATCTCCCTTCTGAACCGCGATTCCGAGGCTCGCCAGGATTGGCAACACTACCAATCCCTCCACCTCATCCACGCTGGCAGCACTCATCCCCATGCCAAAACCATCATCTCCAAGAAACGCCACATCAACCCCTACGTGCAAGGCCAAGGACGCATCGCCACCCTCTCCCCCACCTTCGCCGAATCGCTATCCCAGTTCCTCACCCATCCACTTGATGTGCCTCTGTGGGGAGAATGAAAACACCTTTTCCATCACCATTCACGATTTCGTCTGCAATTCTTTCAGCTTGTTTCAGTACAGTCTCCGTAGCCAACATCTGCATATCAGGTGGATAACCATAACGGCGCAACAGCCTTTTGACAGCAACCTTCATCTTAGCCCTCACATTTTCTTTGATAGTCCAATCTATCGAGGCATTTTTGCGGATGGTTTCAGTCAGCACAACAGCCAATTCCCTCAATTTGTCCTTACCCATCAGTTCCTTGGCACTCTCATTGTTAGCCACAGCAGTATAAAAGGCATACTCATAGGTACTCAACCCCATTTTCTGAGCATCCTCATCTTTCTCCACAATCGTCTTGCTGAGTTTGATGAGTTCCTCTATCACCTCCGCAGCCGTAATTACCTTATTATGATAACGAGTAATCGAACGATCCAACATTTCCATCAACGATTGGCTTTCCACCACATTATACTTGGAACGAGCCTTTATCTCATCTTCTAACAATTTGCGAAGCACTTCCATCGCAATGTTCTTGTGCTCCATCCCTTTCAATTCCATCAAGAACTCCTCTGAGAGAATGGATATGTCAGGCTTTTTCATACCAACTGCATCGAAAATGTCTATCACCTTTTCCGACACCAATGCCTGGTCAATCACTTGACGGATAGTCGTCTCCATCTCCTCATCAGTACGTCCTCCCCCCGTGTGGTCGAACTTACACAGTCGGGCTTTCACGGCTTGGAAGAAAGCCACCTCATCCTTCATGTCCATAGCTTGTTCGTTCGGGATGGCAATGGCGAAAGCCTTTCCTAAGGCAGTCACCTCGTTCACAAACCGCTTCTTGCCGTCTTCCAATCCAAGAATAAAGTCCTCTGTCCTCAATATCCACGACAACTTGCCAGAGGTGTCCGATATGAAGTATTGCCGATAATCCAGCCCGTGCAACATCTGCTCCACCACCTCCAATTTCTCTTGCATCAATGTCACCGCCTGTTCCTGCTGTTGCGTGGGGTCACCCTTTCCACCAGAGTCAGAATAGAACGACAAAGCTTTCTTCAAGTCCGAGGCAATGCCCAGATAGTCAACCACCAGTCCACCCGGTTTATCCTTATACACACGGTTCACACGGGCAATGGCCTGCATCAGGTTATGTCCCTGCATCGGCTTGTCGATATAGAGCGTATGCAGACATGGTGCATCAAAGCCCGTCAACCACATATCGCGCACAATCACTAACTTCAACTCGTCCGTCGGGTCTTTCATTCGCTCAGCCAATGCATGACGTTGTTCCTTTGTGGTGTGGTGTTTGGCAATCTCTGGCCCATCCGATGCCGCAGAGGTCATCACCACCTTGATGGCACCCTTTGACAAATCATCCGAATGCCATTCAGGTCTCAACTGGACGATTTCATCATACAATGCCGCAGCAATCCTTCTGCTCATCGCCACAATCATGCCTTTCCCCTCAAACACCTTTTGCCTTGCCTCAAAGTGTTGGACAATGTCGATAGCGATGTTCTTGATACGGTTAGGACTGCCGATAAGTGCTTCCAACTGCGTCCACTTGGCCTTCGCCTTCTGCACATCATCCATCTGCTCCGTATCCAGTTCTTTGTCCAAGTCAGCCACTAACTTTCTGCCTTCATCGCTCAGAGCCACCTTTGCCAATCGGCTTTCGTAGAAGATGCGCACCGTGGCGCCATCCTCCACTGCTTGTGCTATGTCATATACATCAATGTAATGGCCAAACACAGCAGGTGTGTTAATGTCGGTCGATTCAATCGGTGTGCCCGTAAAACCCAGATAAGTAGCATTGGGCAAGGCATCACGCAGATATTTGGCGAAGCCATATTTCACTTCCGAGCCAATCACTTCGTCCGCTTCATTCTTCACATCTACGGTCTTTGCCTTGAAACCATATTGTGTACGGTGTGCCTCGTCTGCAATCACGATGACATTGCTACGGTCGGTCAATAGCTCATACACATTGCCCGTTTCGGGTTGGAACTTCTGAATGGTCGTGAAGATGACACCACCCGACTGCACCTTCAGGAGTGATTTCAGATGCTCACGGTTCTCTGCCTGCACAGGAGTCTGACGCAATAACTGCCGAGACCCTGCAAACGTGTCAAACAACTGGTCGTCCAAATCGTTGCGGTCGGTGATGACAACCACCGTGGGATTGTTCAACTGCTGCACAATTTTTCCTGTATAGAACACCATCGACAGCGACTTGCCACTGCCCTGCGTATGCCATACCACGCCAGCCCGATGGTCACCCACCGCCTGTTCCTTCACAGTCTTGAAACCAAAGTTGAGGGGCGACTCGCCCACGATGTCTCCATAGATATTGATGCCCGTTGCCCTCAATGTCGATTCCACCGCCTTGTTCACTGCATAATACTGATGATAGGCAGCAATCTTCTTCACGGTCTTAATAGTCGTGATGCCCGTCTTCAAGTCTTCCGTCTTCTGCTTCTCAAACACGGTGAACGAACGGATCAAGTCAAGCAACGTGTCTTTTCGTAACATACCATTGATCAGCACCTCCAACTGACTCATCAAAGGTGAAGCGATGTTCTCCCCATCCTCCGTTTTCCAAGCAGTGAAGCGACTGAAGCCTGCCGACAAAGAGCCAGCCCGTGCTTCCAATCCATCAGAAATCACAATCAGTTCATTGTAGGTGAACAGCGAGGGAATCTGCTGTTTGTAAGTCTCTATCTGTCTGTAGGCACTCTCAATGGTGGCATTCTCATCTGCCGCATTCTTCAACTCTATAATGACCAATGGCAAGCCATTCACGAAGAGCAATACGTCAGGGCGGCGATTATGTCCGTTCTCTATGATTGTAAATTGATTGACCACCGTAAACTCATTGTTCCACGGGTCTTCAAAATCCACTAGCCAAACTCTCTCGCCCCGTTCCATACCGTCTTGGTAGGTAGAGACAGGTACACCCTCCGTAAGCAGCCGATGAAACGCCTCGTTATTTGCCAGCGTGTCAGGTGAAGCAATGCGCAACACAGTCTTCACAGCCTCATCACGCACCTCATCCGCCAACTTCGGATTCAGTCGCTTCACTGCCTGCTCCAACTTTCCACGCAGCACGACCTCATCAAAGGATAACCGCAACGGGTTCTCCCCATCAGGTGCGATGTCAGGACCATACAGATAGTCCCATCGCTTTGTCTGTAGCCGTTCTATCGCTAATTGCTCTATGTCAGATTCTAAGAGTTTGGTCATGTGACTTAAGAATATAATTGAGTAATTATTTGTTTTGTTGTCAAATCCAATAGTTGTATATTATCATCTGAGATATAACTATTATGTGCTATCAGACATCGTATATCATACATCTCTTGCATCTTCACTTTTATCCATTCTTGGTCAGAAATATCATCTTTAAAATAATCCCAATTATTTGTGATTATATCAGCTAGCTCTATAAAATCCACATAGTATAAATCTTTGTCACCTCTTAAGGGTAACCATTTTTTTGACTGCTCCTGATTCTTTCTTGTTTCAATTCCATTCTTTACTTTCTTCGGAGTGATGATAGAATCCATATAACTATCTCCAAATTTCTCTGTTAGTTTCATGTCAATATAATTCCTTATATGATTTTCCAAAGCATAAAGTGTAATATAAGCATTGGCCATCTTCTTTCCTTTCTCTACTAAATCATCACTAATATTAAGATAATTATTGGAGGGGACTATATTCTTTATCTCTTCCAATGTGTCACTTTTTTCTTTTTTTGTTAGGACATCAGGTGAAATGGAAATTTCCAGGATGTCATAACCAGCACTTGGTGGCATGATTCTATTACAGATTCCAAGAAGTATAGGTTGGATATCCTTTAGGTGGAAACAATACTTTGAGTAAACATCCATTGGAACATAGAAATGGATTTTCACCCCTGTAGCATCCCAACGTTTATGTGAGAATGCCCCCGTGTTATATATTTCGCAGTGCCCCTTGTCTAACAATTCACATAGTTCATCTTTATATAACATTATTGTCATGGCATTAATCATTGCCTTAACACCATTATAAAAATCCTTATCTGTTGGTAATTCGTATGTAAACTCACTCATTTTTACAAACTTATTTCATTTGACATCAATTTCGGCAAGAGTATGTCTCGTTGCTTTTGTAAAAGCATTATTTGTTTCTGATTACATTCCATTTTCTCGAACAAGGCTCTAACCTGTTTGTCATATAGTCCTATTTTATCTGTATTACTACAAACCGTTTGTTGCTTTATTAAATCTTGGCTTATGTTTTGTTGTGCAGCACCACATGCAAGATTAATAAAGTCCTCTTTCATTAAAGCTGTCCATACGAGTAAATATGTATATGGATAATTGTCATTAGGAATCAGAGCACATACTGCCTGATTGCAGGTCATAGCTCTTGATATTATACCATATTCACCAACTGTCGCTCCATACATAGCAATCAAAACGGACTTCTCTGGTAATATTTTTGCAGAAGAATGAACGACGGCATCTTCCGTTATCAGTTCTTCTGTAGAATAAATAAATGCGCCCTGCAATTCTTTTGACTTAACCCATGATATAGTTCCATCATTATAATATTCTGTACACTTCCGAGAGGGAGTCCCACCAGATGTTGTCTTGACCACATCACCTAATGGTATTTCTTCCCAATCCTCTTTTGCCTCTTCGATGAACCATTGACGGAAGAGAGTTTCGGCCATTGCTTCAAGTGTCGCATTCTCACGATTCAGCAGATCTATCTTATCATCTAAAGAACTGAGAATAGAGGCAATCCGCTTTTGTTCGTCAAGTGGAGGGAGGAATATCGGGAAATCTCCTATAACTCCTACGCTCAAATTTTGTTGGGCAGCACCACATGCAAGATTTAATAGTTGAGCCCACTTTAAAAAGTAAGGCATATTAAAATTGTTTGCTTTTGCACTAAAA
>CAMVIM010000020.1 GCA_947167515.1 uncultured Prevotellaceae bacterium | reverse complement strand
ATGTGCTAATAATTAAACAATTATTTTATAAGAAATTTTCATCGAACTCACGTTAGTTTATTAACCCCTAAATAATTCATCTTATGTTTCAACTCTTAGACATTGCCTATCCAGGCAGACCTTACCGCCCACGCATCATCCTCGAGCCTGACACGCCCGAAGTCGTGAAAATCGACACGGTGACTGCACCCGAAGGAACTGATTCCATCGTTCCACAGGAACTGCTCGACTCCTGCAAGGAAAGCGTGGTGGACACTATCCGCTCGGCCGCCAACTTCTTCACCGACCTCGGTGCTGGCAACGGTTCCTCGTCCTCACTGCTAATGACCACCCTCGTCGTTGTGGCAGCTCTCACACTCTGTGGCGGCTTCGTCTGGATGTATCGTCGCAACCTGACGAGACAAGGCAGCCTGTAAGGATTTCCTGTACAACAAAAAAGCGTCTGGCGATTCACTTCGCCAGGCGCTTTTTCAGTTTCTTCAGTTTCTTCATGTTAGCCTTACCGGCTTTCTCGCCCAAAGCAATCATCTCTGCAATGCGGTCAGGCGAGAAGTCTTGGGCACCATAGCCTTTCAGGTTAGGACTGATATAGATGTCGGTAGCAGCACAGTTCCGCTGATACTTCACCAGGTCGGGACGCAACAACGACCAGACGCCCGAAGGCTCATCGCCCTTATGCTTGTTGACCGTCAAATCGACGGCTATCACGATGTCCGCCCCCATGTCCCTGGCCACATCGACAGGCAGGTTATTCAGCACACCACCATCAACGAGTGTCATTCCATCCATCTTCACAGGCTTGAACACCAGCGGGATGGCCATGCTGGCGCGCATCGCCTGAGCCAAGTCGCCCTCACTCAGCACCACCTCCCGTATCCTCTTCACATCCACCGCCACACAACGGAACGGGATGGACAACTGGTCAAAATCCAGCCTACCTCGGTCACCCGTCAGTTGGCGCAACGGACGCACGATGCTGTCGCCCATAATCGAACCAGCAAACATATCCATCCATTCTTGCGAACGGAACAGGGAATCGAGTTGTTCACTGTTATAACCCTGTGCATACAGCCCACCCACGATGGAGCCAATGCTCGTACCCACCACCATATCGATAGGAATGCCCGATTTCTCTATATACTTCAACACACCCACATGGGCAGCACCTTTGGCGCCACCGCCTCCGAGCACAAGTGCCACCTTAGGGCGATCCTGTGCAAAAGAAGCGAAAAGCGAAAAACTAAAAACTAAAAGTAAAAGGATCCGTTTCATCTTACTTCCAACTGGAATTGCGGAACTGGCACACCTTCGTTGTTGTAGAGCGAGGGCTGTGGATAGTCGTCCCAACCATAGCGAACAGTGGTCGATGCGATGCCGTCAGGGAGAAGAACAGCCACCTGGTCGCTACCGACGAGGTTCGCTTCCGCCCACTGGTACTTTCCACCCACAAGGATGGCGAAGTCTCTCAGCTTCTCACCCTTTACCTTCAGGCCTGAGCCTATCTCTGTGAAGGTGATGATGGCCTTATTGCCTTCGATGCGGGCCGATGCGGGCTTGGGCACGTCGGTGCGTGAACTCTTCTCGCCGTATGCCATCTTCATCATCTGCCATGCGGCACGGTCGCCTGCGGTTCGCTTGTCCTGCGGATGGATGTCGTTGTACTCGCCCGTGTCGAAGGTGGGAGCCAAGGTGGCACCTTTGATGCGCTGAGCAGCCTGGTACTGCTGTTCACGAATCTTACACCAGCTGGTCTCCACAGGCTGCTCATGCTTCGACATATAGCCAGGCAACTGCATGATGACCACCGGGAAATCGTTCTTGAACTGCCCACGCCACGAGGCAACCATGGCCTCGAGGAAGTTGGCGTAGTTGTCGGGGTTGCCGAGGTTGGACTCGCCCTGATACCACAGCATGCCCTTCACGGGGAAGTCCTGCAGGGGAGCTATCATGGCATTGTAGAGTCCTGTCGGGGTATCGACGAAATAAGTGCTGGCAGGTTTGCGCGGCATGGTGCTGCCCACTGCCATCTGCAGCTGGGGAGCGATGGGGAATACTTTGTCGCCCACCTCCAGCTGATAGAGTTTTCCCTTGGTGAAATTGCCCATGCCACTTTGCGACATGAGGTGCACGACGATGTCGTTCTTGCCAGCACGAAGAATGTTCTCCTTCACGGTATAGACACGTGGCGGATACTCATAGGTGGTGTTGCCCACATACTGACCGTTCACGAAGATGGTGTCGGCATCCTTCATGGCACCAAAGCGCAGCACTGCCTTCTGCCCTGCCAACTCGGCAGGAAGGTCAATGCAGGTGTGGAACCAGTAGGAGCCGTTCTTGTGGTTGCTCCAGTTGGAGAACATATCCACCGTCTGCCAGGCGCTGAAGTCATAACCCTCAGTCTTCCACTTGCCCACGATGGTGTCGGTCGCCATCATCTGACGCTCCCAAGCAAAAGCGGCACGATTTTCTGCCCTGCGCACAGAGTCCACCCAATTTTCCTGATGATATTTTGCCTTCGCCAATTCCTTATCATAGCCCGGGAAGGTGGCCAGCACATCATGAGGCATCCAAGCCTGCACCTGCGTGCCACCCACGGCGGAGTTGATGATGCCGATGGGCACTCCGTATTCTGCCTGCAACGCACGAGCCATGAAGTAGCAGATGCCGCTCACCTCAGCACAGTTCTGGGGCGTGATGTTTTGCCACGGCAGGCACTGTACGTCGTCGTTGGGACGCACGTAATTGAACTGATGCGGGAACTTCAGATAGCGAATCTGGTCGTTGGAGTAGTCCTTCACCATGTCGCCCACCACGTCCATGCAGCGGCGGATGGGGAGTTCCATGTTGGACTGTCCGGAACAGAGGAAAACATCGCCGATAAGCACATTGTTCACCTTCGTATCCAATCTCTCCGTCGCATTGCTCAGCGACGTTTTCTGTGTCACCGTCAGCGTGTAGGGACCACCTGCCTTCATTTTAGGCAGATACACCTTCCAAGTGCCATCAGGCAGCACCTTCGTCTTGGCAGTCTTGCCGTTCAAAGCCACCGTCACTTGACTGCCAGCCAAACCTTTACCCCAAACGGGGATTTTAGCATCGCGTTGCAGTACCATACCATCGGCGAAGAACTTGGGCATTTGCAAACTAAGTCCTTGTGCTTGCATCATCGTGCAAGCCACTAACATCATAGTCAGTAAAAGAATCTTTTTCATTGTTCTATTGTATGAATCTGCGGCAAAGTTAATGTTTTATGCGTACACGCGAAAATTCTTAGCACATGTTTGTAACCCCACGGCAAAGATTTGATGAAAAAACTAAGATTCTTCTGATTGTGTTCTTGCTCCTTCGCCACATTCTGTGGCTAGGAAAAACAATAATTGACAACAATTACCAATCATTGGTTCCAATAATAATTATTGGATAAAATTATTGTCAATTATTGAAAATTATTGTTTTTCGAAACACCAAAGGTGTTGAGAGTAGAACATAGAAACTTTATTTTGTTCGTACCTTTGGATTCCGTGAAAATTGTCGTAAATTTGCACACGAACTACTCGAAAATCATCGAACTACATGAAAACAGGACTTGTACTGGAGGGCGGCGGCATGCGCGGCCTCTTTTCTGAGGGATTCATCGACGTGATGCAGGAACAGGGCATCACAGTGGATGGCATGATTGGCGTGTCGGCCGGTGCCCTGTTCGGCTGCAACTTCAAGTCGCACCAGCCAGGGCGCGGCTTGCGCTACAACATCCGTTTCAAGGATGACCCACGCTATATGGGATGGGGCTCCTTCCTGCGGACGGGCAACTTTGTCAATGCCCAGTTCGCCTACCACACCATGCCCATGCAACTGGATGTGTTCGACATCCACGCCTTCGAGGCCGACCCCACCGAGTTCCACCTCGTCTGCACCGACATCAAGACTGGACAGCCCGTCTATCGGCAAATCAATCATGTGGAAGACCAGACGCTGGAGTGGTTCCGTGCCACGGGTTCCATGCCCATCGTCTCCACTCCTGTCGAGATAGACGGCATGAAACTCCTCGACGGCGGCTTGGTCGATTGCATTCCCCTGCGCCATTTCCAGTCCATCGGCTACGACCGCAACATCGTCATTCTCACCCGTCCCAAAGGCTACCAGAAGACTCCTAACAAGATGGCGTTCCTTTTCCAGCTTTTCTATCCCCGCTATCCCAAAGTGGCAGAGTGCATGAAGCGGCGGCACGAGATGTACAACGCCCAACTGCGATACATCGAAGAGGAAGAAAAGAAAGGCAACATTCTCGCCATTCGTCCCGACCATCCCCTTGACATCGGCCGTATCGAACTGAACGAGGAGAAGCTTCGCGCCATCTACCAACACGGTTACGAAACAGCCATCGAAAGGCTTGCTGAAGTGCGTCAATTTCTTCACCCCCACAACCACTAAAATCGGTGTGAGTCACACCTATGGGGTAGGTCTGAGTCACACCTAGGGTGGCGGTCTGAGTCAGACCGATTTAGAGGCTGTGGAAGGGAGTAAAATGAGGCTACGCCATAAGCGGCGGTTCAGGCATGGGCTGATGGAGTTGGCGAAGATATTTGTCGAACTCATCCATCACACATTGAGTGGCTATCTCCACGTTCTTAACGCGGCCGAAATCTTCGCGCAGACAAAGGGAATGGACATCGCCTTCACGCCCCCAAGCCACCCAAATCTCCACTTCGTGACCCTCCCACGGTTCGGCATAGCCAGTGGAAGCTAAAGCATAGTCGCTATGAAAGAGGGCACAGGCTCCCTTCACCATTTGTTCTGCTACCTGACGCGACACGACGCCGTACCGCTCTATCATCCCACTGGGCACACCGAGCAACTGCTCCTTCACCTCATTCTGATAAGCCACTACCCCACCTTGAAAGTAGCGGCTGGCACCACTCTGGGCAGTGATGGCGGCGGCGATGCGTCCGCCTGTGCAGGATTCAGCTGTGGAAAGAGTCATGGGAGGGTGTGGTTGAGAGTGAAGAGTGAAGAGTGAAGAGTTGAGAGTGAAGAAATGAGAGTTTTGGATTCTGGGTGAGGGTTATCTTACCCATTGTTCAGGGTTGAGGCGTGAAGAGCCGTTGCGGAGTTGGAAATGGAGGATGTAGCGTCCGTCGGTATCTTGTCCTACAGCTCCAAGGGTGGTCTTGGTCTTCACGCTCTGGCCCTTATGCACCGAAACGGAGGAGAGTCCTGAATAGACGGATATGTAGGAACCGTGACGCAACATGACGATGTAGGAACCGCCATACTGGAAGATGGAGCTGACAGTGCCATCAAAGACGGCACGGGCGGCACAGCCTTGCTGACCGCGTATGTCAATGCCCTTGTTGTCAAGGGTCACGTTGCGCAGACCTGCCACGGAATAGTTGCCGTAGTGACCCACCACGCTATAACTGCCTGTGATGGGCATGGGAAGACGGCCTTTGTTGCTGGTGAAGTTGCTGGACAAGCGGGCATCGCCGCTGGCATCATTGCTTTTCCATGCCTCATATTTGGCACGTTCAGTCTTCTCCTCTTTCTCCGCCACTTTCACGTTGGCTTCGGCAGTACGGGCTTCTGCCTTGGCTCGATTGGCAGCGGCATTGGCAGCCTCCTTCTCCGCCTTGGTCTTGGCGGCACGTCGAGCGACTTCAGCGGCTTCGGCCGCCTTGCGGGCGCGTTCAGCGGCAGCCTTGGCTTCAGCCAGTTTACGGGCACGTTCCCTTGCTTCGGCCTCGGCCTTTTTGCGCGCTTCTTCCGCCTTACGTTTCCGTTCGGCTTCGGCACGTCGAGCAGCCTCTATCTCGGCCTGTATGATGCGGTCAATCTCGGCATTGAGGGCCTGTTCCTTCTTCTGATAGTCCTGTATCTGCTTCTGCACGGTGGCGATGTTCTGGTTGAGGAAATTGACCTGTGTCTGACAGTTCTGCTTCATGCCTTGCAGGGATACCTTCTTCTGCTCCACCGACTGCAGGTTCTGTTCTTTCCTCGTCTTGGCTGCCAGCAATTCGTTCTGCTTCTCCCTCACCTCGGCCTGCTTCTCCTTGAGGAGTTCGCCTTGCGCTTTCTGGAAGGTGCTGTATTCCTGCAGGTATCGCATGCGGCGCACCATCTGAGTGAAGTTATCTGCCGAGAAAATGAACATAAGCTTGTTCTGCACGGAGCGGTTCTTGCGCATATAGACCATCGCCTTGGCATAGCGTTTCTTCTTCTGAGCCAGTTCCTTCTGTAGCCTGTCCAGCTGAAGGTTCAGGGTGTCGATGGTCGTTTCGAGCAGGGTAATATCCTTGTTCAGACTGTCGATGGATTGCTGCTGACGCACAATCTGATGGTCGAGGACGAGCACACTGTCGAGGCTCGCCTTCACGTTCTTGTTCAGTTGTGCCAGTTGCGCTTGCGACTGCTGTCTGGCCTTCTGGGTGGCAGCCTTTTCGTTGCGCAGCTGGGTTTTCTTATCCACAGGCTTCTGTGTCGCCTTCTTCGGTTGCTGTTTCTTTTGCGGCTGCTTCTTCCGAGTCACCGTGGTGCGTCGGGTCGTAGTGCCACCTTTCCCTCTGCTCTGGGCAGAGAGAGGAAGCACCAAGGCCATCGTCAATAGGAAGAGAAGTAGCTTTTTCACCTTATCATCGGGGGTTTCTACGTTTCGTCATGCTTGCCTGTTAGGGCCATTCTCAGCGATCCACCATGTTCTGGAACAGTTCGTTCACATCCGTCTTGGTGTATTTGTTCGACACGCTGGTGTGGGTACTCCAGTTAGCGGAATTTCCCTTGTCGGAGAGTTTCAGGTCCAGCCTGATGTCCTTCTTGGCAGGGATGGTGTAAGAGAACTTGTCACCCGCCTTCGCCTCTTTCCAGAAGAAGTCCTGTATGGTCTTGAAGTCGATGTTACGGCTCTTCAGAGCTGTGAACTCCTCGTAGGTGGTGCTCACGTAACGCTTGTTGATGCGGTCAATAATCAGCACATTGTCGGGCGAGAGCTCCATGCGTCCCACCTCCATCATGCCCACCACAGGGTCAACCAGCGCAATCTGGATGACGTCGTCGTAGCGCATACGCAGGGTGCCGTTGGTGGTGATGTCCTTTCCGTTCTGGGTAATTGTGACCCTTACTCTGGAGGTAAAGTTCGTGCCAGCCGCTATCTTCGACTTATCGGAGCTTGCCTGCTCCTTGTCCTTTTTCTTCGACTTTGTTTCCTTTTCTCCCTTCGAGGTCTGCGTGGTCACCGTTGTGGTCGGTTTCGTCTTGTCCTCCGTCTCCTTGGTGCCCTTCTTGCTGGAATGGCAAGATGCCAAGGTCAGCAAAAGAAGGAAAGTGAAAAGTGAAAAGTGAAAAGTGAAAAACTTATTTTTCATATTTTATGCGTATTGAGTATCTTGTATGGACTATTTCTTCTTAACTTTCTTGTTGATTTGTTTGATATGGTCTGCCACGTCGTCGCTCATCTCCTCACCATCGCGCTCCATCACTTCCACCGTCTTGTCCATCCACTCCTTCGCCTCCTCATAGCGTTTCTGCTGGAAGAGCACCCATGCGTAAGTGTCCATGTAGGTGGCATTGTCGGGATCCAGCTCGTTTGACAGGCGGCTCATCTCCTCCGCCCGTTGCAGGTCTTTCTTCTTCAGCGAGAGGTAGTAGGCATAGTTGTTCAGCACCATCGCATCGTTCTGCTTATAGACCAAACACGAGTCGTAAGCTTGAAAAGCCTTCTCGTCCTGTCCCAAACTATGGTAGATGTCACCCATCAGGGCAAACATATTCACTCTCATCTGCAACTTGCTCTCATTCTCTCCGTTCTCCACCTTTTCCAATCCTGCCCTGAATGTCTCCAGCGCCTTTTCCTTCTCGTCCAGCTGGAAGTAGCCCACGCCGAGATAGTAGTAGAATACAGGGTCATCGGTCTTATACTCCACCGCAGGCTTGCAGATGGCCACCACGCCCAGCGTATCCTCCTCCTGAATGGCATAGGAAAGCAGCTGCTGCCGAGCCATTCCGTTCTCAGGATCCAGTTCCAGCATCTGCCTCAGGTAAGGCTTCACCTGCTCGTGGGGCATACGTTTCGTCACCATATAGCGCACCTTCAGTTCCAGCAGGTCGGTGCTCTCCTGCGGCTCCGCCAGCACACGGTCGAAGAGCGTCAGCAGTGCCGTCGAGTCAGCCCCGTTTGTCAGGTTCTCCCTCACCAGCACTCCCAACATTCTCACCCTCGTCTGTTCGTCCACATCCTTGTGGGTGAGCAGGCGGGTCAGATACCGCTGATAGAGCGAGTCAGCCCCCTCAGCCCTGTAGTAGTTAGCCAGCGACAACAGCAACGCCACATTCTCAGGGTCTTTCTCCTCCACCGCCTTAAACTGCCGCAAAGCCTCATCCTTCTTGTCGGCATCCAGATAGAGGTCACCTATCACCACTTGATAGCGCACATCGTTCGGATACTCCTTGGCCAATGCCTGCATCTCCTCAAACGCCTTCGTTTCGTCGTTCATCTGCAAGAACAGCCTGAACTTCTCCATCGATAGCTGTTCGCTCTTCCCCTCCTTTACTTCTATCTTGTCCAGCACCTTCACCATGTTGGCAAAGTCATGCTTCTGTTCATACAGTCCCAGCAACATCATCAGCACTTCACTCTTCTCGGGCCATCGGCGCGCCATGTCCTCCTCCACCGCCAACGCATCGTCCTCACGGTGATTTTCCAGATAGAGCGACACCAACAGATTCCTGTACCAGTAGTTCTCTGGTTCCAATTCCACCGCTCGCTCCAGCGACGCCATCGCCAGACTGTCATTCTTCACATAGCGGTACAAGTCGGCCAGTTCGTAGAGCACCACCGCACTCTGCGGATTCAGTTGGCGGCAATAGTCAAACAGGTCGATGGCAGCATCGTAGTTACTCGCCAACTTCTGACGTTCAGCTTCATGAAACCAGAAGTCACGCTTCAGCCCATCCTGAGCCGAAACAGCCACCGCCCACAAGCCGAAGAAACAAAATAATAATATTCTCAAATTTCTCTTTATCACGACCTTATAGTCTTACAACCACAAAACCTCATAAGCACAAATCTCACACTCCAGTGTGTCCAAATCCACCGGCACCTCTTTCTGTCTCGTCCAGCACTTCCACCTCCACCAGTCGAGGCTGTTCGTGGCGGGCGATGACCATTTGGGCAATGCGTTCCCCATCGTTGATGACAAACGCCTCCTTCGACAGGTTGACCAGAATCACACACACCTCGCCCCGATAGTCGGCATCCACCGTGCCCGGCGAGTTCAGCACCGTCACACCTTTCTTGATGGCCAATCCCGAACGTGGGCGCACCTGTGCCTCATAACCTTCAGGCAATGCCATAAACAAACCCGTGGGCACCAGTACGCGCTCCATAGGCTCCAACGTGATGGGCGCATCGAGGTTTGCCCTCAAGTCCATACCCGCCGACAGCGGTGTGGCATACTGAGGCAACGCATGATGCGACCTATTGATGATTCTTATTTCCATATCTTTATCAAGAAATTTTTTGCAAAGGTAAGAAAACAAAACGCTAAAAACTAAAAACTAAGGGTTAAAGTATGTTTTAGGGCACAAAAAAAAATGTCAAAGCAACAAACTCCTCCCCCACAACGCCCCTCCAGAGCCTCATCAACAAGAACGAAGAAGGAGGCTGCACACATCAAGTGCACAGCCCGCTATCACGATGAGTACAGGTGAAACGAAAGGCACATTCATTTCTATGCGTACTCCACAACGACAAGAGTGCATACGGCACAACGACAAATGTGCGTAGCCGTTCTCAATATTATTTTCAAAGTTTGAGTTCTAAAATTCAAAGTTTGAGTTTTGTAACTCAAAGTTTAGGTTTTATAACTCAAACTTTAGAATTAAAGTCGATATACCTATTGGCTTGAAGTGGATGTTCCCTATTTAAAGCAGTGGAGATGGCACAGAGGTGAAAGTGGAAACCCTTTTCATTATCGTAAATTGATTGAATTTTTCAGGAAAAACAAGCAGGCTTCCTTTGCACGAATGAGAACTTTTCACTACCTTTGCACTGCCTGCCCATGCGCTGGGCGATTGTTCCTCACAAAAAACCGGTAAATTGCCCAATAATGGGTTGGAAATGAGAGATGGTAAATGATTAAATGGTAAATAAGAGGTGAATTGGCAACAACTGATATCGAATAAACGGCTGGGGCAGGAAGACCTGCACGTGAGCCGACAAGATGACCGCACGGAGTTCCGTCGCGACTATGACCGCCTGATTTTCTCGGCGCCTTTCCGGCGCATGCAGAACAAGACGCAGGTGTTTCCGCTGCCGGGCAGCGTGTTTGTACACAACCGTCTGACCCACTCGCTGGAGGTGGCGAGCGTGGGCAGAAGTCTGGGTGACGACGTGGCGCACAGGCTTCAGGAGCGGCACCCCGAACTGAAGGACTCGATGGTGGGCGAGATAGGCTCCATCGTGTCGGCGGCGTGTCTGGCGCACGACATGGGCAACCCGCCTTTCGGCCATTCGGGAGAGCGGGCGATTGCCTCCTACTTCAGCGAGGGCGAAGGCATCAAATATAGAGGGCAGCTGACAGCGGAGCAATGGGCTGACATCACCCATTTCGACGGCAATGCGAATGCTTTCCGCTTGCTCACCCATCAGTTCAAGGGACGCCGAAAAGGCGGTTTCGTGCTCACCTACTCCACACTGGCAAGCATCGTGAAGTATCCCTACCCTGCCATCGAAGCCACGAAGCAGAAGTTTGGCTTCTTCACACAGGAGCAACCCCTCTACGAGTGCATTGCTGCCGAACTGGGCATCGGCAAGGGGGTGAGAGGCTGGCATCGGCATCCGCTGGCATATCTGGTGGAGGCTGCCGACGACATCTGCTATGAGGTGATGGACCTGGAGGATGCCCACAAGCTGAAACTGCTCTCGTTTGAGCAGACGCGCGACCTGATGCTGGGATTTGTGGAGGAAGAGAAACGGGCGCACATTGTGGAGCGGGCCAGTGCCGTGAGCGACCGCAACGAGCAGGTGGCTTATTTCCGCTCATGTGCCATCGGTGCCTTGGAGCGCGAGTGCGTGAGGGTGTTTCTGGACCAGGAGGAAGCCATCCTCGACGGCTCGATGGAGGGTTCGCTGCTGGGGCATGCGTGTCCGCTGGTGAGGGGAGCCTACGAGGCGTGTGTGGAGGTGGCGCAGAGCCGCATCTATCGCAGCCGCGATGTGGTGGACACCGAACTGGCTGGTTACAAAATCATCTACACGCTCATGGGGCTTTTCATCCATGCGGTGATGAATCCTCAGCATGCCTACAGCCGCCTGCTGCTCGACCGCGTGTCGTCGCAGTATGAGGTGGATAGCCCCGACACTTACGTGCGCATCATGGCGGTGCTCGACTACCTCTCTGGCATGACCGACGTGTTTTCCCTTGACCTCTATCGCAAAATCAACGGTGAAAGCCTCCCCATGATATGAATACAATCATTATTGTTCTTCCCATCCTGACGCTGCTCATGTTCGACCTGGGTCTGACATTGAGGCCTCATGATTTTCAGCTGATTCTGCAACGTCCGTGGCCGGTGGCGGCAGGACTGTTGGGTCAAATTGTGCTGCTGCCCCTTTTGGCATGGGCTGTGAGCATGGTGTTCCACCTCAGTCCGCTGTTCTTCATCGGCGTGGTGCTCATCGCCTGCAGTCCTGGAGGCAGTTCGAGCAACGTGTTTACGATGCTGGCACGGGGCGACGTGGCACTGTCGGTCACTCTCACCGCCTGCTCGTCCATCATCACCCTGTTCACCGTGCCGCTGATTATGGCATGGACCACTCAAAGTCTGGGCACAGCCACCGATGTGCAGCTGCCTGTGGGTAACCTGCTGATGCAGAATCTGGTGCTCATGGCAGTGCCCATCCTCATCGGGGTGGGTGTGGGCACGAAATGGCGCAATGCCGCCCAGCGCATCCACAACGTGCTGAAGAAAGCGGCCTTCCCCGCCCTCATCCTGCTGGCGGCGGTATTCTTTTTCCAGCACCGCGACACCATCGTGAGGGAGTTCCCGTCGTTGGGCCTCACCATCACGGTGCTCATCCTCTTGGCCATGGGAGGCGGGGCGTTGCTCTCCTTCCTCTTCAGGCTGAAAGGCAGCGAACGCCGCACCATCGTCATCGAGGTGGGCATGCAGAATGCGGCACAGGCCATCACGGTGGCTTGCAGCCCGCTGGTGTTCGACAATGAGACCATCGCCATCCCAGCCATCATCTATGCGCTGATGATGAATATTATCCTGCTGACCTATGTGGGTGTGGTGAAAATGAGACCTTCATGAGCGATGTCGAGAAAAATGCAACTCAGTACTCGAAGGCACTGCCTCCCATGAATTCACGAAGGAGGGAGTGAGAAGGCAACAAGTCGAGAGGAATGGTGTGGAACCGCTGGCACACCCACCGGAGCCGCTGCGCCTCTTCATAGTTCGGGTCACCCTCAGGCACTTTCTCCAGCAGAGGAAGTGCCTTTTCTTTCAGCACAGCCAGCTCGTACTGGAAGGCGGTGCAGAAGTTCACGTCGGCATTCTGCTGGAAGGGAGTGATCCACTTCTCTTCGCCTCGGCGCACCGAAAGCCAACGGGCGAGTGTGGAGGAGGCAGTGGTGTTGCGGAACTGGAAGTCGCGCACCATGCGGCGCACCAAGCGGTTGTCGGTGGTGGCATAGTAGGAACCATCGTCGTTCTTCGCCACGGTGAGTGCCGAGATGTAGATGCGGAAGAGGCTTTCGGAGGGGATGTTGCCCGTCAGTAGGGGGTTGAGGGCATGGATGCCTTCCATGATGAGGATGGTGGAGGGAGTGAGGCGCAGACGCTTACCGCTGCTGACACTCTTGCCTGTCGGGAAGTCGTAGCGTGGCAGTTCAATCTCTTCGCCAGCAAGGAGTTGCTGAAAGTGCTGCTGGAAGAGGTTGATGTTGATGGCATGGATGCTCTCATAGTCGTAGTCGCCCGTCTCGTCTCTGGGAGTATCTTCACGATTGACATAGTAGTCATCGAAAGAGAGACACTGCACGGTGTGGCCATAGCTTTCGAGTGCCATGCAGAGCTTCTTGCTGAAGGTGGTCTTGCCACTCGACGAAGGGCCTGCAATGAGCACCGCCTTCACGTCGGGACGGCTGTCGACAGCCTTGGCTATCAGTTCGATGCCTCGCACTTGCAGGGCTTCAGCCACCTTGACCAGCCTGTAGGCATCGCCTCGGTCGATGACGCGGTTCATCATGCCGATGGAACTGCAGACGGTCTTGAGCCGCTTGCTGAACAGGTACTTTCCTTTCACTCGACTGACGAGAAACTCGATGGCTTCGTCGAGCGACATGCCTTCCAATGCGGGTTTAAGCTGTTCCATTATCTTGAGGAAGGCTCCATTGACCTCAAACTTTTCAGTGCTGCGGTTCGTTCTGATTTCTCTCATGGCTGTTGTGTCCATAGGCTTCGGGTTAGAGTTTGCGGCAAAATTAGTGAAATTTATTGATAATTGCTCAGTGCTCATTGATAATTTTGCCTTCTCACTTGCTTTTCACACAAAAAAATATTCCGAACATCCAATTATCAACAGGCAATTGTCAATTATTCATGAAAAAGTTGTACCTTTGCAACCGCTAACTGGTGGGGCCCCATAGTTCAATGGATAGAACAAATCTCTCCTAAAGATTAGATCCGGGTTCGATTCCCGGTGGAGCTACCAACTATACACACAAGAAAGAGGGGTTGACTCACACACAGGTGGGTCAGCCCCTCTTTTCTTGTGCCTTTTCCAAGCGGCTATAGGTTGTCCGACGGCTCTTCCTGCTCACGGAGGAAGTCGGGGGTGTGGCGCAAATATTCGTAGCCAAACTTACAGCGCAGACAGTCGCGACGCTGGCAATAGTTGCGGTGGAGCTGAATGAGGGCTTGGGAGTCGGCGGCATTTTCGCAAGTGATGCCAGCGGAAACCCAGTTGCGGATGATGGTGTTGTTCTCTGGAGGAAGTTGCTGCCACAGGTCGAACGCACGGTCGCACAGCGAGGCCTCGGACTTGTACTTGCCGTAGGCGAAGAGGATGGGCGCGACGCTGTTGATGAGGATGAGCTGGATGGAGGTGGGCGAAAGAGCCTTCTCCATCGGACGGGAAGGGGGCGCATCGAAGGTGTAGTGAGTGCGCCAGTAGTCGCTCACATGCGTGAGGAGCAGGGCGGTGGTCTCTTCGAGGTTGGCGGCGTTGATGAGTCGGGAGAGGTTGAGCCGCTGCTCATAGTAGAGCATGGCGAGCTGGGCGATGCGGATATGGGGGAAATTTTGAGGACGAAGACGAAGGAACTTCCACACTTTCGGGTCGATGGGCGTCAGACCGAACTTCTGACGCAGATAGCGGTATTCCCTTTGCAGCCGCAGCGAATAGTCGTCGGCACATTCACCTTCGAGCAGTCCTGCCTGACCGAAAAAGATGGCTTCTATCTGGAAAAGGTCATCGCGGTGCTTGGCCACCGCATTCATCGGGATGGATTGCGCCCACCGCTCGAAGGCATCGCCGTTGATGCCGAAGCCGAAGTTGCGGGCAAGGGTGACAAAGAGAGTGTCCTCCCAGTTCTTGTCGAGGGCTTCGCGACGCTCCATGATTTGACGGGCGCGCTCTTCAAAACGCTCCAACGTGAGGGAGGTCATCCAGTTGTGGACGGTGAACAGGGGGAGAGCGCCGACCACATGGCGGCAACGGGGATGCCCATCGCTGCGGCTGAGGGCGGTATAGTTGTCCCGCACCTGCTGAGGCACAGCGAGTTGCAACTGAGGCACTTCCTGCCCATTGGGATAATAAAGCGGGCGGTCTATCTCGGTCGCCACATGGAGGATGATGTTTGCATAGGCGGCATCGGTGTCGTGATGATGACGAAACCAGTCGCTGGTCTTCAGGTGCAGCTCCACGTTTCCCACCCACTCCACTCCGTCCAGCTTGATTTTTGCCCCTGTGAAGTCAGGTCCCGCATCGGTGTTGTGAATGCCTGGATTGAGCACCTCCAGCAGACGCCCATCAGTCGTGCGAAGTTCGTGCAGAGGAAAAATCTTGTGTTTCCATACATAGTGAAGCAGTTGTTCCATCGTTTTGCATTAAATTTTGTTCAAAGGTAGTGAAAAACTCCTAACTCCTCACTCTTAACTCCTAACTTTTCCTTACCTTTGCAGTGTTTTTTTAGAAATCAAGTCAAAAAACCCAGGACAGAAAGATGAAAATAGCATTGATAGGATACGGCAAGATGGGCAAGATGATAGAGCAGATTGCCCTGAGCCGTGGCCACGAAATCGTGAGCATCATCGACATCGACAATCAGGAGGAGTTTGAGAGCGAAGCATTTGCCAGTGCAGATGTGGCCATCGAATTCACCACACCCATGACGGCCTACGGCAACTACCTGAAAGCATGGAAGGCAGGCGTGAAGGTGGTGAGCGGCAGCACAGGGTGGCTGAAAGAGCATGGCGACGATGTGAAGAAGGCATGCACAGAAGGCGGAAAGACCCTCTTCTGGGCCAGCAACTACTCTATTGGCGTGGCCATCTTCAGTGCCGTGAACAAATATCTGGCCAGCATCATGAACCAGTTCCCACAGTATGATGTGAAAGAGGAAGAGACGCACCACATCCACAAACTCGACCACCCATCTGGCACAGGCATCACACTGGCCGAGCAGATTGTGGAACGGCTCGACCGCAAGAAGGACTGGACGATGGGCTATCTGCAACAGCCCGACGGCACCGTGGAAGGCACCGACGAGGTGGCTGCCGACCTGCTGCCCATCAGCAGCATCCGCCGAGGCGAAGTGCCAGGCATCCACTCCATCACGTGGAACAGCGAGGCTGACCAAATCACCATCACCCACGATGCACACTCCCGTCAGGGCTTTGCCCTCGGAGCCGTCATCGCAGCAGAGTTCACCGCCCAGCACGAAGGACTGCTGAGCACAGACGACTTGTTTAAGTTTTAAGTAGAAATGGCATTCGATTATAAAAGTTTCAAGAAGACACGTTCGGGAGAGAACGAAAAGCCCACATGGGCAGGATGGAAATGGGTGAAGTTCGGGGTAGCCACCGCCTGCTATCTCGCTTTCCTCTACTGGGTACAGTCATGGTGGGGACTCATCGTGGTGCCCTTCATCTACGACGTCTATATCAGCAAGAAAATCAAGTGGACATGGTGGAAGGAACTGGAGAGCGACATCGCCCGCACCATCATGAGTTGGGTCGATGCCATCGTCTTCGCGCTCGTGGCAGTCTATTTCGTCAACAACTTCTTCTTCCAGAACTACCAGATACCCTCGTCATCGCTCGAAAAGACGCTCATGACGGGCGACTTCCTCTTGGTGAGCAAAATGAGCTATGGCCCGCGCATTCCGCAGACACCCCTCACCATGCCGCTCACACAGCACACCATCCCGATGCTCAACTGCAAGTCCTACATCGAGTGGCCTCAATGGGAATACCGCCGCGTGAAGGGTTTCGGCAAGGTGGAACTGGGCGACATCGTCGTGTTCAACTATCCCGCAGGTGACACCGTGGCGGTGAGCTACAACGGCGACTATTACAGCCTCTGCTATCAGGAAGGCTGCATGGCGGCCAGCGAACAGGGCTACGAAGTGCCGCTCATGGAATCCCTCTCGCGCGAAGAGCAGCAGAAGATGTACGACCAGCTCTACGGCATCGGCAAGCAGATTGTGGCAGCCAAGACCAACGTGTATGGCAGCGTGACAACCCGTCCAGCCGATCGTCGCGAGAACTATGTGAAACGTTGCGTGGGACTGCCTGGACAGACCCTCCAAATCAAGGATAAAATCATCTATGTGGATGGAAAGAAACAGGAGACACCCACCTTTGCCCAGTTCAACTACAAAGTCTATACACGCAACCACCAGGTGCTCAGCGACGAGATGTGCGACGAACTGAACATCAGCGACGAAGACCGCGACAAGATTCTCGACCACAACCAAGGCATCCCCCTCACTCACATGGCGGTGGAAGCCCTACGCGCCAACAAGGATTTCTGTGACAGCATCGTCGAGGTGAAAGACGGCTACTGGGGCAATCTCTACCCCCTCAACCACCAGTATGGATGGACACGCGACAACTACGGACCCATCTGGATTCCTGCCAAAGGCAAGAGCGTGAAACTCACCTTGGACAACCTTGCCATCTACGAGCGACCCATCCGTGTGTATGAAAACAACCAGCTGGAGGTCAAGGACGGCAAAATCTACATCAACGGCAAAGCCACAGATTCCTACACCTTCCAGATGGACTACTACTGGATGATGGGCGACAACCGCCACAACTCAGCCGACAGCCGCTATTGGGGCTTCGTACCCGAAGACCATGTGGTGGGCAAACCCCTCTTCATCTGGCTCTCCCTCGTCACCGACCGCTACGGCAAATCACACGGAGTGCGCTGGAGCCGTCTGTTCACATGGGTGGACAATATTAAATAAAAAGAGAAAAGTGAAGAGTGAAAAATCTAAGTTACCAGCTATACGGAATGTTCCTCATTAGCAAAAGTAACTTAGATTTTTCACTCTTCACTTAAACATTCATAGCATGGTTCTTCCTTCCGCCTACCTTCCCCCCATCTCATGGTTCTCTCCCCTCGTCAAGGGAGAACTCGTGTTGATTGAGCAATACGAGAACTACCACAAGCAGACCTTGCGCAACCGATGCACCATCGATTCGCCCAACGGCCCGCTCTCCCTATCCATACCCATCGACAGGAGCACTTTTGTGGAAGGAAAATGTCAGATGAAAGACGTGCGCATCAGCACCCACACTGACTGGCAGCGCCAGCACTGGTACGCCATCGAAACAAGCTATTACAATTCCCCTTTCTTCGAATATCTGCAAGATGACTTCCGGCCTCTCTACGAGCGACACTGGACCTATCTCATCGACTTCAACGAGGCACTCATCTGCCAGTGCTGCCAACTTCTCGGCCTGCAGCCCCACCTACAACGAACCACCCACTATTGCGGTGTAGAAGACCCACTGCCACACTTTAGCTCCATCCCCTACTATCAAGTATTCCAGCAGAAACATCCCTTCCTGCCCGACCTCAGCATCATCGACCTCATTTTCAACATGGGCAACGAAAGCATCCTCATCCTCATGCAGGGCACTCAGCAGCAACCACCACTCCAATCGCCATCAGCGTATTCTTAGGCAACGCCTTCACCTCCCACTCTTTTTGCTTTTTGTTATTTCGCTTCTTTCTCGCTTCGCAGGGTAGCCACGACATATTCGGATTGGGTGCCGATGCGGAATTTGCCGCCCCAGATGCCGAGGCCAGAGGAGATGTAGTAGCGAGTGCGGCCGCGCTGGTGGGTGCCCCATGAACATTCGTAGATGGCATCGGTAATCCACGAGATAGGCCAGACTTGACCACGATGCGTATGACCGCTGAGCTGGAAGTCGATGTGGGATTGTTCGGTCTGTTCGAGGTTGTAAGGCTGATGGTCGAGGAGGATAGTGAAGACCCTTTCCTCCAATCCATGCTCCTCTATTGGTAGGGGGGACTCGGCGGCGAGTGAGGTACGAACTTCTTTCACCAGTTCCTTGACAGATTTGCGACGGAGGTTGGTACGGTCGTCGCGTCCGATAATGGCGATGGTGCTGTCTATCTGGGCGAAGGAGTCGCAGAGGAGGTGGATGCCTGCATCTTGGTAGAACTGCTGGGCTTGGGGAGAGCCGCTGTAATATTCGTGGTTGCCCAGACAAGCATAGACGGGTGCGGTGAGGCGACGGAATTCGGCTGCCATATCTTCCTCGATGAGAGGATGGACGCTGATGTCGATGATGTCGCCGGCGATGAGGATGAAGTCGGGCTGTTCGGCATTGATGAGGTCAACCCATCGGGCAAATTCGGCACGGGGATTGTGGTAGCCGAGGTGGAGGTCGCTTGCCATCACCACCTTGTAGGTCTTTGGCAACGGCTTTTCGGTGGTCAGTTCTAAGGGCACACGCACTTTGTGCCTGTAGTGGAGGTTGCCATAGAGGAAGATGCTGAATATGACCACGAAGATGGCTGCGGCAGTCCACCAGTTGTCGTAGAGAAGGGAGCGGGGAATGAGGCGGCAGAGCCTGCCGATGTCAAGAAGAAGGAAGAGCATGACGAGGTAAAGCATGACGAAGAGGGTGGAAGGACCTATGGTATAGACCACCTGCGAGACGGCCAGAGGGAAGGAGTCGAGTTTCCCCTTGAAATTGAGAAAGAGCAGTCCGAAACACGCCAGACAGCAGAGAATGAGCAGGATTTTCCATCCCCAATGGAGCGGCAGGAGTGTCCAAAGGTGCCAACTCACGTATGCAATACCTGCTACAGGTAGTAAGGTGAAGAGTATCATCCACATTTTCATATAGTTTCTAAATTCGGCTTCTTTCTTGTCCTTTCGACATTTATTGCAAGCAAAAGTAGTGAAAAATTTGGAGAGAATCAAATAAATACTTAATTTTGCAAACTTAACAACCTTTTAATTGATATTTTTATGACCCGAAAGTTTCTATTTTTATGTCTGAGCCTTTTCTTTTTTAGCATGAACATGATGGCTCAGGAAAAGAGCAGCTTGCAGTCACAGGCTGAAGTTCAGAAGGGAAAGGGCAATCTGGTTAATGCACGTGCGTTTTATGTCCGCGCTTATGAAGACTACGCAAAGAAGGGAAACGTGAAGCAAGGCGTGGAATGTGGATTGAATGCGGTGGAACTCTACTACAAGGGCGACAACCTCTACAGGGAGGGCTTCGACTTGCTGCGGCGCATCGACCAGAGCATCGACTCGAAGTGCAAGGGAGAGGAACGTGAGACTCTGCACTATCGGACTGCCAAGATACGCTATGAGATGTACCTGAAGATGGGCAAGAACGAGGAGGCTCTGGGTCAGCTGAACACGATGGAGAAGTATGCTAAGGCTTCCAACGACTCGAAGCTGACGGGCGACCAACTCTACAACAAGACTATCTATCACTACACGATGGGACAAAACGAGAAGGGGGATGCCACCTTCCGCACCATGACTGCCCAGCTCTTGGCCACGAAGGAGTATGACAAGGTGGACAAGATGTATGAGACGCTCATCGACAACGGACGCAGGAATAACAACACGAACCTGATGATGCGAACATACCAGAACTATGTGGCGTGGAAGGATTCGGTGGGTACGCTGAAGGTGGCTGACACCATCAACGGGCTGAAGCAGCAGATTGCCCAGAACGAGGCTGACATTGCCGACAAGGAGAGTTCACTCATCGCCCGTCAGGCTGCCATTGTTGGCCTCAGCATTTTGGCTGCCGTCCTTGCTGCCGTCCTTGTACTGGGAGGCATCCTGCTCATGCGCAACATCATCCTCATCAAGAAGCAGAAGAAGACCATCAAGACCCTGAGCGAGAACAATGCCCTGAAAGCACAGTTCATCAGCAATATCTCTGCACAGCTTGAACCCACCCTCAAGCGGCTCGACAGCCACATGCCTGAAGTGAAGGCGCTGCTCGACTTCTCCGACCACATCCAGACGCTCTCCGAACTGGAGAGTTCTAATGAAAAGGTGGAACGCGAGGAGACGCAGCTGGCTTCTTTCTGCGAGGAACTGATGGACAAGATTCGCCATCAGGCAAGAGAGCGTGTGGTACTGACTGTCGATGCACCTAAGATGACTGCCAAAATCAACCGCGAGATGGTGTCGCACATCCTGCTGCACCTGCTCCGCAATGCTACCATCTACACGCCCGAAGGGGGGCACATCACGCTTGAATACAAGAAACGTGGGGCGCACAAGCACCAATTCCTCGTGTCCAACACGGGTGAGAGCATACCCGAAGAGGAGCGCGAAAACGTATTCAAGCCCTTCCTCACCGTCCGTGACCTCACCACGGGCGATGGTCTCGGCTTGCCCATTTGTAAACAGATGGCCATGAAGATGGATGGTGACCTCGACATCGACCCTGCTTTCACGAAAGGCACACGTTTTATGCTACATCTGCACGACGATTGACCCGTCCACGCACTAGGAGATTTTTCGCTGTCACCTTATTTCAGGTGGTCTTCAAAGTACCGTGTGATGACGTTGTGCAGATGAACTCGGTCGGTACCCATCATGTTGTGACCGTCACCAGGATAGGTGAAGAGGTCGGGATAGGTGTTGGCATCAATGCAGGCGCGCATGAAAGAGAGGGTGTGCTGAGGCACACAGACAGGGTCGTTTCCTCCATAAATGACAAGGAGACGGCCCTTTAAATTTTTGGCCTTGCCGAGCACGGAAGTCTCTTCGTAACCTTCAGGATTGGTCTGTGGGGTGTCCATGTAGCGTTCGCCATACATGACTTCGTAGAACCGCCAATCGATGACAGGACCTCCTGCCACACCCACCTTGAAGACATCGGGATAGGTGGTCATGAGACTGGTGGTCATGAAGCCTCCGAAACTCCATCCATGCACTCCAAGACGGTCGGCATCGACATAGGGGAGGCTTTTCAGATATTCCACACCTTTTACCTGGTCTTTCATCTCTTCCACACCTAAATGGCGGAAGGTGGCTTGCTCAAAGTTGAGTCCGCGATGTTCGCTGCCCCGATTGTCGAGACAGAACATCACGTAGCCCTGCTGTGCCATCCAGATGTCCCATCCTCTTGCGCCCCAATGGGCGGAGGCATCGATGTTGTGGGCATGAGGGCCGCCATAGACATACACCACTGCGGGATATTTCTTGTTGGGGTCGAAGTCGGTGGGGAGGATGAGACGGTAGTAGAGGTCTGTCACCCCATCAGCAGCCTTGATGGTGCCTGTCTTGATTTCAGGCACTTGGTAGTCGCTCCAAGGGTCTGCTGCCGAGAGAACATTGACGATGTCGCCCTTGGTGGTAGGCACGATGTCTATATGGCGAGCGATGAGGGGGGAGGAATAGTTGTCAATGAAGTATTGTCCCGATTCGGAGAGGCTGGCATTGTGCCATCCCGTGCCGTTGCCAAGCAGGGTGCGCTTGCCTTTCATATCGACGGAGAAGACGTTCTGCTGGAGAGGATGTTGCTCGTTGGATGTGTAGAGGACGGTCTTGGCTTCGGTGTTGAAGCCCAGCACGTCGATGACCTCGAACTGACCCGATGTGAGTTGCTTGACCTGCTTGCCTGATGCCACATTATATATATATAAGTGGTTGTAGCCGTCGCGACGGGTCTGATAGATGAACTTGCTATCGTCCCAAGGCAGGAACTGGATGGGGTGAGTGGGTTCGAAATATTTCGGATTGTCCTCGGTGAAGAGGGTGCGGAGCTTTTCGCCTGTAGCGGTGTCATACTCGTCGAGCGAGCCGTGGTTCTGGTCGCGGTTGAGTTCGATGAGATAGAGACGGGTGCCATCGGGTGACCATGCGATGTTGGTGAAGTAGCGGTCGGTGGGGTCACCCGTGTTGAGATAGACGGTTTTGTCTGTCTGAGGATTGAAGATGCCCACATAGACCTTGTGGGAGGTTTCACCAGCCATCGGATAAGGAAGCCCCCTCCCATCCTCCTCCTTGGGGGAGGTGCTGCTGTCCGAATGGGCTGTCCCCCCTTGGGGGGAAAAGAAGGGGGGCTCTTGTGGATATTTTGACACCATGCTCTGATCCATCTTATAAAAGGCTAAGAGGGTGCCGTCAGGACTCCAGAAGGTGCCTTTCTCGATACCGAACTCATCACGGTGTACACTGGTTCCATAGGCGAGGTCGGCACTGCCATCGGAAGAAACCTGATGGGTCTTGCCATCGGCTGTGAGCACATAAAGGTTGTGTTCGGCTGTATAAGCGAGGGAACGCGAGTGCTTGTCCCAATCTTCGTTGCTGACATCAGGGGTGAGAGTGGCTTTCCAGATGACCTTCCGATTGTCCCAATCGACGAGCGTCTTCTCGCGACCTCGGTCGATAAGCACATAGGGCATGTGGGGTTCGGGGAAAGAGATGCTATAGAGATGGTCGATGGTTTTCCGTCCATTGGCAGCGAGGATGCCATTGATGTTCTCCAGTGTGAGGGTGGCAAGTGCAGGGCTGATGACCTGCCCATCTATGTTCTTGCAACGCTCTATACCCAGTTCCATGCAGGCATCCCCCCACCATGTGAGGTACTTGGTAGCAGGATAGGAATGGGCGTAGTAGGTGGAGCCACCTGGAATGAGGTCATCGATAGTGAAACGTTTCTTCTGTGCCATAAGTGGAAGTGTGAGTAAGGCGAAAAGGAATAGCAGAGGTGTCTTTTTCATACAAGTATTTCTTTTAATGGAATGAGCACAAAGTCGCGCTCGTACATAAGAGGATGAGGAATCGTCAGTTCGGGGGTGTTGATGTGGAGGTCATCGTAGAGAAGGATGTCGATGTCGATGATGCGGTCGTGATAGTTGACAGTTGACAGTTGACAGTTGACTTTTGACTTTTGGGTGCGTCCCATGTCACGCTCTATCTGCTGGGTGACTTTCAGCAGTGCCAGTGGCTCTAATTCTGTTTCCACCCTGATGGCAGCATTGAGGAAGGTGTTCTCGCTCTCAAAACCCCATGGCTCTGTAGCGAGAAAGGCGGATTGTGCCCTGATGGGGCCAATCCGCCTTTCTATTTCCGAGATGGCGGACAGAAGGTTGTGCTCTTTGTCGCCAAGGTTGGTGCCGAGCGAAAGATAAACTATGTGAAACCCTTTGAGCATAAATATCGCCCAGCGCGTGAGCTGGTTAGTCGATGATGAGCATGGCATCGCCGAAGGTGCCGAACATGTAGTCACCCTTGAGGGCTTCCTTGTAGGCATCCATCACCAAGTCGTAGCCACCAAAAGCAGTGTCGAGCATGAGCATGGTGGTGAGCGGCTGCTGGAAGTTCACGACGAAGGCATCAGCCACAGTGAAATCGTAGGGAGGGAAGATGAACTTGTTAGTCCATCCTTCATACTCCTTGATGAAACCGCCTGGTCCCACAGCTGTTTCGAGAGCACGGAGAGTGGTGTTGCCGACAGCGCATACTTTATGACCATTCTCCTTGGCCTTGTTGACGATGTCACAGGCTTCCTTGTTGACAAACATCTGCTCGGAGTCGGTCTTGTGCTTGGTGAGGTCTTCCACGTCGATGCTGCGGAAGTTGCCCAAACCTGCATGGAGTGTGATGAACGCCTGCTCGATGCCCATAATCTCCATACGCTTCATCAGTTCACGCGAGAAGTGAAGTCCTGTGACAGGCACGGTGACTGCTCCTTCGTGGCGGGCATAGATGTTTTGGAAACGTTCGTGGTCTTCCTCCTCGGCAGGACGATGGGCACGGATTTCATCGGGGATGGGTGCCTCGCCCAGATTGTAGAGGGTCTCCTTGAAGACATCGTGGGGACCATCGTAAAGGAAACGGAGTGTGCGGCCACGAGAGGTGGTGTTGTCGATGACTTCTGCCACAAGCGACTGATCGGCACCGAAGTAGAGTTTGTTGCCGATGCGAATCTTGCGGGCTGGGTCAACAAGCACATCCCAAAGGCGGAGTTCTTCGTTGAGTTCGCGCAGCAAGAACACCTCAATGCGAGCACCCGTCTTCTCCTTGTTGCCGTAAAGACGTGCAGGGAACACCTTGGTATCGTTGAATACAAAGGCATCGCCCTCTTCGAAGTAGTCGGTGATTTCCTTGAAGAGGCGGTGCTCTATCTCACCCGTCTTTTTGTGTACAACCATCAGCTTGGCTTCATCGCGGTTGTAGAACTTCGTTTCGGGATTGTAGGTGCGAGGATAGAGGGCTATCTTCTCGTCGGGGAGTTTGAACTTAAATTGTGAAAGCTTCATATTTTCTTATTTGACAATTTACTATTTACAAATTCTTTTCAAGCATTTGACCCTCAAGCCATTGAGAAAAGTCGTTGATGTCCATGCAGTCTTGCAGGGTGTATCGTCCGATGCGGGTGCGCACTAAGCCTGTGAGGTAACCTCCCGAACCGAGAGCCAGTCCGATGTCACGTGCAAGGGCGCGGATGTAGGTGCCTTTGCTGCACACCACACGGATGGTCAGCGAAAGGTGGGTGCCTGCAAGGTTCTTGCTCTGATACTTGATGCGTTCGCGTGGGTCGGCGTTTTCATCGGTGTCGGTATTCTCCACATCGCCGAAATGCAAGATTTCCAGTTCATCAATCACCAGTATCTTAGGCTTCAGCTCTATCTCTTCACCCTGACGGGCATACTTGAAGGCACGTTTTCCATCGACTTTCACCGCCGAAAAGGTGGGTGGAACCTGTTCGATGCGCCCCTTGAAGGCACGGAGTTTCTCTTCGACCAGTTCGCGAGTGATGTGTGCCGTAGGATAAGTGGCATCTTCTGCCGTCTCCATGTCGAAGGAAGGCGTGGTGGCACCGAGCTTGATGGTAGCGACATACTCCTTGGTGTGTGCCTGAAGTTCGTCAATGAACTTGGTGCTCTTGCCTGTGCAGATGATGAGCACTCCTGTGGCAAGGGGGTCGAGTGTGCCAGCATGCCCCACCTTCAGTTTCTTCACACCCAAGCGATGCGAGAGTTCGCCCCGCACTTTCGCCACCACATTAAAGGAGGTCCAACGGTAGGGCTTATTGAAGATAAGTATTTCGCCTGCCTGAGGATTCATGCCTCTCGAAACGATTAGATAATCGTGAGTTCGTGTCCCATGAAGAGCAGAACCAGAATGATGCCGCCGACAACAATCCTGTACCATCCAAAAGCTTGGAAGCCATACTTCTGCACGAAACGGATGAAGAACTTAATGGCGAGCAGGGCGACGATGAAAGCCACCACGTTGCCAATGATGAGGGTGTCGAGATTGTTTACAATCATTTCGGAACCTCCATCCTTGAACAACTTATACATCTTATACACAGTGGCACCAAACATGGTGGGAACCGCCAGAAAGAAGGAGAACTCAGCTGCGTTCTTGCGGGTCATCTTCTGTGCCATACCACCCACGATGGTGGCCATCGAACGTGAAACACCCGGTATCATGGAGATGCACTGGAAAAGACCTATCATCAAGGCGCGCTTCTCCGTCAACATGGTGTCTTCGCTGCCTTTATTGAAGATTTTGTCGCAGAACAACATGAAGACACCACCCACAACGAGCATGACAGCCACCACTTCCACACGCTCCAGCATCGCATCGATGAAGTCGTTGCAGAGCAAGCCCAGCACAACGGCAGGGATGAAGGCAATGAGCAACTTCCAGTAGAAGTCAAACTTATGGATGAGCTTTTTGAAAACAGGTGTGCCCTCAGGCAGCGGTGTCTTGTTGAGCTGGAAGAAACGTCGCCAGTAGAGGCACACCACCGAAAGGATGGCACCAAACTGAATGATGAAGGTGAAAGCCTTCACATACTCCGTACTCTCCACGCCCAGCATGTTCTGAGCGATAATCATGTGACCCGTCGAAGAGACGGGCAGGAACTCTGTGAGTCCTTCTACAATCGCGATAATGATGGTTTGAATCCAATCCATAGTCTGTTAAGCGTTTTGTTTAGAGGATGAATCGGCTTTAGCAGGCCAAAGGATTGCCACAATCTCGAACAGGAAGCCAAAGAGGCAAACCATCGGAGCCACCTTGATGCGCATATCGCTGAAAATGTCGGGGTTGAACGCCTCTTCGGTCGTCGAATCGCCCGACATGAGAATAAAGCCAACAACAATGATGGCAAGCCCTATGATGAGCAGGATGTAGTTGATTTTTGTAAACGCAAAATTCTTCATTATGTTGAGTTTTTTTAAATGTAGTAAAGTTCATTGCTGCTCATCTTCAGATACCTATTCAGGGAGAAGAAGGTGCAGAGATAGGTGATGGCGATGCCGAACAGGAAGACGGCAGCCGACACGATGGCGATGGCCTTGAGGTCGATGACTGCACCAATCTGCGGCTCGAACGTGTGCAGCCAATAGAGACCTCCAATAATCATCACATCGGCGATAATGGCCGACGTGATGCCCAAGGTGAAACTCTGGGCCAGGAACGGTCGGCGGATGAAGCTCCAGCTGGCGCCCACCAGTTTCATCGTGTTGATGGTGAAGCGTTTGGAGAAGATAGTCAGTCGGACAGTGTTGTTGATGAGGGCAAAGGAAATGTAGGTGAACAGCGCTGCGATGATGAGCAGGATGATGCTCACCTTGCGGATGTTGTCGTTGACCGACTTGATGAGGTCCTTCGAGTAGATGACATCCACCACGTTGGTGTTGCCCTTCAGTTTCTTCACCGCTGCCCCGATGCTGTCGGGGTTGGCATGCTCGGCGTTAATCTTGATTTCGAAAGAAGCGGTGTAGGGGTTCATGCCGATAAACTCGGTGGGGTCAATGCCCTGAGCCGCAATCTCTTCGCGCAAGGCTTCCTCCTTCGAGATGTATTCAACGCTCTTGGCATAGGGAGCCTGCTTGAGCGCCTTCTCCATGCTGGCGATTTGAAGGCTATCCATCTCGTCGCTGATGAGCACACTCACGTTGATGTTCTCCCGCACGAAAGTGGAGAGGTTCTGTGCCGTAATGACGAAAAGCACGATGGTGCCAAGCAGCACAAGAACCAAGGTGGTACTGATGGCAGCCGTGATGAACTGTGTGCTGAAGAATGAATTTCTTTTCTTGCTCATTGATTCCGTTCTCTATTCTTAATCTTTTTGACAGTCGCCCTGCGCATGGGCTGGTTCAATGCCTTTCAGGGTGGCAGAACTGGCTTCCTGTATTTTTACGCTGACGAAATCGCCAATGTGGTGATTCCCACGGTCGAACACCACCACTTTGTTCTGTGAGGTGCGTCCGAAAAGCTGTTCCTTGCTGCGTTTCGACACGCCCTCCACCAACACCACGAAGGTCTTGCCGATGTCGCGCTTGTAGCTCTCAGCCGACAGTTGGTTCTGCAAGGCTATCATCTCGTTCAGGCGGCGAATCTTGGTCTCTTCGGGCACATCGTCGGGCAGGTGCTTCGATGCGTAAGTGCCAGGGCGCTCTGAATACTTGAACATGAAAGCCGAATCGTAGCCACATTCACGCATGAGCGAAAGCGACATCTGGTGATCCTCCTCTGTCTCAGAATGGTAACCCACAAAGATGTCGGTGGTCAAGCCGCAATCAGGCACAATGCTACGGATGGCAGCCACACGGTCGAGATACCACTCGCGGGTGTATTTCCGGTTCATCAGTTTCAGAATGCGGTTGCTTCCGCTCTGCACGGGCAGATGGATGTGTCGGCAGATATTCTGATGGGCAGCAATCACCTCCAGCGTCTCGTCGCTCATGTCCTTGGGATGGGAAGTGGTGAAGCGGATGCGCATCTGAGGGAATGTCTCAGCCACTTTGGCAAGCAGTTGAGGGAAAGTGACGCCATCCGTTAAATAACTGTTCACGTTTTGTCCCAGCAAGGTCACCTCCTTGAAACCCTTCTCTTGCAGGTCTTTCACCTCGTTCAGGATGCTGCCCACCTCACGGCTTCTCTCCCTTCCACGAGTGTAAGGAACAATGCAATAATGGCAAAAGTTGTTGCAACCGCGCATGATGCTGACAAAACCGCTCACATGTCCACCACACACACGCTCGGGGATGACATCGCGATAGGTCTCTGTGGTGCTCAGTTCCACATTGATGGCCTTTTCACCCACTTCGGCTGCTGCAAACAACTCAGGCAGTGAGAGGTAAGAATCGGGACCAGCCACAAGATCCACATGGTGATGCGCAATGAGGTCTTCCCTCACGCGTTCAGCCATGCATCCCACCACACCCACAATCAGCGCACGTTTCTTCCTCAGGGCATGGAGCGCCTCCAGGCGGTTATATATCTTATTTTCTGCATTTTCACGCACGGAACAGGTATTCAGCAACACAGCATCGGCCTCGTCAATCGAGTCGCAGGTTTCATAACCCGCCATCTTCATGACAGAGGCAATAACTTCACTGTCCGCCACGTTCATTTGGCAGCCATAAGTCTCGATAAAAAGTTTCTTCATCAAATCAATTTGTTGAAAAGCGATGCAAAGGTACGAAAAAAAGTTCGTACCTTTGCACTCGAATAGCAACTTTTTAATATTTAATAAGAAAGACGTGACACTCAACTTCCAGAAGCACATAACCAAAAGCCAAGCCACTCTCCCCATTGCCGGAGCGATAGCACTTGCTGCATGGATGCCCCCTCCACAGCCATCCCAGCTCTCGCCGCTCGCCCCCCTCCTCTCCACATCCGACTACGGACTTTGGCAACATCTTCCCCCCTTCCTTCAGCAAGGCTACTGGTCGCAAGCCCTGAGTTTCCTATGTGCCAGCATTGCGGTTTATCTGATGGCCGAACTCAACAACAAGAACGTGCTCCTGCGCGAGAGCTCACGCATCTTGAGCAGTGCGCTGGCTTTCTTGCTGACTCTCACCGTGTTCTGTCATTTCTTCCAGCCAGGTATGGCAGCCATGCCGCTGTTGCTGTTCTCGTTCTTTCCTCTCTTCGCCACCTACCAGCTGCCCAGCCCTGTGCTCACCCTATCCTCCTACCTGTGCCTATCCATCGCCTCGCTCATCTTTCCCAAATTCGTGTGGCTGATTCCCCTCTACTGGATCATCCAGGTACTCTTTCGCGCCCTCACCTTCCGATGCTTCACAGCCTCTATGCTGGGCATCGCACTCCCCTACTGGTTCTATGGCGGCATAGCGTTAATGACCGACTCCACCGAGCCATTCCTGAAGCACCTTGAGGCGATGAGGGACTTCCACTGGTTCGACTACTCCCAACTCCATCTGCGAAACACTGCGACCTTCTTTTTCATCGTTGTGCTTTTCCTCGTCGGCACCATAGACTTTTATATCCATCAGTTCCTCGATAAAACACGTGTGCGGATCATATACAAGTCTCTGATACTGTATGGAATAACCATCACAATCATCATCGTTTTACAGCCACAATATCTGTGGACTTTTTTGCCACTCCTCATCGTGTGTACCGCCATCCTCTTCGGACACTTTTTCGCCTTTACACACACCAAGTTCTCCCACATCCTCTGCATCCTCCTCCTGCTGCTGGGTTTGGGTGTCCTGACAGTTCAATACCTCTAAATTTCTCTCCCAACCCATCACTCTCACCCCTCATCTCTACACTCTAAACACTAAACTCTAAATTTCAAACACTCTCATCCGTGGAATCGCTAAATCAGTTTTTCATCGAATACGGCTACTGGGGAATGGCCATGGCCTCCTTCCTGGCTGGCACTTTCGTTCCCTTCAGCTCCGAAGTGGTGATGGGCACCCTGCTTGCCACCACTGGCATGGATCCCGTGCTCACCATCGCCAGCGGCACCATCGGCAATGTGCTCGGCTCCATGTTCAACTACTTCATCGGGCGCATTGGCAGCATCGAGCAGATTTCCCGATGGATGCACATCAAGGAGCGCCGCCTGCGCAAGACCCGCGACTACGTGGAGAAACGAGGCTCATGGATTGCCGCCTTCTCCTTCCTCCCCATCTTCGGAACCGCCATTTCCATCTCCCTCGGCATCCTGCGAGCCAACGTGTGGGGTGTCATCTTTTGGTCCACCGTCGGCAAGTGCATCCGCTACATCATCTTCATGCTCCCCATCATTGCGCTGTAGCATCAGCCGCACTTCCTGCACTGGAAATCTCACAAAGCCTATACTGAACGCATGGCGCTTCCTTTCCCAGAAGTGTTACATCGTCCATGTAGCAAATGCTACAGTGCCAGTGTAGCACTCGCTACAACGGCGGTGTAGTAACTGCTACACTGGGTGTGTAGCAAACGCTACACAGGGTAGTGTACAATTTCAGAACGGGCAGTCATCCCTCAGCGGCTTACGGCTTGGCATCGGCAAGCGGACTCCAGCAAGAAAGAAAAAAAGAAATGCGCCATCCCTTTCCATTTCCGCTCATAAATCTATTCACTTCACGACCACGTTCATAGTTGTTACCGTTGCCCCATACCAACACCCCATTCCACCGTTAATGTTGGAAGGCAGATTATTGGTTGCAGGTGACATCATATTGGAAGAAAAAGCTATCAAATTGTCATATTCTCGCCAGAAGTGATAAGTCTGGCTATCCACTTTAGACAACTTCACGACTACGGTGTCACCCACCACGAAATATGGTGTATAATGCTTCTTCTTGAATTGATGGCTAGGGCGGACAACAACCTCTCTATACCCATCCTGCAGGTGGCAGTCCACACCACCCAAATAGGCAGCAAGAAACTGTGGGCTGGAAAAACCTTGCCTAACAAACAACTGATAGTAGCTGGAGGCATCATGGGATGTAGTGAAACAAGCAGTGAGTGTACGCAATGTGTCATTTGAGACAACAGGATGCGTAATGACAGAGTCAAGCACAGGAACCACAGATGGAATTGTAGCCAGAGCCTCCGCATGGATGTCGCGATAATCAATAGTCAGCTGATAAGTTTTGCCGACCTCTCCACGCATACGTCCTGTGGTGTATATGTAAGGAGGGAAATAACGGTCATCGTATTTGCCCGTCAATATTACAGTATCGTCCTCACAACTTATTTTCACCACAGCCCATCGTAGTATATAGTCATAGAGGTTGCCCAATTCCACCTCTTCTTCCATCACAGGAAACGTCCGTGTCACCATCACCACAGGAAATCCGCCAGCTTCAATCCATCCTTCCACTACAATGTCTGACTCATAGGAAGAAAGGTGATTGTCATGTTCACATGCAAACAAACAGAATGCGGTGACAATCGTCAAAATGTATAATATTTTTTTCATGCCATCTATAGTTTGATGAAATAGCTTACCGATGGTAGGATAGGGCTGATAAAACTCACTGCACGATACCGTACAGTACCGCTCTTGTCAGTCCTCACATAGTGAAAAAGGTCGTTGTTGTGACACAGAAGATTATAGAACGAGAGGTTCACGCCTTGTTCCAATCGCCCACGTCCTTTCCATCGATAGTTCACCGATGTGTCCATTCTCCAGTATGCAGCAAGCCTGTTTGCGTTGTGCTCACCATATTGTGCCACCACATTGCCGTTCATCACATAGATGGACTTAGGTGCAGTAAAAGGAGTACCAGAACACGCCACAAAGGTGGCTCCGAAACTCCAGTGACGTGGAGTAGCATAGGTTAACACTACGTTCAGTTCATGCGGACGCTCATGATTGGCCGGATAGGTTCTTTTACCTTCGGTCATAAAGTAAGTACGTTTAGCCCTCCCATAGGTATAACTCACCCATCCCGTCAATCGCCCCGTACATTTGCTCAGCATCACGCTCACTCCGTAGTTTTCGCCTTTGCCTTGCATCAACCTATTATGCCAGTCGTTCTTTGCACTCATAAGATCGAACATTGTGCCACCATACTCTATCTGCCGATAGAGACGTTTGTAATAAAGCGACACCGAAGCTTGATAACGTCTATGGAAAAAATAACCCTCTCCCTTCACATTGAAGCTATGGGCATATTGTGGTGGAGAGTCTTCGTCTGCTGAAAACCAAAATTCGGTGGGCATCCCTATATCTGTGAAGCCTGTCTGAAACAAATGTTGATGACGCAATGCATACGAAAAAATGCATCTCATCGTTCCTTTTTCATAAACGATGCTTGCCGACGGATTTGCAGACAGGAACATATGACCTGATGTCGCATAAATATTACCACGAAGCCCGACATTAAAGGCAAAATCTGGCATCAATGCCCAACGGCTGTCGGCATAGAAAGAGGATTCTATCGAATGGGTAGAAACCCCACGTTGTCCCCCACTGATAAGACCACCATCACTAACTACATCCATTGGTTTAATAGTGTGCCACACTCCATCTGCCCCAAATGTCCACGTGGTTCCAAGTGCCAGACGGCTACGTAATCCAACGTCTGTAATGCTCGATTCCATCCGACATTGCTCTGGTCCAATCCCTATCTGCATTCTACTTTTGTAAGTAGTTGTATAGAGCGTTGTTCTCATCTCTGCGCAATCAGCCACAGTACAAAGCCAATGCACGGCTCCCATCATGTTACCCCACCGATTGTTCATGTCAGTACCATGTCTGTCATCGGCAATGTCAGCCTTGTCAAGCCCTGAATAAAAGTCGGCTACTAACTGATTCCTGTTGTCAATTCGGTGTGTGTAGGTTGCGTTCAAGTCGTAAAAAAAATATCTGATTCTGTTCTCATCAGCCCGCAACCAGTTGGCATATAGCATATTTACGTAAGAGGTTCGTGCCGAGATAGTAAACGACGAGACTGGAGTGATGGGCAACCGTAATGTCCCTTGTGATGCAATCAGTCCCACTGACATATCTCCACTCATGGTGTCAACCACTGTTTCTGGTGGTTGCATGACAAGTTCTGCACCAAGTCTGTTGGCAAATGAGGCAGTCCTTGCACTTTCAGTCAATGACATGGAGGGGAAATGTGTGGCATTAAACGTGGAAAAGAAGCCTAGCAAATGGTTAACATTGTAGATGGGTACCCCCCCCACCGACAACTCATTGTGTTCGTTGTCGCATCCCTGTACATGTATGCCTCCTTGATATTCATTATTGGTCTGCACTCCTGGTAACATCTGCGCATAATGTATGGGGTCAGCATTACTAAGAATCTGAGGCATATTCCGCATTAGTTTCATGTCCCACACCATTGAGCCATTGCTATCATGACGCAACAGCAGTGAACGTCGCTTCTCTTTCACCACGATACTATCCAAATAGATGCTCTGCACCTCTCCCTGTTGCTGAGCGAGGGCAACTGAAGATGAGATGCAGAGCAAGAACGTGATATGTACGACACGCTTACGCATCATTCTTTGGAGGGGGTGGGTTGTCACTTAACAAGATTCTTAAAATCATCTATTAACTTCGAATAGGCATTGATGACTTTTCGGAAATCTGTTCCGTTAAAGAATGTAGCGAAGGTGCTGTAAGAAGAACCATCATAGAAATTGAGTGTCGGTTCTGCTTTCCAATATGTACCGTAATAGTCCGATTCGGCAAAAGCCTCTATTTTTGTAGTTGCCTGCTTCACGTTGTTGTTGTCATAGAAAAGATTGATATCCATGCAACTATTGGCTTGATTGATATATGACTTAAAAGTGCTCTCTGAACTTTTATTTCGATGTGCTTGATTCAGATAGTCAGCAAACTTCCGTACATCGGTCAGTGTACCCTGCACTTGAACTTTGCCAAGCACATCCACCTTAACCAAAGCGTCCTTGCCGTTTGCATTGTCAAAACTTGGCTTTTCACCTCCAATCAACGCACTTAAGTTGGCTGATGGTATGCCCGAAGGTGTGGCCGACACAGCAAAGGAAACTAAAGTTGTGCTTCCTTTGGAAGCTGTGAAGGAAACGGCGGCATTGCTGTTAGGTGTGTAGGCCACTTGCGAAAGATTGAATGTATAGTTGTTATTCAACTCAATCTTACATGCAGCACTTAAACTGCTACGGGCAATGTCAAACTCATTTTCAGAAAGGGAGTTCAGGTCAATGTCAATAGATGCCTTGACCACTGTTCCGCCATTCTGCGTCAAAGTCACAACAATGTGCTGCGGTACACTAACAGTCAGGTTAGTGTTGGTCATGATACTTTCATATATGTCCTTCTCCTCATTCTCATCATAGTAGTAGTTCCAATTCTCAGTCGTGCGGTTTGTCACATGGAGATCTTTCGTGGAGCCACTGGTCGTAAGAGAAAGTGTACATTGGCGGTTCTGTTGGTCGGTGAAAATAAACTGAAGATCGTTGGCATCACTCTTTACCCACTGTCCATCACGAGCTGTGAAATGCCCCTTAAAGCCTGATACGGCCACTAGTGCATTGTAATTGCGAGTGATGTACCTGTCCTGCCAATCAGAACCTTCATATATCTCGGTTTGCGGTGAGCCTACTGCTGTCAGCATGGTTTCATATGTTGCCCGAGCCCAATCTTCCACATTTCTCCAGTCATAGCGACGTCCATAAGTATCACGCATATAGCGACCAAGTGACGTAATCTCATTGAAGTTCGAGGCTTGAACATAATCATTCAGTTCCAGAGCCACACTCTCCAGTTTCTCTTTCTGTTCACTGGGTGAGAAAGCCTCATCAGAAGTAGGAGTAACAGGATTAATAGGTGGATTAACTGTTGGGTGGGTGTCATCACCGCTACTACATGAAAAGAATGCCGCTCCTGCCCCAAGAAACATCAGGGCAAAAGTACAAGATTTTAGATTTGTTCTCATTTTTTTACAATAGTTTTAGGTGCCTATAGCTTCCCGAATTCGGCTGTTACAAATTGATTGTTCTATAATGAAAAGACATGGGATGCTCACCGTTTTTTTATTCAATGATGTCTTTTCTATGAAATGGCCTCGTTGCTCAAAACAAACCAACTAAACCAGAGGCTTAAACAGGACATATTACCACATTTGATTCCCTTAATGACCAAATGGGAAGTTGATGCCTAAGTGAACATCACCACGTCCAGAAAGGGGAAGTCCCTGCTTGGCCAATTTGCCAAGGGTGTGGTCCATTCCAAGGTACATATTAAAGCCACAAGGATGGAAGTTGAGAAGCCATCCGAAACTGGCGCCAAAAGTGCCGAGTGAAAGGGTGGCTGAGGCAGAGAAAATGTTGGTGGGAGCCACGTTGGTGGAAAGACGAAAATCTGTCCAGCCATACTTGCCAAAACGAGTGTTGTTCATCAGTCCGAAAGACATCTTGTCGTAGAAGTCGGGAGTGTATTCCACACCAAGATTCATGGTGGCTGCCAAACCTCGTGAACGGCTCCCCGTGTTGCCGCAATCTTGTAACTCATAAAGACGAGCCAAGTCGGCACCCAGACGGTCACCCTGACGCTCAAAAGAATTGTCTGCCTTGTCATCCATATTGAAAAGATAGGTGTCAGTATGTACTTCACGCAGACCATTGGTGGAAGCCACATAGTTGTTTTTCCAGCCTATGTAACCGAGATCGAGCAGAGCGGCCGAAAAAGCCCAGTTGTCATCGAGTTTGTACTCGGCACCCAAGTCGAAAGCAAGGCCAAAGCCACAAATACCCCACTTACTTTCATCAACTCCACTCACATAGGTGTGCTCCATCTCCTCGGAGGGGTTCCCATGTTTGTCTGCACCAGGCCCTCGCGTGGTTGTATCTATCTTATATTTCAGATTGTTCAAACTTGTCTGCACTTTGGCATCGGTCATAGCCACCCACTCGTCCTTGCCCAGCACCAATTGAGCACGGTTGAACTCGGCATCAATGTTGGCCACACCCAACAGAAATTTCGCCTTGGCTCCAACACGTAAATGCTCATTTACCTGATGGCTGTGTCCCAAAGCAATTTCGCCATAGGCATCACCATGTGCAGCAAAATCTGTAATATCGTAGGTTTGATTTCTCACGCCCTCTTTAGCCAAGCGGAAAAGCGAGCCTGGCACATTTACTCCCAGTCGCTGGCGAGCATTTATTTCAATTGTATTGTAGCCACCAAAGCCTTTGAAACCCACACCAAGAAGTTGCAGGCGGAAGTCTTCGTTTATCTTGTTTTTATCTTTTACTTCAGAGAGGAAACTGCCTGCATCCACTTTGGGATGGATGAAGAGAGCGGTACGACCATCAATGTTATAGAAAATTTCATCAGAACGCAGATTACTATTCATGCCCACACCAAGATTACCCAAAGCAGGCATGGCCACATAGCCTTGGTCACTGGCAAAGGCGGGGTTCATATCATGCCGATAAAGATAACCTTTGGTGAAGTAGCCAGAGTAGAGGTCTTGTGCAGTAGCGACCGACGAAAAGCCAAGAACTGCACCCACAATCATATATTTAATATTTTTCATGTCGATTCTTTTTTAATAATACAGATATATGGATTATAGTTCTTTCTCGTAATATCCCGTGATAGTGGCACACGTGTTGTCCAAATAGAGTTTCATCTCTGGACCGAGTACTGTTTCACTACCTCTGTTGACGAGTTTGGCTTTTAGCAATAGACCATCAAGATGGGTTATATTGCCTTCAATTATCACTTCTACAGGTTGGTTGTCAGCCAATGCTTTCACACGAGCAGTGGTGACGGTCACACCTTCAATAGGTTTACTATCGGTGCCAATGGGAAGAGCTGTCAACTCTATATCAAAAGGCGTTTCGGTTGAGACATCGAAACCGAGGACAAGTTTCTTTATCGTGATGGCATCAACATCTTCATCGTTCCATCCATCAAGGGTGTCGGTATAAACGATGCTGGAGTTATCCGACAATTGAAGAGGGGCAAAGAAAGTGTATTTTCCCTCCACAGCAGGCAGGTCGCCCAGTTCGAAATCAACCACTCGTTGTTCGGGCATTTTGGGGCCAATGGCATCCACCTCAATGATGGTGGGGACACCGCCCACACCCTTCAGCATGTTTTTCATCTGGCTGTAGGACACCCACTTAGGATGGTTATCCACAGCATCGAATGTTTGGAGGTAGTTGCCTTTGCCAGGATCAGAAGGGGACAGAACGAAGAAGTGCTTTTTATCTTCGTCGGGCCATGCCGCAAGTTGTATCTTTTCGTCAATTGGGTAGGTCTTCTCCATGGTGGTTTCTTCGGTGGTTCGTTTTGACGTAATCTCAAAACCTGTCTCGAAATCGACACCATATTTATCAACGGGGTTATTAATGGACAGGTAGAGCTGGGGGTTCTCTATGCCCAGTTCTGTGCCCGAATCGTTAATGAGGTCGGGGATATTGTCCAATTTTACAGGGGCAATATCGAAAGACTTCACATCATATTCCAGATGTCCTGTAAAGGTCTTGACCACAATATCACTCAGTATGGGTTTAAAGGTGAATGAAACAGCTGAGGGAAAGTTGGCATCAACATATACATTGACTTCACCACCAATGATACTCAAGTCATCGGCATACTTAATTGTTCGTTGCCCATAGTCTATTTTCATGTTTTGCAAAGTGGCATCGATGGCTGTTACGACAATCTCCACCGAAGCCTCCCCATTGCTCTGAATTCGGATCTTCTCGCCAGAGAGGTCGAGAACACCCGTGGAAGCATTGTAGATTCCCCGATCGGGCAGGGCCGCAAGTCCCTTAGGAAACTGGATTTTGATGTTCTCAAAATAGGCTTCTTCCAACATCCTCCTGTCTATTCGACCCGTCGAGGCATCAGTTATTTTGATGGTAATGGAGAATCGGGCTTCAGTTCCTACCGCTTCTATCAACTTAATAGATGAGTCGAAATCATCAGCGTGTGCATCGAAGGAGGTGGTGATAGGAGCATCTTCTGTGGCAATAGGATAGCGAGCCGTTACACCCCCTGTATATCCTTGAGGAGGACGTTGCTCTATTTCGAGAGTGGATTTTCGAGCCTCTATCCGTGGTTTGGAAATGGTGAATGAGGAAATGCGGATAGGGTCAGAGTGAAATTCGCCATCTTTGGCCACAGCGTAGAAAATGTTACCAGCAGCATCGGTTTTTTTGGATATGTCGCTATTATCCTTCAGGTCAAGCACCTGGTCGAGTGTTACACAATCTATGTTAATGGGTACCACAAGGTCTTCTGTCTGAAACCTTGCGGTCGTGTCAATGTCACTCAGGTCGTAGGCACTGTCCGTACAGGCCGACAACGCCAGCAGAGACAATGCTGGGAGCCATCCTGCAAGATGTAGATAATTGTTCTTCATAATGTTTTGAGAATAAGGATATTATAAAATAGAAAAACAGGAACCACTTTGCAAAGTGATCTCTGTCTATCATTACCGCACCATCAATTTCTGGTTGTTGAGCACTTGGCCGTTGCGCCGCAAAGTCAGATTGTAAAAACCTTTTGGCATGTTGGCTGCATTCATGCGCGACTTGGTTTCGCCAGCGCCGATGTGCTTTTGGCCAACCACCTGCCCAGCCATATTACTCAAGATGAGGTCGCTGTTGGTATCTGCTTCGTCGAGTGTCACATCGATGCCATTGCCAGACATGATGGCCATCGGCTGACGCACATTCACAGAGGAGACCTCTTGGATGGAAGTCGTGTAGGTATCGAAAACATAAAGAGTAGAGACATGCTGCCATTTCCCATCTTCATCGTAGTAAGACTCATAAGTGGTGAAGTATTTCTTTCCACTCCATGTCAATATCCTATACATTTCGAAACTGCTAATGTTGGCATGGCGAGTCTTGATACTCATGACGATAGAACCATTTTCCGACACCACATTGTAGCCAACACATCTCGCACTGTGTGTATAACTTCTTCGGAGATGGATGTTTTCTGTATCACGATTACCGTCTCCATCATAGTAGGTGTATTCGCGGGGAGTACCATATTGGGAATACTCTTCTATGATAGGCATGAGATACTCCCATTGGGAATCGTCGTTGAATAGCGTTTGGGTAACAATGGCATCTACCCCATAACCTGCCGAGTTATCATAATCAAAATAATTATGCGGTTCTGGATACCAGTATCTTGTTTCATCCCTATCATACTCGCCGATTTCTCTCTGCCAAGTCAGATCGTTCGGGTCAACCTGAGAACCTTTTGGTCCCGCCACTGCCACCTCGTCGTAACTTTCGTATCTGTAGGATGGCATTGTGATATTGAGTGTTTTGAAAACAGAAAGGTCTGGATTGTAAAATCTGATTTGATATTGTCCATTGTCTCTATCGTATTCACGTGTGGTAAGAATGGATTTACCACTGGAACTGAGCGACTGAGCGACAACTGCCGCACCTGTATATTCTCCTCCAAATGAAGAAGATTCTCCAATAACCAGTTCTTGTGCATTGACTGCATGACCTGCCATACATGCGATGGCGGCAAAAATAAGATTTTTTTTCATGATGTTTTTAGAATAAGAAAAGGGCGTAATCTTTGGTCCTAACACTTATTCTATCTTCTGGCACCGCCAAGCACCTTAACCACAAACAAGTACGGATAAAAGGTCACGCCCCAAACAGGGCGTGAGCCTATCACAAACTTGTCCTCGTGGTTCTGATTTGGCGGTTTAGAAGATAGAGAACAAGAGCGAAAGCTCTATTTTTTATGTCTTGGACGAACGGAGAAGACCCATTGTGTTAATTAATAAAATTAATAATTAGAAATAATCATCACTTTAAAGAAATGACCACATTCCTTCTTTCTCGGAACGCTCCGTTCTTTCCAACAAGGATTTCACTTAAAAGTGTTCCTTATTTATACGTTCCCCCCTCCCCGATTGGGGAGGGGGGATAATTGTGCTCGATTAGTTGATAGCAGCATCGAGGTCTGCACCAGCCTTGAACTTAGCCACCTTCTTTGCAGGAATAGTGATAGGAGCCTTGGTTGTAGGATTGATACCTGGGCGAGATGGACGCTCAACAACAGCAAATGTGCCGAAACCTACGAGTGAAACCTTTTCACCAGCCTTGAGAGCCTCAGCAATAGCCTCAACAGTAGCGTCGAGTGCCTTCTTTGAATCAACTTTGCTCAGACCTGCCTTTGCAGCGATTGAGCTTACGAGTTCTGTCTTGTTCATAAGTGAATTGAAATTTAGGTTTATAAAAAAAGTTAGGTAAAAAACTATGCACAACACTCGTTTCGCCTACAAAACGGCTCAAAAAGCCCTTAAGAAGCAAAACTTCGTTGCAAATATATGAGATAATTTTTCGCAAACAAACATTTTGGACGAAAAAATGTTGAAAAAAGCAAAAAAAAATTGTATTTTCACGTTTTTTGCCCTAAAATAGGAAGAAAAACTCTAATTTTGCACCTCCAAACGAACGCACCAGCCCATGTGCTGGGCAGAACTTGACATTCTACAAATTACTGAACAATAAAAAGAAGATTAACATGAGAATGACTCCCGCCGTTAAGGTGATATTGATTATAAATGTTGTATTCTACATCTTAACTTATTGGATAACGCCAATGTTCATGCTGGATGGTCACCCCGACTGGTTCATGAACTTCAACGCCCTGCATCCCATCGGTGACGATGGATTTGCCATCTACCAGTTCCTCACCTACATGTTCATGCATGGAGGCTGGTGGCATCTGTTCTTCAACATGTGGTCGCTGATGATTTTTGGCAACGCTGTGGAGCAGCAGGTGGGAACGAAGCGTTTCTATTTCTACTATCTGACGTGCGGCATCGGCAGTGCGCTGATCAACCAGCTCTGCACCGCCATCGGACTCATCAACCCCGCCTCACTGGTGGGTGCATCGGGTGCTATCTACGGTGTCATGGCGGCCGCAGCCTTCTTCTTCCCCAACGCAAAACTCTTCATCATCCCCATTCCCTTCCCCATCAAACTGAAATATCTGGTGGGATTCTACACAGTGGTGGAGATGTATATGGGTGTCACTTCACCTGACGGTATAGCGCATTTTGCCCACTTGGGAGGCATCCTGGTGGGTGCTGTCATCCTCTTCCTGTGGAAAATGCAGGAAAAGAGGCACACACAAGACGGCAACTACTGGACTTCCTCCAGCACTAACTCCCACTATGACAAGGAAGAAAGTGCCTGGCAGAAACTTTGGCATAAACGCACACCGAGAATGCGCGTGACGAATGTGCGTGAAACCAATTATCAAGAGCACGAATACAATGAGCGGAAACGGCAGAACAACGAGGAAATTGACCGCATTCTCGACAAGATACGCAAGAATGGTTACCAGAACCTTTCCGACAGCGAGAAGGCCACCCTCTTTAACGCCAGCAAGAAAATGAGAGGAGAAGAATGAGGCTCTTAAAGAAAATACCGGTCATCATTCTCATAGCCGTCAACCTTGCGGTGATTGCGGCCATGAACTTTTGCGCCTACTCCTCCTGTGTTCCCCCGCAGGAGCAGCCAGGTTTGTCCTATTTCGGGCTGATGTTCCCTGTCTTCCTGGCAGGCGATGTCCTCTTCCTCCTCTTCTGGCTCATCGTGAAATGGCGACTGGCCCTTCTTCCCATCGTCGGGATGTGCCTCTGTGCCGGAAGCGTCAGGTCATACATCCCCTTCAACCTCCCCTCCGCTCACCCCGAAGGCAGCATCAAGTTCCTCTCCTACAACGTGATGGGATTTGGCGAAAGACCGAAACACCCTTGGCAAGAGAACCATATCCTGCACTATCTGCTGGAGAGCAAGGCCGACATCATCTGCCTGCAAGAGGCACAGAAAAGGTTCATCGACAATGCTATCGACAGCATCTCCGAGCTATATCCATACCATCACACCGAACTGAAGAACGACAACTACATCGTCTGTTTCTCCAAATTCCCCATCATCTCCACGCAATCGATTGACTACCCAACAAAAACCAACTGCTCCAACGCCTACGAGATGCTGGTGGGGAAAGACACCCTGCTCGTCATCAACAACCACCTGGAATCGTACAAACTAAGCAAGGAGGACAAGGCTGACTACAAGTCCATCATCCAGAACTACAAGCACCCCGAAAGCAACCATTCGGAAACGAAATATCACAGCTTGACGGAGAAAATCAGCCAGCACGACTCCATCAGAGGCATACAGGCCGATTCGGTGGCTGCTTACATCGCTCGCGCACCCCATCGGTACATCATCGCTTGCGGCGACTTCAACGCCTCCCCCGTCTCCTACCCGCACAACCGCCTGACAGAGCGGCTCAACGATGCCTACACACGCAGTGGAAATGGGCCTGGCACCAGCTACAACCGTAGCGGCATGTATTTCCGCATCGACCACATTCTGGTCAGCCCTGACATCGAAGCCTATGAAGCCAAAGTGGACAAATCCATCAACAAAAGCGACCACTATCCCATTCATTGTTATGTCAAATTGAAGTAAAAGAAAGGGCAGAAGCCCTTCAAATGAATATTTTTAGCCAGAATTTCTTCCTCTTTGCAAAAAATTATATAACTTTGCACCTTGAAATGCCCTAAACTCTTGTTCCCTTATTATAAATGATGTGTAATGAGAGCGTTTTGGGCATTTTGTGGGCTGATAAAAAGATGATAGAAGCCGGCAAAAAGGTGACTGAAAAGAATAATATAACAATCAATCTATTAATAAATTTCAACAAAAAATGCAAAACAAAGGATTTGTAAAGTTTTTAGCAGTGGCGTTGACCCTCATCTGCCTCTTCTACCTTTCCTTCTCTTTCGTGACGAAGTATGTGGAGGACAAGGCATCTCAAATGGAAGAACAGGAAGCAGAGCTTTATCTGGACTCGTTGAACACGACTCCATTCTACCTGGGCAACTACACGCTGAAGGATTGCCGCGAAACTGCCATCGGTCTTGGTCTTGACCTGAAAGGCGGTATGAACGTCATTCTCGAAGTGAGTGTGCCTGAGGTGGTAAAGGCGTTAGCAGACCACAAAACTGACGAAGCTTTCCTCAAGTCTGTTGACGAAGCAGCCAAGGAAGCACAAGAAAGTCAGAGCGATTTCATCACACTTTTTGTCAAGGCCTATAAAAAGAACGCTCCGGGTAAGCCGCTTGCGACTATCTTCGCCACCCAGCAGCTGAAAGGCCAGGTGAACACCAACAGCAGCGATGCCGACGTGGAGAAAGTGCTCCGCAAGAGCGTGGACGAGGCAGTGGACAACTCCTTCCTCGTGCTCCGCACCCGTATCGACCGCTTCGGTGTGGTTCAGCCCAACATCCAGAAGATTGAGGGCCAGAGCGGCCGCATCATGGTGGAACTTCCTGGTATCAAGGAGCCAGAGCGTGTGCGTAAGCTTCTTCAGGGTAGCGCAAACCTCGAGTTCTGGGAGACTTACGATGCTCCTCAGGTGACGCCCTACCTCTCTCAGCTCAATGCAGCTCTCCGTAACGGAGGCACTGAGGTACAGGCTGACTCGGTGAAGGCTGACACAACTGCTGCAGCAACTGAAACTGTAGCACAAGCAGCAGAGGCTGAAAAGGCTGACAGCGCCAAGAGTGCAGCCAGCGTGTTGGCTCAGATGAACAAGGGCGACAACAAGGACAAGGCTGCTTCCGCCAAGGCTACCGAAGAGGCCAAGAAGGAGAATCCGCTCTTCGCCATGCTGCAGCCCACAGGCGCACAGCGCGGTTGTATGGTGGGTCTGGCACAGGCTCTCGACACTGCCGAGATTAACGCTCTCCTCCATTCAGAGACAGCCAAGCAAATATTCCCAGCCGACCTCTCCCTCAAGTGGGGCGTGAAGGCAATGGACAAGGCTGGCAAAATCTTTGAACTCTATGCCATCCGCACCACAGGCCAGAACGGTCGCGCACCGCTCGAAGGCGAGGTGGTGACAGAGGCCAAGGATGAGTTCGACCAGTATGGCAACCCTGTCGTGACCATGAAGATGAACACGGAAGGTGCCCGCAAGTGGGCTGCCCTGACCGAGGCCAACGTGAACCATTGCGTGGCCGTGGTGCTCGACAATCTCGTGTATAGCGCACCTAACGTGATGAACAAGATTGACGGTGGCAGCACTCAGATTTCTGGTAGTTTCACCACCACCGAGACCAAAGACTTGGCCAATGTGCTGCAGTCGGGTAAGATGCCCGCTCCTGCCAGCATCATTCAGGAAGACATCGTTGGTCCTACCCTCGGTGCTCAGTCCATTCAGGCAGGCTTCATCTCCTGCATCGTGGCCTTCATCGTGCTGATGCTCTACATGGTGCTCATGTACGGTGTGCGCGAAGGCATGGTGGCCAACTGCGCCCTCATGCTCAACTTCTTCTTCTCCTTCGGCATCCTCACATCGCTGGGAGCAGCACTGACCATGTCGGGCATTGCCGGTATGGTGCTCACCCTCGGTATGGCCGTCGATGCCAACGTGCTCATCTACGAGCGCACGAAGGAAGAGATGCGCTCCGGCAAGAACATAGCGGCAGCCGTGGCAGCCGGTTACAGCAACGCTTTCTCGGCCATCTTCGACTCCAACGTGACGACCATCCTCACGGGTGTTATCCTTTATAACTTCGGCACAGGCCCCATCAAGGGCTTCGCCACCACCCTCATCATCGGTATCGTCTGCTCCTTCTTCACTGCCGTTTGGCTGACTCGCATTGCCTACGAGCACTTCCTCGACCGTGGCAAGTGGCAGGACCTCAAGTTCACCACCAAGTGGTCGCAGAACATGATGAAGGACACGAAGTACAACTTCATGGGCAACTACAAGAAGTCGTTCATTGCCTTCGGCATTTTCCTGGCAGTGGCACTCGTTAGTTTCGCCATTCGTGGTTTGAGCCAGTCCATCGACTTCACAGGTGGCCGCAACTACAAAGTTGAGTTTGTGAAGCAGGTGGAGCCAGAGGCTGTGAAAGAAGCCATCGTGAAGCAGTTTGAGGCCAACAACCCCGATGGCGAGGCCATCAACGTGACTGTCATCGCTCTGGGTACAGAAGGCAACAACGTGCGTGTATCAACCAACTTCAACATCAACGATAACAGTTCAGAGGCCGACGCACAGATTGAGTCGTTGCTCTATCAGGCATTCGTCGATGGCGGAATGGTCGATAAGACGGTGTCGGAAGAAGCCTTCCTCGACCGTGACGACCGTGCCGGCGGCTCCATCGTTTCTTCACAGAAGGTGGGTCCGGCCATTGCATCCGACATCCTGCGCGGTGCCATCCTCTCCGTACTCTTCGCCATTGCGGTCATCTTCGTCTATATCCTCATCCGTTTCCGCAATGTGGCCTACTCAGTCGGTTCCATCGTGGCTTTGACGCTCGACACCGTGCTCGTCATTGGCATGTTCTCCCTCTGCTACGGCTGGATTGGATTCTCGCTTGAGGTTGACCAGACCTTCATCGGTGCCATCCTGACGGTGATTGGTTACTCCATCAACGACAAGGTGGTCATCTTCGACCGTATCCGTGAGGTGTTCAAGAACTATCCGAAGCGCGACCGTCAGCGCATCTTCAACGATGCCCTGAACAGTACCCTCGCTCGTACCATCAACACGTCAGTATCTACGTTCATCGTCCTGCTCGTCATCTTCGTGCTGGGCGGCGACAGCATCCGCGCCTTCGCGTTTGCCATGATGCTCGGCGTCATCATCGGTACCAGTTCGTCCCTCTTCATCGCGGCTCCTACGGCATACCTCGTCATGGGTGCCCGCATCAAAGAGGCTGAAGAAGAGCAAGAATAAACGAAACAACACAAATTCATTATGGCAAAAATCAAAGTGGCCATCGTTGGTTATGGCAACATTGGCAAGTATGCACTCGAGGCCATCGAGGCATCGACAGACATGGAGTGCGTGGGTGTGGTGCGCCGCAATGGCGACCAGAACAAACCCGCCGAACTGGCAGACTATCCAGTAGTGAAGAACATTGCCGAACTGAAGGACGTGCAGGTGGCCATCCTCGCCACTCCCACTCGCAAGGTGGAGGAGTATGCCAAGCAGTGCCTCGCCCTCGGCATCAACACCGTCGATTCGTTCGACATCCACACACAGATTGTTGACCTGCGTCGTTCGCTCAGTGCTGTGGCCAAGGCCAACAATGCCGTGAGCATCATCTCGGCAGGCTGGGACCCCGGCTCTGACTCCATCGTGCGCTCGCTCATGGAGAGCCTTGCCCCCAAGGGCATCAGTTACACCAACTTTGGTCCAGGCCGCTCCATGGGTCACTCAGTGGCTGTGCGCGCCATTGAGGGCGTGAAAGACGCGCTCTCCATGACCATTCCCGTGGGTACTGGCATCCATCGCCGCATGGTGTATGTGGAACTGGAGGATGGTGCCGACTTCAAGCAAGTGGAGGCAGCCATCAAGGCTGACCCTTACTTCGTGAATGATGAAACTCACGTGCAGCAGGTTCCTTGTGTAGATGCCCTCAATGATGTGGGTCACGGTGTCAACCTTGTGCGCAAGGGTGTGTCGGGCAAGACCCACAACCAGCTCTTCGAGTTCGACATGAAGATTAACAACCCCGCCCTTACTGCCCAGGTGCTCGTCAACGTGGCTCGCGCTTCGCTCAAGCAGCAACCTGGTGCCTACACCATGATTGAGATTCCTGTCATCGACATGCTCTGTGGCGACAAGGAGGAACTCATCCGCCACCTCGTGTAACAAGGAGTAAGGAGAAGAAAGTTTGCATATCCGAAAGGATGTGCCGACAAGTCATAAATAAAAGAAAGGCAAGGACTTGAGCAATCAAGTCCTTGCCTTTCTTTTATTTCTCAGATAGTACGCTGGGGTATTCAGTATTGACGGTGTGAAAGAGTCGCATCCCCGATTCTTACACTTCCTGCAAATCGACCTCGTCGAGGTCGATTCGCCGAGGTCGTCGATGTCGGTAAATCGATGTCGACGACCTCGACTTAGAGGCAATGCGTATGCACATAGTCCGACACCGTCTTGAGGCATTCGGGGTTATGCATGCAAGTATAGTGGCTACCTTCAATGGTGATGATGTCTGCATTGGGATAGTCACTGCGCCAAATATCTGCCATATCACGGAAACGTTGACGATAGATGTCCATCTTATATTCAGGAATCTCCTTCTGTTCTTCAGCGGTCCAGGCTTGTTGCTCATCGAAATAGCGACAAAGGAAGGAGGCAACAGGGCCGTTGTAGATTTTCTCGTCAGGGAAGGTGGCAAAGAGAGTTACATCAAGTTGACGGCGCATTTCGTTCTGCTCATCGGTGAAGACAGGCCATCGTAGGGCAATGTAGTGGTCGGGGTCTTTGTCACGACGTATTTCTCCATCCACAATAATGACGTGGGGTTTATGGTCGCTGTCGTTGTGAAGGTCGTGTGCCACCACAAGGGCTTGTTCGCCTCCCATGCAATAGCCCATGTATGCCACCACTCGGTACTGTTCCAGAACGGGTTTCACAATGAGTTTGTAAATCTCCACAAGAAGGGGGGTGGTGATATCCAACTCAAAGCAGAAGATGTTGTGGAAACCTTCGATGACGAAAACATTGTATTTATCGACGAATTGCTGTACCAAGTCCTCATTGTAAGCAAAATGCGGATAACCGCAGATGAAGATGATGACGGGCCGTTCGGGATGCTCTGCTGGATCATTATACCACCAGGATATTCGGTAGAGATGGTTATCGGCGATGCGGCGAATGGTGCGGTAACGGTATATCTCATCGACGGTACAAGTGAATCCGCTGGAATCAAGGTCAGCAGGGACTTGCATGATCTGCAAGGAGGTTAATCCCACTTCATCAATAAGGTCAAGATCAATGTTGACACTTTCCACGCCCAAGATTCGTGCTACCTCATTCATGAGAATGCGTTGGAAATTGGAAAGGGGATCCTTGTTGGGCATACTGACAATCCATGCCTTGTTCTTCAACAAGCTTTTCTCTATCTTACCATTGATATTCAATCCGAAAGAATCGACGTGATTCCAAAAGACGGGCATCATATAAGGAGGTAGATGCAGCTTTGCGTACGCCTGAATGTCAGAGAGGTCTGAATTGTGGTCTTCTGTGCTGACATAAACAACTAACTGTTGCTCCTTACCCAATTGCTCGATGCGAGTAAAAGCCCGACGCACACGAGGATGATGTTCCAAGCAGGTGGTGATTTCCTCCAGTTCAATGCGATAACCACGCAGTTTCACTTGTGAGTCCATACGGCCTATATAGTCATAAGAACCATCGTCATTGAGTGTGACGATGTCACCTGTATGGTAAAGACGTGGTGCTGCCTCTCGGGTCTCCTCAAAGGGGTTGCTGAAGAAGAGTTTTTCGTTCAGGTCCGGACGTTTCCAGTAACCATTGCAAAGTTGATTTCCTCCTAATAGAAGTTCGCCTTGTTCACCAGGAGAGACAGGCTTCAACTGCTTGTCCACCACATAGCCCACTACCCCTGGAACAGGTTTTCCAATACAGCGCCAATGTTGCTCGTCGGGAATGACGTAGGTGGTGGCATAGAAGGATTCGGTTGGTCCGTAACCATTGACGAATCGGAAAGGATAATGCCCCACTATTTTCTGAATAAGGCTGTGGGGAATGGCTTCACCACCTGCCGAAAGGGTTTCGAGGTCAGGAAGGTTGAAGTCAGGGAACATTGCCAGCAAAGAAGGTGGAAGATAGCAGAAAGTGACCTTCTCGGACTTGAGCAGATGATATAGTTTTTTGACATCATGCTTGTCGTCAACTTGAGCAATCACACAAGTGGCTCCGGCGTACAAGGAAACGAAAATCTCCATGACGGACACGTCGAAGTTGATGCTGGCGAATTGCAACACGATGGAGTGGTCGGTCACGTGGAAGTCATCGGGCTGAACGGCACGCTGCATATAGTTGGTGATGGTCCGGTAGGTTTGCGACACCCCCTTGGGATTGCCTGTAGTGCCAGAAGTATAGATGAGATAGGCTTCTGACATCTCCTTATGGAAACAAGGCAATGTGGTCCGTGCTGGGGTTTTGATGAGATCGGGCAAATTGCCAGCATTGATAAGGAAATCCATTTCTGAATCGCCAAGAATGAAGTTCAGACGTTCATGTGGAGTGGCAATATCGATGGGAACGTATGCGCAGCCCAACTTGACACATGCCCAAATGCAAGAAATGAAATGGGTGTCACGGGGTAACAAGATGCCTATTCGTATAGGACGCTCCCTGGTTTCGGCATCAGTAGGCAATGCCTTGACAATGGCGGTAGCGATGCTGGATGCCATCTGATCCATCTCTGCGAAGGTGGTTGCCTGTCTGTTAATACGATAAGCGGTTTTATCCGGCGTTTGCGCAATGTTTGTCGCAATTTTCCGGACGAGAGAGTCATAGTATGATTTCATGAGATTATTAGAATTTATATGCCACGCTTGTGGTGAACCAGCGTCCTTCCTGCATCATAGGTGCAACGCTTCCACCACCTTGTACATATTTGTGATTCAATAGATTATGAACGTTAACAGAGCAATCGAGAGTATGGTAACAATAATGTCCGCCAACGTCGAAAAGGCAACGGGCTGGAACTGCAATCATTTCCCTCTCGCCCATGAACGAGACGAATGCTGACGACTGCGCGGTGGTGATATCCGCCTTGGTGTAGAGGCTCAAATTTTTGAGGATTTCATAGGAAAGAATGGCGTTGACCTTGAATGGAGGAATGTTGAGCATTTTTTTCCCGTCCACATTGTAGTAGTCTTCTTCGTCAAGCACCGTCTGCATGGTGCAATTCACTTCAGCCATCAATCGTTTCAGATTGTACTTTGCAACCAATTCCACACCACCAGTCTTCAGTTTACCTGCATTGAACGCCATATTTCCATCGTAAGTGATGAAGTCGGTGGCATTATTATAGAAGAAGTTGACATCGAGAAGCAGTCCCTTGAGCAAGGTTCCATTGCTCAAGAGCGAGAGTTGGATAGAGTTCAGAATTTCAGGTTGCAGGCCTTCCCAACCATATTCCACATCAAGCGTATTGCTTCGATAAAAGTAGGGGGCATCAACGAAAGAACGGGCATAACTCATCTTGACTTGAAAAAGAGGATTGTTGTAAATGAACGCAAGACGAGGTGAAATCTCGTTAAGTGTCTTGCCCAGACGACGTTTCTTATAATCATAACGAATGCCTGCATTCATGAGGAATTGCTTCCCCAAGAAGTGCTTGACCTGCAGGAATACATCTGCTCCTTCCTCTTCTCCTCTTTGGAGTTCTTTCTCATCGTGGAATGTCTTGATGATTTCATAGTAATTCACTCCTTCGAAATAGGAGGAATGATTGAGGGTGAAATGGTTGTACTCACCACCTAACAGGATGCTACCTCGCTGTGACTTGCCAAAGTGGTATTCATAGCCGCCCAACGCTTTCACGCCCGTTGTGTATTCGTCCCAAGACACACATTGGAATCCTCCCTTATCCATTCTAACACCAGGGGCATCCCGATAAGGGTAGATGGTGGTGAAGTCTTCAAGGTCAGGCACGGTATCGCCCACCACCTGAAGCCGCTGTTGCGATTGACTATCAAAAAAGACTGTGCCCAACCATGAGAAGCCATTCTTTTTATCGCTGTAGCTCAATTCTATATGCTGAGAAGCCACGGCATTACCAGGGGCATTGCCGTTCCATTTCAGGTATTTTTCATAGGAATAAGGTGTGAAGCCGCTACTAAGTGCCAGGGAAGGAACAGACTTGGCAAAACGTCTGTTGTAGAGGACATGGATAGTGTTGTAACTCAGGCAAAATCCAAGGTCATAGGTGGGCTTTCGGTTGTAGGCACCTATCAACATATTGCCTTCGCAAGGAAGAATAGAGTAGGGTTGTACTTCTTTTGAACCTTCAATGAATCGTTTCTCACCCGTGCTATTGTAGATACTACCCCATACAAAAACGTCTAACCCCATGTAGCGTTTACCGAAGAGAATGTCTCCTTTCAATTGCCCATAGTTACCCACAGTCCCCTTGACTTTCACACCATCTACATCAGAGCCAGCCTTCGTGATGATGTTGACCACACCTGTGAGGGCAACACCACCGTAGATGGACGAAGCAGGACCTCGCAACACCTCTATCTGTTTCACTTTTTCAAGGCTCATGCTGTAGTCGGGTGTGGCCGCATTGGTGGAATAACTGTTGAGGCGATGACCATTCAGAAGGATGAGAATCTTCTCCTGACTGGAAGAGAAGACACCTCGCATGGCGATGTTCATCTCTTCATTGCTGGCCACATCCGTCATGCCAGGCACAAAAGTAATCAGCGCTTCTTTCAGCGTTCTCACTCCTGTGCGGTGAATCATCTCTTCTGTGATAAGCGTGACTGGTACAGGGGCTTCCTCCAACGACTCAGCCTGTTGTGAGGCCGTGTAGATGGTGGCACTCTTACCACCCTTCATACTTTCCACCATATCAGCAAAACGGGGCGCATCATTATATGCTTTATAGTATGGGTCAATACTCAGCAACTGAGCCACATATTGTTCTGCCTCACCTTGCCTATCCATGTTCAGATTACTCAATGCCAACAGGCGATAGGCATTGACCCTACTTTCTCCCTTCAATTCATCTGCCACGCCTTTCAAGAGGGAATCGACCTGTTCAAAGTGCCCAAACTCATACGCCTCAAGGGCTTTCTCATATACACTCACATCCTGTGCACATAAAACAAAGGAATAGAGACCAAACACCAGAGTTAATATGTATCTTATTATGCTCATTTCGTGATTTTTACGGGTATAGTGAAAGAGAATGTCGTGCCCACGCCAGCCTCTGAGTCCAGCTGCAACTGACCTCCATGATTCTTGGTGATGATGTCGTATGTGATGCTCATGCCAAGTCCTGTTCCTTGACCAGCTGGTTTGGTGGTGAAGAAGTTCTCGAAAATTCTCTCCTGCACTTCCTTCGTCATGCCCATACCATTGTCCTTTATGTCAATGCGGAGTTCTCCCGTGGCGCCATCCTGCCGCAAAGCCACCTTCACAGAAATGGTCGGCACGTAAGTTCCCACCTCCTTACTGGCTCGTTCTTTCACCGTATAGCAGGCATTGTTCATCACATTGAGCACCGCACGGCTTAAGTCCTGAGGAATAACCATCACTTTGGGCATACCCTCTTGGATGTCTTCTTGAATGGTGATATTGAAGCTCTTGTCGTTGGCACGCATAGCATGATAACTCAACCACACATACTCATGCACCAACTGTCCCACATCGGTGGGGAGAAACTCTCCTGCCTTTCCGCGACTATGAAGCAAGATGCCACGAATGATGCTGATGGCTCGCTCTCCATGTTCCTGGATCTTCCCCAAATTCTCCTTGAGGTCGGCAGAGATATCTTCGAGGTCGGCTGCATCGTCTTCATCAAGTTTGTCGGCACACTCTTCCACCACCTCCTGCAGGTCATCAAGCAATTTCACGGACATTTTACTGAAATTGATGACGAAGTTGAGTGGGTTCTGAATCTCATGAGCAATACCAGCACTGAGCAGGCCCAGAGAAGCCATCTTCTCTTGCTTGTGCAGCTGGTGCTGCAAATAGTCAACCTGCTTTTTTAAGCTATCAATATCTTGTTCCATAATCTTGTTGTTGAATGGCTAAGGAGTTTTCTATTCTTGGAGGGGGATGCCACATCAGGGAAGGGAGATGATGAACTTGGTGTATTCATCTTTCTTCGATTCCACCGAAATGTTGCCACCAAAGTCGTGGACAGCTTGTTGACTCAGGTATAGCCCCACCCCTGAGGCCTCTGCGGTAGGCTTGGTGGTGAAGAAGGGGTCGAATACCTTGTCTATAATGCCCTCTTCTATGCCCACACCATTGTCATAAACAATAATGTGAGGAGGCTCAATTCCTGTGGCAGGGTTGATGTAGAGCCTAATCAATGGCACGTAATCAGCAGGCAAAGCTCCTTTCTCAATCTTTCGTTTAATGGCATAAACACTATTCGCCAACATGGACATGATGCTCTTGTTCAACTCTTCGGCTATCACATCGGAAACAACGGGCAGTTTGGGCTTTTCCCATACTACCTGAATGCCATTTTGAACGATTTCATCGGCATAATACTTCTTCAACATGTCAATGTTCTGCTGACAAAGCGAGCCTACGTCCAGGGTTTCTATCTTCTGCGAGCGCTCTTTGAGCATTTCCTCCATCGCCTTCAAAATACGTGTGGTTGAGATGCCATGCTGTTCTATCTTTTCCAGATTCGTCTGCATCATCTCTATCACATCCGTAGAATCGTCATAGACATCTTCTGAAATATTCTCTTTTTCATCCTCCAGATTTTCCTTTAGGTCTTTTGTCAGTCCCAGTGTCAAATGAGAGAAGTTGTTGATGTAGTTCATCGGATTGAGAATGCGGTCAATGAGACCCTTGGTCAGTTTACCGATGGTGGCTGCACGCTCCTGACGAAGCAACTGATTCTGCGCTGAACGCAAGTCACTGAGGGCTTTCTCCAGTTTGTGCGACTTCTCTTCAATCTCATCCCTTTGACTTTCAATCTCATTCTTCTGTTTCACCACCTCTTTAGTTCGTTCCTCTACAATGGCCTCCAAACGTTGTTGCTCCTCCTCCAGGCGGCGCAAGCGGTACTTATACAGAAGATAGACGACATAGACAATGACTGCGAGATAAAACAGCAAGGCATACCAACGGAAGTAGATGGGAAGCGGTACTTCTACTTTAATAGGCTCCGCTTCGCTCACCTGACCAAAGGCATCCATTGAACGTACAGAAACCTGATAGTTGCCATAGCCCATGTTCGGGAAATGAAGCGTATGCTGTTCCGTCCATCGCGACCACTCTCCATTGTCATACAACCGATAGCTGTACAAAGTCTTTCCTGTCGGGTCTATCTTGTCATTAGAGAAACTGATGGAGAAGTCTTTTCCTTCAAGATTAAACGAGCGTATATACACCTGTGGCTTGAACTGCTTCGCCGTCAAGCAAGCCCCAATGTCGAAACGCACCAATTCACTGATATTGCCAATCCACGCTACACCATTCTCCAACAGCATCGCCTGAACGTGATATTCTGCAAAGGGGAGAATCCATCCTTTGAGGTTCTCTGGCATCCCCTCGCATAACAAGCCCAAACCATTGGGATTGCTCTTCCATGTATAGCCTTTATCATCCACGTATTCAAACAACTGAGAGATAGGGGCTTCCTTCTTGCGTTCAAAGCTTTCTTTCCCTACAGGAAGATAATATGATTCACCCATCAAGGTAACACCCCATACACCACCCTTCTCGTCTTTCTTGAAACGAAACATATTCGGTATCCTATCCAACACCGTACATTTGCCGTCCATACCATATCGGCACACCTGCTCCAGTTCGCCCACAAGGAAAGTTCCATCATCCATTTCCATGATGGAAAGGGCAAATTGCGAAGTCTTCTGCTGCACGTTGCCCTGAAAATAAGTATAGACACCATCCGAAGTGGCAACGTAGAGAATTCCTTCTTTTCCATTCTCCATCTGCCAGCAAGCATGATTGATGCCGCTCACCTGATGGAACTTCTGCCCTTCCAGTCGGAAAAGTCCCTGGAATGTACCCACTATCAATGTCCCATCTGACTTGGCAAGAGATGACACCTGCCCACGCAGTCCTTCATTCTCTCCAAAATGCGTGTAAATCTCCGACACGGAAATTCTGAACACACCATTATCCGTTGCACCCCAAACGGTTCCTTTCCCATCATACGCCATTCGGGTGACACTGTTGGAACAAAGTCCATTGTCAGCATTCAAGCGCCACACCTCTTTCTCATCGGCATCAATCGCCACAACACCCACGGTTGCGGTAGCAAGCAGAGTCCGCTCTGGCGATATTTTCAGACGCTGATACACTTCTATCTCATGCCAACGATCCACCTTTCCCACATCGGCCTGTTGCCGCCCACTCATTGATGAATGTGTCTTGTTCTTGTCACTTTCCGTAAAATGCAGTTGAACGGAATCTCCCTCCATTGACTCCACATATCCTTTCACATTCGCACCACTGAACCATATTTTCCCTTCCTTATCCTTACTGAGGTCAGTAATTCGCGAAATGCCTGGCGTGTGAATGATTTGCCATTCCACCTGATTGAAAGCGAGCAGTCCTTCAAAGTTGGCGAAGAACACGTGTCCCATGCTGTCACAAAGCACATCAAAGTTTCGGTTGTGACCTTTATATTCGTGGGCTGTATAGTTCTTGAAAAAAGGAACACCCATGCCGCCACCGCTCTGCTGGGCTGAAACTATCACTGTACATCCCAGCAGAAGAGCCAATACTATAATATGATGAACCCGTCTTCTCATTTGAATTTCATATAAGGAATTGAAAAGCCCACATAGCGCGTCCATTCGTCCTGAGTAAGGTTACGCTTGATTCGTTTATGGAGTTGTTGCGCCATATCATCAGCCGAAACATTCTGGAAAATCACGTTTCCATTGGAAGTGCCCACCCAGACAGACTTCTTGTCATAGTCGCCACACACCGAAAGTGTCCAGCCGTTATTATTCAAATCTACGGGCACCAGCCATTCGGTCGGTATTTCTTTCTTGTTATGCTGTTGGGCTGCTGACACCGTTCTGGCCTTCATCTCTTCACGGAAATTCATGCCACTTTCAAAAAACAGATTGTCCATGTGCCACACATACACCATCTTGTCATATCCGCCCGTCACCACTGTGGCACCCTGCATGGCGATGCTTGCGCACTTTGAGCGATGAGCCGCCAATGTCTCCACCACACGATTGTATTTGTTGACGGGATAAACCGTACCGTCCTTCATACCCAACAGCAGACACTCAAACGCTTCATCATAATGGGCGGCTGTCACGACACCTTTTATCAACGGTTTCTTCGATTCCACATCACCTGCCAAGTTCATCTCGGCATAACTGCCATCAGCATAGAAAAGGCAGATGCTATTACCTCTTTTCACGAGGGTCGAGAGTTCCTTCGGCAATCGGATGGGTGCGGAAACCATGCCCGATTCATACCAGCACAAACTTTGATGACCCGCCAAGAGCAGTTTGTTTCCCACACCGATGATTTTCATATAGTTTTCTTCAGGGAGAAGAACCGTAGAAAGTCCTCCCTGATAACCAAGGACGCACAAGGTACTCTTTTGTGCCAATGCATATACACACTGCGGAGTCGCCAGCACGTCGCGAAAATCATAAATCTTATTATTTAATAATGTATAAGAAGTGATCCCTCCCGAATTACGACCACTTCCATTGGCCGTCAGCAGTTCCACCTCGCCATAATTGCTCGCAATCACACATTGACGCTCCTTACCTGGCACTTGTGAGATGGCATTCACCGCCGAATTCTGCCTCATCCTGTACCGCTTGGGGTCTCCGACCGCCTGCATCAGTGCCTTGAACGTGTCGGCGAAATACTGGTTACCGCGATAGTTCTTCAGAAAATACCAACTGGTGTATGCCAACAAGTCAGCCACTTCAGTGTCATTACTTTCACGCCTGACCTGAGAAGTGACACCCAGTGTACGTGCCTGAGTACGAATGTTCAACGTATCAGCCACATTCTTGGCGTGAGTAGCCTCATCGCGCTGTTCCTCGGCAATCTTCTGCTGTTCCTCGGCATTCGCACGTTCCTTCTTTGCCTCCTCGGCGGCGACATTTGCTTTCTGCTCTGCCTCATGAGCGGCACGACTTTCCTTCTCAGCCCTTTCGGCATTTTGCATCGCAAGTATCGACTGCTCTTCCGCACGGTCACGCTGTTCGTCCGAGATGGCTTTTTGCTGATAAGCAATATCTTCCATCTGCTGGCTGACCCGCTTCACGACAGCAGCTTCCTGCTCACCTGCCCGAAGACGCTCCACCTCCTCGGTCAGTTCAGACAGTTTCTCATCCTTCTGGTTCTTGCCCGTATTGTATGCTACAGTCACCGCGATGCCTGCAATTACCAAAATGATGACAGGTAATATGAACTTCTGAAAATTTTTCACTTCTTACGAATGACTAACTGCGTGATGTCGTCGCTTTGAGGAGCCTCTCCTGCAAACTCCTTCACTTTCGCATTGATGGTATCAATAATCTTTTGACTTTCTGCACCCTGCAGTTCAGCCAAAGCCTGTTCCAGACGCGGCTCGCCAAACTGTTCGTGGTCAATATTCTCCGCTTCGGTCACGCCATCCGTGTACATGACAAGCGCATCACCTGGCTGAACCTTGATGCTCTCCTTTGTGAATGTGATGCCTTCAATGGCACCCAACACCAAATTACAGTTCGACTTCAGCATCTCCACAGTACCATCGGCATGGAGAATGTATGGGGGGTTATGTCCCGCATTCGTGAACTCGACAGTGTCAGTATTTAGGTTATAAATACCGTAAAAAACAGTGACGAACATAGAGTCCACGCTCTCCCCGCAAAGCATATCGTTAACGATGCGCATGCACTCATCTGTCGTAACGCCTCTCATGCCCGTTGCCTTGATCAAGGTGCGGCTCACAGCCATAAAGATAGCGGCAGGCACACCCTTTCCGCTCACGTCGGCCATGGTGAAGCCGATTCTATGGTCATCAATAGCAAAGAAGTCATAGAAGTCGCCGCCCACATCCTTTGCCGCAATCATGCTTGCATAGATATCCACTTTGTCAGCCTTCTCCATCTTCAGCTTATAGGTGCGGGGCAAGATGGCATGCTGGATTTCACGCGCCACCGACAAGTCACTCTGAATATCCACCAGCTGCTCGTGCTCCTTCTGTGCACTGCGGATGAACTTGATTTGCTCTATCGCCTTGTCAATCGTCATCTGCAAGTCATCCAAGTCTATAGGCTTGGTGGCAAAATCGAAAGCGCCATTGTTCATCGCATGACGGATGTTGTCCATATCACCGTATGCGCTCACCATGATGCACTTCAGCGACGGATTCCTCATCTCGTTAATCTTGGTCAGCAGAGTCAAGCCATCCATTTCGGGCATGTTGATGTCCGACAAGATGATATCTATATCTGGATGTTTCAAGAGCACCTGCAAAGCCTCCAAGCCATTGTGGGCAAAGAAGAACTCATATTCGCCCTTTCGTATTTTCCTTCTGAAATATTGAGTCAAGAGCAACTCAAGGTCGGTTTCGTCATCTACACTAAGTATTTTTACTGCCATGTTTTTGGATTTTATCGATTTACGTTGCAAATATAATGAAAATAAAGAACATAAAAATGCTTGACACTACATTTTTTTAAGAAAAACCAACAAAATCTAAAAAAGATGTCTTATCTTTGTGGCAATTTACACAACTGCAAGCATAATCGCTCATAATTAAATAATAAAGAAATGAGGAAAATTAGTCTCATCATCATGGCATCTGTCCTGATAGCCCTCTTTTCATGCGAAGACAAAAAGAAAGGACAAACCACGCCACCCATCGAAATTGTTCCGCTCGACTCCATTCCTGGCATATTCGAAGCTCACGGAACCATTGGCGATGGTTCAAGCATGAATGTGATTGAGTTTATCAACGATGACGGCGACACACTCTACATCACCAAGAACAGCCAGACCGTGATGGGAGGCGTAGTGGCTGGCAATGAACTGGAGATTATCTACAATGTGGCCGGCGATGAAACCTTCGCTTCGGTAGCCGTCAATCTCACGGCGCTGCAACACACATGGATGCAACGCGGAAAGGACGGTCACGAACAAAGCCTGGAGCTTGATGCCAACGGACGCGCCACTACCTACAACATGGACGTTGAATACACCGCTTGGGAGGTGAAGGACGGTCTCTTGCTGCTCCACTCCCCCAAGAAAGTCGGTGACGAAGGCCCAGCCGTGGTCGATTCGTTCGAAATCATGCAACTGACCTCCGACAGTCTGGTGCTGATGCACAAAGAATACGTGACAGAATTTGAACGATACAACTAATTCCGCCACACCTCTCTCCTATCTTCAAGATTCTGAACAATAAAAGAATACACTAACCAACACAAAAAACCTCTTATGAAGAAACTGACATTGACTTTTGCCTTGGCATGCGCCTTCCTGAGCGTCTTTGCCGCTCCAAAGGGCAAGCAGAAGACTGACCGTGAAGTATGGGTAGACATCATGTACCAGATGGCCGAACCCGTCATGAAGAACATGGCCGAAGGAAAATTACAGCAGGTGATGGACACCGCTGGCGGTAACAAGAACTTGGAACTGTCGCCCACTTGGGACAGACGCGACAAGAAAGTGGCCTACATGGAGGCCTTCGGACGCCTTTTGGCGGGTTTGGCTCCTTGGCTCAACCTCCCCGATGATGACACACCCGAAAGTGCCAAGCGCAAGCAACTGCGCGAATGGACTCGCAAGGCCATCATCAACGCCGTTGACCCCAACTCGCCCGACCGACTCGGTTGGGAGAATGGTGGACAGACATTGGTCGATGGGGCCTATGTGGTGGAAGGTCTTTATCGTGGCTACGACTCCCTTTGGGTACCTCTGCCCGAAGAGACCAAGCAGCTCTACATCAAAGAGATTCAAGGACTTCGCCGCTACGACCCGCCCTACACCAACTGGCTTCTCTTCGTGGCGATGGAGGAAAGTTTCCTCATGTATGTCGGCGCACCCTACGATGCCTACCGCATCAAGTTAGGTCTGGCAAAAGTGGAAGAATGGTACATTGGCGATGGCATTTACAGCGACGGGCCTTCTTTTGCCTTCGACTACTACAACTCTTTCGTCATCCAGCCCATGTACACAGAATGTCTGGAAATGATTTCAGCGAAGAACCCCAACAGCAGCTACCTCATCTTCAGCAAGACAAACGAGAAGACACGCACAGCCAAGAACCGTCTGCAAGAAGTGCGCAAGCGCATGCAGAAGTGGTCCGTTATTCTGGAGCGTTTCATCTCGCCCGAAGGCACCTTCCCCGTGGTGGGTCGAAGCATCCCCTACCGCATGGCCACCTTGCAGCCTCTGGCACAACTGGCATGGCGCAAGCAACTGCCTCAGGAACTGCACAACGGTCAAGTGCGCGCTGCCATCACTGCCGTCGCCAACCGTATGTTCTACGGTCAAGTGGAGAACCCTGCCAAGAATGCAAAGACCATGAGCAAGAACTACAACGAAGGCGGATTCTTAACCATCGGTTTCGTGGGGCCTCACCCCAATGTGGCTGACTGGTACACCAACAACGGTTCCCTCTACATGACCAGCCTTGCCTTCCTCCCCTTAGGTCTGCCCGAGACCGACCCGTTCTGGACCGATCCCGCCGAGAAGTGGACCAGCAAGAAGGCATGGGAAGGCGATGATTTCCCCAAAGACCACAAGTGGGACATCAACAGCCAGAAACTCTACTGGGAATAAAACAACAATTGATCATATAAGAAACCACGAATTAAACGAATTGAACGAATTTTTCAAAGGATGCACCTTCGCGGAAAATTCGTTCAATTCGTTTAATTCGTGGTTGTACAAAAACTTGTCTTAAAAAGGCAGGTCGCTTGAATCGTCGGCAGCCGCCTCAAAGCTGGGCTGTGCTGGCTGAGCGGCAGGCTGGTCAGCTGGAGGGAATGGCGCGGCAGACATAGTGGCAGCAGCCGTTTGCGGATCAACAGGCTGAGCAGCAGCCTGAGCAGCAGACACCACGTTCCATGCACGGATATCATTGTACCAACGGCCGTTGTACTCACGTGCGTTGATATCGAACGAAATCGTCAGTTCCTGACCTTCCTGAATGTTGAATCGGCTGAGGTTGTCCTCGCCAAACACATTGAACACCATTCTCTTCGGGTATTGCCCTACAGTCTCTTCGATGACAAAGTCCTGCATCTTCCATGCATTACCCGTTCTGTTCGACACACCGCCGCGAGGCTCCAGTGCCTTGATAATTCTTCCTGTGAATTCCATATTTTTCTATTGATTATGTTACTTATTCATAAAATCGGGCACAAAAGTACGCTTTTTTTTTGTACTGTCAAAACTTATTCCTAACTTTGTGTTCAAATAAATATCTTTTCAACAATGAGATTCAACGTTTCAAGCACAAGTCTCAGCAATCGCTTGCAGACTATCAGCCGTGTACAGAGTTCAAAAAATGCTCTGCCCATACTTGACTGCATACTTTTCGAACTCAGCAATGGCGAGTTGAAGATGACAGCATCAGACAGTGAAACCACCATGGTGACCCATCTCGAAGTGACGGATGTGGATGGCGAAGGAAAGTTCGCCATTGGTGCAAAGCAGCTCATCAGCTCCATCAAGGAAATCTCCGAGCAGCCCATCACGTTCACCGTGGACCCCAACAGTTGTGCCATCGAAATCAACTACCAGAACGGAAAGTATAACCTGATTGGACAGAACGGATATGAGTTTCCTATACCCACCCGCATGAGCGAAGGCACACGCAGCCTTTCCATCGACTCGCAAGTGATGATGGACGGTATCAACCGCTGTCTTTTTGCTGCTGCCGACGACGAACTCCGTCCGCAGATGAACGGTGTCTATTTCGACATGACCCCCGAGAGCCTCACCTTTGTGGCCAGCGACGGACACAAGCTCGTGCGCAACCGCGTTCTCTCCATTCATGCCGACGAGCCATCAGCCTTCATTCTGCCCAAGAAACCGGCACTGCTGCTCAAGACCGTCCTACCTAAGGCTGAAGGCGAGGCTGTGGTACGCTACGATGACCGCAACGCCGAGATTGAGTTGACAGATTACATCATCAGTTGCCGACTGATTGAGGGACGTTACCCCAACTACAACTCGGTCATTCCAACCGACAATCCCTTCCGTGTCACCGCCGACCGCATGGCCTTCATCAGCGCACTGCGCCGCGTCAGCGTCTTTGCCAGCCAGAGCAGCTCCCTCATCAAGATACACGTGGAGCATGGCACACTCACCGTTTCAGCCCAAGACCTCGACTTCTCCACTTCGGCAGAAGAGCACATCATGTGCGACTACGAAGGCACTGCCATGAGCATCGGTTTCAACGGTCCCTTCCTGATTGACGTGCTCAACAGCATCACCTGCAACGAGATTGTGCTCGAACTCGCCGACCCAAGTCGCGCTGGTGTCATCACACCCGCTGAGCAAGAAGATGACGAAGACCTCATCATGTTGCTCATGCCCATGATGCTGAAAGACTAAAAGATAAACTCACGAAGAAAGCTGCCCTTCCTGTAAAGTGGAAGGGTGGCTCTTTTTATCAATAGGTATATGCTACAAGGCAAGAAAATCGTACTCGGCATCACAGGCAGCATCGCAGCCTACAAGTCATGCCTCATCATCCGCCAACTCATCAAGAAAGGAGCGGAAGTACAAGTGGTTATCACTCCGGCAGGCAAGGAGTTCATCACCCCCATCACCCTCTCAGCCCTAACCAGCAAGCCCGTCATCAGCGACTTCTTCTCACAGCGCGACGGCACATGGCACTCCCATGTCGATTTGGGGTTGTGGGCTGATGCCATGCTCATTGCCCCTGCCACAGCCTCCACCATCGGAAAGATGGCTCATGGCGTGGCTGACAATATGCTCATCACCACCTATTTGTCGATGAAAGCGCCTGTTTTCATCGCTCCAGCGATGGATCTTGACATGTATGCACACCCTTCCACCCAACAAAACCTCCGTACACTCCAAGCTTACGGCAACCACATCATCGAGCCAGGAACAGGATTCTTGGCCTCGAAACTGGAGGGGAAAGGACGGATGGAAGAACCCGAAAACATCGTTTCCAGCCTGGAACGCTTCTTCGCCCAGCAGAACAGTCTGGCTGGCAAGAAGATACTCATCACAGCAGGACCTACCTACGAAAAGATAGACCCCGTGCGCTTCATTGGCAACTATTCATCGGGCAAGATGGGCTTTGCCCTTGCCAACGAATGTGCAAACCGTGGTGCTCAAGTGGAACTGGTCTGTGGCCCAGTGTCCGCTTCCATGCAGGTACATAGTCCCAATATCCACCGCACAGACATCGAGAGTGCCACCCAGATGCTGGAAGCATGCCAGCGACTTTTCCCCTCGATGGATTCGGCTATTTTATGTGCTGCCGTGGCCGACTACGCACCCGAAACGACCGCCACACAGAAAATCAAGCGGACAGGAGACGACATGGTCATCCGGCTCAAGCCCAATCCCGACATTGCTGCATCGCTGGGACAGACCAAGCAGGCTCACCAGACCCTGGTGGGATTTGCCCTCGAAACCAACGATGAAGAGAGCAACGCCCAGGCAAAACTCAAAAAGAAAAATTTCGATTTCATCGTGCTCAACAGCCTGAAGGATGAAGGTGCAGGCTTCCGAACCGACACCAACAAAATCACTATCATCACGGCGAACGGAAAGACCGAGTATCCGTTGAAATCGAAGTCCGAAGTTGCCAAAGACATCATAGACCAACTGGCACTCCTTTAATCAACGCACTCTCTCCACACCTTGGCGGTGTCTCGAAAAACAATCATTACCAATTGAAGTTCCGGAAGTTTTTTTAACCACGAATTACACGAATTTCACGAATGAAAGTCGTGGACGACTCTTAGGTTTGCTGTCCGCATGGGGCTTCGTCGAGAAGCCAAAATTCGTGTAATTCGTTTAATTCGTGGTCAAAAAAATCTGTGTACTCTGCGAGGGATCAAAAAATTCTTTTGTGTAGTCACTCCACTTAACTTTCCTTCAGCACCATGTCGAGTGCAGCGGCAACAGAGGCGATGGCGATGCGTTGATGCTCATCCGTCACCGAAGGAGAGATGTTGACAACATACTTGTCAGCAGTCGTGAAAAGTTCCTTTCCCAAACCATTCCACTTCTTGTCCACCGTGCCAATAGGCTGGTCGTTCGCATCCAGAATGGTGAAGTTCCACGCTTTCCAATCACCCTTGATGGTTGCCATCACCTTCCCCAGGTTGTTCACCAACGTGAATTTCGGTTTCATCAGGGTGAACTTCTGCTTGAAAGAGCCGATGGATTGGCCATTTTCATTATAAATATGCACACTCGACATGAAGAGTGTCAAGCCTCGCCTGAGCTGAGCGATGCGCTTGCCGTCGGCATTAAGGATATTGAGTTCGAAGGGGAGCATGCCCTCACTCAGAAACATGCCCAGCATGATGTTGAGAAAGGATTTGTGCTCCTGAATGGCACCTATCTCCTGCCCCGTTCCATCATACACCCTATAAGCGTTGGAAAGCTTAAATGCGGCAATCTTTTCGTCAATCACCAGCGTATTGTTTGAGAAAAATGAATCCATAAGCATCTTCTTGATTAAGAGCTCACCTTTGACTACGTCGAGCTTGAATAAAGATATTAAAGCGCTAAAAGAAGAAAAAGGCTCACTGGACGTTCATCCAAGCAAGCCTTCTTTTCAAGTAAAATCCGTAGATGCAATCATTCGATGCACCTGCACGTATTACCGATTCTTTGTTGTATTCTCAGTACAATGACCGATTATTACATAAAGAACTTCTTAGCTTCAACACGTGCCTGGAATGCCTCGTCAGTGTCCATCAGGTAGATGATACCTTCAATCAGACCGAGGATACCTGGAATACCAGTCCAGCAAAGGAGAAGATAAACTACACCTGGCATCACGTTGCCCATGTAGAACTTGTGTACACCCAGAGAACCGCAGAGGATACCGAGGATGCCTGCTACCATTTTGTTCTTCATAAATGTTCTGTTTTCTCGCGGTTGAGAAATGTTTTAAGTTTTTATTCGGCGAAAGGTCGAACCGCCAACCGTCACCACGTTATTTGTAAATCTTTGTAATATTTGATGCAAAGATAGATATTTTCAAAATATGTAAGGACAAAAAACGCAAAAAAATGTAAAAAATGGCCGTATTTTGCCCAAGAAGTCGTATTTTTGCCCCAAATAAAGCGTATATCCATACATTATGTAATAAAAAAGATGAACAGATTGTTCCGATTATCCGCATTTCCACTCTTATTTTCCATCGCCTTATTGGAGGGCACTACGACAAAAGCACAAGAGTTGAACTGCACCGTCAAGATTATCCACTCCCAGATTCAAGGAACAAACACCAGCGTGTTTGAGACATTGGAAACAGCCATCACAGAGTTCATGAATAACCGCTCATGGACGGACTTGCAGTATCAGAAGGCTGAACGGATTGACTGTGCCCTCAACATCACCCTCAACAAATACGACGAATCAGCCAACACCTTTGGCGGAGAACTGCTTTTCCAGGTGTCACGTCCCGTGTACAACTCCGGCTACAGCACCACCGTCTTTTCCATGAAAGACGCGAACATTGCCTTCACCTACAAGGAATATGACAACTTAGAGTTCAACATCAACAATCTGGACAATAACCTCACAGCCATACTGGGCTACTATGCCTACCTCTTCATCGGCATGGATCTCGACACGTTCTCGCCCTTGGGAGGCACCGACGTGCTACAAACGGTGGTCAATATTGTGAACAATGCCCAAGCCATGTCGGAACCTGGCTGGAAGGCTTTCAACGACACCAAGAACCGCCACGCCATCATCAACGACTACATGGAATCGTCGCTGGAACCCATCCGGCAGATGCAATACAAGTACCATCGTGAGGGACTCGACCTGATGGCACAAAATGCCGACCGTGGACGTGCCGCCATCTCCGAAGCATTGGAGATGCTGCAAGAGGCGCACAGCAACAAGCCACTCTCCCAACTTCCGCAAATCTTCACCGACTTCAAGCGCGATGAAATCGTAGGTATTTACTCTGGACATGGCACAGAGAAGGAGCGGCAAAAGGTCTATGACATCGTGTCCGGCATCAACGCCGCCCAAAACACCTACTGGACCAAAATCACCAAATGACACGCGGTGTCGCAATGTCGAAATAACGAAACAACGACTCCCCCAATAAGATATGCTAAAGAACTTACAGATAGAGAATTACGCGCTCATCGAGCATCTCAACATCGATTTCCATCCAGGCTTCTCGGTCATCACAGGCGAGACCGGAGCCGGAAAATCCATCATCATCGGTGCCATCGGCCTCTTGTTGGGCCAACGCGCCGACTCCCGCTCCATCAAGGCTGACGCCAAACGGTGCGTGATAGAAGCCACCTTCGACGTTTCCCACTACCAGCTGGACACCTTCTTCACCGAGAACGACCTCGATTTCGACGGCACCGAGTGCATCATCCGCCGCGAACTCACATCGGCTGGAAAGTCCAGAGCCTTCATCAACGACACACCCGCCTCACTCTCCCAACTGCGCGAACTGGGCGAACAACTGCTCGACATCCACTCACAGCACAAGAACCTGCTCTTGGGCAAGGAAGACTTCCAGCTCAACATTCTCGACATCGTGGCTAACCAACAGGAACTGCTCGCCTCCTACAAGAAGGAGTACAAGGAATACAAGAGTCTGGCACGGCAGTTGGAGGAAGCCATCCAGGAGGCGCAGAACAGCAAGGCTGACGAAGAGTTCCTGCAGTTTCAGGCTGACCAGCTGGCAGATGCCAACCTGAAAGAAGGCGAGCAGGAAGAACTGGAGGCTGAGAGTGAGACCCTCGAACATGCCGAAGACATCAAGTCCTCGCTTTACAGCGCAGCCAACCAGCTCCAGTCCTCCCACGACGGGACGGACGCACTCGGTCTGCTCAAGCAAAGCATCTCCCACCTGCAATCGATTTCATCGGTCTTTTCACAGTCCGAAGAATGGGTCAGCCGCCTGGATTCCTGCTACATCGAACTGAAGGATGTGGCGAACGAACTGGAAAACCAGGCAGAAGACATCGAGTACAATCCCCGTCGCTTAGAACAAGTGAACGACCGGCTCAACACCCTCTATACCTTGCAGAAGAAACACGGGGTGGAGAGTGTCGAAGAGCTATTGACCCTCCAACAAGATTTGGAAGAGAAGCTCATGCGAATCAGCCATTCCGACGATTTCATCGAGGAACTTAAACAGAAGGTAGAGCACCAGAAGGACAAGACTGTAGCCTTGGCACAGACGCTCTCAAAGAAAAGGAAAGAGACCGCCAAGAAGGTGGAGAAGGAAATGGAAGAAAGGCTCCTGCCACTCGGCATGCCCAACGTGCAGTTCAGGTGCGTCATCGTCAGCACACCAGCCGAACTCACACCGACAGGTTACGACCAGGCACAATTCCTCTTCAACGCCAACAAGAGCGGAGAGCCCAAGCCCGTCAGCCAGATTGCATCAGGCGGTGAAATCGCCCGTGTCATGCTGGCACTCAAGGCACTCATCGCCGGTGCGGTGAAGTTGCCCACCATCATCTTCGACGAGATCGACACTGGTGTGAGCGGTTCCATCGCCGAAAAGATGGCGCGCATCATGCAGGAAATGGGCGCACAGAATCGACAGGTCATCTCCATTACCCACCTGCCACAGATTGCCGCATTGGGCAGTCACCACTACAAAGTATATAAGGAAGACACAACCGACGACACACTCAGCCATATCGTACCTCTGACCGACGAGGAACGCGTGGAAGAAATCGCCCACATGCTCAGCGGCGAGAAACTGACACAGGCCGCACTCGACAACGCCCAAGCACTCCTCAAAACGCCATAACCGCATAACCGTACACCGCAATGAACAAAAACATCATATTCCTGATTTCCCTGTTCTTCATGGCACTGACAGGGAGTGCCCAGCCCAAGTTCGCCAACAAGGTGAAGAAGGGCATCCTCTCCATCAACACCTACGACAAACAAGGCAACCTGCTCCACCAAGGCACGGGTTTCTACGTCGGAGCCAACGGAGAAGCCGTGGCTGACTACAAGATTTTCAAGGGAGCCTACAAAGCCAACGCCATTGATGCCAGCGGCAAGCAGGAGGAAGTGGAACGCATCTTAGGAGCCGACGACACCTACTCGATGGTGCGCTTCCGCGTGAAAGGGAAAGGAGGCGCACCCCTCACCTCCTCCACCGCCAATCAGCCGATGAAATCGGCACTTTTCGTGCTCAGCTACACCTCCGACGGCAAGGTCGAAAGCGAACAAGCGGCCATCACCGACACGGCACTCATCCAAGGGAAATACACCTACTACGGACTGGACAAGAAGGTGGACACGAAACGGATCGGTGCACCCGTCTTCAACGAGTCAGGCACACTGGTCGGCATACTCCACTCGGTGATGGGCAACAAAAGCTACGTGCTCGACATCCGCTTCAAGGAAACGCTGACCATCGCCGCCATCCCCAACCAGTCGGCATCGGTGGCACTCACCAACATCTTCATACCCAAAGCCCTGCCCGACACACAGGAAGAAGCCCTGGTGTATCTCTACCTCAAAGCGCGCAACACCAGCAACGAGGAATATATGGACATGGTGAACCTGTTCGTCACTACCTACCCACAAAATGCCGAAGGCTATCTGCGCCGCGCCACCCCGCTCATTGACCTGCTCCGTTTCGACGAGGCGGACAAGGACATGCAGAAGTACCTCTCGCTGGTGGAGGACAAAGCCAACGGCAACTTCAATGTCGCCTCCCTCATCTTCGACAAACTGCGCCTGCAGCCCGAACCCGCCTACGACAAGTGGACTTACGACACCGCCATCCAATACCTCGACCAGGCCATCGCCCTCAATGCGGCCAAGCCCGACAGCGAAGAGCGGACAGCCAACGACACGAAGTACCGCATCCAGAAGGCACAGGTGCTCATGGGCAAGGAAGACTACGACGGTGCCATCGCCCTCTACGAAGCCCTCCACCAGGCCCACCCTGCCCCATCCTACCTCTTTGCCATCAGCATGGCTCGCGGAGGAAGGGGCGATTCCATCGGGCAAATCATCGAGCCCCTCGACAGCGCCATCGCCATGATGGGCGACCCGCTGCCCAGCGAAGCTGCCAACTACGTCATCCGTCGCGGACAACTCTATGCCAACAACGGCCGCTACCGCGAAGCCGTGCAGGACTACAACCAATACGCCTACCTGCTGAACAACCGCGTGAGCGCCGTCTTCTACTATGAGCGTTCGCAGATAGAAGTGAATGCCCGTATGTTCCAGCAGGCACTCGACGACATCAACAAGGCCGTTGAAATGGCACCACGCAACGCGCTCTACCACGTGGAGAAAGCAGCCATCACCATCCGCATCAACCAACTCGATGACTGCATCCAGTCCTGCCAAACGGCCATCAGCATCAACCCCAACATCATCGATGCCTACCGCATCCTCGGCTATGCCCAACTACAAAAGGGGGACAAGACCAACGCCAAAGCCAACCTCCAGAAGGCCATCGACCTCGGCGACGAGACCGCCCAAAAACTCATGGACACATACTTTTAACGGATCTTTCTCAACCACGAATTACACGAATTTCACGAATTTGTTTTCTCGATGAAAGCAAATTCATGGTTATAAAAAACATATTGCTTCGCAATAATTAAACGAATTAAACAAATTAGACTTTTTCGTTCCATTCGTTCAATTTGCCCGAAGGGCGATGTTTCTTTTCTATCTTTTCCATCATCGCGAAGCGGTATGTTTATAAAAACAAGTTCCTTTGGAACGATGAAGCAGATTGAGCGGATTTTTGAGATGAAAGCAAATTCGTGTCATTCGTGATTGAAAATAATCTGTGTCATCCGCTAAATCCGTTCCATCATCGCGAAGCGGTATGTGTATAAAAACAAGTTCCTTTGGAACGATGAAGCGGATTGAGCGGATTTTTGAGATGAAAGCAA
>CAMVIM010000019.1 GCA_947167515.1 uncultured Prevotellaceae bacterium | reverse complement strand
GTGCAAAAGCAAACAATTTTAATATGCCTTACTTTTTAAAGTGGGCTCAATAATGAAATTTGTGATTTATCAACCCGTATGTCCGATATGGACTGCAAAGATACGGAAAAAAATCAACATGAAATCAGCAGGATGCCAAACAAATTGAAGGGAAACAGGAAAAAATCCTCTTTTTATTTTGTATAGTGTTTTCCTCATTTTGGGGACGAGGCCGTCACGAAGAGTGTGATGGAGGTCTTTGTTGGTGTCATATTGAATGGGAAAACCATAAAAACGTGCATAAATGCACGGAAAAGCAATGGTTCGTGTTATGATTTCATTTTTTCTTTGTACCTTTGCACTCAATAAACTAAAAACGAAAAACTAAAAGTTAAAAGCGGAAGTCTCTCCCATCCGGATGGTTGGTAACTAAGACTTTTAGTTTTTAACTTTTAGATTTTAACTTTCAATATGATGACAGCAAAAGAAATACGTGAGTCTTTCAAGAAGTTTTTTGAAAGCAAGGAGCACTTGATTGTGCCATCGGCTCCGATGGTGGTGAAGGATGACCCTACATTGATGTTCACCAATGCGGGCATGAATCAGTTTAAGGACATCATTTTGGGTAATGCCACTCCGAAGTGCAGACGGCAAGCCGACTCGCAGAAGTGCCTGCGTGTGAGCGGCAAGCATAATGACCTGGAGGAGGTGGGACATGACACCTACCACCACACCATGTTTGAGATGCTGGGCAACTGGTCGTTTGGCGACTACTTCAAGAAGGAGGCGATTTCGTGGGCATGGGAGTACATTGTGGATGTGCTGAAGATTGACCCGAAAGACCTCTACGCCACGGTGTTTGAGGGCAGTCCTGAGGAGGGGCTGGCTCGTGACGATGAGGCGGCTGGCATCTGGGAGCAGTTCCTGCCGAAAGACCACATCATCAACGGCAACAAGCACGACAACTTCTGGGAGATGGGCGACACGGGACCTTGTGGCCCTTGCTCGGAAATCCACGTCGATTCTCGTTCGGAAGAAGAGAAAGCCAAGGTGCCTGGCCGTGAGTTGGTGAACAAAGACCATCCGCAGGTGATTGAGATTTGGAACCTCGTGTTCATGCAGTATAACCGCAAGGCTGACGGCTCGCTCGAAGGGCTGCCGGCAAAGGTGATTGATACGGGCATGGGTTTTGAGCGTCTGGTGCGCACGTTGCAGGGTAAGACTTCCAACTACGACACCGACGTGTTCCAACCCCTCATCAAGGTGCTGGGTGACATGGCGGGTTGCAAGTATGGCGATGACGAGAAGAAGGACATTGCCATGCGTGTGGTGGTGGACCACCTTCGTGCCATAGCCTTCGCCATTGCCGATGGTCAGCTGCCTTCCAACGCTAAGGCTGGCTATGTGATTCGCCGCATCCTGCGCCGTGCCGTGCGTTATGGCTACACCTTCCTCGGTCAGAAAGAAGCCTTCATCTATAAGCTGGTGCCTACGCTTGTGGCAGAAATGGGCGATGCCTTCCCCGAGATAGCCGCTCAGCAGAAACTCGTCATGAAGGTGATGCAGGAAGAGGAAAGTTCCTTCCTCCGCACACTGGAGAACGGCATCAAACTCCTGCAAGGAGTCATCGACGAGACGAAGGCTGCTGGCAAGACCGAAATCGCTGGCGACAAGGCTTTCACGCTCTTCGACACCTTCGGATTCCCACTCGACCTGACTGAGCTTATCTGTCGCGAACAGGGCTTCACCGTCGATGAGAAGGGCTTTGATGTTTGTATGCAGGAGCAGAAAAACCGTGCGCGCAACGCTGCCGAAGTGAAACTGGGCGACTGGCAGACCTTGAGCGATGCGGAGAGTGAGTTTGTGGGTTATGACTATACAGAGCATCCGGCACACATTATTAAATATAGAGAGGTGCAGCAGAAGAAGCGCACCGCCTACGAGGTGATTCTTGACAAGACCCCCTTCTATGGCGAGATGGGTGGCGAGGTAGGCGACACGGGTGTGCTCGTGAGCGAAAACGAGGAAATCAAGGTGCTCGACACGAAGAAAGAGAATGGTGTGGCTATCCACATTGTCGATAAACTCCCTGAGCATCCCGAAGCCGAGTTCATGGCTTGTGTGGATGTGGAGCGCCGTCGTGCCATTGAGGCGAACCACACTTGCACCCACCTGCTCGACGAGGCCCTGCGCGAGGTGTTGGGCACCCATGTGGAGCAGAAAGGCTCTTTGGTGACTGCTGATGGCTTGCGTTTTGACTTCTCACACTTCGAGAAGGTCACTCCCGAACAGCTGCGTGAGGTGGAGCATCTGGTCAACGCCAAAATTCGCGAGGACATTCCGCTGAAGGAATACCGCGACTATCCGATAGAGAAAGCCAAGGAACTGGGCGCCATCGCTCTCTTTGGCGAGAAGTATGGCGACAAGGTGCGTGTGGTGCAGTTTGGCACCAGCGTGGAGTTCTGTGGCGGTTGTCATGCAGCCAGCACGGGTCGTCTGGGCATGGTGCGCATCCTCTCCGAAAGCAGCATCGCTGCGGGGGTGCGTCGCATCGAAGCCATCACCGGCAAGGCGGTGGAAGAAACCCTCGACAAGATGCAGGACTTCATGACTGACTTGAAGGGCTTGCTCAATAATGCACCTGACCTTATGACCACCATCCAAAAGGCCATCTCCGAAAACAAGGAACTGCAAGCACAGGTGGACGAGTTCAAGGCACAGAAGGCACTGCAATTCAAGCAGTCGCTTATAGAGAAGGCACGAGAAGTGAATGGCGTGAAGGTCATCGCCGGTGTGCTTCCGCTCGAACCTCAGCATGCCAAGGACATCGCTTTCCAGCTGCGTGGTCAGTTCCCCGAACATCTGCTTGTTGTCATTGGCAGCGAAGCCAACGGCAAGCCCACGCTCACCGTCTCTATCTCTGATGACTTGGTGGCCGAAGGCAAGAACGCAGGTCAGTATGTGCGCGAGGCTGGCAAACTTATCCAAGGCGGTGGTGGTGGACAGCCCCACTTCGCTACAGCAGGCGGTAAGAACCCAGAAGGATTGAAAGCTGCTGTGGATAAGATCATCGAATTGGCAGGTTTCTAAGAAACAGCCACATCGCAAAGGAGATAATATCCTCAGAACAAAGACAAGATATCTACATCGCATAGAAAAGGCCATCCATGTGCATTTCCGCATGGATGGCCTTTTTGTTGACAAGCTTGTGTCAACTCACTTGCCAACACGTTTGTTAGCGCACCAATATTTTCTTTCCCCTCTTGATGACGATGCCCTTGTAGCTAGCATTCACACGTTGTCCTGCAAGGTTGTGGATGGGAGCATTGACATCGTTCTCCTCAACGCTGGGGGCGATGATGCTCGTTGGGTCGGAACCGTTGTAGTTTCCCCAACTTTCAGTTTTGCTGTTGTAGGCAAACACTTTCCATCCCTTAGCACGGACGGCAGCCACCTGTGTGGTGGTGATGACGTTGCCCTCCGTCGGGTCTTCAAGGACGATGGGGTAGAACTCACCATATTCCACCGTAGGCATGCTCTCGATAAGGGCATCCATGCGCTCGCCGCGGATATTGTTGTGGTGGCAGTTGAACGTCTGCAACTGGGTGCATGCCGATACATCGAGGTTGTCGAGCTGGCAGTAGGCGCAGGAGAGGTTTTCCATATTGGGGTTGTGTGACACGTCAATGGTGCCGAGGGGGCTGTGGTCCACAAAGAGCTTGACAAGCTTTGGCAGCATGGACACATCGAGGGAGGTGAATTGGTTGCCGTCCATCTCGAGAGCGAGGAGATTGGTGTTGTGTGTGAAGTCGAGTTGGGTGACCTGACAGTCCGTGATGTCGAGGGCAAGCAGTTCTGTGTTTTTGGAGAGGTCAATCTCTGTGATGGGGTTGTAGCAAGCGTAGAGGTATTGTATTCCAGGGATGTGCTCGATGCCTTTCAGCGAATGGATGCCGCGACCTACCTCTTCGAAGAAGTCGCCAGCATTGAGGGTTCTCCAGTAGTGTTGTTCCTCTTCGTTGATGAAGCCGTCGGAGCCATAGCCCGTGCTGAGCAGGTAGTTGCGGAAGTTCTCGTCGGGGAAGTTCTCTGAATTGATGACAACACCCTTACTGGGGTCGCTGCCTGCATATTCCTCTTCGGTGTACGTGATCCACTCGTGCACACGTGCCATCACTTTCCAGCCCTTTCCCTTAGCGGTCTCCACCTGTGCAGGGGTCATGATGTTGCCCTCGTCGTCCTCACCCAGGTCTTTCACGAAGAGCGTTCCTTCCTCCACCGTGGGCAAGCTCTGCACGAAAGTCTCCATCGCCGTTTCCGGGAGGCGGTTCTTGCGGCAGTGGATGAGGTTCATGTCTGTGGCGGTGTTGGCTACTTTGAGCGAGGTGAGCAGGTTCTCTTCACATCGTAGTTCCTTGAGCTGTGTGCATGTGGAGAGGTCAAGCGTGGTGAGCAGGTTCTCTTCGCAATGGAGCTTCTGCAATTGGGTGCATCCTTCGAGTGTGAGTTGGGTGAGCAGGTTCCCGCCACATTGAAAATCCGTCAACTTCGCAAATCCTGTGAGGTTGAGCGTGGCGAATTTGCAGTCAGAGCAGTCGAGGTACTCCAGCTGTGTGAGGCCTGTCAGGTTGAGGGTGGCGAGGTTACTGTTCTGGTAGCACTTCAGCGTGGTCATTTGGGTGCAGCCCTCGATATTGAGCGTGGTGAGCTTGTTTTCAGAGCAGTTCAGTTCCTTTAGCTGTGTGCATGCGGAGAGGTCAAGCGTGGTGAGCTTGTTCTCGGGGCAGTAGAGCAGTTCCAAAGATGTGGGCACGATGAGGCTCTTGAGACCGATGTCGTCGCAGTAGAGCCGTTTCAGTTTCGTGAGCGGCGTCAGGTCTAGTGTGGAGATTTTGCAATAGTAGCAGCGCAGTTCCTCCAGCTCGGTGAAGTATTCGATGCCCTTCAGGTTCATGATGTCATTCCACGAGTCGGTTGTCATTTCTTTGGTGGCCTGAATCACAGGCAGGGGCAGCATACCACCGCTACCATAGTTTTCGCTGATGAAGGTGCGAAATTCCTCGTCGGGGAAGTTCTCCTCGTTGATGGGGATAGCGCCCTCGAAGGCATCATAACCGGGATACAGGTTGTAGTCATCTCCGTCAACGTGGCAGTAGGTCTCATAACCTTTCGCTTTGGCTGCAGCCACCTGCGCCACGCTGATACTGTTGCCGTCCTCGATGCCCGTTCGGATGTCCACAGCAGAGAGGCAAGGAGAGACCGTGTTGAGCCTACCATCGGGGGTGCGCTTCCTGTAGATTCTGTCATTGAAGTAGTTGTCCTCTTCTGTCGGAATGGGCAGGCTGGCAATGAATGCATCCATTGCTTCGCCCGTGATGTTGTTGCCGTCGATGAACACTTGTACTATCTGATGGTTCTGCGACAGGTCAAGTTGGGTGAGATTGTTGTTCGAGCATTCGAGCCACCACAGATTGGGGAAGTTTTGGATGCCTGTCAGGTCGGTAATGCCTTGACCGCTCACATCCATCATCAGAATGTCTCTCAGAGCCCCGCCAATCTTGCCTGTCTTGCCATAATCCTGCGCTAACAGGTAGTTGCGGAAGTTCTCGTCGGGGAAGTTCTCCTCGTTGATGAGCAGTTGAGCCCATGCGCCAGAGGCTACTGCCATAAGTGCCATCATAAACGTAAAGATTCTCTGTTTCATATAGATTTGGTTTTTGGTTGGAAATTTAAGGATAGATATTTTTCTTGGTGATTCTGATGGCAAAATTACCATATTTTCATCAAACGACCAAATCTTTCACTTCTTTTTTGTACCTCCCCCTTTTTTCCCTTGTGTGATTGAAAAAGAGTTCGTACCTTTGCCTTCGCAAGCGTTCGGCATCCGTGATCTACGCAAGTGTTCGGCATTCGTACCCTACGCAAGCAGGTTTCCGTATCTTGAAAATCCTTGTAGTCCGCTTCATCTTTAGTGGAGAAATACATTCACATCAATGAGACACCTCTTATTCTACATCACTTTTTTCTCGTTATCAATCTTTGCTCACGCCCAGTTGAGTGACCCCAGAGAGAAATTCAGCTTGTCTGCTGAGGTCGAAGGCGGCACCAACACCGATTTCAAATGGAAATCGACCTCTGGCGATGAATTGGCTGGTGGACGCATGAAGCATGGCGTGAACGTGAAGGTGCGTTCCAGTGTGCAGCTTTTCAGAGTGAAGAACCTGTCTGCCTCCCTGTCCCCCTTCTACAATTACAGCAACCAAGACCCGCGGGTGGAGTGGGGGGCTGAGAACCTCGGCTTCACCCTGCCACCCGACCATCATCACTATGGCGGCACCCTCACGCTCAACTATCAGATGAAGGCTTTTGGCAAACCCCTCACCCTCATCGGTATGGGCACAGGCAACTTCTCGCAGTATGGCTATGAGAACGCTTCGGGCATGTTGGGCGGTATGGTCGCCATCACACGCAATCAGCGCACTTATCTCGGCCTTGGTGCCATTTATTTGCTTGGCACCTCCGTTTCTTGGCCGCTTTATCCCTTGATTGTTTACACCCATCGCTTCGATGACCGCTGGAGCATCCAGTGCATGGAAACCAACAACTACCTCTATTATCAAGCCACGCCTCGCATGAAATACTCCGTGGGCATGGAACTCGACACCTACAAGTTCTATTTCCGTCCCAAGACCGTCGGACTGCCAGAGAAAGCAGTCATCAGTCAAGTGTCGGAACGCTTCGGACTCTTTGCCGACTGGCAGGCCACTCGCGAACTCTCCTTCAACTTGGGCGTGGGTGCCACTGTCCCCTTCTACGGTCGCCTCCGTCGCAGTGGCTACCGACACAACTACATGACCCTGCGCGACCACGTGAAGCCCTTTGTCAAGATGCGGGTGAAGTATAGCCTCACTCGTTCGCCGAAGTGAGCACCTGCTCCTTGGGCCAGTTCACGAAAAACACCCTTGTGGTGGCGCGCGTGATGGCGGTGTAGAGCCAGCGGAAGTAGTCGGGGGTGAGGAGTTCCTCGCTCATGTACCCCTGGTCGATGAAGACGTTGGTCCATTGTCCGCCTTGTGCTTTGTGGCAAGTGACGGCATAGGCGTACTTGACTTGCAGGGCATTGTAGTAGGGGTCTCGGCGCAGTGCCTTGAGCTTGTCTTGTTTGGAGCGCAAGGTGGGGTCGCCGACGTAGTCTTCCATAATACGATTATATAATGTGTTCTGCTGTTCTCGGGTGAGGGCAGGGGCTTCCGCCTGAAGGGTGTCGGTGAGGAGCGTGATGTCCATGCTGAAATCGTTGAAGTCGGGAAACTCCAAGATGGCATCAACGAAGGTGAAACCATAGAAGTTGCGTTCGTTGCGCACTCGGCGGACAATGGCGGTGTCGCCGTTGGCGATGAAGTCGAAGGGGAGGGCCTCAGCCTCTTCTGCTGTCTTTCCCTCGGCCTTTGCGTTGGCTATGAGTTCGAGGGCGAGCCGCTCGCTCCAGTAGTAGTTGTTCTTTGCCACCATGAGCATGTCGCCTCCTTCGAGAGGTTCCTCGCGCCAGAGGATTTGGGCGCGGATGCCGTTGTTGTAGATGTTGGCACGTTTGTTGCTGCGGGTCACGACAACGGTCTCGTCCTCGCCATCGCGATGATAGCACTCTTCGAGGGCTTCGATGAGTTCGTTGCCAGGAATGTTCTTGACATCAGGGAACCCCTTGAAACGTATCTTGGGAAAAGCGAATATGTCCTCCTGTTCCAAGAGGGTGCGCAGGTGTGTGGCATTCCAGAGGATGCCAGAGGCGTCGGCTTGTCTGACTACTTGAGTGAGGGTGTGGCTGATGACTTGGAGTCCGTAGCCATTCATGTATTCGTCGCTGAGGGCAGGGCTTTCATCATCTCCCACAGGAGGCAGCTGGGCTGTGTCGCCCATCATGATGAGCCGGCATCCTTTGCCCCCATAGACGAAATGGATGAGGTCGTCAAGCAATCGCCCTGTACCATAAAGACTGCCTGAAAGGTATTCGTCATTGGCAATCATGGAGGCCTCGTCGCAGATGAAGAGGAGGTTCTGCCGCATGTTGTAGTTGAGGGTGAAGATGGAGTCCTTGTCGATGGACTTCTGTCGGTAGATGCGCTTGTGGATGGTAAAGGCTGGGTGGTCGGCATAGAGGGCGAGCACTTTGGCGGCACGACCCGTAGGTGCCATGAGCACACACTCGCGTTCGAGTTGCTCCATCGTCTTGACAAGGGCGCTGACGAGTGATGTTTTTCCAGTTCCGGCAAAGCCTCGGAGAATGAATACTGAGTTGGCATCGGGCGAGAGGATGAACTGGCAGAGCGAGTCGATGACTTTTGCTTGATCGGATGTCGGTTTTAGACCGAAATGATGCAAAATCAGCTCTTTTAGGTAGTCATTTATCATCTTTTTTCAAAAAAATGGTGAAAGTTGTGGGCGCAATTGAAATATTATGATTATTTTTGCGACACGAATATAGTGAATATTCATGAACTGGACCTATTGCAAGCCCAAAAACTTGCGTTTGGGACAGCGAAAAAGTGTGGAAATAACAAAAAATTAACAAAACATATCATGAAAAAAAGTATTGTAAATGGACTTCTTGTAGTTTGTACATTGGGTCTGGCTGCAGCATGCTTCGTGAGCATCTACAGCGACATTGCCTTCGATGAAGAGAAGGCAGCACGTGAGAAAGTCGTTATCGCCCGTTTGATGGAAATCCGTAATGCTCAGGAGCAGTACAAGATGACCTATGGCTGGTATTGTGGTACGATGGACTCGCTGATTGATTTTGTGAAGAATGGCAAGACGGTCGATAAGATCATCAAGGAAGGTGAACTCACCGACGACCAGCTGGAAGCTGGCATGACGGAGCGCGAGGCGGTGGCTAAGGGCATCATCAAGCGTGACACCGTGTGGATGACCGCAGCCGAGAAACTGGGCATCGCTAATCCTGACTCAATGAGGTATGTGCCAATCGGCCGTCCTGCTGATGGCTCTTTCGTTGTGGTGAACTCTACGTTCGACCCCTCACAGAAGGATACCATCTATCAGGGCATCATCGAAATGCGCAAGAAGGCTGCCTTCAACATGAAGAGCAACGAGTTTGACATGATGATTGAGTTCCGCGCTCGTCTGGAGGACTACATGGACGGCATGAGCGAGAAGAAAATCAAGAACCTGAAGGCTGACCTGAAGAAGCGTCACAAGAATCGTGCAGAGTTGATGCTCGACAACGAGGACCAGACGGAGGGTGAATGGTACGGACTCCGCATCGGTGACCTCGAAGACACGAACAACAAGATGGCAGGTAACTGGGAATAACTTAGTTGACAGTTGAAAATTGACAGTTGACAATTAATGGCAGAAAATCTGATAACTAATAGAAGTTTGTCCATTCGGGTCTGCTCGAATGGACTTTCTTTTTGTACCTATGCACCGGGGCAGAAGGATCCGTTTGTGTATAAGGTGTGGGATGTGAACCACACCATCTCGCTGACGGCTAACCTGAAGGAAGCCCTGATGATGGAGCCGATGCTGAAGCAGGAGTATCAGCGTGTGAACGTGATGATTGCCACGCCGCACTTCACTACGGTGCCTGTGGCAGCATTCCAGAAGGAGAGTGTGGACGCGCTCTATCGCTGTGCCTTTCCGAAGGATGGACCGCAGCACGTGAGCTATAACGTGCTCCGTCGCTCGGGCATCGCTATCGTGTTTGGTTTTGACCGAAACATCTACCAGTTGCTGCTGGATGACTTTCCACGTGCTCGATTCTATGCCTCCGCCAGTACGCTGATAGAGTTTTTCGGTGAGAAAAGCCTCTTCGGACCTGGACGTAAGATGTATGTCTATCAGCATGAGAAGGAGGTGACGCTTTATGCCTTTGACCAAGGGAGGATGCTCTTTGTCAACACTTTCGACGCGACGAGTGTGGCAGACTTGCAGTATTACACGCTCAATGTGTGGAAGGAGTTGGGCTTCGACCAGATAGATGATGCACTTTTCATCGTGGGCGACAACGAGCAACGCACGACCGAACTGTCCGAGAAAATCAAGTATTTCCTCCAGCACGTCACCCTCATCGACCGTACCGAGGACTTCAAGGACAAACTCACACGCGGCAACAGCCTCATGCCCTACGACCTCCAAACCCTCCTCATCTGCGGCTTCTAACCAGCCCACCAGCCCACGCGCTGGGCGATTTTTAACTCTTGACTCCTAACTCCTAACTCCTAACTCCAAACTCCTAACTCTTAACTGAAAAGTGCGTATCATACGAGGAAAATATAAAGGGCGCCATCTGCCCACGCCCACAGGGTTTAAGGCTCGTCCGACGACAGATTTTGCCAAGGAAGGGCTGTTCAACATCCTTGAAAATGTGTATGTCGATTTTGATGCAGCACCGACAGCACTGGATCTCTTTGCCGGTACAGGTTCTATCGGTTTGGAACTGGCATCGCGAGGATGTGGCAAGGTGGTGTCGGTGGAGAAAGACTTCAAGCATTGGCAGTTTCTGGCTCGGGTGCAGAAGGAATTGCAGGCAAAGGAATGGGTGCCGCTGAAGGGTGATGTATTTAAATATGTACATGCGTGTAAAGAGCGGTACGATCTCATTTTTGCTGACCCTCCTTATGCGCTTGAAAATCTGCAGGAGATACCCGATGCCGTGCTTCCGCTCTTGGCAGAGGAGGGAATCTTCATCTTGGAGCATGGCAAAGATTACGACTTCTCCGAGCATCCCCGATTCATCGACCACCGCAATTATGGCAGCGTGAACTTCTCGTTTTTTCAGTAAGAACATATAAAAAGGCTCAGTCAGCAGAACGTTGACCGAGCCTTTTTTGTATCTTTTTCTATCTTTTGGGCAGTTAGACTTATCGTCTTCCACCGCCGCCACCGCCAGGACGACGGAACACGTCACCCATCGTGCGTTCGTTGCCAGTGCCGTGGGCATTCTTGCCGGCAAAGATGTTGAGTTTGTAGATGACGTGCAGCATGCCGTAGGAGTAGATGGCATTGTAGCGCGAGTCGCTGCTCTGGTAGGCATCGATGGCGCGGCTGATGTTGCTGCGTTCTTTCAGAATGTCGTTCCACTGCAAGCTGATGGTCAGCGCGTTGCCCTTGAGGAAAGACTTGCTCACCTGGGCGTTCCAAAGGAGTTCGTTGGTGTTCATGCTGGCAGAGGCATAACCACGGCGGCTGCTCTCGCTCAGGTCGGTGGAGATGGAGAAGCCGTTGTCGAAGTTGAAGTTAAACTCTGTGCCATAGCTGAACGACCATGTGTCGAGGTTGCCTGTGCTGATGACGGAGTTGCGCGAGTGGTTGTAGTTAAAACCGCCGTTGATGCTCACCTCAAACCAGTCTTTGCGGAAGCCGAAGCCAAGGTTCTCGTTCACGCCGACGGTGTTGGTCTTTGAGCGGTCATCCTCATACTTGGTGGGGTCGAGATAGCTGACGTTGTGGCTGTAGTTGAGCGAGGTGAAGTTGTTGACGGTGAAGTAGTTGTTCTTGTCGAGCGACATATTGAATCCGCCTCCGAAGTAGGCGCTCCAGTTGCCGTTGATATTCTCGGGCTTGGAGGTGCGCACACCCGTTTCCTCTTCGTAGTAAGTACGGTTGCTGATGCTGTTTTGTGTCAATGTGGCACCGCCCCATGCGAAGATGCCGCGCTGATGCTCCATCTGGAAGGTGTTGAAGTTGAAGCGCAGGTTGTGACTGAACGAAGGCTTCAGTCCTGGATTACCTTTCGAGATGTTCAGAGGGTCAGAGTCGTCGGTAATGTCGAGCAGGTTGATGATGTTCGGCTGCGAAGTACGTCCGCGATAGAAGAAGCGCAGGTTGGTCTGCTTGTCGAAATTGTAGCGGAAATCGAGGTTCGGCGCAAAGTTAAACACGTTGCGGGTAATGGTGGGGTACTCCGTGCCCATGTATTTGTAGTCGAGCACACTATGCTGTGGCAAGAGGTCGATACCAGCACTGAAGTTGTAGGCGTCGGTCACCTTGCGGAAACTCATGCTGATGTTGTGGTCGAGGTTCTTATAGACCGAATACTGACTCAAGCGGTTGGCTTCCTCGTCATCGTCAGCACCATAGAGTGTGTGGCCGTTATCGACCAGATAGCCGATGGCACCGTCGATGTCGTAGCGGTACTGGTTCAGGGCATTGGCAAGGTCGGTGTAGGTCTCGGCATCCATCACGAAGGCACGGCGGTCAGACTTGTTGTAGCTGTAGTTGAAACGATAGGAGAACTGGAGGTAAGTTCTGGTGGCAATCGGTTCAGAATAAGTGAGTTGTACGCTGAATGCGCTGCTTCTGCCAGGCGTGGTGTAGTAGCGGTTGTTGGTGTTGTCATCCATGCCATTGGTGTAGTGGATGTTGGCAGCTGACAGCTGCTTGCTGTCCGACCCCGAGAAGTTGCCTGTGGCGCGGAATGTGATGTTGCGTCCCTCATTGTTCAAACGGCGGTTTGCCTGCAGTTCACCAGCCATGCGGCGACTGTCGGTGTAAGTCTGTGAGCGGCTCACGTTGGTGTTGACAATCATGTCGAGCAGTCCTTCCACCTCTTCCGAATGGTTGATGGCATCGTCCAGCGGGTCACTGCTCACGTCGTTCGGGTCAGCGTTGAAGCTGGCAGACTCGCTGTTGTTGTAGCCCTTGCTGCGCGAGAGGCTTCCCGATGGGCGGAAGATGATGTTCGTCATCGAATCGGGTTTCCACTCAAAGCGGAAGTCTGCATTCCAGTTGTGCTGGCTGCTGCGGCGTGTGCTCTCGCTGTTGCGGAAGGCTCCAGCCGAGGTAACGAAACTCTGCACGGCTGACTGGTTCCACACATCGCTGCCATCGTAGCGGAAACGCACGTTACCACCTGCTTCCAGCTTCTCGGTGCTGGTGGCAAAGTTGAGTCCGATGTTCTTGGTGTTCATCAGACCGTTGCCGCCACGTCCCCAACCGCGTCCGCCACCGCCGCCGAAGCCACGGTCACCTGTGTTGTTGGCACCGCCGATGAGGGTCATTTGGTTGTTATCAACAAATCGGTTGAGCATCAGGCTCTCCGAGTAGCGTTCCTCGGTACCGATGCCTGCATCGAAGTTGCCAAACCAGCCATTGTTCATGCCCTTCTTCACCGTCAGGTCCAGCACCGTCTCCTCTTCGCCGTCGTCGATGCCCGTCACACGGCTGAAGTCGCTCTTGCGGTCGTAGGTCTTCAGTTTGTCAATCATGTTGGTGGGGATGTTCTTCATGGCCACTTTCGTGTCGTTGAGGAAGAACTCCTTGCCGTTCAGCATAATCTTGCTCACCGTCTTACCGTTGATGGTGATGTTGCCGTCGTCATCCACTTTGGCTCCCGGCAGTTTCTTCACCAGTTCTTCCAGGGCCGAACCTTCGGCCACACGATAGGCCGAAGCGTTATATACCAACGAGTCGCCGCTCACCTGCACCTGGGCCGCATTGGCCGTCACTTCTGCCTCTTGCAGCAGTTTCGAGTCTGGCACGATGGTGATGTAGCCGATGCTTTGGTCCCGGCCCTTCTTCTCGTTCAGGTTCAGGGCTATCACCTTGTCCTGATAGCCGATGTAGGTCACTTTGACCACATAGTTACCCTTCTTCACACTCTTGATGTTGAACGTGCCGTCCGCTCCCGTGGCGGCACCTGCCACCATGCTGCTGTCGGGCAGGGAAAGGATGCGTACAGAGGCCGAAAGAATGGTCTCGCTGGTCTCGCTGTCGAGGACTGTTCCCGAAATGTTAAACTTGGACTGAGCCATCACGCTGAGTCCTGCAAAAGAGAGGAACAGAGCGAGTAAAGTTTTTTTCATATTTTGCGAATTGTTATGATTGATTTTTTCACGAATACAGCTAATTTGACTGCAAAGTTACTAAAAGGTTTAATCCTTTGTCGTGAAATTCGGCAAGAATATGTAATTTTGCAGCGTTTTTCAGCATTTCAACCAGATAATCCACAGATTTTATGAGAAAATCATTCCTTTTCGTTCTGCTTGTCACCATCCTTTCCGTCGGCACGGCATCGGCGCAGTTTGCTCGTCTCGACAAGTATCCCCAGATACCTTCCCAGTACGATGCAGCCTTCGTCGATTATGTGAAAGACTTTGCCAGCGGAGTCGCCAAGTCTTCCTACGGACAGTATTTCGGGCAAATCACCCGTGAGCGCAACGTGTATGGCTTTGGTGCCTACTATACCGACAACGATGGGGTCATTTACGGGCAGTATCGTCTGGGCAACTTCCTGTTTGGCATCAAGATGGGCACACAGATGGCTAAGGTAGGCAGCAACGAGCACTATATCTGCTACGACCTCACCACGGGCGACCCGCTCTACATCATGAAGGATGGTGGAAAGTATTCACTTCCAGCCGATTATGGCAAGACCTACCGTTTCGAGTCCCTCACCTATCAGAACGGTGACAAGTATGTAGGCGAAACGGTCAACGGAAAGCGCGACGGGGTAGGGCTTTACTATTATAATAATGGTAACTACTACTACGGCAGATACAGAAACAACGAACGTCGTGGCTTCGGCGCCATGTTCTACACCAACAACACCATCACCATCCAGTATTGGAAAGGAGAGGATGAATAACCAGCCCACCAGCCCACGCGCTGGGCGATTTTTAGTTCCTAAATCCAGATGAAAAGATGGTACGAGTGAATTCCTTGAAAGCATGGGCATTGGCCGCCCGACCCAAGACGCTCACAGGAGCCATCGCCCCCGTGCTGGTGGGTGCAGCCTTTGCCTATGTCCGCATCCTGCACGATGCCCCCAACTCTCAACTCTCAACTGTCAACTGTCAACTGTCAACTCTCAACTGTCAACTCTCAACTGTCAACTGTCAACTCTCACCTCTCTATTACCCTTTCCTCCTCTGTCTCCTTTTTGCCATCTTGATGCAGATTGATGCCAATTTCATCAACGACTACTTTGACTTCAAAAAGGGAACAGACCGCGAAGACCGTCTTGGCCCCGAACGTGCCTGTGCGCAAGGGTGGATCACGCCACGTGCCATGCAGTGGGGCATTGCTGTCATCACCATCCTCTCCTGTCTGGTGGGGTTGGGCATCCTCTTCGTCCACATGCAGTGGGAACTGCTGATTGTCGGTGCGCTCTGTGTCGTGTTCAGTTTCCTCTACACAACCAAACTCTCCTATTTGGGGTGGGGCGACCTTCTCGTGCTCATTTTCTTCGGCCTCGTGCCTGTGGTCTTCACCTACTATGTGATGACCGATGGAGGCTGGAACATCCCCCTCATCATTGCTGCCGTTGCGATGGGTATGGCGACGGACAACCTCTTGATGGTCAACAACTACCGCGACCGCCATCAAGACAAACTGAGCGGAAAACGCACCATCGTCGTGCGCATCATCAATGCCCAAATCCAAAAGTTTGGCAACGAAAAAGGACTTCGAGAGGGCGAGGAAATTTGCCAAGACATCTACCTCTGGCTTGGCGTCTTTTCCACCATCCTTGCCTTCACGGCACTCTTCCTTTTCCCCTTTTCGAGCATCCGCTACCCCCTCATGCTCATCTATCTCATTCTCCATTTCAAGACCTTCCGCCAACTGAAGACCCTCGATGGCCGTGCCCTCAATGGGGTGCTGGGTGCCACAGCCCGCAACATCTTTCTCTTCGGACTCCTCTTGGCCATCTCTGCCTTCCTTTGACCCTTCGTACAAAATGACCAACCAAAAATGCCTCAAAATCGGTGTGACTCAGACCGACTTGTCGATGTGACTCACACCGCCCCCATAGGTGTGACTCACACCGATTGAGAGGCTACGGAAGCGTACATTTTGACCAATTTGAAGGCCGTGCAAAAGACCACAAGGGAAAGCGGCGAAGAGGCCATTAGTCTGCCTCGCAGCAGAAAAAAGAAAAAAAATTTTGTTTTTATTTTGTTCTTCTCTCGATTTGTACTATCTTTGCCCCCGAATGGCGGCTTGCCGTCGTTCACTGCGGTGCCTCGGCACCGTGGCTTATTGGTAAAAATAGAAGCGTTATGCTCTTTCTTGCAAGGCAAGAAATGATAGAGGAAAACAACACTAAGGGATAATATATATGACGACAATTGCAATGAATAACCTTTGGAGTTATATCCAAGGACTCTCACTTTCGGCGCGCAATCAGACATGGCTGGCAGAGCAACTCATCGCGGCATCGCGCCAACCGAAAAGAAAAGTTCACAACAAAACAAAAGATGTGATTCCTGAGTCTTTTCGGTGCGACCCCTATGAAATCAGTCCTAGCGGTGACCCTTTCTTTGGCGACAAACGGAATGTCGAGTACATTCGTAAGCGGATTAAAGACTCGCATGCTGACGAATCCAAAGTGGTGAAAACCATTCATGGACATCAGGAATTGGACAAATTTCTCGATTCGTTATGATGTACGATTTGCAATATGATGAAACCGCACTTGAGGATATCAGGAAGATAAAGAAAAGTGGTAACAAGCCTTTGTTTAAGAAACTGACCAAAATCCTGCATGAACTTGAAGACCACCCTCGCACAGGTACTGGTCAAGTGGAGCATTTGAAACACTTCCTATTTGAAGAAACATGGTCACGTCGTCTCAACAAAGAATATCGTATCATCTATGAGATTCACGATGATGTTGTTGTCGTCAAAATCCTTTCTGTATTAGGCCATTACGGTGACAAATAGAGTCACTGAAAATTCCATAGGCACAAAGTCCATCACGGCTTTGTGCCTTTTTTGTTTCCTCCACTTCAAAAAGTTGGGGAAAAGTATGTGGGTCTCAATCTTTTTGTGTTACTTTTGATAAGATAGGCTGCATCTCGGAAGAAAAAATAAAAAAAGATGTGTTTTTATTTTGTTCTTCTTTCGATTTGCACTATCTTTGCCGCCGAATGATGGCTTGCCGTCGTTCACTGCGGTGCCTCGGCACCGTGGCTTATTGGTAAAAATAGAAGCGTTATGCTCTTTCTTGCAAGGTGAAAACGTCAGAAACTTTCAATCATTGCAAAACATGTTTGAGACGGCTCGCGTGCTACTAAAAGCTATCTCGAAAAGAAAGAAGTTGGACATAGCGGCTTCATGCATTGTGCGTGGAACTGCTTTAATAAACCATCTTTTTCTTTTCGGGTAATTCTGACGACCCTCACCTTGAAGATGCGGACATACAGTTCCACGCTTCTTCGTGTTTATATAATTAATAATGTATGCCTTTGTTGGGGACTGGTGGAGGCTGTCGTGGATATCATCCAAAACATTTATATATTATGAAGACAAAAAACATTCTTTTTGTATTAGTGTGTACCCTGTTGAGTGTACACGTCAAGGCTGTCAATGGTGACACATTTACAGCAAACACCTCTGAAGGTGTTACCATGACCTTCAAAATCATTAGTGAGGGCAACAATACGGTGCAGGTTGGAAATGGACTATCTGAAGCAATTTCCACATCCACTTCAGGAACCATTACCATTCCTTCCACTGTCACAAAATCAGAAAAGAACTATACTGTCATTTCCATTGGTTATCGTGCCTTCGATTGTTGTAGTAATTTGACCTCAGTCACCATTCCCAGTAGCGTGATAACCATAGGCGAACAGGCTTTTCATGGTTGTAGTGGCTTAACCTCTTTGGCCATCCCCAACAGCGTGACATGCATTGGGGTAGAAGCTTTCTGGCAGTGTAGTGGCTTGATCTCTGTGACTATACCCAACAGTGTCACGACTATCGGAGAAAGTGCTTTCGCTGACTGTAGTGGCTTGACCTCTTTGGTCATTCCCAACAGCGTAACATCTATCGGAAAAGTAACTTTCGAACGTTGTAGTAGCTTAACTTCTGTGACCATTCCTAACAGTGTCACATCTATTGGAGAAAATGCATTTGATGGAACTGCATGGTATAACAATCAACCTGATGGACTGATATATATTAATAAGGTGGCATATGAATATAAAGGTACAATGCCGACAAACACAACCATTGAAATAAAAGATGGAACAATATCAATCAGTAGTTATGCTTTCTTCAACTGCAGCGGGCTGACTTCCGTGGCCATTCCCAGTAGCGTGACAAGCATAGGTGATCATGCATTCTCTTGGTGTAAAGGCTTGGCTTCAATCACCATTCCCAGTAGTGTGACAAGCATAGGGAGGTATGCATTCTATAGCTGTAGTGGCTTGACCTCTTTATCCATTCCCAACAGTGTCACGACTATCGGAGAAGGTGCTTTTGCCTTTTGTGGCAAGTTGGCTTCCTTGTCCATTCCTAATAGCGTCACATCTATCGGACGAGGTGCCTTTAATGAAACTGCATGGTATAAAAACCAACCTAATGGACTGATATACATCAACAATATAGCATATGGATATAAAGGTACGATGCCGGCAAACACAACCATTGAAATAAAGGATGGAACAATATCAATCAGTAGCAATGCTTTCATCAACTGCAGCGGCTTGACTTCTGTGGGTATTCCCAATAGCGTGACATACATAGGCGAAGCTGCATTTGAAGGCTGCGGCGGCCTGACTTCGTTGGCCATTCCCAACAAAGTGACGAGCATTAGTAATTATGTATTCCGTCGTTGTAGTGGTTTGACCTCAGTCACCCTTCCCAATAGCTTAACAAGCATAGGCGAACAAGCTTTCTATGGTTGTAGTGGCTTAACCTCTTTGACCATCCCCCATAGTGTTACATCTATCGGAGAATTAGCTTTCTACGGTTGTAACGGCTTGACCTCTTTGACCATTCCAGATGGTGTAACAAGCATAGGCGAAAATGCTTTTTTTGGTTGTAGCGGCCTGACATCCGTCACCATCCCCAACAGCGTGACAAGCATTGATGATGGTGCTTTTGAAAATTGTGGAGCTTTGACCTCTTTGTTTTCTAAAATTGAAAAACCATTCAGATTTAGCACATATGCTTTTAGAAATATATCTTCCTCATGCACATTAACCGTTCCCGATGGAACCAAAGATGCCTACATTGCAGCGGGTTGGACAGAAGATGTGTTTATGGGTGGTATTGTGGAAGCGCCATACGATATAGCAGAGAACAACCATCTTTCCATTGTCAATGCCGAAGCATATATTGGTAGAGCTTTCACCATGCCTGTAGTGATGGAGAACACGGAAGACATCACAGCCTTCCAGTTTGAGGTGTCGCTGCCCAATGGCATAACCTTGTCGAAGTGCGAACTGACAGAACGGAAAGGTGACCACACCGTTTCTTTCTCGAAACTGGCGAACGGAAACTATCAGGTGACGGCTCTCTCGCTGTCGTCGGAGGCATTCCGCGGAACAGAAGGCGCGTTGGTGAACCTCACACTGAACGTGGACGGGGAGATGGAAACGGGCGAGTATGCCGTCAGCATCAATAACATCGAGCTGACCACGACGGGAGCGGTGGGCATCAATCCTGCAGATGTGACTGCCACGCTGACCGTGAGCGACGTGCTGGTTGCCGACACGAACGGCGACGGTAAGGTGTCCATCACAGATGCCGTGGCCATTGTCAACTACATCCTCGGCAACGCTTCCGCCAACTTCGTCAGTGCCGCTGCCGATGTGAACGGGGACGGAAAGATCAGCATCACCGATGCTGTGGCCATCGTCAACATGATTCTGAACCAGGGCAGTGGAAAAGCCAACAGGCGTGAAGTGACGGTGGTGGAACTTGACCCGCAGTAGGATGGAGAAGGAAACATGATGAATGATTCAAACGTATTATCAAATAAACTTATCAACATGAAAAAGAAGATTCTTTTGCTGCTCACGGTGCTGGCGGGCGTTCTGAACGCCCATGCCGACAATGGCGTGGCCGTGGGCGAGGCGACCGTTCCGCAAGGCGGGAGCGGCATCATCAGCATCGCGCTGAACAACGAGGACTACACCTTCACGGCCTTCACCTTCAAGCTGACCCTGCCCGAGGGAATCAGCTTCGTGCTGGACGAGGAGGGAAAGCCCACATTCACCAAGGGTGAACGATTTGACGACCACGGCATCTCGTCAAGTGTGGATGGACAGACCGCCACATTCGGATGCCTTTCACTCTCCAGTGCGCCCATCAGCGGCACCAGCGGTGTGCTGCTGACCGTCAACGTGAAGGGCGATGTCTCCCTGAACGTGGGCACGAAACTCGACGCCACGCTCAGCGAGCTGACCTTCACCACACCTGGCGAGCAGGAGGTGGAGTTTTCCGACGTGGCCTTCGACATCACCGTGGGAGAAAACAGAATCCTTCTCGACGAGACTTCCACCACGATGCCTCAAGCAGAAACCAATGCCAACGTGCGTGTGCTGCGCACCATCAAGGCGAATGAGTGGAGCACGCTCTGCCTGCCGTTCGACATGAGCGAGGAGCAGGTGAAGGACGCGTTTGGCGAGGATGTGGAGCTGAAGGACTTTGCGGGCTATGAGGTGACGGAGGATGCGGACGAAGTCGTGGGCATCAATGTGCTCTTTTCCCCTCTCAGTGCGATTGAGGCGAACCACCCCTGCCTGATCAAGGTGAGTGAGGCGGTAAGCGAGTTCACGGTGGACGGCGTGGACATTGCCCCGGAGGCGGAGCCTGTGGTGGCGACGGTGAAGCGCACGAGAAGGGCGTGGAGCGAACTGATCGGCACGTATGTGGCGCAGACGGAGGTGCCGGAGAAGACGCTGTTCCTGAGCGGCGGCGATTTCTGGTACTCGGCCGGCAAGACGAAGATGAAGGCGTTCCGTGCCTACTTCGACTTTTATGACGTGCTGACGGAGATGGATGAGAATTATGCCAACGTGCGCTTTGTGTTCAATGGAGGAGAGGCGACGGGCGTGAAGGGTGTTGGCGAGGGTGTCGCCAACCGTGCGACCGGTGTCTATACCTTGCAGGGCGTGAAAATGGACGGCACAAAGACATTGCCGAAGGGTGTGTATGTGGTGAACGGGAAGAAAGTGGCGGTGGATAAATGATCATTTGGAACAGAAAAAATAGCAAGACAATGGAAAAGAAAAGATATGTGGCTCCCCTGGTGGAGTGCCTTGAGATGGAAAGCGAGTTGCCAGTGTGTGTCAGTCCCGGTGTGACGGGCAGTGGCATGGGTTATGGCGGTGTGGATAAGGAGGGAGAGAAAGACCCAGGTGCCCAGCAGCGTATCATTGAGGATATGGAGGCTGGCGGCAGCGAAGACTTGTGGTGAGGATGCGTGTCCTCGAAAGTTCTTTATATGCTATAACCAAGAAAGGCGGCGCATCCGAACTGGATGCACCGCCTTTCTTGGGGTTGGATAGTGAGAATCTTTTATATCAGGCTTTTTCGAGCAACACGACAGCATAGGCACTGATGCCTTCCTCTCGACCTGTGAAGCCGAGTTTCTCGGTGGTGGTGGCTTTGATGGAGATGTCATCGAGGTCAATGCCCATCACCTCGGCGAGGGTTTGCTGCATCTGGGGAATGTGGGGATTGAGTTTGGGGCGCTCAGCGCAAACGGTGCAGTCGATGTTGCCAATGGAATAGCCTTTGGTGGCAACGATGTCAAGGGTTTTTCTGAGAAGAATCTTGGAGTCGATGTTCTCAAACTCGTTCCCTTTCTTGGGAGGGAAGTGGTAGCCGATGTCGCGCATGTTGGCGGCACCGAGGATGGCGTCGCAGATGGCGTGGATGAGCACATCGGCATCGGAGTGACCGAGCAGGCCGAGGGTGTGCTCTATCTGGATGCCGCCCAGCCAAAGGGGACGGCCTTCCACTAACTGGTGGACATCGAAACCGAAACCGATGCGGACTTTCATGGGGGGAATGGGTTGAATGGGTTTGATGGGACGGGCTGAACGTGATAAATCGCCCAGCGCATGGGCTGGTTATCTTCTGCGGCGTTTACCCAGCAGGTCACCGATGCCGTCCATATCAAAGGCGAGGGAGAATCGAAGGGTTTGGTCGAGTGGGTTGCTCTGGGCGGTAGAGATGACGTAGGATGCGTCAAGGGAGAAGACGTTCATCTTGAAGCCGGCGCCGACGGTGAAGTAGGTGCGGTTACCTTTGTTGGGGTGCTCGTAGTGGTAGCCACCGCGCAGGAAGAACTGGTTGTTGTAGGCATATTCGAGACCAACGCTCCACTGGATTTCCTGAAGCTCTTCCTTGAAGCCGTTGGGGGCATCGTGGAAGGACTTGAAGATGCCTGAGATGGGTGATATGTTGTAGTAGCCTTCGCCTTCGAGCCATGTGCGGTAGTCGGAGTAGTTCTGCTCATAGTCGGAGGCTTCTCCACCTTCGGTTTCCACCATGTGCTTCACATATTGCTCCATCGTGGGGCGTGTGGGCACCAGCAGTTTATTGGCATCGGCTGCGATGGTCATGGTGTTGTACTCGTCGAAAGGAACGAGCAGAGAGAGACCGAAACGCATGTTGGTGGGGATGAACTCGGAGGTGTTGCCGCCGTCGTAAGAAATCTTGGAACCGATATTGCTGATGTTGAGTCCCCAGCCGAGTTGGCTCTCGTGACCGCCCAGATTGAGATAGCCGTTATGGTAGAGAGCGATGTCGGCTGCAAATGCCGAACCTGGCTTGGTCTCATCGTCCTTGTATGCAAGGTCGGAGTAGATGTAACGGAGTGCCACGCCAGCCGAGAAAGTCTCGGAGAGCATACGGGAGTAGGCCACATCGACCGCCATTTCGTAGGGTTTGAACGTGACGCTTTCATCGTCCATCAGTTGCACTTCGCCCAGTGAGAAATAGCGGAGCGAGCCTGAAAGGGCGTCGTAGTCACCCAGTCGGTAGTAGCCGGTGATGTTGGCAAGGTCAATGTCGGTGACCAACTGGCGAAGCCAAGGTGTGTAGTTGAGTGAAACGCCGGCGCGGCTGATACAGAAGGGGTACTTGGCAGGGTTCCAGTATTGCGAGTTGACGTCGGGGTCGGTGGCGGCTCCAACGTCACCGAGACCGCCTGCACGTGCATCGGGGGCAATTGCGAGTGAGGTAACTCCATGATAGACGGGGTTCAGTTGGTTCTTTACGTCTTGTGCCTTCAGGGAAGTGACAAGGGTAAAGAGAGTAATTATGAATAAGATTTTTTTCATAAGTGTCTATGATTGTTCTCTAAATAGAAACGAGAGATGTGGTGCTTTATTGTGTGGCTAAGACTTTTTCTGACGATGTGGAGATGTCTCCCTTGGGGGAGGTGACTCGTGTGCGACGAATATAGACACCTTTGGGCAGAGAGGGACTACGATGGCTGCCGCTATAGACCTTTCGTCCCGTCACATCGTAGAAATCAAAGACTTCGGTGAGTCCTTCGACCACTTCGAAAGTGTAGGCTTCTTCGCCCATGTTGTTCAGTGTGTCGAACGCACGAATGACGAGCGTGTGTTTGCCGGCTGCAAGGGTGGGGAATGTATAGGTGACGGTGCCCGATGTGTAGTCGCCTGTGGCTTGTGTGTAGTAGTTGTTGAGGTTGTAGGTCGTCGCCTCTTTGTTGTCGATGATGGCCACGATGTCATGACCGAGTCCGTTGCCGGTGGTGTTGATGCCGCTGGGGTCGTTCAGTTCAATGCGAATGGTGGGTTCCTCTGCAGTGTAGTTGACTTCGGAGATGTTTTTGCCGTTGGAGAAAGCAGCAATCGTTGGACCTTCTGTGTCGGTCAGTTCTTTAGAGGTGGTGCCTCCCACCAGGAAATCTTCAAACTTTCCGTTGGCCTCGACGGTCTTGTCCTTGTTGATGGCATAGAGGGTGATGAGTCCCGACTTGTCGGAATAGTTGATGTCGAGCGGCACGGGGAATGTGAACTTGAAGGTGCCTGCCTTGACGGAGTCGGTGCCGGAATAGAGGATACGTGTGCGGTCATCGTACTCGAAGGGATCGGGCTCGCGGTCAGGGTCGGCTGCGTTGTATTTGCAGACGATGTGTTCCTCACTGTCGTAAACGATGGGGGAGACAAGGCCTTCGAAGTTGGTGACGGCATTGCCCGACGCATCGGCAATGTGACCTTCTACGGTCACGCTTTCACCTGCCGGAAGAGTGGGTGGGTTGTCGGCATCGATGGCTTTTCCGTTGAGTTTGTCGATTTTCACCTGATGGGTGGGCGTGAGCAATTTGATGGCAGGGTCGCCAAGAAGGACAAAGTGTACCTTGTTGATGGTGTCTAACCTTGTGTAGTAGGTTTTTGAAGCCAGAATGTCCACCTTGGCTTGTGCCAATGCCTCGCCGATGGTGAAGTGCTCGCCATTGTTTTTGGTGGCAAGCACATGGGACATGAAATTGCGGTTGATGGTGCGGTTGGGGGAGGAATAGACGGTGCGCGCAGTGCCGATGAAGGCGACGGCTGCACCTTGTTTGTTGAGGATGGCCTCGCAAGCCTGGTTCTCTATGTTCATGTCGAAGGGTGCCACATCGCAGGCCGCAGTCACCCAAATGGGAATGCGTGGCGATGTCCAGTTCTGGAAATTGCTGGTTCTGACAACCATCTCATGGGACAGGGAGTAGCCTGAGCCGTGACCTGTATAGTTCATGATGAGGGCACCTTCTTCCATCGTCTTGTTGATGTCGGCTTGTACATCGGGATAGGTGTTGCCTGTAGCCGACTGCTGAACGGTGTAGTTGTCCCAATAGATGCGCTTGTAGCGGTAGTTGGGGAAGAGGCTTTCTGTGTTGGTGAGCACGGCCTCTGCATCTTGCATGTGAATGTTGGTCTTGTCATCGTCGCCCATCAGGCAGATGGTGTTCTTCCATGCGCCAGCATAGGAGTTCTTCATGTAGTTGATGAGTTTGTCAACGACGTACTTGGCCTCTGTTTCGCTGGATACGGGCAAGCGTCCCACTCCGCAGTCTGGTTTCTCTTTCAGTGGGGAAACGCCTTTGCCGTCGGCCAGCAGGGTGTAGTAGTCTTCGAGCACATAGGAATCGGTGTGCGACCATGCGTTCTCCGACTCGTATGCCAGCAGGTAGTCATCCTGTGATTTCTTCGCAAGTGCTGGGATGATGAATCTGTTATCCCAAAAGCAGTTGCCGAAGAGTAGCAGGTTGAGGCTGCCTTTCTGTGTACCGGTGAGGGGAGAGGCTGTGTATTGCTTATCGTAGAACATCTTCATGAGGCGGCGATAAGCTGTGGCATCGGGGGTGCCGGATGAGAATTCGTTATAAATCTGGTCAGCAGGGACAACGGCGCATTTCAGACCGTCGATGGTTGTGTGTGCATCGGCCAGACGTTGAGCCTGCTGAGTCAGTTTGCCGTTGGCAGGTACGATGATGAGCAGGTTTATGCCGCTGAGGGCATGGAGGTCTTGATTGGCGATGGCGCCGACCACTTGGGGCGAGGGGAAGGTGGCTTCGGTGTTGACAGCCACGAATTTCTCCTTGAATCGGTTGGTGGCACTGGCAGTGGTGGAAGCCGTATAGGTGGAGCCGGAAAGTGTACCTGCCAGTTCTTGGGTCACTTCAGGACTTGTCACACGCCAAACACGTGTGGCGCTGTTGGTGCCTTGCAGCTTGAAGACGGCATTGCTGTTGCTGTTGGGACTGAAAACCAAGAAGTCCTTTCCGCTCAGCGAGAGTTGTGCCTCGTAGGTGGCGCGGATATAGTCCAAGTGTGCAGGGATGCTGCTGGTACGCGTGTGTTTCAGTTGTACATTGAGCGATGCGGCGGTTTGGTCGTAGATGGTGAAACTCTTCTTGCCTACATTACCTACAGCCTCGCTTTCGTTGCTGGGCAAGGTGATGGTTCCCAGTGCATTGTTGTCTGCCGTCACATTGAGCGTCGTGGCGGTGGTGCTGTTTGTGCCAAACTGGATGTCCAGCGTGATGTCGCCCGCACAAGTGTTCTCAAATTGTAGTTTATAGGTCTTTGTGGGGCCAGTGGCATAGTCATAGGCCTCGAAGAAAGTGCGTCCGGCATTCAGAAAGGAGAAGGCATCTTCTTCGTGGAGGGTGTGAGCATAGTAGGTGCTCTGTTCTGTTGTGGAGGTCGTCTGGGTGTCTGCTTTAGGGAAAGTGGCTGGCGTTCCAGAGTTTTCCGACAGAAAATAATAGATGTAGCTGGAATAGGGGTTGTTGCGATGGGTGTAAGTGCTGGACTGGTTCTTGCGTGTCCACAAGGTGGTGCCGCATGAGTAGAAAAGTACCGTGCCGTTCGCTTTGCGATAAAGAGGAATCTCGGTGAGGTCGTCGCCGAGGTCTTCGATGTTTGCTTCGGGCAGGAAGGGGAGGTTGTAGCCGTAAAGGCTGACCTTGTCGGGGTTGCTGAATCCCATGTTCTTCAGCGCGGAGCTGGTGAGTTGATACACACCTTCATTTGCCACACGGATTTTCACCCATTTGCCCGAGGCAAGTTTGGAGTGTTCTGTGTAGCGTGACTGTGCATGGGCGGCGATAGCCACCGCTGCCATCAGTAGCAAGGTGTATAGCTTCTTCGTCATGGGTGTCATTTGATTCTTAGGTCAAGTAGTTTCCTGTCACCGATGTAGGCTTCAATCTTGTCACCTTCTTTCACTGGACCGATGCCTGATGGTGTGCCTGTGAAGATAAGGTCGCCTGTCTTGAGCGTGAAGAACTTGGAAGCATAGGCGATGATGTGGTCGATGGTGTGAATCATGTCTGCCGTGTGGCCTGTCTGTCGCCGTTCGCCGTTCATGTCCATGTGAAAATGGATGTCCTGCACATCGCATCCCAGCTCTTCCTTGTTGATGAATTTGCCCAGTGCTGCACTGCCGTCGAACCCCTTGCAACATTCCCACGGCAAGCCCTCCTTGCGAAGTTCGCTCTGCAGGTTGCGGGCCGTGAAGTCGATGCCGACGGTGAGTTCGTTGTAGTAGCGGTGGGCAAAACGCTCGCTGATGTCCTTGCCCACATGAGCTATCTTCACCACAATCTCGGTCTCGTAGTCGAAACGGTCGGCAAAGTCAGGCACAAAGAATGGCTTGCCGGGCTGAATGATGCTCGAATCGAACTTCGAGAACAAGACTGGCTCTTTCTCCAATAACGATTTTTTCTCCTCTTTAGTATGAATTTCGTCGATATGTTTGGCATAGTTCATGCCGACGGCAAGTATCTTCAATGCGGTAAGTGTTAAAAGTTAAGTGTCAAATGCTGTTGTCCGAAAGCCCTATTGTCATCGTTCGTGATTCCTTTTCTTATAGTCCGAAAATCCTTAGGATATCGTTTAGCTGTGCCAGTATCATCAAGCCCAGCAGAATGTACATTCCAAAGTATTGAACCACCAGGAGGAAATTGTCGTTCAGACGTTTACCTGTGAAAAGTTCAAACAGGGCAAAGAGGGCGTGACCGCCGTCAAGCGCAGGAATAGGCAGCACGTTAACAAAGCCCAGTGCGATGGAGAGGAAGGCTGTGAGCAACCAGAATTTCTGCCAGTTCCATGCATCGGGGAAGATGTTGCCGATGCTGATGAATCCGCCTACCTGACGCGCTCCTTTCTTGGTGAAGATGTACTTCATCTGGTCTGCATAGCTGGTGAGTGTCTGTATGCCGTACTTCACGCCAGCAGGGAAGGACTCGAAGAAACCGTATTTCTTGGTGGTAATTTTGTCTTGATAGGGCATGGCGTTGGCAAATCCGAGGGTGAACTCTGGGGTCAGTGTGACCTTTTGAACGACGGAATCGTTCAGCACAAGAGTGATTTGCCGTGCTTTCAGGCTGTCGCCGAAGTTTGCCTTTTCAGGCAGGTTCTTCTGCAAGGCAATCAAAGCGTTCTGGAAGTCGTTGAAGTCCTTCACTTCCATGCCATTCACCGAACAAATCTTGTCCGTCTTTTTCAGTCCCATCTCATCGGCGGGTGTGCCAGGCAGGATGCTGTCGATGGCTAAAGGTGCCCGCATGGTGGCATAGAGCGGTTGCTCAATCATGTCGAGCAGGGAGAGTTCTTCTGGCATGTTGATGACCACCTCCTTGCCTTCGCGCAACACGGTAACGGTCTTGGCGTTCGACATGTCTTGCAGCACAGAAGTGTTCCACGATTCCACAGCCTCTTCATCAGTCTTGATGATGATGTCGCCATCGCAGAAGCCGTCTGCCTTAGCTTGTTCCGAGAACTTCATGCCGTAGTTCATGTCCTCGCTCTTCACGAAACTTTCGCCCCAAGTGAACAGCACCATCGAATAAATGACGAAAGCGGTGATGAAGTTCATGATGATGCCGCCCAGCATGATGATGAGGCGTTGCCAGGCGGGGTGAGTGCGAAATTCCCAAGACTCGCCTTTCACATCGGAGTTCTTGATGATGATGTTCTTCATCAGTTGGGGCAACTGTTTCCAGAAACTCTTTTGGCTGTCATCCTCGTTGAAGGAGGATTCATCGACCATGCCCGAAATCTTCACATAGCCGCCCAGTGGAATCCAGCCGATGCCGTATTCGGTGCCTTCATACTCATATTCTCCGTTCTCCTTTTTCTTGGCAGGTGCCTTGCCCATCAGTTTGCGCCACCAGTTGCTGTAGGTGCTAAAAAGGCTGAATTTCCAGTCGAAGAAAAGATAGAACTTTTCCACTCTTACCTTAAAAACTTTTGCTGCAAAGAAATGTCCCCCCTCGTGCAGGATGATGAGCAGCGCAAGGGCGATGATGAGTTGCAGACCTTTGATGAGAATTGTTTCCATTTATAATAATGTGGAAGCGTATTGTCTTGCTTCTTTGTCTGTTTGTAAATAAGTTTCTAATGTTGAATTGGTTGTAAAATCTATCTTCGTCATGGTTCTTTCAATGATGTCGGCAATCTGTTCAAAGCCGATTCGGTCATCAATGAAAGCACGGTTGGCCACTTCGTTGGCGGCATTGACGATGCAAGGCATGTTGCCCCCCTGTTTCAGCGACTCGTATGCCAAGCCCAGACAGCGGAACCGTTCGGTGTCGGGGCGTTCGAAGGTCAAGTCCTTCAAGCCGAAAAGGTCAAGCCGCTCTCCGTTGAGGCTCAAACGCTTAGGGTAACTGAAGGCATACTGGATAGGCAGGCGCATATCGGGTACACCCAACTGTGCTTTCACGGCACCATCCTCGAACTGCACGGCACTGTGGATGACCGACTGCGGATGCACCACCACCTGTATCTGTTCCGGTTTCACACCGAAGAGCCATCGTGCCTCAATCACCTCGAAGCCTTTGTTCATCAGCGTGGCTGAGTCGATGGTGATTTTTGCGCCCATGTTCCATGTAGGGTGGGCGAGCGCGTCGGCTTTCGTCACGGTGCGTAATTGTTCTTTCGTGAAGTGGCGGAAAGGCCCTCCGCTGCAAGTGAGCAGTATCTTGTCAATCCTGTTGCCAGGCTCCAGACACTGGAAAATAGCGGAATGTTCAGAATCTACGGGCAGGATAGGCACCTGATTCTCATTAGCCAATCGGGTGATGAGGTCACCAGCCACCACCAGCGTCTCCTTGTTGGCCAAAGCAATCATCTTCTTGGCCTTGATGGCAGCAATCGTCGGTTCCAGACCTGCAAATCCCACCATGGAGGCAAGCACGATGTCCACGTTGTCATCCTGCACCACTTGGCAGAGTGCGTCGGCACCCGTATAAACTTTGATAGGAAGGTCTGCCAGACCCTCTTTCACCTTCTCGTAGTTTGACTCCTTGGCTATCACGACAGCCTCGGGATTGTATTGTCGGGCTTGTTCAATGAGCAGGTCCGCATTGTTGTACGCCGTCAGCACGTATGCCTCATAGAGGTCGCTGTGCTGTCCAATCACGTCCAGCGCCTGGGTGCCGATGCTGCCCGTTGAGCCTAATATGCAAATTCTTTTCTTCATAAATCCAAAAGTCCTAAAGGTAAATCCATCACCATCTTCTTCTCCTCTTTGTTGATTTCTGAGATAAATTCTTCGTGTGCAGGAATCATCACCTCGCTGCCGTCCTTCCGCTCCACAACGAAGAGCCAGTTGTCCGTCTTGTCGTCGATGTCAGCGATGATGCCGATGTCCTCTCCGTTGTCGCCATCTATCATCTTGAAGCCAATGAAGTAGTTGAGCGACACTTCATCCTCATCCAGTTCCTCCTGATATTTCTTTTCAAAGTAAACGTAGCAGTTCACCAGCATTTGGGCGGCATCGACCGTGTCAATTCCTTCCAGTTTCATGATGGCGGTCGAGTCGCTGCGGAAACGGTATTCCTCAATGAAGAAAGGCACCAGAATACCATCCACTTCGCAGATGATGTAGTCGCTGTCGGTTCTGTCCCACACGTCATCGGTGAACTGAAAGTTAATCTCTCCTTTCAGTCCATGCACTTTGCCCATGCGGCCTATCTGATAAACGTCCTCTTGCCTTATCATTGTAGTCTCTTGATGGCTGCACCTAATGCAGCGAGTCGTCCCTCAATGTTCTCGTAGCCTCGGTCAATCTGCTCGATGTTGCTGATGATGCTGGTGCCTTGAGCCGACATGGCTGCGATGAGCAGGGCGATGCCGGCACGGATGTCGGGGCTTGACATCTTGGCTCCATGCAGGGGGCTTTGGTTGTCGTGTCCCACCACTACGGCTCTGTGAGGGTCGCAGAGGATAATCTGTGCGCCCATATCAATGAGCTTATCGACAAAAAAGAGGCGGCTCTCGAACATCTTCTGATGGATGAGCACTGAACCCTTCGCCTGAGTGGCTACCACGAGCATGATGCTCAAGAGGTCGGGGGTGAGGCCTGGCCACGGAGCATCGGCGATGGACATGGTGCTGCCGTCCATGAAGGAGGCCACCTCATAGTGCAGATGTTCGGGTATGTGAATGTCGTCGCCCATGCGCTCGATGGTGATGCCGAGGCGACGGAAGGCCTGCGGAATGATGCCGAGGTTCTCATAGCTGACATGCTTGATGGTGATGTCGCTGCCCGTCATGGCGGCCATGCCGATGAACGAACCCACTTCAATCATGTCGGGCAGGATGGTGTGATCGGTGCCATGCAGTTCCTTCACTCCCTCGATGGTCAACAGGTTGGAACTGATGCCCGAAATCTTGGCACCCATCTGGTTGAGCATGCGGCAAAGCTGCTGGATGTAAGGCTCGCAGGCGGCATTGTAGATGGTGGTGGTGCCTTGAGCCAGCACGGCGGTCATGATGATGTTGGCGGTGCCGGTCACACTGGCTTCGTCGAGCAACATGTAGGTGCCTTTCAGCTCGTTTGCGTCAATCTCATACACGCCGCGCTCCATGCAGTAGTTGAACTTGGCTCCCAGTTCCTGGATGCCCAGAAAGTGGGTGTCGAGTCGCCGGCGGCCTATCTGGTCACCTCCAGGCTTAGCTACGCAAGCTTTGTGAAAGCGCGCCAACAGCGGGCCGAGCACGAGGATGCTGCCTCGCAGGGAGGAACAGCGTTGCACAAATTCCTGCCCGCCCAGATAGTCCATGTCGAGTTGGTCTGCCTGGAACTGCCAGTCGTGGTTGCCCACTTGCGTGACGCGCACTCCCATACGGCTCAACAGACTGATGAGGTTGTTGACATCGAGAATGTTGGGCACATTCCGTATGATGACAGGCTCGGCGGTCAGCAGGATGGCGGAGATGACCTCAAGTGCCTCGTTCTTGGCACCTTGAGGGGTGATTTCGCCGTGCAGCTGATGGCCACCTTCTATGATAAATGATGCCATTACTTTTTCTTCTTCTTTTTGATGGATGTCGATATGCGGCTGCTCAGCAGTTCGCCGTCGCTGATGAGCGGATTACGTTCGGAGTCGAGCTGAATCTTGCCGTCGGTGTATTGGGCAAGGTCTTCTGCCACCTTCTCATCGCTCATTGAGTCCACACTCCAGTTGGACAGGTCGCGCTTCATGTGGTTGGCGACGAGCAGGGTCAGTTCCTCTTGCTCGGCACTGGCTGGCATCGTGGCAAGATGGTCGGTGAACCGCTCCACGATGGCCCCGTAGTTGCGTTTCCTGATGCGCTTCTGGGGGTAGGGCAATTGCTCGGGACGTGCGTCGATGTCATCCATGCGTTCTATTTCCACGGGATAGTCGATGTCCAGTTCATACTGTGCCATTGCTGCCAGATGGTTCCAGAGTTTCTTCTGGAAATCCTCTTTGTCTGCCGTCTGTTCGGCCATCGTCGCCATGGTGGCTATGATGGTTCTGGCACAGCGCATGCGCTCCTCACGGTCGGCAAGGGTCTTGCAGTAGTCCACCATCTGCTGGATGCCGCGTCCGTATTCTGGCATGATGAGTTTCTCTCTCTTTGTATTGTAATCCATATTTTCTGAATCTTCAGTTTTCTTCAATCGGTCTGTTTCTATTTCTTGTTTGTGTTCCATTTCTCAGTCTCTTATCCCTTGAGCGGGTCTTTAGCCACGGTGGCCTGGAACTCTTTCAGGTAGTTCGGCTCAAAGTATGCCACGTCGGCAAACTCCTCACGTAGGAATTTCTTCTCAGCCAGAGGCGACATGTACTTGGCCAACAGGGGTACACCGTCGAAAAAATGGGCGTTGGGATGCTGAATCACGGCCTTGCACTTCTCGGCTCCGTTGCCGAAGAAGTAGATGGGGTGCTCGTTCAGCTGCTGTTCAAAAGAATGCTCGTCGATGACCATTGGCTGCACGGGCAGGGTGGGCCTAAGGGCGCGTGAGTACAAGGCCGTGTAAACCTCCATGCGTCGGGCATCGAGCATGGGGCAGAGCAGGGCATCTTCGGGCAGGTCGTCGTGTACCAGCAAGACTGGCACACACTGCACCTCCAACGTGGGTGCACTGATGAGTTTCAGGTTGCGGCCGTATGCCACACCTTTAGCCATCGACACCCCAATGCGCAGTCCTGTGTAGCTGCCAGGCCCCGCACTCACAGCCACCGCGTCGAAGGGAATGGCGTGGTTGTCGGTGAAGGACAAAGCCTCGTCCACCATCACGCCCAGTATGGACGCATGGTTGGTGCCCTTCTTCACTTGCTGCTTCTCTCCCTCCTTGGGCAGGTTGTCTGTCTGAAAAATGATGGCGCTGTCCTGGCTCACAGCCACGCTGCACAGGTCGGTCGCCGTTTCTATATGCAAGATAACTGACATTTTCTTTCTTGATTTCTTGTGCAAAGGTACGGCAATTTAGGCGAAAAGCCAAAGACAAACCCGTTTTTCTTTTCTTTCGGTTGTTTTTTCTGTGCAGTGGGCGCACTTTGGCGTTGATGACGGAAATCGTACAAAAAGGATAATGCAAGAAATGAAAAATCGGTCTGAGTCACACCTATGACAGGAGTGTGACTCAGACCGACGATACAGGTGTGACTCAGACCGATTTTGAGGCTTCGAGTGCGTACATATTGACCAATTTGGCGACAGGTGCAAGGGAGATTTTCAGTGCGTTTTCGGAGGCGATGAAATGAAGAATTTGTGGCTTGTCTTCATGTGTGCCTGCGGCTTTGAAAGTTGCATCGGCAGAAAAATGTACACTTATCCTCTCAAAAAATGCCTTATGTCGTTTTTTATTCGTAACTTTGCCCCCACAAAAGACAGAACGGCTTATGATACAATCAATGACAGGCTATGGCAAATGTGTCGTGGCGTATAACGGAAAGAAGATTCATGCTGAGGTGAAATCGCTGAATAGCAAGGCTTTTGACCTCACGGTGCGTATCGCTCCCATCTACCGAGAGAAGGAGATGGAAGTGCGCCAAATCGTGCAGGAGAAACTGGAACGCGGAAAGGTCGATTTCGTGCTTTGGGTGGAGAAGGATGAGGCTTCGGCTGCCTCGCCCATCAACATGGCGTTGGTTCGCGCCTACAAGCAGCAGGTGGAGCAGATGCAGCAGGAATTGGGACTGCCGGCACCGGAGGACTGGTACGCCACACTGTTGAGAATGCCGGATGTGTTCACTCACACCGAGGTGGAGGAACTTAGCGACGAGGAATGGGTAGCAGCTCGTCAGGCTGTGGAAGAGGCTGTGGATGAGCTGGTTGCATTCCGTCAGCAGGAAGGCTTGGCGCTGGCAAAGAAATTTCAGGAGAAGATTGACAATATCGCAGCCTTGCTCGCCTCGATTGAGCCATACGAGAAGGAGCGCACGGAGAAGATTCGTCAGCGCATCGTCGATTCGCTGGAGCAGACGGTGGGCGTGGATTACGACAAGAACCGTCTGGAGCAGGAGATGATTTACTACATCGAAAAATTGGACATCTCGGAAGAGAAGCAGCGTCTTACCAACCACCTCCGCTACTTTGTCGAAACCATGCAGGACGGTCACGGACAAGGCAAGAAGCTGGGCTTCATCGCTCAGGAAATGGGACGCGAAATCAACACCACGGGTTCCAAATCCAATCAGGCTGAAATGCAAAACATTGTGGTGAAGATGAAAGATGAGCTGGAGCAAATCAAGGAGCAGGTGCTCAATGTGATGTAAGGAAAGCCTCCCACCGCTCAATCAACTGGAAATAAACACAGAAAATATGGAAGGTAAGCTAATCATTTTTGCCGCCCCTTCGGGTTCGGGCAAATCGACCATTATCAAAGGTATCATGGCGGATGGCGGTGCTGAGAATCTGAATCTCCACTTCTCCATCTCTGCCACTTCGCGTGCCCCACGTGGCACGGAAAAGGATGGGGTGGAATACTTCTTCCTCACGCCAGAAGAGTTCAAGGAAAAGATTGCCAACGATGAGTTTGTGGAGTATGAGGAAGTGTATGCCGACCGCTTCTATGGCACCCTAAAGTCGCAGGTTGATAAGCAGTTAGCCGCTGGCGAGAATATCGTGTTCGATGTGGATGTGAAAGGCGCACTGCGCATCAAGAAACTCTATGGAAAACGTGCGCTCAGCATCTTCATCCAGCCACCCAGTGTGGAAGAACTGCGCCGTCGTCTGGAAGGGCGTGGAACGGATGCCCCCGAAGTGATTGAACAACGCATTGAACGTGCCAAGTACGAACTCTCCCAGGCGGAGCATTTCGATGAGGTCATCATCAATGACAATCTCGAAATAGCGCAGGTGGAGGCATGTGCCTTGGTGGAAGATTTCCTTGCCGATTGACCGGAGAGGGGACGGGCATACGCCAACGCTTTTTTCAACGATTGATGCCCTCAAAAGCAAGGCTCCCGAAAGTTTGACGCTTTCGGGAGCCTTGCTTTTCTTTATTTCAGATTCAGTTTTCCAAAGTTCTTGTTTCAACCTTTGCGCTCTCTTATTGCAGTGCAGCAGTTGAGTTGTACTTTGACATGACGCGCTGGTAGTAACCTTCGGTGCGGGCTTTGCGTGTCATACATTTGAGGTCGCCTGAGTTCCAAAGGCGGATGGCACGTTCCATGTTGCCGTCAGGGTTGTAATGCTCCTGATAATCGATGAACATGTCAATGCTCTTTTGTTTGTCATAGCGGTCGGCATAAGTGTACTTTTTGTAGCCGACAATGCGGTTGCACTCGCGCACAAGAATCTCGGAAATCTGCAAATAACCGACGTAGAGTCCATTCTTTGATACGGCGTTGGGCTGTCCTTGACTTTCCACCATAGCAATGGCGTTGATGACAGCGCCCCATTTCTTTTGAAGATCCACCTTCGGTTCAGACTTTGCAGTCACCATGAGAGAGGTGGTCAACAATGCTAAAAATAACAATCTTTTCATACAATTCTTACTTTTATTAATTAATGGGTTTCTTCTTTAATCTTCTCGATCAGACGAATTTTAATCCTCTCGATCAGACGAAACGCTACGAGGTCCATTCGTCCCTCAATATTTCAATGGTTTTCACATAAACCGCTGCAAAGGTAGGTCTTTCTGAATTAAAAACCAAAGGATTTTATGTTTTTTAGCATGTTTTCATGGCAAAAAGAAAGGATTTAAGGTGTTTTTAGTGTGTCGGAGAGCAAAGAGAAGATAAAAAAAGGGTGTTGTTCGATTGATGAACAACACCCTTTTTTGTCTGTTTTTAATGGAGAGAAAGGCCTATTTCACGTATGTCTTTTTGCCGTTGATGATGTAGAGGCCTGGCTGTTGGGCTGTCTTCACTTCGATGCCTTGCAACGTGAAGATGCCTTGGCGGCGGTTGCCTTTTTCTTCTGTGGCGATGCCGAAGATGCCCGTAGCCTGTTCTTCTTCGGTCAGTGTGCCGATGTAGGTGAGGCGGAAGTCGTCCGCCTTGTACCAGTCGCCTTCTTTCACACCGATGGTGAGGGAGCCTGTTTCTTCATTCTCGTCGGGCATCACGGTGACATCCTCTATCACGGCTTCCGTCAAGTAGTAGGTGCCGAAAGGATGACCATTGACGGTGGTGGTGGCTTCGTCGGCAAACAGGGTGACGGTGCGGTCGATGTCGGTGCCGAGCATGGCACGGAGGCGATAGTGTCCGGGTGTCAGGCCTGTCACTGTCTGCGAAATGCTGACAGATGAATTGTCGGCGGCGATATAGCTGCGGAACACGTTCGTTCCTTCAATACCAACTGTGCGGCTGACGTTGTTAAGGTTAGCTTGCAGCACTGTTCCAGTTGTGCTCATGCCCTCTTTGGTACCCAGTGTCCAACCTCTGGCAGTGGGGCGAGTGGCCTCAAACGATGGGTTGGTGATGTTTTCGGTGAAATCCACTTCCAAGCCATTGGCGAGCTTCCCTTTTCTGATAAATGCTTCACCGTCCGCCAGTAGTTGGGCAGCATATTTCTTGACGAGTGTGGCAGTAGTGAGAGTTGTTTCTCCTTCTGCGCGGTTGCTGAACTCGTGTTCTGCTTCGTGAATTTTGGTCAGAAGTGTGGCTCTGTCTTCATCAGACATCAAGTCACCTTGATGGTTCAGCATGTCGTAGGCTTGCTCTATGCTCTTGGCAAGTTCCATGTGGGCTGTCTCAATGGTGTTCGTAAGGTAGGCGCGGAGTTGTCTGGTCGTGTTGGCATCGTACCAATACGCACGTAGCCCTTCAACGTCGCTGCCTGCTTCAACTGGCTGGATGTAAGGCTGTTCACTGTAGTTGAGCAACATGGCTCCTTCGGGTGTGGTCGTGTTGGCATAGGTTCCCACGATGGCTTCGTCTGTGTTGGAAGTCGGTTGAGCCAATACCGTAACATTGCCGGCTTTCAGTGTCAGTGCGTTGGATGAGGATGCCATGAGCAGATAGGTCTTGCCGGCTTCAAGTTGCTTGACCGTCTCGATGTTGGAGGAAGTGATGGTGGTTTGGGAATGTCCTTTGATTTGTCGGGCGATGATGCCGTCGGGGACGTTCATTGTGAAGGGGATTGTGAGCCAATACCAAATGCGCGGTTCTGTGCCTATTTGGATTTCAGCCTCTGTAGCCGTGAAGTTGGATCGTGGTGTGAAACTGTATCCTGGAATGAGAGACAGAAGGTCGCAATGGCCGGCGCGAATGATGTTCGTGCCTTGGGCTTGGCTGTTGTCTGCCACATAGATGAGGGCATTGGGATTGATGCTTTGTGTCACCATATTGACTGCATTGCATTGTGTCAGGTCATAGATGGTTGCGGTCTTGTAGGCTCTTTTGTTGGCAAAAGCACTGGTGTTGAATGCCGTGTTGTCGAAGTCGCCTGAAAGGGTCAGACAGTTGTCTTCAAAACTTACGTCCGTCATGGTGACATTTCCTTTTAGGATGAACCGAAGGGTGTTGGGTGTGTCTGCTCCGATATGAACCACATCCGTTGCAACGGTTTGGTCTTGCAGGTGAGCCATGTATTTCTTTCCTGCCTCGAAATAGCCGGATGTGATGTTGAATGAGGCAATGCCATTAGAATGAGCATCAATGTCTATTTGATTGCTGCGCGTCAGGTTGAGAGTCCATTCCTTCTTTTCTTCGTCATAGACGTAGAAGTCCATGCGGAAAGAACCGCTGTATCCGATGTCGGAGTGGTTAGCGATGGATGCGTAAGCCTTAGACTGGTCGTTGTAGATGACCTGAAAGTTTTCGTTGCCCAATGTCTCGGTATCGCTACTGGCATCGAGAGTGATGGCGTTCAGATGGAGGTCGCTTTCTGCCTTTTCAGGCGTGACTTGAATCCTGGCCAGAATGTTGAGGTTGGCATCGGTGGCTGTGATGTAGTAGGTCTGTTCTCTGATGGGTTTGGCTGTCAAGACCACTTCGGCGCTTCCGTCCACGGCAATCTCAGTGTCTGTATTCTTCGATTTTGCCTTCGACAGATCGGATGGCTTCGTGGCTGAAGTCTCGGAAAAAAGGTAAATGCCCGAGAATGGTAGTGTGCTGTTGTTCGTTATCTTGATGGTAAATCTATTGTCAACATTGGTGTACACATGGAGTGGGGACACGATGTCAACCGCTAAGTTCTTTGTCTTGGGATAGGCACCAATCAGTGCCGACTGATACCCGCTGAAGCCGTTCATGCCGTCGGTGGTTGCGGTGGTGTAGTAGCCGTCGTTTCCACCGTCCCATCCGAAGTTGAAGTAGAACTTGTCGTCGGAGGCATTGTAGCCGTGGATGAACACGGCGTGTCCGCCCTGATCGGGGTGTTGACCCGTGTACATGACGGGACGTCCTTCTTCTAACTCCTTGTAGATGAGTTGTGTCCATCCTTCTTGCGAGTAATTGTTACGGTAGTGTACCGTTCCGCCGTTCATGCCAAAGTAGGCCGAGAATGTGTAAGGAATTTTCTCGATGTTGCCCGATGTGGAAGAGCCGTAGGTGAGCCAAGTGGCTGCTCCAGTGGCAAAGACAAACTCGGCCACGGCATCTTTGAATTCCTGTGGTTCAGAGCCATAGCGGTCGAGCATCAGGTCCCACTTCATCGGTGTACCTTTAGGCACACTGCGAGTGACGGGAGCCTCGCCATAGCCATAGGTGGGTGTGGTCGATTGAAGGGTGGCAGGGAGGTCTTTGCGCCAGTAGTAGAGAATCTGGCTGGCAGCGGTGGCCACACAGCCCGTCAAGGCGCGGCGGCTGCTCGATATGAGGGTGGGGCAGTTGTTGTTGTAGGGTGCACCTTGCCCCCAGTGCGATGTGACAAATGGGGCAATATCCACACGACCGCTTGCTGCTCGTCTTGTTGCCTTTCGCTCAGCTGCCAATGCCACATTGGTGCCATTGGCTTGGGTTGTTTCTACGATGTTCTGCCATGTGTCCAGCATCTCCTGCAAGGCGGGAGGAAGGTTGGACGCATCGAAATTCCCATGGTCGGTATAGCCCAGCACTTCTGGCAAGCAATCGTCGCCGGCAATGATGACATAGCCTTGGTTCTCGCCACGGCTGATGACGTAGTATGGAGCTGTCGCTTCTGTCGCAGTCGCTGCTGCTGCTCTGCGTGTCGGCGCTTCGATAGCAAGACTCATCTGATAGCCTGGTACCATGAATTCCTGTGCCAATTGCATGGCCTTGGCACGTGTGATGGGGTCTGCTTTGAGAGTCAAGGCGACCGACATCAGGGTGAATAATAGTGTAAGCTTTTTCATTGTCAGTAATTAGTAAAGTGTTATCGTTAGTATAAGGTTGTTTGACCGTTAGTATGTTTGTTAAGGCTGTTTGACTTTGAATAAGACTGTTTGGTTGTTTTGTTAAGGGAGGATAATCTCTCTCCCTTAACTCTTTAATCGTCATCGAGTTTCAGTACAGCCAGGAAGGCTTTCTGCGGCACACTCACGTTGCCAATCTGCTTCATGCGCTTCTTGCCTCGTTTCTGTTTTTCGAGCAGTTTGCGCTTGCGTGAAACGTCGCCGCCGTAGCACTTGGCGAGCACATCCTTGCGTACCTGTTTCACGGTTTCTCGCGCTACAATCTTTCCGCCGATGGCGGCTTGAATGGCAATGTCGAACTGTTGGCGTGGCAAGAGTTCCTTCAAGCGTTCGCACATACGGCGACCGAGTGTCACGGCATTGTCCACATGGGTCAGCGTAGAGAGTGCATCCACCGATTCGCCATTCAGCAGGATGTCAAGTTTCACCAGCTTGCTTTCGCGGAAGCCTGCGGGATGGTAGTCGAACGACGCATAGCCGCGCGACACGCTCTTCAGCTTGTCGTAGAAGTCAATCACAATCTCACCAAGAGGCATCAGGAACTCAATCTCCACGCGGTTGCCGGCTATGAAGTCCTGCTTCACCAGCTCAGCACGTTTGCCCAGACAGAGTGTCATGATGGGGCCTATATAGTTGGCTGTGGTGATGACGGTGGCGCGGATGTAAGGCTCTTCCACATGGTCTATCAGCGTTGGGTCGGGCATACCGCTTGGGTTGTGTACTTCCTGAGCCTCCCCATGTTTGTCATACACCATATAGCTGACGTTTGGCACGGTTGTGATGACGTCCATGTCAAACTCTCGGTCGAGGCGTTCCTGTACAATCTCCATGTGGAGCAGACCAAGGAATCCGCAACGGAAGCCGAAGCCCAGTGCAGCAGAACTCTCATGCTGGAAAGTCAGCGAGGCATCGTTCAGTTGCAGTTTCTCCAGCGATGTGCGCAGGTTCTCGTAATCTTCTGTCTCGATGGGATAGATGCCGGCAAAGACCATAGGCTTCACTTCCTGAAAGCCCTTGATGGCTTCAGTGGTGGGGTTGACCAACGAGGTAATAGTGTCACCCACTTTCACTTCGGTGGCATTTTTGATGCCTGTCACGATGTAACCCACATCGCCTGTTCGTAACTCTTTCTTTGGCACCATGTCCATTTTCAGTGTGCCGATTTCTTCTGCCAGATATTCCTTCTTCGTGTTGATGAAACGCACTTTCTCGCCTGGGCGCATCACGCCATTGATGATTTTGAAATAGGCGATGACACCTCGATAGGAGTTGAACACGGAGTCGAAAATCAGAGCCTGCAGAGGAGCGTCTTCTTTGCCTACAGGATGGGGAATACGTTCCACCACTGCATTCAGAATGTCTTCCACGCCTTCGCCTGTCTTGCCGCTGGCGTAGATGATGTCTTCGAGGTCGCAACCAATCAGGTCGATAATCTCGTCAGCCACTTCTTCGGGCATGGCGTTTGGCATGTCTATCTTGTTGATGACGGGAATGATTTCGAGGTCGTGGTCAATCGCCATGTAGAGGTTTGAAATGGTCTGTGCCTGTACGCCCTGTGTGGCATCCACGACCAGCAATGCTCCCTCACAAGCGGCAATCGAGCGGCTCACTTCGTAGGAGAAATCGACGTGTCCCGGTGTGTCAATCAGGTTCAGCACAAACTTCTGTCCCAGATACTCCTCCTTCTCACCATTGTAAGTATGCTCCATCTGGATGGCATGGCTTTTGATGGTGATGCCGCGCTCTTGTTCCAAGTCCATGTCATCAAGCATCTGTCCTTGTGTAATCTTGATGGTATCGGTCTTTTCCAACAGACGATCAGCCAGAGTTGACTTTCCGTGGTCAATATGTGCAATGATACAAAAGTTACGTATATTCTTCATGAAAAACAAATTTGGGCACAAAGGTACGAAAAAATGCGTTGCCTACCAAAAGTAAGCAACGCATTTTTATAGTTGTGAAGCAACTAATTACTTGAGAGAGTATGCGTATGGATCTTTCTCGTCACCAGTTTCAACTGCGTTGACTTTGTCCTCACGGAGCAACCAACCAAGACCGAGGTTGAAATCCTTTTCAGCAAGTTTAGTGGTTTTCTTAATCTGCTTAAATGTCTGTGCTGACTCAGCCTCTGCAAGGGCATTCCAAATGAGACCAGCAATGTTTCCGGCTTTTTCCTGTAACATAATCTTAAACCTTAATTTTGTTAAACTATTTTGCTTTCTGGGTTAGGGAATCAAACAATCTTTTCCCAAATCCAATGCAAAGTTACAACCTTTTGGTGAAGAAAAACAAATATTTTGAAGAAAAAGTGAAGAAAAAGTTGATTAAAAAGAAGAATTTACGTTAAACATCCCCTCCAGAAGTCAATTTTACTGTGTGCGCACACACAACGATTACTCGTAGTCTTTCTTCGTGAAGTGATATTCTGCAATCTTGTCACCTTTGGTGGCATCATGATAGATGTAGGTAAAGCTCACGCCTGCTTCTTTGTGCTTGGCATAGATGACTGAGTTGCGGACAATACGCAAATTCTCGTCTCCCAATTCTCCCAGTTTGTTCATCACTTCCTTGCGTGCTTCGTCGTTCAGCGTCAGGGAATAGTAGAGTTTCAAGTCGCCAGCCGCATCATCTTTCACATAGACGATGCTGTCAATGCGTGTGAACTCGTCCAATTGCTGTGGACAGTGCTTCTGCGTGTATTCCTGGGCTTCACGCTCGAAATAGTCAGCCTTTTTTTCTTGGCAAGAGCAAAACAATAGGGCAGCTATGGCCAAAAGCGTTAATGTTCGCGCGTACATAATATATTATATTTAGATGTTCTATTGCTGTCGTTCTATGCGATGATTCCGAAATCTTGTATTTATCGGGCGAATGTCTGGCGCAAGGCCTTTGCCAACTGGTCGGGGCAGCTGGTGGGCTTCACACCGCATGTGATGCCTTCGAGTTTTTGAATGACATCTTCCACTTTTTGTCCGCGCACCAACTGTGCCACGCCTATGGTGTTACCGGGGCAACCGCCGATGAACTGAACGGAGTTGATGATGCCTGTTGCATCATCAACGTCCAGTTCAATTGCTTTGGAGCATGTTCCCTTTGTTTCGTAGATGGTTTTCATAAAGAATCTACCGAAAAAAGTTATTTCATGTTAGTATAAACGTTCTGCACATCGTCGAACTCTTCCAGACGCTCCACCATTTTCTCGATGGTCTCGCGCTGCTCGTCGGTCACTTCCTTCAGGTCGTTGGGCACGTATGTGAACTCTGCACCTGTGATTTCGTAACCGTTATCCTCGAGGTACTTCTGAATCTGAGCAAATGACTTGGGATCACCGTAGATGGTGATGGTCGTCTCGTCCTTCTCCTCATCGTACTCCTCATCATACTCGTCATTTACGCCAAACTCGATGGCTTCGAGGATAAATTCGTCCATGTCCATGTCAGCCTTCTTCTTGAAGGTGAACTGGCTGTAGTGGTCGAAGAGGAAGGAGAGAGAACCAGTCGTACCCATGTTGCCGCTGAACTTGTTGAACACCGAACGAACGTCTGCCACCGTGCGGGTGGTGTTATCGGTCAATGTATCCACAAACACAGCCACTCCGTGAGGGCCATATCCTTCGTAAGTCACGCTCTTCCAGGCCGACTTGTCCTTGCCAATGGCGTTCTTGATAGCACGGTCGATGTTGTCCTTAGGCATGTTCTCGTGACGACAAGTCGCGATGACAGCACGAAGGTGTGCGTTGTTGTCAGGGTCTGGCCCACCTTCAGCCACAGCGATGGCAAGTTGCTTGCCAAGGCGTGTGAAAGTCTTTGCCATGTTACCCCATCTCTTCAGTTTTCTCGCTTTACGGAATTCAAATGCGCGTCCCATAATCTTATTCTTTTCTTGTATGATTTATGATTATTTTTTATTCTTTTTCATCAGATAGTAGCAGAGTACCAAACAGAAGGTTGGAATCAGCAGATAGACGTTAAATCCTCCCACCACAATCTGCACCAGCCACAGCACAATCAGCGCATAGTACAGATATTGATACACTTGGTACTTCGTCATCCCTTACTTGCCACGAACAGTTGCGCCCGTTGCCTTGCAGATGTTCTGCTCAATCTTGGTCATGATGGCTTCGATGGCCTTGTCGTTCAGTGTCTTCTCCTCGCTTTGGAGAGTGAAGTTGACGGCATACGACTTCTTGCCAGCTTCGAGGTTCTTGCCTTCATACACGTCGAAGAGCTTCACTTCCTTCAGGAGTTTCTTTTCTGCCTGATAAGCGGCTGCCTCAATCTGAGCAAACTCTACGCCTTCGTCCACGAGCAAGGCGAGGTCACGGCTCACGGCAGGGAATTTCGACAAGTCGTAATAAGTGACGGTCACCTTCTTGATGAGCTTCATCAGGTTCGTCCAGTTGATGTCGGCGAAATAGACAGGTGCCTCGATGTCGAGTTTCTTCGCCATCTTCTTGGTCACGATGCCGAACTCGGCAATCTTCTTGCCGCCACGCTGCGTGATGGTGGTGGCAATCGAGAAGATGTCGTTCTTCTCCTCGCCGAACACAAGTGCGCCGAATGGAACACCCAAGCGTTTGAAGATGTTCAGCACGTAAGCCTTCATCTCATACACAGAGGTTTCCTCGTCGGCATGTGCCCAGTTGCCGTTCACACGCTTACCCGTCAGCCACAAGCCCAAGTGGTAGTCTTCGCTGTAGGCAGCCAGAATCTTTTTCGACGATTCGGCACTGGCCTTCAGCGTCTCGCCGTTCTCGTCCACCTTCTCCTGATTGCGCTCTGGGTCGAAGTAGTAGCAGTTGCCGAACTCGAAGAACTTCAAGTCGGGCATACGACGATTAGCATTGCGGGCAATCGACTCAAGACCACCGAAGAGCAACGTCTGACGCAGCACGGCCAAGTCTTGGCTCAGCGGGTTCATCAGCTTCACGCAATTCTCCAGTTTGTAGGTTTCCCCATTTTCATAGTAAGAAACCTTCGTGAGCGAGTTGTTCAGAATTTCGTTGAAACCACAGCCCACCAACTGTTCTGCCACATGGTTCTGCAGTTTGTTGCTCTTGTCCAGTTCGCCCTTCACGGTGAGCGACGAGCGCACCTGCGAAGGAATCTCAATATTGTTGTAGCCATAGATGCGCAGAATCTCTTCCACTACATCGCAAGGCTTCTTCACATCCACACGGAAAGCAGGAGCCTTCACCTGCATCTGCTTGTCATCAGAAGAAAGGATTTCAAAGCCGAGGTTCTTCAGAATGCTCTGCTGAGTCTCCACTGGCAGTTCCTTACCGATGAGGTCAGCCGCATACTTGTATTCCACATCGATGATGGCATCCTGTGGCAACGTGTCGTTCTTCACATCGACAATCTCCATGCTGATTTCGCCACCTGCCAATTCCTGAGCCAACATCGCCGCACGCTTGATGGCGTAAATCTGACCTGCTGGGTCGATGCCACGCTCAAAGCGGAAACTGGCATCTGTCTGCAAGCCATGACGACGTGCGCTCTTGCGAATCCACGTGGGGTGGAAGTAAGCACTCTCGAACAGCACGTTCTTCGTGGTCTCGTAGGTTCCGCTTCCCTTGCCGCCAAACACACCGGCGATACACATCGGCTCCTCCACATTGCAGATAGCCAAGTCCTTATCGGAAAGTTTGTGCTCCTCACCATCGAGGGTGACGAATGGAGTGCCTTCCGGCAAGGTCTTCACCACCACTTTATTGCCCTTCACCATGTCGGCATCGAAGCAGTGCAAGGGCTGTCCGTAAGCCATCATGATGTAGTTGGTGATATCCACAATGTTGTTGATGGGGCGCTGACCAATCGCAGCCAGGCGGTCCTTCAACCACTTCGGGCTTTCCTTCACTTCGCAATTCTTCACCGACACAGCGCAGTAACGGGGACAAGCCTCGCCAGCCACCACTTCCACGTCAAACTTCAAGTCGTTCGACTGCACCTTGAAGTCATCTACTGATGGGCGATGCAGCGATGTCTTAAAGCCGTTCTGCTTCAGATAGGCATAGAAGTCGCGCGCCACACCCCAGTGCGAGCAAGCGTCAGAGTGGTTAGGTGTGATGTCCACCTCAATCACATAGTCGCTCTCCAAACCATAGTATTCAGCAGCGGGAGTGCCCACCACAGCCGTTTCGGGCAACACGAGGATGCCATCATGGCTGGTGCCCACACCGATTTCGTCCTCAGCGCAAATCATGCCGTTCGATTCGATGCCGCGCAGTTTGCTCTTCTTGATGACAAACTCCTTGTCGCCATCGTAGAGCTTGCAGCCCAACTGAGCCACAATCACCTTCTGGCCGGCAGCCACGTTGGGTGCGCCGCAGACAATCTGCTCCACCAAGCCATTACCTTCATCCACCGTGGTCACGTGCATGTGGTCACTGTTCGGATGAGGCTCACAAGTCAGCACCTGACCGACCACCAATCCTTGCAGGCCACCCTTGATGCTCTGCACCTCTTCCACGGCCTCGACCTCCAAGCCCATGCTGGTGAGCGCCTTGCCCACCTCCTCGGCTGTCATGTCGAAGTCAACGTATTCTTTCAACCATTTGTACGAAATGTTCATATCTTGAAATTTTAGTAATTATCTTTTTACCATACATCATTCACGCGTATGCTTACACGCACACGCGCGAAAAACGCTGCAAAGGTACGAAAAAAAGTGAAAAGTGAAAAGTGAAAAGTGAAAAATCTATGTTACTTGTTCTTCGGATTGTTGGAAACTTTGATTTTTCACTTTTCACTTTTCACTTTTCAATAGCGGCTTGTCAGGAAACTGGAACTAACAAGAAGGGCTAAAAGTACTCGGCGCATTCAATAAAAGAAGACTTTCTTGCCGTCGTGGATGTACACACCTTTCTGGGTGGGCTTCTCCGTGAGTCGGCGACCGTCGAGCGTGAACCAGCCCTCAGCAGTTCTGGTGCGTGGCGCGTCTTCCGTCACGCTGTCGATGGCGGTGGCATGAGAATCTTCATCGTCAAGGTTCAGCACGAAGTTGCGGATGGCAGCCCCGGTAGTTGTTTCGGTGTCGCTTACGCTCAGACCGTTCAGCTGGAAGTAGGCGCGGAAGGCACCGATGGTCATGCTCTCGCTGGGGTAGTAGAGACTGTTGCCATCGCCGAGGTAGAGCTTTGTGGGGTCAGCGGTGTTGAAGGTCTCGGGCGAGAAGGTGCCCACGAAGTTGAGGTAGCCGTCCTCGCTCGTCCCGTTGTTGGGCGATGAGATCACCTTCACGCCGTAGAAGGTGAGGTCTTCGCTGACGGTGCCGCCAGTGGTCCACTTTATCAGGTAGGGTTGCCCGGCATGCAGCAGGATGTTGTTCTGGTCGGCCGTGGCATCTCGGAAGTAGAGGCGCAGGGTGCCACTCTCGGCATCGTAGCCAGTCTGATAGAACGGGCCTTGATCGAACTTCTCTGGCTTTTGGGGGTAGCGGGTGCCATTCTTGTCGTAGTAGCCGTAGAGGTCGAGTTCCTTCACGGTGGCGGTGGCATCGTCTACGAGGCTGTTGTACATGCTGACGTCGAAGGGCAGGCAGATGGTGTTCCAAGCGCCGTCCTTGTAGAGCGTGTGTCCTGTGAGGGTCACATGGTTCGTGCCAGCGAGGGCCATCATGGTGAGGGCCTTCGTGTTGTCGGCATCGTCGTAGAGTGTGCCGGTGATGCTGTTGATGTGGGCGAAGGCCGTGGCGTGGCAGTCTATGTCCACGAGGTCTGCCAGGTTGATGCTCAGACCGGTGCAGTAGGCGAAGGCATCCTCGCCGATGGTGGTCAGCGACTTAGGCAGGGTGAGCGCATAGGCGTTGCCATAGCTGTTCACCTGTGATGTGCCGGCGAAGGCGTTGGCGGCGACGCTGGTGATGTCATCGCCGATGGTGATGGTCTGAATGTAGCTGGCCTTATCATACCAGGGATAGCCGCCCTGCGTAGTCTCGTTCATGGCTCCCGTGCCGGTGATGCTGAAGTTGCCGTCTGCATCGATGCTCCATGCCAGGGCGCCCCACGTGCCGTTGGCCTCAGGGCTGATGATGTAGAAGTCGGCGGTGGTCATGCCAGCATAGTCGCCTATGCCCCTGATTTCTACGGTGAAGCGGTCGTCTACCTTATTGATCTCGTCAGTGCAAAAATTCTCCGTGCCATAGAAGTACACCGAGCTGAACTCATAGTCCTTGCCTACGGTGAGCACCTCGTCGCCGTCCTTTACTACGGTGCCGGTCTTAGTAGGCGTGTCCCAGAACTTATAGCAGATGTAGCTACTGCCGTCCAGCGTCTGGTCGGGCACAGAGACCTCGCATTTGGCGATGTTCTTGATGATGGACAGCGTCAGTGTGCCCTCCTCAAGGTTCTTGATGCGTGTGAGCACATCGTCGGGATCGTCCACCGTCGTGCCGTCAATCTGATATTCGTAGGGGGATGTCTTGAAGGCTGGGAAGGCATTGTCGCCGATGTCCGTCACGCCGTGGGTGATGGTGTACGTCGTTTTGTACCCACAGTCCGCGAAGGCATTGGCACCGATAGAGGTTACGCCCTCGCCGATGGTGACGGAAATCACTTGGTCAGCGTAGCTGCTCCACGGCGCTGTGTCGAAGTCTGCCATCGCGTAGTTCGTCTGTCCCTCGGTTTCATTCTTCAGGATGTCGAGGTGATAGGCTATCTTGTCGGTGTCGCCGACGGTCTGGAGTGTGCCGTTTTCTACCACCGGCCTCAGTCGCCAGCGCACGTTGCGTCCCATGTTCGTATCGTCCACGCCGCAGAATCCGCCGTCGTGGCACAGCAGGTCGCAATAGCCTGCCGCCTGCCAGCTCGCATCTTTCAGGTAGGCCTCCAGCACCGCATCGGGCACCTGAATGCTACTCAGAGCCGGGCATAAATCGAATTGCATGTAGTCGATAGTATTCGACATGAGCGTTGTCACGGGATACTCCTCGTCGCTCGGTTCATAGCGGTTCAGGCGCACCGTCGTCAGTGTTTCGCATCTCCAGAAGGTATAATATCCGATTCCCTTCACAGTGGCGGGGATGTCGATGGTCTCCAGCGAATTGCATCCATCGAAGGTATTGCTGCCGATAAACTCCAGCTCGCTGCCTTCGGCAAAGGTGATGCTCTTTAGATTACTGCAATCTCGGAAGGGGGTTCTGAGAGTCTTGACACCGGCGGGGATGACTACGCTCGACAGATTACCACACCCACGGAAGGTATAGCTGCCGAGATCCGTCAGCTTACTGCCCTCGGCGAAGGTCACGGCAGAGGTGGCGCATTGCATGAAGGCCCAAGTACCAATGGTCTCGACGCTGGCGGGGATGGTCACCGAGGCAAAGCCGCAGGCGTCGAAGGCATAACTGCCGATATGCGTCAGTCCCTCGGGCAGCGACAGCACGGTGGGGGTACTATGCCACGGTCTAAAATTATTTGTGTAGTCGTAGTCTGCCATTGCGCCCGTGCCAGTGATGGTCAGTATCATCGGGTACTGTTGGTTGGCGTCAGGCTCGTCGCCCGCAGTCAGTGTCCAAATGAGGTTGTTGCCCTGTGCGCCGCACTCGCCGCCGATAGCCGTAAACCTCGACTTATAGGCCCGCCATTTCTCATCATTGACAGCATTTCTGAAGCAATCGGGGTTGTTCTCCAAGTCGATGGTGGTCACCGTCTCGGGCAGCGTCAGCGTCGTCAGACTATAGCTGCTCAAGTCGTTATAGACTATCGTTGTCAGCGCCGAACTGGTCACGGTCAGCGACTCCACCATCCCCAGTCCGATGAAGGCATTCTTGCCCAAAGCCGACACCTCCCCACTAATCTCCAGGGCGGTGATGGCCGAATGGCCTGACTCGTACACGCCAGGGCCGTAATTGAAGTTCGCCCATGCCCACGGTGTCGCGTCCTCATCGTCATAGTCCGCCATTGCGCCTGTGCCGCTGATGGTCAACTTGTAGGCAGGAACCTCGACTGTCGCCGTCACTTCTAACGTTTCATAGTTCCAAGCTGATTCCACCGTTATCGTGCCGGTCTGCGTCAGCGTCCACGTCACGTTCGCACCGTCATTGTCCGATGCTATGCCGCACGTGCCGCTCATCTCGTTTCCTCTTGCTTTGCAGGGGACTGTAATAGCCAACGCCACCACGGTCAGCAAGACCGCCATGCGCTGGAAAACATCATTGCTGAATGATTGAATCTTCATGCTGAATGATTGATTATTCATGTTGTTGTGTGGTTAAAGGGTTAAACTTCGTGGAAATTAAACCAGTCTTGTTATATTTTCTGTGCAAAGTTACAACAATTTCAAGAAATAGCGTTATACTTTCGCCAGTTTAACGTGATTATATCCATTTTTATAGCATCATAACAGAGAAAACGGGGATTTCAGAAAGATTGCTTCTGATTGGTCAAAACGTACGCTTCCGTGGCCTCAAAATCGGTGTGAGTCACACCTATGGTTGGGGTGTGACTCAGACCTATGGTTGGGGTGTGAGTCACACCGATTTTGTGGCAGTTTTGGTTGGTCATTTTGTACGATTGGGCAGGGGTGGGGAAAACTTAAATATATTTGTTTTTTTGTTTACTTAGTCGTAACTTTGCACCTGATTTAATTTTTTTTGAGAGGCTATACAATGAAAAAAATGTTGCGATGGGTGCTTTTGTGCGCCCTTGTTGTCTGCGGTTCGGCCAAGGCGCAGACGAATTATGAGATGCGCTACATGGTGGCGTTTGACACTTTGGCTCACTATCTGAATGTTTCGTTGGATTATCGGCAAACCGATGGAGGCGACGAACTGGTGCTCAACATGCCGTTGTGGGCTCCAGGCTATTATGAAATGCTGAACTTCCCGAAGCATCTGTGTGACTTCGCGGCTACCGACCTACAGGGGCAAGGCCTCGTGTGGAAGAAGGAGGGGCTGAACCGTTGGCGCATCAGTCTTCCGTCTGACAAGCGGGCACGTGTGACATGGCGTGTCTATGCCAACCAGCGCGATGTGGCATCGAGCCGGGTGGAGTCGCAGGTGGCATTCGTCGCTCCTGCAGGTGTGTTCATGTATGTGGATGGGCAGACGCAGCATCCCGTCACGGTCACCTTCGATGTGCCCTCCTGCTGGCAGCACATCTCTTCGGGACTGATGCCTCATCAGGAGGATGCCCACACGTTCACCGTCAAGGATTTTGACACGCTCTACGATTCGCCCTTGTTGCTGGGCAATCACTATGTGAGTCACTTCACGCACGAAGGGCATCCCTACGAGTTTGCGCTGGAAACGCCCGATGGAGCCGAGGAAATCGGCTTGGAGCGTGACTTCAAGAAGATTGTCAGCGCAGCCACTCAGTTGATGGGCGATGTGCCTTACGACAACTATTGCCTCATCCACATGGGCGAAGGCGGTGGGGGGCTGGAACACCTTAACTCGCAGGCTTGCTACACCGATGGGAATTATCGCTTCAACTCTCGTGCTGCTCATGTGAAGTTTTTAGCATTTGTGGCGCACGAGTATTTTCATCTCTACAATGTGAAGTGCATCCGGCCGGCTGAACTGTGGCCTATCGACTACGACCATGAGGCCATCACGCCGATGCTGTGGGTGAGTGAAGGTTTGACCTGTTACTATGAGTTCCGCCTTTTGCAGTATGCGGGCATCACGATGACCGATGAGGCTTTGGAGTTGCTTTCCACGTATTTCCGTTTGTATGCCCCTTACGAGGGACAGCGTCACATGAGCCTGCGGCAGAGCAGTTATGACATCTGGCTCAACTTCATGAATCAGGATGACAATGCGCGTGAGGTGCGTGTGAACTACTATTTCAAAGGTCCTGTCATCGGTCTGCTTCTTGACATCGACATTCGTCGGAAGACCCAGCAGCAACGTTCGCTCGATGATGTGATGCGCCTGCTCTACAACCGCTTCTACAAGCAGTGGCAGCGCGGATTCACCGAAGAGGAGTTCTGGGCTGCGGTGGAGGAAGTGGCTGGACAACCCATGACGGACATCCGCACTTTGGTGGACACCACTGCCGACATTGACTATGACAGTTATCTGCACGAGGCTGGACTGTGGGTTGACACGACCAACTGGAGCATACGGCGGGTGGAGCATCCGGACAAAAGGCAGCGGAAGTTCCTGCAAGCCATGAAGTTGGAGTGAGGAAACGTTGTGTGAAACAGAAATAGCCCCTAGATGCATCGGATGTGCATCTGGGGGCTATGCTGAATGGAATGTTCGTGGGAATGGACGTTTCCCGATAGGGTCGGGTGGGGAGGGGGCTTACAGGTTGCCGCGCTCCTTGTCGAGGTAGTACTTGTAGGTGCCTACGGTCAACTCGTCGCAAGCGGCTTCGTCGCACACCACGATGGCGTGGGGGTGCATCTGCAGCATGGAGGATGTCCACTTGTGGCTGATGTCACCGTCGATGCAGTGCTTGAGGGCACGTGCCTTGTTGTGGCCGCTGCACACGAGGAGCACTTCCTTGGCATCCATCACGGTGCCGATGCCGACGGTGAGTGCCTGCTTGGGAACGAGCGAGAGGTCGCCGTTGAAGAAGCGGCTGTTGGCGTGGATGGTGTCGGTGGTGAGCGTCTTGATGCGTGTGCGAGACGAGAGGGAAGAGCCTGGCTCGTTGAAGGCAAGGTGACCGTCGGGGCCGATACCACCCATGAAGAGGTCAACGCCACCAGCTTCGGCAATCATTTCCTCGTAGTGGTTGCACTCTGCAATAAGGTCATGAGCGTTGCCATTGAGGATGTGTACATTTTCAGGCTTGATGTCGATGTGGCTGAAGAAATTGTTCCACATGAAAGAGTGGTAGCTCTCCGGGTGGTCTTCAGGCAGGTTGACATACTCGTCCATGTTGAAGGTCACCACATTCTGGAAACTGAGTTTGCCGGCGGTGTACATGTCGATGAGGTTGCGATACAAGCCGAGTGGTGAAGAACCGGTGGGACATCCCAGCACGAAAGGCTTTTCGGGGGTTGGCTTGGCTGCAAGGATGCGGTTTGCCACGTAGTTGGCTGCCCACTTTGAGAGGGCTTCATAATCGGGTTCAATAATTACTCTCATAATTTTGTTTGTTTTTAAGTGTTTGTTATAGGGTTAATTATTTGCTTTCTTTCAGGGGGTTCCATCCCTGTGCCTTCAGCTCAAACTCCGCTCCGTCGCGGGTGATGAGGGCGCAGCCGAGGCTTTCCTTGGTGATGTGGCCGATGAGTTTCACGTCCTTCATCTGCTCAATCTTTTCGTGGTCGGCAATGGGGACGGTGAAGAGCAGTTCGTAGTCCTCGCCTCCGTTGAGGGCGGCTGTGGTGAGGTTCATGTTCAGTTCTTCGGCCATGACGGCAGTCTGGTAGTCGATGGGGATGCGCTCTTCGTAGATGCGGCATCCGCAGTGGCTCTGGGTGCAGATGTGCATCAGTTCGGAGGAGAGTCCGTCGCTGATGTCCATCATGGCAGTGGGCTGGATGCCCGCTTCACGCAGTTGGAGGATGATGTCGCGTCGTGCTTCGGGCTTCATCTGGCGTTCGAGCAGGTATTCGCGTCCGCTGAAGTCGGGCTGGGCGATGGCCATGCGTTCGGCATCGGTCTTGGCGGTCTCTATCTGCTTGTAATAGACTTCCTTCTCGCGTTCGAGCAACTGGAACCCCATGTAGGCGGCTCCAAGGTCGCCGCTCACGCAGATGAGGTCGGTCTCCTTGGCTCCATTGCGGTAGATGGCCTTGCCTTTGTCCACCTCGCCAATGGCGGTGATGGAGATGGCGAGTCCGGTGCGTGAACTGGTGGTGTCGCCTCCCACTATATCGACTCCGTGTGCTTCGCAAGCAAGTCGGAGACCGTCGTAGAAGTCATCCATGTCTTCCACGCTGAAGCGTTTGCTCAGGGCGAGGCTGACGGTGATTTGCTTGGGCATTCCGCCCATCGCGTAGATGTCGGAGAGGTTGACCTGTGCGGCCTTGTAGCCCAGATGCTTCATGGGCAGGTAGGTGAGGTCGAAGTGTACACCCTCCATGAGCAGGTCGGTGGTGACGAGGATGTCTTTGTCGTCTCCATATTTCAGCACGGCACAATCGTCGCCCACACCGTATTGGGTTTCAGGGTTTTGTGGGGTGATGTTCTGAGTGAGCCGTTTGATGAGTCCGAACTCTCCGAGGGTTGATATTTCTGTTGCCATTTTCTTTATAGCTGTTTAGTTTGTTGCGAAGGCTTCGTGGGCAGATTCTGCTGCACAAAGTGGGTGATGATGTGGTCGAACTCTTCTCCTTTTCCGTCGAGAAACTCGACTTCGATGGGGATGACCTTCATGTGGTCGAGTCCGTGCAGGCGTGTTGCGTCTTTCTCGGTGGTGAGGATGGTGCGTCCTGCGGCTCGTGTGCGGATGTCCTCGATGTCTTGCTGAGTGAAGTTATGGTGGTCGGGGAAACTCATCAGTTCAAACTTCGATATCAGCTTGTTGAGATCATACACCATCTGTCGTGGTGAGGCGATGCCTGTGACCAGTAGTGGGTTGTCACTCAGTTCCTTGAGCGTGTCTGGGTATTTGTAGGTGGTGAAGAACACTTTCTGCCTTTTCTCCAGACGGAGGTTCTGCACGATGTTTTGCCGCTCTGCTGGGGTGATGTCGGGTGGACATTTGGTGACGATGACGATGTCGGCACGCATACGGCCTGACAGAGGTTCGCGCAATCGTCCTGCGGGCAGAAGGCGGTCGAGATAGATGAGGCGGTGGTAGTCCATCAGCAGGATGTTGAGGCCTGCCTGCACATAACGGTGCTGGAAGGCATCGTCGAGGATGACCACTTCGGAGGCGGGCTGCACATCATCCTTCATCAGTTGCCGGATGCCGTGACAGCGGTCTCGATCGACCGCCATGTGAATCTGCGGAAACTTCTGCTTCATCTGGTAAGGCTCGTCGCCGATGTCTGTCATGGGAGTGTCGGCTGTTGCCAGCACGAATCCCTTAGACTTCCGCTTGTAGCCTCGGCTAAGCACTGCCACCTGATGCTCTTTCGACAGCAACCGAACGAGGTATTCGGTGTGGGGGGTCTTGCCTGTTCCGCCTACGGTGAGATTGCCAACGCAGAGGACGGGCAAACTGAAGGATTGTGATTTCAGCAAACCATAGTCAAACATCTGGTTTCTAATGCTTACTCCAAGCCCATAAAGCCAAGACAGCGGCAGGAGCCAGCGGTTGATGCTGATATGGTCGCCTTCCATCCTTTCCTTAGTTCTTGAGATACTTGTAGTATTCACAGGCTGCCAAGAGCCATGCGCCTGTGCCGAAAGGTGCTTGTGATTGTGCGTTGACAGTCTTGGTGGGGTCGGGCTTTTCGCCGATGGGCTGCACGTAGCCGATGCTGCCGTCGGGCTGGAGGGCTGTCTCGGACAGGTATTTCCATGCCTTGTCGATGGTCGGTTGGTATTGCTTGGCAGGGAGGATGCCGTTGTTCACCCCCCACAGGATGCCGTAGGTGAAGAAGGCGGTGCCGGAGGTTTCATAGCCTGGCGCATCGTCGGGACAGAGGATGGAGCGTGTCCAGTAGCCTTCGGGCTGCTGGCTGCGAGCCACACCTGCCGAGAGTTGCTTGAAGCGGTCGAGGTAGAAAGCGTAGTACTTGCTGTCTTTGGGAAGGTCTTGCAGGACTTTTGCCAAACCAGCCAGCACCCAACCTGCACCACGTGCCCAGAAGGACTTGCCATTGTTGCAGGCGGTCTTCACTTTCGGATAGATATATTTGCCGTCGCGGTAGTAGAGCTGTTCTTCCTTGTCGAACAGCAAATCGTCTGTCCATTTGAAACATTCGTACTGCTTGTCGAGCAGTTTCTGGTCGTGTGTCACGGTGTAGAGCTTGGAGAAGATGGGCATGCCCATGTAGAGCGCATCAGCCCACCACCAATAGTCCTTGTCGGGGGTGGAAGCCTGATAGCACATCACTTCCAGCGCACGTTCGATGCGCTCGGCGCGGTGTTCCTGCTTGTAGAGGTCGATATAGACTTGGAAACAGATCTGCCAGTCGGCGAAAAGCACATGGTTCATGCCTTCTCCGTAGGTTTTGTATTGCCATTGGCTCTTGTCCTTCTGAGTGGCACCTTTCCAATGGTTATATTCAGCCCAAGTGATGGCATAGTCGAGATACTGCTGCTTGCCCGTCAGGTTATAGACCTCCTGATTGCCTGTGAAATAGGCGGCATTGTCCCAGAAACCACGGCATTTGGCTGAGTTGTGGCTTTGCCAGTAGTCGTTCACTTTCTCTATTTGTCCGAGCACTTCTTGCTTGGTTTGTGCGGCGGCTGTCTGTGCCACGAGGGCAAGGCCGAGCATGAGCTTTGAGAATATTTTCATGTCTGTTAGGTTTTATTAGTTAGTTGATCATTTATGTGATTGTGGGGTCAGCCCCATCTTCTTGGCTTCCTCGATGAGCAGGGCCTCGGCTGGTTCGTACTCGTTAGGTATCTTGCCGTCGAGGATGGCGTCCTTGATGAGGTTTTTCAATATGCCCACTTCGCGGCAGGGCTTCAGCCTAAACATCTCCATGATGTCTTCGCCGTTGATGGGAGGCTGGAAGTTGCGGATTCGGTCTTTCTCCTCTATCTCCACCAGTTTGGTGCGCACGGTGAGGAAGTTGTCGAGGAATTTCTTCTTCTTCAGTTCATTCTTTGAGGTGATGTCGGCGGTGCAGAGCGTCATCAGGTCGTCGATGTCGTCGCCCGCATCGAAGAGCAGTCGCCGCACGGCGCTGTCGGTCACTTCCTCGTCGGCGATGACGATGGGGCGCATGTGTAGGTGCACGAGTTTCTGCACGAACTTCATCTTCTCGTTCATGGGCAGTTTCATGTGCCTGAAGATGTTGGGAATCATCCGTTCGCCAATCTCGTTGTGGTTGTGGAAAGTCCATCCCAGCAGCGGATCGAACCGTTTCGATTTGGGCTTGCCGATGTCGTGGAGAAGGGCTGCCCAACGCAGCCAGAGAACATGGTCTTTGGGAGAGTCCCATTTACCATTTCCTTCCGAAAGTTTGCTGGGGTCGGCTGTGGCTTTTGCCACATTGTCGAGCACTTCTAACGTGTGGTAGAAGTTGTCCTTGTGCGCCTTCCCATTTTTGGTCTCAACTCCTTGCAGGAGAGCCAACTCGGGGAAAATGAGCGGAAGCAGACCGCAGCGTTCCAGTTCCACGAATCCTTTGGAAGGGGTGGGGGAAAGAAGTATCTTGTTAAGTTCTTCGGCAATGCGCTCGCTGGAAATAATCTTGATGCGCTCCTTGTTGCGTTCCAGTGCCAGAAAGGTTTCTTCCTCGATGTGGAAGTCTAATTGGGTGGCGAAACGGATGCAGCGCATCATGCGTAGCGGGTCATCGCTGAAAGTGATGTCGGGGTCGAGTGGGGTGGCGATGGTCTTGTCTTCCAGGTCTGCCAAACCGTCGAAGGGGTCAACCAGTTCGCCGAATCGGTCTTTGTTCAGGCAGAGAGCCATCGCATTGATGGTGAAGTCGCGGCGATTCTGGTCTTCTTCCAGCGTTCCATCTTCCGTTACGGGCTTTCTGGAGTTGCGGTCGTAGCTCTCTTTCCGTGCGCCCACAAACTCTATCTCCAGACTTTTGTGCTTCAGTTGCGCGGTGCCGAAGTTTTTGAAAATGGCGATGTGTGCCTTCTTACCCAGTTTGTGGCGCAAGGCTTCGGCAATGGCGATGCCTGGGCGTTTGGTCTGTTGGGTAGGGTCAACCACCACGATGTCGATGTCGCTGGATGGACGTTCCAGATAGAGATCCCTCACCCATCCACCGATGACGTAGCACTCCAAACCCAGTTCCTCTGCCGTATCGGAAATGAGGTGGAAGAATGGGTGGTCAATCTGACGGAGTATGTCGTCGTGGGTGAGAATCTTCATGCTATTATATACTAATGAGTTATTCCTCGTCTTCGTAATTGTTCATCAGCTTTTCCTCCACCAGCTTCAACTTACCGTCTTCCCAAGCATATTCCTCATGATAATGGTCACCGACGACGGTTTCATAATTGCTGATGATGAGTTTCTTTTCTGCGTCGATAACGAGGTTGGGCTTGTCTTCTAATGCTGTCGACTGCTCAAACTCTCCGGTTGCCTCGTTCCAGATGAAGACGCCGTAGAAGATTGTCGGGAAAAGTTCGGGGTTGACACCAAAGTCGCCCAGCGTCATCATCACGTCGGGCACACCGTCGAAGTTGACGTCCACCTCCTCTATTTCGCCAGCTTCGTCCAAAAGACCCTCGTCTTTCGGCCAGTTGAACTCGCAAGTGAACTCCTGCTTCTTGTTGTCAATGTCGCACGTCAAGATAATGGCATCCACCTGTCCGTTCTCATCCTTGCGGAACTTCGTCGAGAACGAGGTGCACTCTCGGAGTGAAGGCTCGTCGGTTGAAGTGGCTGTTGTCTCACAGGAATCGGGAACTGCTTCACTGGTCGTGTCAGTATTTGATGATGCTTTATTGCCACATGAAATCAGCAGTGCTGTGATGGCAAAGAGAAAGAACTTTTTCATGATGCTTTAATCTTCTTTGAGAATCTTTGATAGTGCAAAGATAGGGAAAAATGAAAGAAAAGGAACAAAAGTCACTATTTTTTTTGAAAAAAAGTGCTCTTGTTTCTTTTTTACCATTATCTTTGCCACACAAATAAATGGAAGATGAAAAGAACAATTTATGTCATTATCCTCTTGTTAGGGCTTTATGGTTGCGAAAGCCGTCCATCAATGGCGGAGCAACGTAAGGCTGAAATCCGTCGGAATGATTCGCTGGAACTGGCTCAGGCAAAGACTGATTTGGTGGAGGCGGATAGCGTGGCAACCTTCAAAATGTATGAATTGGAGGAATTGAAAAAGCAGTTCGTTTTTGAAAAGCAAGAGAAGTACCAAACCACTGGCTATTGGGTGTTGCCAGCCTATAAAGGGAGTAAAGAACGCTTCACCTTCTTTCCAGAAGTGGAGGAGGGCGGTAAGATGCTTCTTGTGTTGATAGACAAGAAACGGAGATATTCTTTCCAGGAGATAGACCTTGGTGCCGATGATTATACCACGCAACTGCCCAAGGGGCTTTCAGAAGTTCAAAAGAAGGACGTGGCGAAGTGTTATGCTTTGGCGAAAACCATGTATGATTTGGACGATGCACGGAAGCAGAAGGAGAAGATGGAACTGAAAGTGCGGTTCTACGAAGAGAAAAAGAAAAAAACAAACCTTTAATCCCGACCAAAGCAACTATTAAAAGGAAACTGTGACATCGCCAATACAGAGGTGGATGCTGCCTATCAGTGCATATTCAGTCACTACATGGCTTGCGGTGTTTCCTATACCCATATCCAGAAGAGACGGTGAAATGACAAACTGGTCGAGGATTGTAAGAGCAGGGTTGTCAAGCAGAAATAGCTGAGAGAATCAGCCTCTCAAGTCTTTAGAGTCATGAAGCCCTAAAGACCTTATCTCCAACAAAAAGCGGGATGCACTCTGATGAATGCATCCCGCTTTCTTTATTTATGGATGTTTCCCTTGCTCCAGTGCTTCTTTTTATTCAGCACGGAGAGTGAAACGCTTGAAGTCTGTTACAGTGAGATCCTTGTCGATGTTCTTCAGATACTGTGCAACAGAAATCTTGTTGTCATCGATGTAGGCCTGCTCGAGGAGGCAGTTCTCCTTGAAGAACTTAGAAACCATACCCTTGGCAATGTTCTCAATCATCTGCTCTTTCAGGTTGGCCTCAGCTTCTTTTGCTACGTTTACCTTGATTTCGCGAGCCTTAGCTGCCTCTTCTGGAGTGATCCAGCCCTTGGCAGTGTTAGATTCGATGTGGTCCTCTGAGTCAACGTGTGCAGGGTTGATACCAGCCTTCTTGAGGGCATTTTCAACAGCCTTGCCAATCTGGTTCTGCTTGGCCTTGTCGATGGCATTGCGAGTCTCGGTGTCCTTCACTTCCTGTGGCACTGCTTCAGCGTTCAGCGCGATAGGAGCCATAGCGGCAACCTGCATGGCCACGCCCTTGCCAGCCTCTTCGAAGCCCTTCTTGTTGAGCACGACGAGAGCGCAGAGGAAGTTCTGGTTCATGTGGTTGTAGGCAACGATGTCCTCGCCTTCCACATAGTTGAAGCCATCCAACTCCATCTTCTCGCCAGTCACACCAGAGCGGTTGGTGATAGCGTCCTTGATGTTCTCGCCATCGATGGTCAGGTTGTTCACCTCATCCATGCTCTTGCACTTAGCAGCCACAACAGCATCGATAATCTTGGTGGCGAGTGCCACGAAGTCGGCGTTTTTAGCCACGAAGTCGGTTTCACACTTCAGTGCGATCATTGCACCATAGTTGCCATCTACTTTTGCAAGTACACAACCCTCTGCTGCATCACGGTCAGAACGCTTAGCAGCTACGAGCTGACCCTTCTTGCGAAGGATTTCCATAGCAGCCTCCATGTCACCGTTTGCCTCAGTAAGAGCCTTCTTGCAATCCATGAGACCAGCCTGAGTCTTCTTGCGAAGCTCGTTGATTTCCTGTATTGTAATTGCCATAATAGTCTTTTGTATTTATTGGTTTAATGAAAGTTATGGGTTATAGTTGCCTATAGCCCATAACATGAACAATTTCTTTATTCAGCCTGTGGTTCAGCAACCTCTTCTGCGGCTACTTCCTCTTCAGCCTCTTCTACTGCTGGAACTTCGCCTTCCTTCTTGTCAGCGTTTGCTTCCATGTCGGCCTTTTCAATTTTGCGCTCCTCGAGACCCTCATTGATAGCGTCACAAACAGCACCGAGAATCAACTCAATAGACTTGCTTGCATCGTCGTTTGCAGGGATTACGAAGTCGATGTCGCGTGGGTCAGAGTTCGTATCGACGATAGCGAACACGGGAATGCCCAAACGATTAGCCTCGCTGACAGCAATGTGCTCCTTCATCACGTCAACCACGAAGAGGGCTGAAGGAAGACGAGTCAGGTCAGCGATAGAACCGAGGTTCTTCTCCAACTTGGCGCGCTTGCGGCGAATCTGAAGGTTTTCACGCTTTGACAGCTTGTCGTAAGTGCCATCGTTCAAGAGCTTGTCGATGTTAGCCATCTTCTTCACAGCCTTGCGGATAGTGGGGAAGTTGGTCAACATGCCACCTGGCCAACGCTCAATCACATAGGGCATACCTACTGATGCAGCCTTTTCTGCTACGATGTCTTTAGCTTGCTTCTTTGTTGCAACAAAAAGGATGCGCTTGCCGCTCTTAGCAATCTGCTTGAGAGCGTCTGCAGCCTGATCAATCTTTGCAACTGTCTTGTGAAGGTCGATGATGTGAATGCCATTGCGCTCCATGAAGATGTAGGGAGCCATAGCGGGATTCCACTTGCGCTTGAGGTGACCGAAGTGGGCACCAGCTTGGAGAAGAGAATCAAAATCTGTTCTTGCCATAATTTTTTAGTTTGTTTACTTTCTTTTTGAGTTAATGTTTGTTTAACCAACTCGCAGGTCGCCCTGTGTATGAGAGAGCCTGCAAGTTTAGATACTAAACGATGATATGATATTCTAGTAGTCCTAGTTTTCCTGGAAATTCTAGTGGTTCTAGTCCCTCTAGTAATATTAACGCTTAGAGAACTGGAAGCGGCGACGTGCCTTTGGCTGACCTGGCTTCTTGCGCTCAACAGCACGTGCGTCACGTGTGATGAAGCCTTCAGCGCGGAGCGCCTTCTTGTCTTCTTCGTTGATTTTCACAAGAGCACGGGCGATAGCGAGGCGGAGAGCCTGGCTCTGACCTGTGTAACCACCACCTGTAAGGTTAGCCTTGATGTCATACTTCTCGGCAACGCCAAGGAGGTTCAGAGGCTGCTTTACAACGAACTGGATGAGTTCTGATGGGAAATAATCCTTGAGATCACGCTTGTTGATGGTGATTTTGCCAGTACCTTCAGTAAGGTACACGCGAGCAACGGCGCTCTTACGACGACCGAGTGCATTGATATATTCTACTGCCATATACCTTATTCTTTATTTGAGGGTGTTAATGTCAAGATTTACTGGCTTCTGAGCCTGCTTGTCATGCTCTGCGCCTTCGAAAATGTAGAGGTTTTTGAGAAGATGAGTTCCGAGGATGCCCTTTGGAAGCATGCCTTTCACTGCGTGACGGAGCACTTTATCGTAACCGTTTGGACGCTTCACCATTTCGGCGTAAGTGGCCTTGTGCTGACCGCTTGGATAACCTGAGAAAGTGATGTAAATCTTCTCTGTCTCTTTCTTGCCAGTAATCTTAATCTGGTTGGCATTGATGAGAATCACGTTGTCGCCACAATCCATATTGGGTGTGAAGACGGGCTTGTACTTACCACGAAGTACCTTTGCTACCTTAGATGCAAGGCGACCCAATGTCTGGCCTGCTGCATCTACAACCACCCACTGCTTGTTTGCTGCTTCTGGAGTGATGTAGCTTGTCTTAAAACTGTTTGATTGCATTTAACCTTTTGGTTTTAATAATTAATAATGTGTGTTCGCTGCCAGTTCGGCTTACGCTCGACTGACGTACTGTGCCCATCGGTTCCTCCTTTCGTCGTGATGTCACGGAAAGTGTTCTCTTCAAAAGAAATTCCCTTTGGGTTTTCTGCGTTTCACGGACCGCATTCCCGGTTAAGAGGAGTTGCTATCCACACAGAGCACGAGACAGCATTTTGCCACCTCTCGATATAAATCGGCTTGCAAAGGTACGGCTTTTTGCTAAAATGACAATAATTTTCTTGTTTTTTTTGAACGTTTTGTAAGAAATCTCTACCTTTGTGCCCAAATCAAACCTACTTATGCGTCATAAAATTACACTGATTGGGGCAATTTTTGCCATTCTATGCCTTTCGGCAACTGCACAAACATACACGCGTTTGACAAATCTTCCGCATGTCTATATTGAAACGGAGAACCATGTCGCCATCACGAGCAAGGAAATCTACGTGAATGCCACGATGTTCTATGTAGATGAGGAGGATGTGGTGACACAATACGATGGTATGGGGATTCGTGGTCGTGGAAATTCCACGTGGAATTTGGCCAAGAAGCCTTATAAGATAAAGTTTCAGGAAAAGGAGAAGTTCTTGGGAAAAGGCTATGCGAAGGCTAAGAAGTGGACGCTTTTGGCCAATGCTGGCGACAAGAGCCTGATGCGCAATGCCATCACTTTTCTGATGGGCGATTTCTTGGGCTTGAAGAACAGTCCTGCCTGCAAATTTGTTGATTTGACGCTAAACGGCGTTTACCAAGGCAACTATCAAATCAGCGATCAAGTGGATGTGCGTCCTCACCGCGTCAATATCGCCGAACAGGACTATCCGCTGACGGAAGAAAGCGATATCACGGGGGGCTATCTGCTGGAAGTGGATGGTTTCAAGGATGGCAACTATTTCACGACAAACCGCTACCAACTCCCCATCACGATTCACTATCCAGAAGATGACGAGATTGTGGCCGCTCAGAACAATTATATCCGTCAGTATATCAATGACTTTGAAACAGTTCTAGCTTCTGACAACTTCACTGATGCCGAAACGGGTTATCGCGCATGGGTGGATTCCACCTCGTTGGTCAATTGGTTCATCGCCACAGAAGTGAGTGGAAATGTGGATGGCTATTGGTCTTCCTATTTTTACAAAGACCAGCAAGACCCCTTGCTCTATTTCGGTCCATTGTGGGACTATGACATTGCCTACAACAACGACAACCGAACAGACCGGCTGGGCACCAGTAACACCGAGCGGCAGCTGATGACTGATGCAGGTTATGGGGCAACAAAAAACTGGCTCAACCGCATGTGGGAAGACCCTTGGTTTGGCCGTTTGGTCAATCGCCGTTATACAGAAGTGGTGAATGGGGGACTTGAAGAATATATGTACAAGCAAATCGACTCCATATCGGCCTTGTTGCAGGAGTCGCAGGAACTGAACTATCAGAAGTGGGGCATTAACCGCAGAATATTGCGTGAGCGAGTGCTCTACTCGTCCTACGACCAGTATGTGGCCGACATCAAGAACTACCTTTCCATTCATATACCCTTCCTGACGACAGCTTTTGCCAACAAGAAAGTGGCAGAGCCAACCCCTCCGTTCAAAGCTGAAGACTACTATTATACCATCAGCAATGCTGACAACGGACGAGTGTTCGATCTCTATAACAGCACAGGAAGGGCGGGTGACTTGGTGTGTTCATGGCAACCTCTTTCCACTCGCATTTCTCAACAGTGGGAGTTCGTTCCAGTGGGCGATTATTTCATGATAATCAATCGCAACGATGGAATGGCTCTCAACGACCCCACTTCTGGCACATCCACTGCTACGACCAATGTGGGTACACAGTTGAACACTGCAACTCCCGATGCTGACGACGATAGGCAACTCTGGAACCTTAAACCTCAAGGAACGCAGGGCTATTACAACATCATCAACAAGTACACCCACCACACCGCCAACCAGAATGGAGGTAATGCTTCCGATGGCACTTCCATTATCAGCTATAACACAGATGCTCGCAACTCGACGAGCTTGAAACGCTTGTGGTATATCATTCCTGGCGAAGAGATAGAGCGACCTGAACCAGACGCTATTGCTGCGGTGGAGCCTGAAGAGTACGCGCTTGCCTACAATCCCCAAAGCAAGGTGCTTCACTTTGGTGCAGAAATGCCCGAACAGCTTGTGTTCACGGCTAAAATCTGTTCCTCCAATGGCACACTCGTCCGTTCCTTCATTGCTTCGGAACCCTGTTCGGTGGCAGACCTTCCTCGAGGCGTCTATATCATCAGCTGGCGTGTGGATGGCAAGACTCGCTCCACCAAGTTGCTCATTCCATGATGATTCCCCAAAATCCACTTACGGGCTTCGGTTCCCCCGAAGCCCCTCTTTTTTCTCCCTATGCATCTCTACAACGACTACGGCACTTGGCTCACAACTCAGTTGGGCACGAAAACGCAGAAGATTTCTCTCAATGCGGGTTTCACCTGTCCCAACCGCGACGGAACTGTGGGAACGGGAGGTTGCACCTATTGCAACAACCAGACCTTCAATCCCGACTATTGTGTCCCTTCCAAGACCATCACGCAACAACTGGAAGAAGGCAAACGCTTCTTTTCCAAAAAATATCCAGAAATGAAGTATCTTGCTTATTTTCAAGCATACACCAACACTTACGGTTCTCTTTCCAGCCTCAAAGACAAATACGAGGAGGCTTTTTCCGTCCCTGATGTCATAGGGCTGGTTATCGGCACTCGTCCCGACTGCATGCCCGATGCACTCTTGGATTATCTTGAGGAACTCAATCATCGCACCTTCCTTCTCGTCGAATACGGCATAGAGTCCATCTATGACGCAACGCTGTCGCGTATCAATCGTGGCCACACCCATGCCCAAACCGTCGATGCCATCACTCGCACGGCTGCTCGTGGCATCCGCACGGGTGCTCACCTCATTCTTGGACTTCCAGGAGAGAGTCGGGAAGCCATGCTTCACGAAGCAGAAGTCCTTTCCTCCCTTCCCCTCACCATGCTCAAGCTCCACCAACTCCAACTCATCAAGGGCACCCGAATGGCGGAAGGGTTTCAGACCCATCCTGCTGATTTCCATCTCTTCACGCCTGACGAGTACATAGACCTCGTGATAGATTTCGTGGAACGTCTGCGTCCTGACCTTGTTCTCGAACGCTTTGTTTCCCAGTCGCCCTCCAGCCTTCTTGCCGTTCCTGGTTGGGGCTTGAAAAACCACGAGTTTGTGGACCGCCTTCGTCAACGCATGCAAAAAAGAGACGCCCGTCAAGGCCGTCTCTGTATTCCTTCTCCATTAGCAGAAGTAACTTAGATTTTTTCACTTTTCACTTTTAGTTTTTCACTTTCTCCAGCGTCCTCACAAACTCCACCTCATATCCCAACTTCTCCATCACCTCACTAATAGCATCCTCCGCATATCTTTCCGCCTTTCTCCTGTTATTGGGTGTGTCAAATCTCCGTTTTATCTGTTCCTCCACTTTCCGCTTCATTGCATTCGTATTTGGCAGATGTTCAGCCCAATACTCGCTGTCATCCGACAAGAAAGATGTGCTCTGAGTGGTAGCCACATACTCCACGGAAGGTAACTTCACCAGCACCGTCTTCGTTGAGTCTTCGGCCCAATATTCCACCTTGTCCAAATCCACCTTGTAACTGCATCGTTGCCTCATCGTCTGCACACATGAATGTTCCTCATTCGCCCACAGCAGATTCTCCTCCGTTACTTGCTTCGTGGTGTAGTCCTCAATCATCGCGCTGCACACATAAATCTCGCCTCTCAACCGCACCTCCTCGATGCTCGCCATCGTCTTCTCCATCGGCAGTTCATCCACATCCTTCTGCACACACCGCTTGATGAGCACCGCACACGCAATGCCCACCATCACCACACAAATCGCTACAATCCAACTTCTATGTTTCATTCTTAACTATTCCACTCCTTCTTTCTGTGTACAATCACATCAACATTCTTCATGCCCACACTTTTCACAATCGAGGCAAACACCACCTTGGCGTTGTTCTCAATGTCATTACCCGCCAGTTCCGTGAAATCCTCCTTCATCACCTCCTGATAAGCCCTTTCCATCAACATATCCACCTCCTCATGGCTAATCTTGTCCCTCAATCCCGATGACATCCGCACGATGGACTTTTCATCCACCTTCGCCTCATAACCCGAATCAATCACCTTCGGTTCAGGCAGCAGAATCACCACAGCCGTGCTGTCATCCGTCAACTTCACATCGTCTATCGTCAAGTCGCGCAAGTCATACCCGTACTTAATCGTCACATCAACTGGTACGATGCACTTCCTCTCCCCGTATTTCCAAGTCTTCGGGTCTTTCAGCTCAAACTTCTCATGCTTGCTGGAATCGTAAATCGCCAACTTCCTCACCCTCACCTCCGTCGTCACCAAGTCTGCCTTCTGCTTGATGCGCGATAGAATCACCGACTCCACCTTCGGCAGTTCATGCTTATCCTTGCTGCCACATCCGTTGCAGCCAGCCAACACGAGTGTCATCATCAGTGTCCCTATATATATAATAATGTGTAAACCTTTCATTCTTCTCTTTTTCTTAGGAAAGAAAGCATCTCTCCACTGCAAAGTTACTCCTTTTTCTCCAAATAGGCTCAAATTCAACGTGAAATAAAGTGAACGCCCTCCTTTTTCTCCATTATTCTCCATCTTTTCAGCCTCCCGTTCCTGACTTTTCAAGAAAAGTTCCTATCTTTGTGTCCTCATCAGAATGAAACTAAAACTTGGAAAATGATATGAAACAGCAACTCAATTCTTTCTTTCTTAAATGGTCAAAAATTTGGTGGCTTCTTCCCTTACTCCTGGCGCTGTGTGCCACTTTCAAAGGGTGGGTGATCATCACCTACCCGTATGGAAGTCCGCTTGATTACGTGGCAAACGTCCTCTTTGTGCTGTTGCTGATAGGACAAGTGGGGGTCTTGATTGCCTTGATAAAGAGAAAGAAAGGGCTTTCCTTCGTTCTCTCCATGCTCTCCTTTATCATTGTCTTTGGCTTAGGCTTTGGAGTGTTGGCTTTCTTGGATAGCGGCTATTCTCACGACCCGTTTGGCATGCAGCATCCCATTCCTGCAGGCATGAAATATCATGAAGTGCTGCATGATGGCGATGCCCAACCGAAGGCAGATGTCAACGACCGAATGTCTTATCTGCAAATAGAACAGGTGGCAGGCGGAGGTGTCTATGCCTATGATTTCTACTATCCCGCATTGAGTGCAGGAGAAATCTATCTGCACTGCTATGAGGCAACGGAAGGCGTCGCTCTCTCGGAATCAAGTGTCGGAAAACGGTCTCGCGTCTCGGTGCCAGCCACCCATTCATTTGGAAAGGTCGTTGATAAACAAACTTTCACCATCTATGAAGGCGAATGGGGTGACTATTATGCCGTGCGTGTCGAAGTTTGGCACAAGGATGCCGCTTCAGGTAAGGAAACGAAACTGCTGGAAAAAGTCTATAAGATGGAAGGCTGGACAAGATGATGATGTGCAGTTTGAAGCCATAGAACCGCCCAATCGTACAAAAAGACCAACCCCAAGCGCCTCAAAATCGGTGTGACTCACACCCTTGTCATAGGTGTGAGTCACACCCTGTCCATTGGTGTGACTCACAGCGATTTTGAGGCTACGAAAGCGTACATTTTGACCATTCCGACTCTGTCTGATGGACTTGAAACGGTCGAAAGCTGGGCTTTCAGTCATTGCCGACACCTCAATTGCCTGCAAGTGTGAGATATGTGGGGAAGGGTATCTTGAATGATTGCCCTCGTCTAAAACGTGTTGACATTGACACGAAAAATCCAACTTGCTACGTGGAAGGAGTGGAGATAAAGAAAAAGTGAGTCTTGAATTTGGATGTTTGGAAAAGATGAACTAAATTTGTGGGCAAATTCAAAAAAATGGTAATGATGAATAATTCTTTTATGAGACAGATGCTGCTGGCCGCCGCAATGATGGTGGCTATTGTGGTGGCAGCACAGCAAATCACGTTGAACGATGTGGTGAACTACCAATATTATCCTGCTTCCGTGCGCGAGGCAAGACCGATGGCCGATGGCGAAAGCTATTCGTGCGTGAGCGAGGACGGCAGACGTATAGAGCGTTGCTCTTTCAAGACGGGCGAGACGTTGGAGGTGCTGTTCGACGCATCCGTTGCAAGAGGGGCTTCTGTTCGTTATGTGGAAGGTTACATTTTTTCGCCCGACGAGAAGAATATTCTCATCGAAACCAACCGCACCCGCATCTATCGCCGTTCGGCCACTTCCACATATTATATATATAATGTGAAGAATAAGACAATGACTCCGCTTTCTAATGGGGGAGCGCAGGAATGCCCGAAATTCTCGCCTGATGGCAACCAAATTGCTTTCGTGCGTGACAACAACCTTTTTCTCGTGAAGTTGCTCTACAACAATGCGGAGAGTCAGATTACGAAGGATGGTGAACGCAACAAAATCATCAACGGCAAACCTGACTGGGTGTATGAGGAGGAGTTTTCATTCAACTGCGCCTTCGACTTCTCTGCCGACAGCGAGATGCTGGCTTGGATTCGTTTCGACGAGTCGGACGTGAAGACGTTCTCGTTCCCTTGGTATCAGGGTGCATATCCTGCCAAGGAAGAGTATAAGCTCTATCCGGGCATTTACGATTATAAATATCCCAAAGCGGGTGAGGAGAACTCGAAGGTGTCTGTGCTGACTTACGACATCAAGAGCCGTGTGACCCGTACGATGCAGGTGCCACTTGATGCTGACGGTTACATCCCACGCATCCAGTTCACGGGCGAGAAGGACAAACTCATGGTGCTCACGCTCAATCGCCATCAGGATCGCCTCGACTTTTATGCTGTCAATGCCCGTAGCACGACTGCCCAGCTCATTCTGAGAGAAGAAAACAAACGCTATGTGGATGAAGCGGCATACGCCAACCTCGACTTTTCGCGTGACCAGTTCGTTCTGTTGAGCGAGCGTGACGGCTATCAGCACATGTATCTTTACACCCTCGGTGGTCAGTTGGTGCGCCAACTCACATCTGGTGATTATGAGGTGGCTGCTTACTATGGCACTGATGCTACAGGCAAGAACTTTTACTATGCCAGCAATGAGGGAAGCCCTTTGGAGCAATATGTCTATAAGGTGGATGCTTCGGGAAAGAAGACGAAGCTGTCATCTGAGAGGGGCTTCCATCATGCAGTGTTCAGCAAGGGCTGCCAATACTTTCTCAACACCTACTCCAACCTGACCACACCGCCTGTCTATACCTTGCGCAACGCATCGGGCAAGGTGCTCGAAACGGTAGAGGACAACAACGCTTTGAAGAATAAACTGTCTGCACTGCCGTTGGGTGCTGCCGAAATCATTTCCGTAAATACCGCCGATGGCATTCAATTGAACGGCTGGATGGTGAAACCTCGCAACTTCGATGCCACCAAGAAATATCCTGTTCTGATGTATCAATACAGCGGGCCAGGCAGTCAATCGGTCCACAATTCTTATGACAATGGCTTTATGGGCGGACTCATTTGGGAACAGCATCTGGCCGAGAAAGGCTACATCGTTGTCTGTGTCGATGGACGAGGCACAGGTGGACGTGGTTCGGACTTCAAGCGATGCACTTATCTGAAAATGGGCGACCTCGAATCGCATGATCAGGTGGAAACCGCTCTTTGGTTGGCCAAGCAACCCTATGTGGATGCTTCTCGCATTGCCATCTGGGGCTGGAGTTTCGGAGGCTTCAACACGCTCATGTCGATGTGCGAGGGTAGGGAAGTGTTCAACTGCGGTGTGGCGGTGGCTCCTGTCACCGACTGGCGTTTCTACGACACCATCTATACCGAGCGCTTCATGCGTACCCCTCAAGAAAATCCCAGTGGCTATGACTGTTCACCTCTCCATCGTTATGAACGTATCAAGGGTGACCTCCTCCTTATTCATGGCATGGCGGACGATAACGTGCATTTCCAGAACTCAGCCGAATTGGCCGAAGCCTTCACGCAGTCTGGCTACCAATTCGACATGCAGGTATATACCAACCGCAACCACAATATTTATGGTGGTAACACTCGCTCCCATCTCGTCACTCGTATCGAAAACTTCCTCGACCGACACCTTCTCCCATAATCACTCTTTCCAAGTTTCCATCACCTCCTCACCTTATCACCTCCTCACTCCATCATCCCATCATTTTATCACCTCATTACCTATCATCCCATTCCGCCCATATTGCCCATATAACCTATAACCCCCATCCCTATATCCAAGCAAAGATGTTTTTAAGCCAACTTCTTTGCTTCTTTTCTGTCCCATATTGGATATTTTCCATAATCTCAAAAAAAACCTTCTGAAATATTTTGCCGGTATTCAAAAAGTGCGTACCTTTGCACTC
>CAMVIM010000018.1 GCA_947167515.1 uncultured Prevotellaceae bacterium | reverse complement strand
ACACTGCTACTGCTCGGACTACATGACAAAACCAACGCAATTCGGGGATGAACCAATTCTTTTTCATTAGTTTGTTTGATTTAATGTTAGTAATTTAGTTAATAATATATTTGATATAACACTCTTTCTGATGGAGCGATGTCTTTCAATATTTCTACTCCTGGGGGCACCGTAGGGATGCGGAAACCCTTTGAGATAGCGAGGTCTGCGTTAGTTAATTATATGTACGCGTACGTAAAGCCGCCATACATAAAGTTTGCAAATGTACGGCGTTTTTCTCATCCCACCAAATTTTTCATAAAAAAAGTGGCTTTCCCAGAAGAAAAGGACTGGGAAAGGGGGCAAAGTGTAGAGGAAGAGGACGTTTGTCCACACACGGGAAGTTGGTCTAAATGCAACGCCGTACAAATTGCAAATGGTACGGCGTACAACATACATTTTGAACGGCGTACCATTTATACATGAAACGACGCTGCACTTGACACGAATTGAAGTGATGCAATTATGTTCTTGCTCCGACAATTGAATGAGTTAAGAAAGAAATTGGAATAATGAGCATAATGTGTCCAGAAATATTTTTTCTTTCTCATTTCTAAATAAAATGAGTCCTATTATTCCAATTTCTTTCCAAAACCAAAGAGCCGCCCGAGGCTCTCATCCGCTCAATCCGTTCCATCATCGCGAAGCGGTATGTTTATAAAGACAAGTTCCTTCGGAACGATGAAGCGGATGAAGCGGATTTCTGCTTTCTTGCTCCTTCGCCGCTTGGAGCGGCTTGAATTTTAAATCTCTAAGGATGATAGGATTGAAGGATTTTTTTCAACAACGGATGGCACGGATTTAACGGAGAACCATTCGGATGGGGTTTTTGTTCACGAATACAGTTCCCGGAGGACTTCTAAGGATTTGAGTTCGGGGAAGTTGGGGATGTGCAGACGGTAGTACTCGTTGAGCACGTGGAGGATACGCTGCCGCTCGGATCGGGAGAGGCGGAAGAGGTGCATGGTGGGGTAGTTCATGCGGAAGAGCGTGGGGAGGGCACGTGCCTCTGCCTGCCGGAGGAAATGGGGATGGGAGGGCTGACGGTCGCAGTAGGTGCCTGCCAGGAGGTCGAAATAGAAAGCCCCCCTCATATCCCCCCAAGGGGGGAGTACTTCCAAGTTGGGATAGATGCCGAGGAAACGGCTGAGGTGCATGAGGAAGGCGAGGTGGAAGTTGGCGATGGAGGCGGGGGACTGAACCATATCGAGCCACTGGAGGGAGGACTCGATGTAGTGGTAGAGGGAGGCGTTGTCCTTCTCTTCGCGCAGGGCGGCGCTGAGAAATTCGGCGAGGAAGAGGGCAATGGTGGACTTGACGGGTGAGAAGGGCATATCCACATAATTATAATATGCGCGCACCTCGGAGGGACGAGGGAGTTTGCCGCTGTTGGGACGGAGGTCGGCAGAGAACTCGACCATCGACAGGGGCTGCCAGAAGGACATGCTTCGCACGGTGCGTTTGGTGCGCTGCACAGAAGCCATGAACGACTGGCGTCCACGGCTGAGGGTGAAGAGGTCGATGATGACGGACGAGTCGCCATACTTCACCGTTCGGAGCACGATGCCTCGCAGGGTTTCTTGCATAAAACTGAGCACAAAGATAAGAAAAATTCAGGAGTTAGGAGTTAGGAGTTAGGAGTTTTTTGTGGCAAGAAGAAAAAAAAGTCTTCTTTTATTTGGCAGTGTCCGAAATTTGCCGTACCTTTGCACTCGCAATTTGAAAAAGTTGCTTCAGGTTGGCCCGTTCGTCTATCGGCTAGGACGAGAGATTTTCATTCTCTAAAGAGGAGTTCGACTCTCCTACGGGCTACCAGCCCATGCGCCGGGCGATTTTTTTTGTCATCAGCGCAACAACCTAAAAATGGAGATGGGTGCGAGGTCACAGCGCCATACCACATCGGACTCCAGCATTCAAAAAATTTTACATTTAACATTTAACATCAAAGAAAAATGGCACACCACAAGTCATGTCTGAAGCGCCTCCGCCAGAACGAGAAGCGCAGACTCCACAACCGCTACTACGCTAAGACTATGCGTAACTATCTCCGCGACATTCGCAACGAGAAGGACAAGGCAACTGCACAGGAAATGTTCCCAAAACTCCAGAAGATGCTCGACAAGCTGGCTAAGCAGAACATCATCCACTGGAAGAAGGCTGCCAACCTGAAGTCCAACACCGCCAAGATGATTGCAAAACTCGCCTAACGGACGAACAAAGAAACATAACAAAAACTTTTCAATAGAGATAGAAAGGTCGGAACCCTCACGGGATTTCCGACTTTTTTATGTCCTAAAACTGAAAACAGAGGCTCTGAAAACCCACGTTTTGAAGTTTTTTCCCCATAGGGGAACTTTTCTTCGATTTTTATTTCCACAAGTCGGAAAAAAACCGTAACTTTGTAACGTAATAATAGAGAACACAAAGAGAATATAAGCAATGGATGAAACACAAATGAACGGGGCGGATTATTCCGCCAGTAACATCCAAGTCCTTGAGGGTTTGGAGGCTGTGAGAAAACGCCCCGCCATGTACATTGGTGACATCAGCGAGAAGGGTCTGCACCACCTCGTTTATGAAACCGTGGACAACTCTATCGATGAGGCGCTGGCAGGTTTCTGTACGCACATCGAAGTGACCATCAACGAAGACAACTCTATCACCGTGCAGGACAACGGACGTGGTATCCCCGTGGATATGCACGAGAAAGAGCATCGCAGCGCACTCGAAGTGGTGATGACAGTGCTCCATGCCGGCGGTAAGTTTGATAAAGGCTCCTACAAAGTGTCGGGCGGTCTGCACGGCGTGGGCGTGAGCTGTGTGAACGCACTCTCCACGCACATGACTTCGCAGGTGTTCCGCGACGGCAAGGTTTACCAGCAGGAATATGAGAAGGGCAAGCCCCTCTACGATGTGAAGGTGGTGGGCGAGACGGAACTGCGAGGCACACGTCAGCAGTTCTGGCCTGACAAGACCATCTTCATCACCACCACTTACAAGTATGACATTCTGGCCAACCGCATGAGGGAACTGGCCTACCTGAATGCAGGCATCAAGATTACGCTGACCGACATGCGCCTGGACAAGAACGCAGAGGTGGGCATCGAGGGTGTGCGTCAGGAGGTGTTCTACAGCGAGGGCGGTCTGAAGGACTTCGTGCGCTACATTGACTCGACCCGTGTGTGCCTGTTCGACGACGTGATTTACCTGAACACGGAGAAGCAGAACACGCCTATTGAGGTGGCCATCATGTACAACACCTCTTACAACGAGAACATCCACTCTTACGTCAACAATATCAACACCATCGAGGGTGGTACACACCTGCAGGGCTTCCGCACGGCTTTGACCCGTGTGCTGAAGAAGTATGCCGATGACAACAAGATTACGGAGAAGCTGGAGAAGCAGAAGATCGAAATCAGCGGTGAGGACTTCCGCGAGGGTCTCACAGCCGTCATCAGCGTGAAGGTGGCTGAGCCGCAGTTTGAGGGACAGACCAAGACGAAGCTGGGTAACAGCGAGGTGGCTGGTGCTGTGCAGCAGGCTGTGGGCGAAGCTTTGACCTACTATCTGGAGGAGCACCCGAAGGAGGCCAAGATGATCATCGACAAGGTGGTGCTGGCCGCCGAAGCACGTGTGGCTGCCCGCACGGCTCGCGAAAAGGTGCAACGCAAGAACCCGATGAGCGGCGGTGGTCTGCCTGGCAAACTGGCAGACTGTTCGGACAAGGATGCTGCCAACTGTGAGATGTTCATCGTCGAGGGTGATTCGGCCGGTGGTTCTGCCAAACAGGGCCGTGACCGCCACTTCCAGGCCATTCTCCCCATCCGTGGAAAGATTTTCAACGTGGAGCGCGTGAAATGGCACCAAGCCTTCGAACATGAGGAGGTGAACAACATCTTCCAGGCTCTGGGCGTGAAGTTCGGCCTGAACCCCGAAGACCAGAAAGAGGCAAACTACGACAAGCTTCGCTACTACAAGACCATCATCATGACCGATGCCGATGTCGATGGTTCTCACATCGACACACTGCTGATGACGCTCTTCTTCCGATTCCTGCCACAACTGATTCGTGACGGCCGTCTCTACATCGCCACTCCCCCACTCTACAAGTGCACGAAGGGCAAGGTGAGCGAGTATTGCTATGACGAGGCTGCCCTCCAGCGTTTCATCGACACCTACGGCGAAGGCTCGGAGGATAAGATTAAGGTGCAGCGATACAAAGGTCTTGGTGAGATGAACCCAGAGCAACTTTGGGAGACCACCATGAACCCCGAGACACGCCTCTTGAAGCAGGTGACTATCGACGATGCCGCCGAAGCAGACTACACCTTCTCCATGCTGATGGGCGAGGATGTGGGTCCACGCCGTGAGTTCATCGAGAAGAACGCCACCTACGCAAACATCGACGCGTAAAGGACTAGAAGGACTAGCTAGGGAACCTAGAAAGACTAGAAGAACTAGAAGAACTAGAAGAACTAGAAGAACTAGAAAGACTAGGGAAACTAGGGAAACTAGAAGAAATCGAAAATTTCATTCAATTCTTACATATATTCTCGTGCCGACCATCCAGAAGTGATTCTAACCGAGTCGACACATCTTTTTCCGAGAAGCCCCCAGGGATTGGGGAAGGAAAAAGCAAAAACCGGGGACATTTCCAGTGTGGAAATGCCCCCGGCTTATTATGAATGATGTACTATGTGTATCGGAGCGGATGTCCGTCAGGCGAAGACGATAGGAGCGCCTATCTCAACAGAGCTGGTGCGGCTGCTGCCAATGTCTGTGAGCTGACGAAGGGTTTCTTTTGAACGCTTGTAGGTGGGAGAGGTCTCGACCATGCTGATGACATCTTCGTTGTCAAGATCTTCTTCTCTGAAGATGTAGCTATAGACAGGACGACGAATGACGCTGTGGTTCTTGTCGGGGCCATAGATGGTCTCACGGCGGTGAGCACGTTCAGCCTCCTGCTCAGCCCGCTCCGCATCGCGCTGCTGCTGCTCCTTATCGCGTGCCAAGAGGCGGTTGCTCATGTCTTCCGAGTCGATGTCCTCCACACCGAAACCTGTAGCAAGGATGGTAATCTTCACCTGATCGGTGAGCGATGGGTCAACCGAGAGACCCCATTTGGTCTCCACGTCGTCGCGCTTCACCTTGGCCATGAACTCGTGCACCTCGTTCATCTCGTCCATCATCAGGGCGCTGTTGCCTTCACTGGCTTCATCGGGGACAGAGATACGAAGAAGTATCTTGTTGGCACGGTAGATGTCCCTGTCGTTGAGGAGCGGTGAGTTCAGCGCATCGTTGATACCTTTCGTCACACGGTTCTCTCCAGAGCCATAGCCCGTGCTCATGATGGCCACGCCACCATCCTTCAGGACGGTGCTGACATCGTTGAAGTCGAGGTTGATGATGCCGTGCATGGTGATGATTTCCGCAATGGAACGAGCTGCGTTGCAAAGCGTGTCATCGGCCTTAGCGAAAGCCTTGATGACGGTGAAATCCTGATAGATTTCACGCAGACGCTCGTTGTTGATGACGAGCAGTGCATCGACGTTCTTGCTCATTTCCTCCACACCGTCAAGAGCCTGGTCTATCTTCTTGTTGCCCTCCCAGCGGAAGGGGATGGTGACGATGCCGACAGTCAAGATGCCCATATCCTTGGCCGTCTTGGCAATGAGCGGTGCTGCGCCTGTGCCTGTACCGCCACCCATACCAGCCGTGATAAAGGCCATCTTAGTGCCGTCGGAGAGCATATTCTTGATGGCATCAATGGACTCTTCCGTGGCCTTGCGCGCCTTCTCCGGGCGGTTGCCTGCACCAAGTCCCTCACCGCCTAACTGTATCTTTTCAGGTACAGGAGAATCCTGCAATGCCTTATTGTCGGTGTTACAAACAACGAATGTGACATCGTGGATGCCTTCATTGTACATGTGGTTGACTGCATTGCTTCCGCCGCCGCCAACACCTATCACCTTGATGATGCTTGTGGTGCCTTTCGCAAAGTTGAATACACCAAAATTCTCTTCTTCTGCCATATCTTGTTCTGAGTTTTTCTTAGTTATTATCTTCGCTAACAATGTCGGAAATCATGCCCTTGAAACGGCCCCAAGCACTGTTCTCCTTATTAGCCTTGTTCACATTGGTTGTCAGTTCATCCACAGCCTCCTTCAAGAGTTCGGCCAAGCCAGCACCTTCTTTCAGGCTCTGCTTGAACTTGTCCTTACCCTGGAGAGCCTGCGCAGCCTTCTCATATTTCTCGCCGATGGTTTCGTCGAGAATGTTCAGCGAGAGGTCTTTTGCACGCTGGCGAACCTTCTTTTCACGACCATACTTGATCAGTTCCTCGTTCTGCTTCTTCACCTTGTCGATGGCAGTACGGATGGAGGCCTTGACGCCATCAAAGGTGATGGCATCCTGCGCCTCTGCGGCTGCGGCTGCATCGGCTTCCTCCTGACGACGGCGACGCTCTTCATCTTTCTCCTGCTGACCAAAAATGTCGTTAGGATTGCTGAGAGCCTCTCCGCCGCAAGAAACAGTGCCAGCAAGCAGCAACGAAAGTATAGTGGTGGATTGCACACTGTCAAGCACTATGCCCGATGCGTTGGAGGTCTTCACCACCATCTGATTCACCTTGTTGGCAATACGCACCTTGTCAATCTTCGTGGACTTAACAAAAGCCTTGACAATGTTCTTCATGTTGGCGCCGCCACCTGTAATGACGAGGCCTGCAAGAAGTTTGCCGCTGTAGTCGGAGTTGACAATCTGGTTGCTGACGTTGGCGATGATTTCTCCCATACGGGCTTCCACCACGTTTCTGATGGTTGCCACCTCAATCTGACGTCCATCAGAGGTCGTATAGTACTGGGGCTCGGCATCTTCCGACACTTCCATATCCTGACAAGCATCCCCGTATTTCAACTTCACGTCCTCCGTCTCAGCCTCATCGATAGGCAGGGTGGCCAAATCCTTGTTGATGTTGTTGCACCCCAGTGGAATGGTCACCAAATAGCGAACGATGTTGTTCTTATAAACCAGCAAGGTGGTGGTGTCGGCACCCAGGTCAACCAAGGCACAACCCGAACGCTTTTCGGCATCGGTCAGTACGCTATTGGCAAGCTGAAGCGGAGAAATCAGGTTCTCGGCGATGCCCACGCCTACCGTGCTGAATACGGTCTCAATATTAGCGCGAAGATTGTTCTTCGCAATGACATCGAGGAACTCGCCTTCGATGTTTGTGCCCATCACGCCCACGGGGTCGGCTATCAGGTTTGAATCGACGAGATACTCCTGAGGGAAGTTCTCCAACACCTCATAGTCATTGAAAGGAATCTCATAACTCTCTTGACGAATGGCATCGATTGCCTCGTTGGTGATGTAACTCTGAGTTAGCAAGTTACGTTTGATTACGCACTTGTAAGAGCGCACAGACTGGCCACCCAGTCCCACATACGCCCGAGATATCTTGGCCTTAAGCACGGTCTCGAGTTTTGTGATGATGCTATTGACACTCTGATATGTCTTCTCAATGTTGTAAACAACACCACGCTTCACACACCCTGCGGTCTTTTCCTCCGCATAGGCGAGAATCTGCATCGTGCCATCCTTTTTCCTGCCGGCGATACCCGAAATCTTGGATGAACCAAGCTCTATCGCCACGATGAATTCTTTATCCGAACCTGTCATATACTGCAAACTTTTATTTATCTTAATAATACCGTCTTCAATCTATCTCTAAAAAATCATCTTCAATCTGTCTCTAAACTTCCATCGCCTATGAACAATCTCCTCCTCCTCTTCGTCCCTACTTGCGTTTGGTGCAGATAATCTGGTTTTCATACTCAAGGTTCACTCTTGCGTACTTTTCCCAGCCTACCGTCTTCACCGCCTTTTCATAGAAGAGTTCCAGCTTCTGAAGTTTCTTCTGGAAGTTGTCCATTGAGCCCAGATAGACGATCTGGTCGCCCACACGGGGAACGAGTTCCACCACACGCTCTCCTTTCCTGTTCTTCAGCACATATATCTGCTCTATCTGATTGTTCCAAAATTCGTTGGTCTGCAAGAACTGCCCAAATTCCGCCAAACGTGTGCTGGCAAACTTCTCGTCGATGTTGCCTGAAGCGACCACCAGACTGGTGGCGGTGTTCTTGTTAGGGATAATCTTGCCTTGAGCATCCACGAAGTAGCTCTCTTTTCCTTCTGGCAAAACCAGCATCACAGGGATTCGCTGTTCCACCTCGATGCAGAGTTTTCCATTCGCCGACTTGTAACACTCCACCTTTGAGATGAACTCGTTTTTCTTGATGGCATCCTCGATTTTCTTCGTATCAACATCACGCATCAGCATCCCCTTCGGATACACATGGGCATTCTTCAGCATGTCCTCCAAATCCTTCTCGTTCACAAACAAGGACTTCTCATCCTGCTTCACGGCCAGTTCCACCATAGCGCACCGTTCGTCCTCATCAGGTCCCGACAAGAAAATCATCGCATACACGACATAGACCACCAGCCCCAAGAAGAGCAGTGACACCAACGAGAATTTTACAATCTTTCCTACTTTCACAGTCTTTTGTTTTTTCTTGTCCTTACTATCATCCCCACTTTTTCTTCCACCATTTTTCTCACTTGGAGAGAATCTCCGTTATCTGAGGGACGAAGTTCTCTATATCGCCAGCACCCAATGACATCAGCACATCAAAATTCCTCTGCTTCACCACGTCAAGAATGTCCTCCTTATGAATGAGATGCTTCTCTATGCCTTCACGCAGATTGTCATAAATCAGTTTGCTCGTCACTCCAGGGATGGGCAACTCACGTGCCGGATAAATATCACACAGATAGACTGTGTCCAGCAAGGAGAGCGCAGCGGCAAATTCCTTGTAGAAGTCACGGGTTCGGGTATAGAGATGGGGCTGGAAAATCGCCGCAATCTTCTTGTCTTGATACAGTTCCCTCACCGACTTCACACTCTGCTCAATCTCGTTCGGATGGTGGGCATAGTCACTGAGAAACACCATCTTGTCGTTCTTCACCTTGAAGTCAAATCGGCGGTCAACCCCCTTGAAGCTCTTCATGCCATTGCGAAGGTCGTCATCCGTCACCCCATTAAGGATGGCCAATGCCATAGCGGCAATGCCATTGTCAATGTTGATGCTGACGGGGACACCCAGCTGGATGTCTTTCACCACTCCCTCGGGATGCACAAAGTCAAACACAATCTCGCCACCGCCAATGCGGATATTCTCAGCATGGAAGTCACCTTCATCGCGTGAATACTCATACACCGTCACGCCATCCTGCACATCAGCCTTCATTTCCAATCCCTTATGGATAATCAGTGCACCTCCTGGCTGAATGAGCGTGGTATATTTGCGGAAGCTCTCCAGATAGGCCTCCTTCGTTCCGTAGATGTCCAGATGGTCGGGATCCGTGGCGGTAATCACGGTCATGTAGGGACGCAACCAATGAAAAGAGCGGTCGAACTCATCGGCTTCAATCACCACATAGTCACTGTCACTAAGGATGTAGTTCGTCCCGTAGTTCTTCGAGATGCCGCCCAAGAAGGCATTGCAGTCCACCGTACTCTGATGGAGCAGATGTGCCGCCATTGTCGAAGTAGTGGTCTTGCCATGTGTACCAGCCACACAAAGACCCTTGTGCGATTGGGTCAGGAAACCCAGCACCTGCGCTCTTTTCTGAATCTCGAAACCATTCTCACGGAAGAACGTCAGTTCTTTATGTTCTGCAGGGATGGCAGGCGTATAGACCACCAAGACACTTTCCTTCTGCTTAAAGCAATCGTCGATGCTCTCCACATTCTCCTCATAGTGAATCTTAGCCCCCTCTTCTATCAGTTTCTCGGTCAATTCGCTTGGGGTCTTGTCATAGCCACCCACCTGATACCCTTTGGTGAGGAAGTAACGCACCAGTGCGCTCATGCCTATGCCACCAGCGCCCACAAAATAAACCGATTTTATATCTTTTGTCTGCATTAGTTATTCTTTTTTCTATATTCAACTGCCAATTTATACACCTCTTCGGCTATGACATCTGCCGAGTTGTGAAAAGCCAATTTCTTCACATTTTCGCTCAGTGATGCCAACTTTACGTCATCCTCCACTGTCTGCAGCGCCACGTCTATCAACTGCTCACGTGCATCTTTGTCAGCTATAAAGATGGCCGCATCTTTGGTGGAAAGAGCCATTGCATTCTTGGTCTGATGGTCTTCTGCCACGTTGGGAGAAGGCACCAAGATGCAGGGTTTTCCCAACAGGCACAACTCCGAGATGGAGCTGGCCCCAGCACGGCTCACCACAATGTCGGCTGCCGCATATGCGTTGTCCATGCTGCTGATGAAGTCCATCACCTTCATGTTGGGCACCTCGTCGGTCTGACTGAGCGCCTCGGCAATGCTTTGGCTATAGTACTTTCCTGTCTGCCAAATCAGCTGCACGTTGCTGTTCCTGATTTCGTCCAGATGAGCCAACACACTCTCGTTGACCGTCTTGGCACCCAGACTTCCCCCAATAATCAGCACCGTCTTCTTATCGGGAGCCAGTCCGAAACTCTCACGTGCCTTTTCTTTCGTCACTTGATTGTCGAGCAGGTTCTGACGAACTGGATTGCCCGTCATGATAATTTTGTCGGCGGGGAAGAAACGTTCCATCCCGCTATAAGCCACGCATACCTTCTGAGCCTTCTTAGCCAGCGACTTGTTGGTCACACCCGCATAGGAGTTCTGCTCCTGAATCAAACAGGGGATACCCATTGCATAAGCTGCATTCAGAGTCGGAGCCGAGGCATAGCCTCCTACACCCACTGCCACCTGAGGCTTGAAGTCGCGGATAATCTGCTTCACCATCTTCTTGCTCTTCATGAAGTCCATCATCACGCCTATATTCTTCGGACTCCACAATGGGCGCACGAGACCCCGTACAGGAAGACCCTCAATCTTGTAGCCGGCTGCAGGCACACGTTGCATCTCCATACGTCCCTGCGCACCCACAAACAGAATTTCCGCCTCGGGATGTTGCCTTTTAATGGCATTGGCTATCGACACGGCAGGAAAGATGTGACCGCCGGTTCCGCCGCCACTCACAATCACTCTTAAAGGTCCTTTTTCTTCCATTTTCCGCAATGCTATTTCTCTGTTGTTAAAATGAATGGGCAAATATACAAATTATTCGCGAATTGCCCACCATAAATATTCTTAAAATCACTCATTTAACCCTCAAAAAGTGCCACCACGTTCTTTTTTACATCTATCGCAGGACACTCACTTTTTTCAGTGCCCAACAGCCTCCTTTCTCAAGACATGGCACCGTCCGTGTAATACTCACTGGTTTCACCATTCGGAGCAGCCTCCACCAGCGGTGCCTTCATCTCCTTTTTCTCTGCATATCGGCTCACACTGAGTATCACGCCAATGTAGAAACTCGTGATGAGGATGGAGGTTCCGCCCTTACTGATGAGCGGCAATGTCTGCCCCGTCACAGGCACGATGCCGACCGCCACGCTCATGTTGACAAAAGCCTGCAGCACCATCATGATGCCGAATCCCAACACCAGATAAGCTGGGAAGAAACTCGTACACTTTTGTGCAATGCGCCCCACACGGATGAGCAAGGCCAGATAGAGGAACGCCACAAAAAGCGCACCACCGATGCCCAGTTCCTCAATGATGATAGCATAGATAAAGTCCGACTCCGCATGTTGCAGAAAATCGCGCTGGATGGAGTTGCCAGGACCCAAGCCTATCACGTCGGAGTTGGCAATGGCAATCGCGGCGTAGGTCTCCTGCGAGTTCTCATCGTCCAGCAAAACTTGCGTGGCGGTCTTGCTCGCCTTCTTCAGGTCTGACTTATCGTTTATTTTCCACTTGCGCTCAATACGGTGCTTCACCGTCACCACACGCTTACAGCCAGGTATATTGTTCCAGGTACTTTCAGGCACAGCAATGACCGTCAGCACAAAGATAGCCCCAGCAGTTGCCAGTACTGCCAAGCCCTTGAACATAAGATCGTTGGGCACTTGTCCCAAGAACATCATCACCACGACAACCGAAAACAGCATCAATGCTGTCGAGACGTTATCCGTGATAATCAGGCCGCAAACCAGCAGAGCCGCACCGCCCACGATGGCAAAAGCCAAATAGCGCTTACCCTTGATGGCACCCACCACCTTCCGTTTCTTGCCACGCACAAAATCCTCCCGTTCCGTCTGCGTCTTAGCCAGCACCACAGCTGTCGTCATCAGCAAAGCCGCTTTTGCCACCTCTGAAGGTTGAAAACTGATAGAGCCAATACTGAGCCAACGGTTCGTGCCGTTGATTTCACCTCCACCCAATACGGCCATCAGCAACAGCAGCACTGCCACGGGAAAGAGAATGAACGGGAAAAGCATGAACCACTTGCAAGGAATGCGGTGCACTACAAGAATGATGACCAGTCCCAGCAGCAGAAATCCTGCCTGACTGACCATCGGCCCCCAGTGATGACCACCGTCAAAGGTCAGTCGGCTCGAAGCACTATACACCTCCACGAGCGAAATCATGCAGAGGAAGAAATAAATCATCCACACGCCCTTATCCCCCTTGAAGAGGTTGCCGCCCATTAAATCTTTCACAAACTTTCCCATATCATTTTCAATCGTTAATTGTTCTCATTTTTCTCACACCTTTTCACCATTTTTCCCTTGTCACCCCCACTCCAGAACTGCTTACGCCCAATCTTCAGTACTTCCTCGAAAGTACTACAATACTGCTTGGAAAGTACTCCAGTACTGCCACGGAAGTACTTCAGTACTTTTAAAGAAGTGCCATTTTGGAGTACTAAGGGGAGTTTTTCCTCCTCACTAAAGGTTCTTCACGCACTCCTTGAACTGCTCACCCCGGTCTTCCATGTTCTTGAAGAGGTCGAAGCTGGCACAGCAAGGACTGAGAAGTACGGTGCTGCCCGGCTTGGCCATCTTGTAGCACTCATTCACGCAGTCTTTCATGCTCTTCACGTCGGCAATGGGTATGCCAAAACCGTCAAATGCAGCATGGAGTTTCGAGTTATCGACACCAAGGAAGACGAGGCCAATGCACTTTTCCCGAACAAGATCAAAGATTTCCGAGTAGTCATTGCCTTTGTCCTTGCCTCCAAGAATAAGAACCACGGGGGTGCGCATGCTATCCAGCGCATACCAGCAAGCATTCACGTTGGTGGCTTTCGAGTCATTGATAAATTCCACACCACGCACACGACCAGCCTTTTCCAAGCGGTGCTCAACGCCCTCGAAAGTCTTCAATCCCTCACGAATCTTCTCATTGCTCACACCAGCCAAATCAGCCGTGATGCCGGCAGCGAGAGAGTTGTAGAGGTTGTGCTTACCACGCAGTGCCAGCTCTTCCTGCTCCATGTTGAAAGGCGTGGGGCCTTCAATCACGTATTCGTCCTTATCCACATAACCAATCACACTGCCCGACTTGAACTCGCTGAAGGGGCAGAGACGTGCCTTGATGTTGTATTTCTTCAGTTCTTCCGCCACGATGGGATCATCGTTCCAGAAAACGAACGCATCCTGCGGTGTCTGATTCTGGATGATGCGCATCTTGGCATCGACATAATTCTGCATCTTGAAATCGTAGCGGTCCAAGTGGTCGGGCGTGATGTTCATCAGCACGGCGATGTCGGCCTTGAAGTCATACATGTTGTCCAGTTGGAAGCTGCTCAGTTCGATGACGTAGTATTCGTGATTCTCCTCTGCCACCTGCAAGGCAAGACTGCTACCGATGTTGCCGGCCAATCCCACGTCATAACCAGCATGCTTGAGGATGTGATAGATGAGCGAGGTGGTAGTGGTCTTGCCATTACTACCCGTGATACAAATCATCTTGGCATGCGTGTAGCGACCCGCAAACTCAATCTCGGAGATGATAGGAATCTGCTTCTCCTTCACCTTCTGAATCATTGGCGCATTGTCGGGAATGCCAGGACTCTTGATGATTTCGTCAGCATTCAGAATGAGCGACTCCGTGTGCTGCCCTTCCTCCCACATGATTTCGTGGTCATTGAGCAGTTTCTTGTACTTATCCTTAATCATTGACATGTCGCTCACGAACACGTCGAAACCCTCTTTCTTCGCAAGGACTGCGGCTCCTGCGCCACTCTCGCCCGCACCCAATATGACAATTCTTTTCATTTTTTTGTGTTGATTTTCTGATGTATTATGTCAAAACCCCGCTCTGCACTCCTGCCAAAAAGGAGTCCTGCGCAAGCTGTTTTTATCTTATCTTCAATGTAATAATCGTGATGGCGGCAAGCAGGATGGTGACAATCCAGAAGCGCGTCGTGATCATCGACTCGAACAGCAAACCGTGCGGACGCTTGATGAGATACTTCACCCCATCTTCCATCCTGTGCCGATAGTGGTCGTGGAAGGGAGCGCGTTTGAACACTCTCCACTTTTCGCCACGCTTGTTGCCCCGCTTGGCGTATGCCACCTGCAAGATGACCGAAAGGCTCTCCATCAGGAAGATGCCACAAAGAATGGGCAGCAGCAGCTCTTTGTGAATGATGACGGCTGTGACACCTATCACACCACCGATGGCGAGGCTTCCCGTGTCACCCATGAACACTTTGGCTGGATAGGCATTGTACCAAAGGAAACCGACCAACGCACCCACAAAGGCACAAAGGAACACCACCACCTCTTCCGAGCCAGGTATGTACATGACATTGAGGTAGTCAGCAAAGCGGATGTGACCGCTCACATAGGCAAGAATGCCCAGTGTCACGCCAATGATAGCAGAGTTGCCTGCACACATGCCGTCCATACCATCGTTCAGGTTTGCGCCATTGCTCACAGCGGCAATGACAAACGTGGTGACCAGCACAAAGAGAACCCATCCACAGGCACGTTTCGCCTTACCGTTCTCAATAAAGGAAAACACCTCATAGTAGTCGATGTTGTTGCTCTTCACAAAAGGCACCGTCGTGACCGTGCTCTTTCTTGCCTCACTCTTATGATAGACCTCGACCTTATCGCCCAACTCAAGTTCCACATTCTCACGCACTACGGCATCGGGGCTGAGCCACAAAGTCAAGCCCACGCAAATGCCGAACAACAACTGTGCCAGCAACTTCCAGCGAGGCGGAAGACCATCCTTATTACCACGCAACTTAATCATGTCATCCATGAAACCAACCACGCCAAAGAAGGAGATGGAAGCAATCAGCAGCACCACATAGACGTTGTCGAGCCGTCCAAACAGCAGGGCTGGTATCAGCACAGCAGCCAAAATGACCACGCCGCCCATCGAGGGAACGCCCTTCTTCTGCACACCATACGGGTCGATGGAGGCGTCGCGCGCCTCTTCGATGTGCTTCTTCCGACGCATGTATTTGATGAAATACTCACCCGCCACCATCGACACAATCAGCGAGAGAATCAGTGATGCCAATGCACGGAAGGACACATAGCCGAACATTCCCGCTCCGGGAATATCTACTCCGTCTAAATAATTGAATAAGTTATATAACATGAATTGAGTTGTTTGATGTCAAATGTTGGTGTTAAATGTCTGATGTCAAAGGGAGAATATCTGATGCCCCCAAAGAGGTCATTCTCTCATAAAGCCGCTCAGAAGCAAGCCCTCACCTCTTCCTTATCGTCGAAATGATGTTTCACGCCCTTCACGTCTTGATAGTCTTCGTGACCTTTTCCCGCTATGAGGATGACATCGCCGCTCTTAGCCATCATGCAGGCAGTCTTGATGGCCTGACGACGGTCAACAATGGCTATCACCTTCTTCATCTGCTCTTCATCCAGCCCTGCCAGCATATCGTTGATGATGTCCTGCGGCTCTTCAAAACGAGGGTTGTCACTGGTGATGATGACACGGTCGCTTTGCTTGACGGCTTCGCGAGCCATAAGCGGGCGCTTGCCTTTGTCACGATTTCCACCTGCACCACAAACAGTGATGACCTCACCCTTTCCTTCAAGCACGCCATGAATGGCATTCAGCACATTCTCCAAGGCATCGGGCGTGTGGGCATAATCGACAATCGCCGTGTAGCCAGAAGGAGAGCGCAAGGCCTCGAAACGGCCATTGACAGGCTTCATGGCACTCAATGCCACCAGAACCTCCTGTTCGTCCTTGCCCAGCATGACGGCTGCACCATAGACCGCCAAGAGGTTGCTCACATTGAACTTGCCGATGAACTGCACACCCACTTCCTTCCCGTTGATGTTGAGATACATGCCTTCAAAATGGCACTCGATAATCTTTGCCCTGAAGTCAGCAGGACTCTGCACCGAGTAGGTCTTTACCAGCGCCTTCGTGTTCTGCACCATCACCAGACCGTTCTTGTCATCGGCATTCGTAATGGCAAAAGCATCCGCCGGAAGGTTATCGAAGAAGAGTTTCTTGGCTTTGATATAGTTCTCAAAAGTCTTATGATAGTCGAGGTGGTCACGCGTGATGTTCGTGAACAAGCCTCCCACAAACTTCAGTCCTCCTATGCGGTTCTGCACGATACTATGACTGCTCACCTCCATGAAAGCATATTCGCAGCCAGCCTCCACCATGCGAGCCAACAGCGCATTGAGCGTGATGGGGTCGGGCGTAGTGTGTTCCGTCGGAACCGCCTCGCCATCAATATAGTTGCACACAGTGGAAAGGAGTCCAGCCTTGTGCCCCATATAACGGAACATCTCATAAAGCACAGTCGCAATGGTTGTCTTTCCGTTCGTGCCCGTCACACCCACCAGCTTCAGCTTGTTCGTCGGATTGCCATAGAAAGTCGTAGCCACCTGACCCACTGACTGCTCCGTATTCTCCACCTTCACATAGGTCACACCCTCACGTTCATCTGCAGGAAACTCTTCGCACAGCACCGCCACAGCACCCTTTTCCAAAGCCTTGCCAATATAGTTGTGACCATCTGCCACAGTTCCTCTCACTGCCACAAAAAGGTTATCTTCACCAATCTGGCGAGAGTCTATCTGAACACCACGAATGTCGCGTTCCAAGTCACCTCTCACTTCCAGAACATTGAGTTCGCTTACGAGATTTTTCAGTTTCATTGTCTATGCTTTTATTTTAGTTCCAAATTCACGATCTGTCCTTTCACCACCTTACTGCCACTCGCCACACTCTGAGCCGTCACTTTTCCTCTTCCTGTCATACGCACCTTCATTCCCCGATTGCTCAAGGCGCAAACGGCATCACGCGCTCCCATGCCAAGCACATTGGGCACGATGTCATCACTCACTTTGACTGGCTCAAACACCACACATTCCTCACCACCAGCAGCCAAGCCCCACTCATAACCCTTGCCACCCTGCGACTTCACGCCAAGTTTGTCCAGCACGTACTGAGCAGCTATCACGTTGCCATTCTTCACACCCGGCACAAACACCGCCGTCGAATCTTTAGCCAGATTGATGTCGGTAGTCACATTCTTCGAGTAGATTCGCTGTGCAATCTTCGAGAACACAGGACCTGCCTGGCCACCACCACTCGCCACATAGTAAGCATGGCGGATAGCCACGATGCAAGTATATTTGGGGTCTTCCGACGGATAGAAGCCGCAGAAGCTGACAAGGTGCTCGTTGTGTCCAGCCTTATAGCCGCCACCCGTTGCCACCTGTGCCGTACCCGTCTTGCCACTCACATGGAAATAGGGATTGCCGGCACGCTTTCCGAGTCCGTCCTTGTCATTCACCACGCGATAGAGGATATTGCGAATGTCATCCAGCGCACTCTGCTTGCAGATTTGGGGTCTAATCACCTCCACTGGGAACTCTTCCACCATTTCGCCTTTCTTCGAAATGCCCTTCACGAAACGCGGGCGCACCATCTTGCCGTTGTTGGCGATGGCGTTGTAGAAACTGACCGTACTGATAGGAGGTATCTGTGTTTCATAACCGATGGACATCCACGCCAAAGCCGTAGCCGACCAGTTGTCCGACATCCTGTAACCGCCCTTGCTGTCCTTGTGCGGGGTTCGGATTCGCGGGTCAGCTGCACCATCAAACGGCAAGCCCAGCGGTGTGCCGATGCCCACACGCCGCAAGCCCTCCACAAACTTCTCCGGTTGGTTGTGATAGTATTTGTCGATGAGTTTGCTCACACCCACGTTGCTCGACACCATCAACACGTGCGGCACATCAATCGTGCCGTAACCGCCTCGATGCCAGTTGTGGTCTTTCATCATCGCCCCATACATGTTGCAGATACCACTTCCCGTCTCCACATAGTCGGTTGTCTTGATATAGCCATCATCCAATGCCACCAGAATGGAAGCAGTCTTGAAAGTTGAACCTGGCTCCATCAAAGCAGCCAGCGCATAGTTTCTTGCTTCATAATACTCGCCGTCATCATAACGCATCAGATTCACAATAGCCTTCACATCGCCCGTCTTCACCTCCATCAGAATCACCACGCCCATCGACGCATCCAATTCGTGCAGTTTCTCGCGCAAAGCACTCTCACAGATGTCCTGCATGCTCACATCAATCGTGCTCACGAGGTCGTAGCCATCCACAGGTTCCTTATCGATAATAGACAAATACTTGGAGTGCACTTTCTTGTTATGCACTTTGCCTGGTTCGCCACGAAGCAGGGAGTCATAGGCCAGTTCCAAGCCTGAACGTGCAGAGTCTTTGGCACCATACATCTCGCCCAACGTGCGTCGAGCCAGCGAACCAAAGGGTTTGTTTCGGTTGTTGCGCTCCTCCACCACCATACCGCTGCGGTTGCGGTTCTTCAGGCTGAATATCGGCAACTTCGCCAGCTGGTTGAACTGGATGAAATTCAAGATGGTGCGTGGACACACTTCCCAGTATCTCTTCCGCTTCTCCAAGCCCTCAATCAGGTGCGCCTTGTACTCTTCGGCGGTATAGCGCGGACAAATCTCAGCCAAGCCGCTGCAGATAGTATCCATATTCACCATCCACATGGAGTCCTTCTCCACCAACTGCTTCGGGTCATACACCTTCTGCTTCTTGCCTGTCGAGATGGAATCATACCACGATTCGATGCCCGCCAAAAAATCCACATACACCTTATAGTCGGGAAGGCTGCTGGCCATCAATTGCCCGTCAGCACTCAAGATGTTGCCTCGGTTCGGTTTCAGAATCATCGTGTCGCTCACACTGACGGCACCCACCTTCTTCCACTTCTCATTATGCACCGTAGCCGTCAAAATGGCACTTGTAATGATGGCAATCATCGCAAGGGCCGCCAACACCACAATCACCGTAATACGGGTGTTGATATATTTCTTGTCAAATTTCATTGTCCTTTGTTCTTTTCAGCGTTCAACTTATTGGTTTCCATCTCTTTCCCAGTCTCACCTCCACCTGTCTTCTTCGGCTCTTCATCGCTCTTCTTCACCGCCTCATCAGCCGCTTGTTTCGTTGCATCCATCTCAGCCTTTGCGGGGTCTTCCGGCTGTTTTGCCTGCCCGTCCTTACTTGGCTTTGCCGCTTCCTCTTTCTTCTCATTCTCCTTTTCCTTTTCTTTATCCTCTTCTTCCATCTCATCCACAGCATCCGCACCGACCAGCACTTCTTCCACCTTATTCTCGTCGGCGTTCTCCGAATGGTCGCCCCGTTTAATGAGGAAAGGGGGAGTGATGGAATTGTGCAGCAGACTGTCAGGCGTGTTACTCAACATCTTCTCCACATTTGACTGTCGCGTCAGGTTCATCAGCTCACTCGACTGCGTGAGCACATTGTACTTCACATCCTGCAAGGCTCCGCGCAGGCTATCAATGAGGATAGCATCTTGCTGACTATCATAGCGGTTACCCGTATAAAGAATCATCAGCAAGACGCAGAACATCACGAACACAATCTGCTTAATCATGAAGCGGCTCATCAGGAAATCACCACCGAGAATGGACTTGACTGAAATCTCACCCAAGTCATCCCCATCCTCGTCGGTAAATTTGCGGATAGCCTCAATGGCTTCCCGTTCTTCTTTCATGGTTTCGATTTCTGCCCCAACATCTTCTGGAGGAGTTGTCTGCAACTCTTCCTCTTGACCATTCCATTTTTCTTCCTTCTTCACCATAATTTTCAATCTCGGCCTTTCTTTGGCCAATTCCCATTAAATATAATAATGTGTAACTCACTTTATCGCCTCAAAGGCGTGGATAACAAAAATTTCTCTTCTCCAAGGTTCTACAGACAGAAAGCCACCAACTAAATCTTCTCGGCAATCCTCAACTTTGCGCTACGGCTTCTGGGGTTGCGGGCCATCTCCTCGTCACTCGGCACAATCACCTGACGGTTCACCAGACGGAAAGGCGTGTTCACTTTTCCGAAGAAGTCCTTGTCCTCATGCCCCTCCACATTGCCCGTCTTCATCAAGTTCTTCACGATGCGATCCTCCAGCGAGTGATAGGTGATGACGACCAGCCGCCCGCCAGGCCTCAGCATGTCCGTCGCCGCTTTCAGCATTTCCCTCAAGGCATCCATCTCATGATTCACCTCGATTCGGAGTGCTTGAAACACCTTTGCCAAGTCTTTCTTCTCGCGTTCGCTGCGAAAGAAGGGCTTCACCAGTTCCAGAAAATCGCCGATTGTCTCTATCTGCTTGGTCTGCCTTGCCTTCACAATGGCAGCTGCAATCTTTCGGCTCTGTTTCAGCTCGCCATACAGATAAAGAATATCCGCCAACTGCTTTTCATCATACGAGTTCACCACATCCGCCGCTGTTTTTCCAGCCCGCTGATTCATCCGCATATCAAGTTTTCCATCAAAGCGGAACGAGAACCCGCGCTCGCTGTCGTCGAAGTGATGTGAACTGACTCCAAGGTCAGCCAACAACCCGTCTATCTGTTCTTCGCCATAGTATTTCAGGAAGTTCTTCAAAAAGCGGAAATTGCTTCTCACGAAAGTAAAGCGCTTTTCATCCATCCCCTCGGCATTCTTCTCGGCATCGGCATCCTGGTCAAAGCCATAAAGATGTCCTTTGCCATCCATCCTCGACAGGATTTCCCTGCTGTGTCCTCCGCCGCCAAACGTCACATCCACAAAGCGACCGCCCTCTCCTATGTTCAGCCCATCCACACTCTCCTTCAGCAGCACCGGCACATGATACACAAAACTCGGTTCAGTCATTGTCGCCCTCCTTTCTGATTCCGTTGCTTCACGAAGGTGATTGCCCAAACATCTGCTCCATCTGGCTGCCTAAATCGCCGCTCGCATTCATCACCTCCTCCAGCGCCTTCTTACTCCAGATCTCAATTCTGTCCACCATCGCCAGGAAACGCACATCGCCCTCGATGCCTGCATATTGCAACTTTCGTCTCGAAATGAGCAATCGCCCCTGAGCGTCCAGTTCAATCGGTTCAGCATCAGCCTCAAACATACGCAACATCATCTGTTGCTTGCTGTTCCACTGGTTCACCTGAGCCCGCAGACCGTCAAGCTGCGTGTTCCAAACCGACTCGGGATAGAGCACCAGACACTTCTGGAAAACATCGTTGCGCAGCACGAGTCCCTGCTCGCCTTCTGCATCGAGTATCTTCCTGAATGCCGCTGGCAAGAAAACCCTCCCTTTGGCATCGGTCTTTGCCGGATAATCACCGATGAACCTCATCATCTTTTTCGTTGTTAATGACTGTTGTTTATAACCTCTCGAATTTGTTCTTTTTCAAAAGAATGTGCAAATATACACATTTCCCCCACAATTCCCCACTTTTTATAAAAATTTTTTTAGAAAAGTTATCAACACATCTGTTAATAAGTGCATAATCAACTGATTTATAGCAATATAAATTTTTCTCATTTTGGTGGGGGAAATGGCGTTTTGTAAAACCGGAGTTTACAATAGAGGCATTTTTCATTTTCAGCGCCCCACTTTTCCTTCCATCTCCACCTCTTCGCCCCCCTCAAAAGTCATTTCAGACCTTCCGGTTCATTCCACCATTCGCCCCCACTTCATCCGCATAGGCGTTGCCGCTTCCTGACTGACAGAATGTCCACAAAAACACCCCTTTCAGTGCCTCCAAATCGGTCTGAGTCACACCCCTACCATAGGTGTGAGTCAGACCCCTACTATAGGTGTGACTCACACCGATTTTAGGGCTTCGGAAGGTGACTTTCTGGCAGCTTTTCACTTTCCACCCTCTCCTTGTTCCATTTGTCCTTTTTCAGCCGTGGAAGCACTCCTACATAAGGAGTCGCTTTCAATCTCTTTTCCATCAGGAAAAATAGGAGCTGCGCATTTTTTATCCTGAAATATTTTCGTATGTAAGAAAAAAGTGCTTACTTTGCCAAAGAAAACCAAATTCAATCTTCATTAAAAACAAAAGAACATGAAAAAGAACATCTTTGTCCTCGCTGCCATCGTAGCAGCATTCACTTTCGCACTGCCATCGCAGGCACAAATTAAGTTCGGTATCAAGGCTGGTCTGAACGTGAACAGTTTCAACGTAAAAAATCTTCCTGTGGCTATGGACAAGAAGAACCGTAATGGTTTCTTTGCTGGTGTGACTGCCGATGTGACTATTCCACTCGCAGGTCTGGGTGCTGACGTATCATTGTTATATGACAACCGCTGCATTGGCTTCGGTGCGAATCCTGCTGATTTTGACGATGAAGCTGAGGATGGATACGAGAAGACCCACAAGACTTTCCACTACATCTCACTGCCTATCAACGTGAAGTACACGGTTGGCCTCAGCAGCATCGCCAGCGTATATCTCGCTACAGGCCCTCAGTTCTCTTGGAACGTAGGTGACCGCCACTGGGGAGCTGGAAGCATGGACGACGTAGAAGAGTGGCAGGAAGGTTGGGAACTGAAGAGCTCACAATTCTCTTGGAACGTAGGTTGCGGTGCCACTATAATGAGCCACGTACGCGTAGGTTACAACTACAACATCGCACTCGGCAACACAGCAGAGATGAGCATTCCTGGTGTTGCGAAGAGCAAGCTCAAGAACAACTCTCATCAGATTTCTCTGACTTACCTGTTCTAATGGATGTTTGCTGACATCACACTTCCTATACCATTCGACAGCTTCACATACCTCGTACCTCCTGACATGGAGCCCCGAGTGATGCGAGGCTGTCGAGTTGTTGTGCCCCTTGGCAAAAACAAGATATATACGGGTGTGGTGCTCAACACACACAACCATGCCCCGCAGGGAGTGGAGGTGAAACCCGTCATCGAGGTGCTGGACGAACAGCCTGTCGTGAACGAGCAGCAGTTCGCCTTCTGGCAATGGATAGCCAACTACTACCTCTGCCCCCTCGGCGATGTGATGAAGGCAGGATTGCCTGGCGCCATGAAACCCACTGACGAAAGGGCACTCAAGGAGTCTTCCCGCAAAAGGAAATCCGTTAAAAGTGATGTTTCACCCAGCGCATGGGCTGGTCAGCTCTCAACCCTCAACCCTGCCCAGCAGAAGGCATTCGACGAGATTGAAGCCTCTTTCCTCCACCAAGACGTCACCCTTCTGCACGGAGTCACCTCTTCTGGTAAGACCGAAATCTACATTCACCTGATTGCTCAATACCTGGCGCAGGGGAAACAAGTGCTCTATCTCCTGCCAGAGATTGCCCTTACCACACAGATAACGGAACGCCTCCGCCGCTTTTTCGGTGACCGCATGGGCGTCTATCACTCTAAATTCTCCGATACCCAACGGCTCGACATCTACAAACGGCAAGCCTCAGCGAAACCTCACCAACTCATCCTTGGGGTACGCTCCAGCATTTTCCTCCCCTTCCAAAACCTGGGTCTCGTCATCGTCGATGAGGAGCATGAACAAAGCTACAAACAGCAAGAGCCGGCACCTCGCTATCATGCGCGCAATGCCGCCATCATGCTCGCCCACATGTGTGGTGCCAAGACCCTGCTCGGCACCGCCACCCCCTCTTTCGAGGTCTATCATCTGGCGCGCAAGGGACGCTACGGCTACGTGCAGCTCACCCAGCGCTACCGCGACATGCAACTGCCCACCATCGAGGTGGTCGATACCAAAGAAGCCAAACGCAAGCGGCTGATGAAAGGAGCTTTCTCCCCACGCCTCATTGAAGTGATGCAGGCCGCCCTGCTGCGCCACGAGCAAATCATCCTCTTTCAGAACCGCCGCGGCTTCTCTTCCTTCATCGAGTGCAAGACCTGCGGATGGGTGCCCCGATGCCCCCACTGCGACGTGACCCTCACTCTCCACAAAAAAACCGCCTCCCTCACTTGCCACTACTGCGGCTACACCACCCGCATCCCCGACCGCTGTCCCGCCTGTTCCCCTCCTCCCTCCCAACTGGCACTGGGCGGTTCGCCCGCACAGTCTTTCGTATCCATCGGAGCCGGCACCGAACGCATTGAGGAACAGATTCCCAAACTTTTCGACGGAGCCACCACCCTGCGCATGGATCTCGACACCGCCACCACACGCGCCCAATACGAACGCATTATCAGCGACTTCTCCCAACACAAGGCCGACATCCTCATCGGCACCCAGATGGTGACCAAAGGACTTGACTTCGACCGTGTGTCCGTCGTGGGAGTGCTCGACGCCGATGCCATGCTCAACCTGCCCGACTTCCGCAGCTACGAGCGGGCTTTCCAGACACTCAGCCAAGTGGCAGGACGCGCCGGGCGCAACAACACCCCCGGACACGTCATCCTGCAAACGCGCTCGGCTGACACTGACATCATCCGCCACATCACCTCCAACGACTACTGGCAGATGTTCTACGAGCAGATGACCGAACGCCAGCTGTTCCACTACCCTCCCTTCTACCGCCTCATCTACGTCTATCTGCGACACCGCGATGACCAGTTGCTCGACCATCTCGCCACCGACATGGCAACCCGACTGCGCGCAGCCTTCGGCGACCGCGTGTTAGGCCCCGACCGTCCCCCTGTCGCCCGCATCCACTCCCTCTACATTCGGAAAATCATGCTCAAGATGGAACTCACAGCCCCCATCGACAAAGTGCGCCAGACACTCACCGCCATCCAGCAGCAAATGCAGACCATGCCCATTGCCAAGAGTGTCAATATCTACTACGATGTGGACCCTTTGTAGAACATTTCCGCAAAAAAGTCTGCCACAATTCCTTTTATTTCACTTTTTTTTCGTTCCTTTGCATCCAAATCTGTCTTATTAACTACATTTATATATCTTTATGCTTACTACACGCCCCAATACCTTCATGACCAAAATGTTCCTCTGCAGCCTCCTGCTCCTCTCATCCCTGTGTGTACACGCCACGTTGAAAGAGAACACCGAGTATTACATCTGGCTCAACATCTACGAGAAACTGCTCGGCAGCAACGAGGATGGCTCTGCACCCGCCATTTCCGCCTATGGCAAGAATGCCGACACGGACAGCTACATCTTTGTGGCCGAAGCCTCTGGCACCGACGGCTATGTACTGCTCCGTCAGAAGAGCAGTAGCCTATACCTCGCAGCCAGCAGTTCCAACAGCTATAGCACCACGTTTGAAAGACTGACACCCGACGACAACCGCTACCTCTGGAAGGTAGATGAAGGAACCTACTCTTACCTCATCAACAAAAAAAACAACAAGTACCTTGGAATCGATGGCGCAAACAAAGGAAAGGACTATGTGAGTGTCTATTACGACAAGCCCAAAGGCAGCCACTCCCAGTTCTCTGTCATCCCCATAGTGGGCAACACATGGGCAGAGGCACGTCAAGCCTACGAGTCAGAGGTTTACACCAATGCGCAGGGAGTCACAGAAATAGACTACTGCCAGCTCAAGGACAAGACCATTGACCGTTCCGATGCCATCGACATTCACATCACCTCGAACGACACCCCCATGTCGGGCACCACGAAAGTGAATCTGGGCAGCGACCGCACCTGGCTCATCATTGACAACATCGTGCCCAGCACCGTCATCAGCTCCTACCTCAAATACGTGACCATCAATGGCAAAACTGCCGTCAACGGTACCAACTGCCGCGTGGCCATCTACCTGAACGGAGCCGCCATCATTCCCAAGCTCGAAGCCGCGATGACATGCCAAGGAACCACGGGCGAGTTCACCCTTGCGGTGGGCAACTACGCGACCCTCAGCAAGAACAGCAATGCCATGACCAGCTTCGTGCTGCGCCGTGGTCACATGGTCACTCTCGCTACGGGTATCAGCGGAAAGGGATACAGCCGTGTGTATGTGGCCGACCATGCAGACCTTGAAATCACCCTGCCCAAGGCTTTGACCAAGCGAGTCACCTCCGTCTATCTGAAGCAGTGGCAGTACCTCTCCAAAAAGGGATGGGGCAACACGGGCGGCAAGAGTGGCGCTGACCAATTGAGAGCCACATGGTTCTGGTCGTGGAGTGCAGGCTATAGTTCCACTACTGACCTGGAGTATGTGCCGTGCCGCCAGCACCTCTACTGGCCCAGTGCTAACGATGTGAACAACAAGACCGCCTCCGCTTCCCTCTCGCTCAACGAGCCAGAGCACTCAGAACAGCATACCAGTAAGATCTGCTCCTGTGGCGGTACTATTGACGAATGGACAGCCTACACCATCAACAAAGACTTTCTCCCTATTGGCGGACGAATCGGCTCACCTCAGCCCACCGCCCTTAGCTATCTGACCAACTTCTGTCAACACGTTGACAACATGTCTTCTCGCTGCGATTTCGCCGTCACCCATGCCTATTGGGATCTTGAAAGCTACGACGAGGCGAGCTATGCCAACTGGTTCTGCAACACGCAGTGCAAGAGTGTGTGGAACAACACAGGTCGCCCTCTGTGGCTCACCGAGATGGAAATCAGCGCTTCATGGAACTCTCACAAAGTGACCAGCTATGAGCAGAACAGAAAATATCTGCAAGTCCTTCTCCAGAAGATAGAGGAATGCCCTTGGATTGAGCGTTATGCCATCTACGGCTCCGACATGTGGCAGACCTACATGTTCTACGAAGCCAACCCCTCCAAGGGACTCACCCCGGCAGGACAGGTGTATCGCGACCACCGCTCCACCTTTGCCTATAATGCACAATACACCAAAGTACCCACATGGTGGGCACCCAGCATGAAAGCTCCTACCCTCGACTACACCATCAGCGCAGCTCAAAACACCATCACCTTCTCGATTGGCAACACCAACGGCGATGCCACCGACCAGCTCATCCTGCAACGCAAGGTGGGCGACGAATGGCAAGACTTCTACAGCGTGACCGACCGTTCGCTGCTGGAGAGCACCAAAGTCAGCCATCAGGTATCGCTCGACGAGATTGACCACGAAAAGGACATCTTCCGTGTCATCTGCACCAACCTCTACGGCAACAGTGCCACCAGCGAGGAGCAAGGCACGGGCCTCATCGTCAACCCAGGCATCACGACCACCTCGAAGGAGAGTGTGCCAGGCTGGACCTGTGTGCGCAACGCATCAAGCGGTTTCACCAAGGCTGCTTCGGGCGACACTTATCTGGAGGTGTGGAACAGCACCGCTGAGGCGATTGACTTCAACTACTATCAGGACCTTACCGACATCCCAAACGGTGTCTATAGCCTCTCTGCCGTATGCTTCAACTCCTCCGACCATGTGGAAGGAGCCACCGTGAATGGAGAAATGGGACTCTATGCCATAGCCGATGGTGTGACCTACTTCGAGCCCGTGACCACCGACAGTGAGATTGACTACGACTCCAAGACCACCATCAGTTTCATCATCGTACGCAACGGCAGCATGCGCATCGGTATCCGCAATGTGGCCCCGATGGCTGGACGATGGGCTGGAGCTGACGATTTCGAACTGCTCTACTTAGGCACAGAGAAGCAGGTTCCCACCCCTTCCTACGAGGCTGTGGTGAGCGAAGCAGACCTACATCTCGCCAGCTGCTTCCCTATACTGGAAGGCGAGCAACGCGATGCTTCCCGACTCATCGGCAATGCTGACTGTAGCCGCTTCACCTTCGACTTCTGGACAACCACCAACATGAGCTACGCCACTAAAGAAGGTTATGATGGCGATGTAGACAATCCCTACTTTAACATTTGGAAATCGGGTGCTTACAACTCTTCAATGACACAAGAAATCACCTGCCTGCCCGCAGGTCAGTACATCCTCAGTGCCCTGTTGAGAGGTTCTACAGGACAGTCCTTCTCGCTGAAGGCCATCCACACGCCCGTGGGCGGTGAAGCCACCACTTACGCCAAGGCCATCACAGGCATCGGCAGCACCACCGTGAGCGGCAGCGACTACAAAAACGGCTGGCAGAAGGTGGAACTGGAACCGTTTACCCTCCAGCACGGCGACCAGCTGACCATAGGAGCAGAAGCCTCCTTCCCTGCCACAGCATGGTGGAGCATTGACCATTTCCAGCTCATCTACGCCCCATTCTCCGAAGATCCCGATGCCATCAACCACCTCAATGCCCCACAGGCAAAAGCGGCAGAGACCTACACGCTCGACGGGCGGAAAGTGAGTGGGAAACCTACTCCTGGCATCTATATCATCCGTCAAGCCGACGGCACCACCCGTAAGGTGCTTGTCCGCTAAGAAACATCCATCCACCAACAAAGGGGCGTGAAGTTCGCGAACTTTACGCCCCTTTTGCACTCTTTCGCCTCTTTTGAGCATTAAAAAACCTTTATTTTATGGTGATACAGAAAAAATGTCGTACATTTGCAACTCATTAGGCTGTATGGTCTGACGAAAAACAGTCTGACCACTGAACGTAGAAAGAGTGAAGACAAAACATACCAAAACAATTAAATAATCATTATGAGTCTAAAAATCATTGTACTCGCTAAGCAGGTGCCAGACACACGCAACGTCGGTCCTGATGCGATGACTCCAGAGGGTACAGTGAACCGTGCTGCATTGCCAGCCGTGTTCAACCCCGAGGACTTGAACGCCCTTGAACAGGCTCTGCGCCTGAAGGACGCTAACCCTGGTTCTACCATCACCATGCTCACCATGGGTCTTCCCAAGGCTGCAGAGGTGCTGAAGGAAGGTATCTACCGTGGTGCAGATGAGGGCATCCTGATTTCTGACCGTCCTCTTGGCGGTGCTGACACCCTTGCCACTTCCTACACACTGGCTCAGGCTATCAAGAAGGTGGGCGACTACGACATTATTCTTTGCGGTCGTCAGGCCATCGATGGTGACACTGCACAGGTAGGTCCACAGGTGGCTGAGAAGTTGGGTCTCACACAGATCACTTACACCGAAGAGATTATCTCTCTCGACAAGGCTGCCAAGAAGATTGTGGCTAAGCGCCACATCGACGGTGGTGTCGAAACAGTGGAAGGTCCTCTCCCCATCGTTGTGACTGTGAATGGAAGCGCTGCTCCTTGCCGTGTGCGCAACGTGAAGCGTGTATGGGCAAACAAGAACCGCGAGTTCACCACTTGGGGTGCTGCGGACATCGAGGCTGACCCAGCACAGATTGGCAAGGCAGGTTCTCCCACCAACGTGAAGGCGGTGAAGAGCATTGTCTTCAAAGCGAAAGAAAACAAGACACTCACATCTTCTGATGCAGATGTAGAGAGCCTGATTGTTGAACTCATGGAAAGCAACACCATCGGATAAATATGAACAACGTATTTGTATATTGTGAACTTGAAGGCAACAAGGTTGCTGACGTAAGTTTGGAGCTTTGCACCAAAGGTCGCAAACTCGCCAACCAGCTTGGTGTACAGTTGGAGGCTGTCCTCGTAGGCTACAACCTCGATGGCGTTGAAAAACAAGTGATTCCTTACGGTGTTGACCGTGTACACATCTTTGATGCTGAAGGTCTTTTCCCATACACATCTCTTCCACACACTTCTGCAGTGGTGAACCTCTTCAAGGAAGAAAAGCCACAGATTTGCCTTTTGGGTGCTACCGTCATCGGTCGTGACCTTGGTCCTCGCGTGTCTTCTGCACTCCATTCAGGTTTGACAGCTGACTGCACACAGTTGGAGATTGGCTCATTCGACATGAAGGTGAAGGACGCTGAGGGCAATATGGTCGATAAGCACTACGAAGACCAGCTCTACCAGATTCGTCCAGCTTTCGGCGGTTCCATCATCGCAACCATCGTCAACCCCGAACATCGCCCACAGATGGCAACCGTTCGTGACGGTGTGATGAAGAAGGAAATCCTCGACGAGAACTACAAGGCAGAAGTGGTGAAGCACGACGTGGCCAAGTACATCCCCACCACCGACTACGTGGTGAAGGTGCTCGACCGTCATGTGGAGAAAGCAAAGCACAACCTCAAGGGTGCTCCCATCATCGTGGCAGGTGGTTACGGTGTAGGTGGTCCTGAAGGATTCAACCTCCTCTTCGACCTCGCTAAGGAGCTTCACGCAGAGGTAGGTGCCAGCCGTGCTGCTGTCGATGCAGGTTGGATTGACCACGACCGTCAGATTGGTCAGACAGGTACCACTGTACGTCCTAAGGTGTATATCGCTTGCGGTATCTCTGGTGCTATCCAGCACGTGGCAGGCATGAAGGAGTCTGGTATCATCATCTCCATCAACAACGACCCACAGGCTCCTATCAACCAGATTGCCGACTACATCATCAACGGAACCATCGAGGAGGTCGTTCCAAAACTCATTAAGTATTACAAGAAGAATAGTAAGTAAAGAATTATGGCTAATTCCTATACAGATGTTCCTGAGATTAAATTCCACATGGAACACCCTTTGATGAAACGCATCGTTGAGTTGAAGGAGAGAAACTATGCTGACTACGGTCAGTATGACTATGCACCCAAGGACTACGAGGATGCACAGGAGAACTATGACAGCCTGCTCGAAATCACAGGCGACATCAACGCCAACATCATCGGCCCCAATTCAGAGGATGTCGATGCTGAAGGCCCTCACTGCGAGAACGGCCGCGTGCGCTATGCCTCCAAGACCTACGAGAACCTCGATGCCACCATCAAGGCTGGTCTCTGCGGCATGACCATGCCACGTCGTTACGGCGGCCTCAATCTGCCTAACGTGGTTTATACTGCTGCCAACGAAATCATCGCTGAAGGTGATGCTGGTTTCGAAAACATCTGGTCACTCCAGGATTGTATCGAGACGCTCTATGAGTTCGGTGACGAAGATCAGCGCAAGCGCTACATCCCCCGTGTTTGTGCCGGCGAAACCATGTCAATGGACCTCACCGAGCCCGATGCAGGTTCCGACCTCCAGTCTGTGATGCTCAAGGCCACCTTCGACGAGAAGGAGAACTGCTGGCGACTCAACGGAGTGAAGCGATTCATCACCAACGGCGACGCCGACATCCACCTCGTGCTGGCACGTTCAGTAGAAGGCACTCGCGACGGCCGCGGCCTCTCCATGTTCATCTACGACAAGCGCAACGGTGGCGTGAATGTACGTCGCATCGAGAACAAGCTCGGCATCCACGGCAGCCCCACTTGCGAACTCGTTTACAAGAACGCCAAGGCAGAACTCTGCGGCTCTGAGAAACTCGGCCTTATCAAGTATGTGATGGGTCTGATGAACGGTGCCCGTCTCGGCATCGCCTCTCAGTCAGTCGGTGCAGAGCAGGCAGCTTACGAAGAGGCCATCAACTATGCTCGCGACCGCAAGCAGTTCGGCAAGGAAATCATCCACTTCCCAGCCGTTTACGATATGATTGCTCGCATCAAGGCAAAGCTCGATGCAGGTCGTTCACTCCTCTACATGACTGCCCGCTATGTGGACATCTACAAGGCTCTCGACGACATCAGCAAGGAGCGCAAGCTCACTCCAGAAGAGCGCGACGAGTTCAAGAAGTACAGCAAGCTCGCTGATGCCTTCACGCCACTCGCCAAGGGTATGAACTCCGAGTTCGCCAACGAATCCGCTTATGACTCTATTCAGGTGCATGGCGGATCAGGCTTCATGCTTGAGTACAAGTGCCAGCGCGTCTATCGCGATGCCCGCATCATGTCCATCTACGAGGGTACCACACAGCTCCAGACGGTTGCAGCCATCCGCTACATCACTTCTGGTTTCTATGCAGGTGTCATCAAGGACTTCGAAGCAGAACCCGTTGCTGCTGAGTATGCTGCTTATGCAGAGCGCATCAAGGCAATGAACGAGAAGTTGACCGCAGCCATTGAGGCAGCAAAGGCTCCTGGCAACCAGGACTTCCTCGACCTCTGTGCCCGCAAACTCTACGAGATGACTGCCTACGTCATCATGAGCCACCTGCTCCTGCAGGACACCCAGCGTGCTCCCGAACTCTTTGGCAAGTCGCTCACCGTCTTCATCAACTACGCTGAGAGCGAAGTGGCAAAGCACAGCAACTACATCAACGCACTCGATGTTGAGCAGTTGCCAAACTACGTGCAAGAATAAGATACACACATATTATAATAAAAGGGCTGGCTCCGACGAGGAAGTCAGCCCTTTTTATGCTAAAGAAAAAACAAAGTCCATATCAACTTCTTCTCAACCAAGTCGCCATGAACTTATCATAAAGTTCATAAACTCCTTGATAGTGAGTCAGCAATTGCTTGGTCAGAAGGATAGAAGCTGCTTTCTGCACACTGCTGGCAGAAGGCAGGTGATGACGTTTCAGGAAAGAAGACCCAGTGATCTGACTTGCCTTCCCTTCCTTGCTGATAGCGATGAAGAGGTCACGCTGCTTAGTTGTGAGTTGGAAAAGCATATCCTTATAGGCTTCCTCATTCTGATGGACGATTTGACTCTCAGCCTTATCAATGTCAGCAAGTGAGACGGTATAACCTTTCGGAGTAATGGCAAACAATTGATTGAGCATCTTCTGGATGTACCATGTGATACCGTCAAAACGTTCGTATATTGTACTGACCACTCCATCTGCCACATCTTTCCCATAGTCCAGGAAGTGCTTCTTTGCAAAAACCTCATACGCTTCCAGCGGCACTGGTTTCAGAAACATCAGTGACACACTCTGGTAGAAAGGACGAACGGGAGAGGAAAACATCTCACTCATCATACTTTGTTGTGAGCCCGAAAAGACAAAGACCGCATTACGACACTGCTGAACGTAGGTACGGAGCATTGCCTCCACATTGCTCTCCTGATATTGAGAGATGGTCTGAAACTCATCAATCGCCACAACACATGGCCTCTCCGCTGACTGAAGATAACTGAAAATCTCTTCCAGCGTGAAAACAGGAGATTTGATGTCACCAATGCCAAGATTCCAACTGGCATTACCCTTTCCATCAAAAGAAATGCCTGTGCGCAACGATGTGACCACTTGCAAAAACTTGTCAATAGCCGCCTGTCCACGAGGTTTCAGCCGCCTCACGATGCCGTGCCCCAACTGATACACCATGTCCTGCAACGTCTTGGTTGCATAGATGTCAATCAAGAACGTGTAGTAATGCTCACTCAAACGAGGATTGGCAAAACAATGGCGAATCAGCCCCGTCTTTCCCATGCGGCGAGGAGAAATCAGTGCTGTATGATTGCCATTCACAAGCAGAGACATCAGTTGTTCCGCCTCAGCCTCACGGTCACAGAAATATTCTGGCGACTCATATCCGTAGGTGATGAAAGGGTTTTCTATCATGACCACAAGCATTAAATGTTATTTTCGCCACAAAAATACCACTTTGTTTGCAAACTTACAAATTTTATCTAAAAAAGATAATCTTTAAAGGATAATTCTTGAAAGAAAGCCCACAAACTATGCTGAGAACAAATGGGGAGAAGGTCAAGGATATTGCGGGGTTTCTGGTGTTCACAACCACTATTTCAGTTTAGACAAACTACATGGGAATGTAATACTTTTGGAGATTCTCTTGCTTTTTTCTTACCATTTGAATGAAGCCTGCAAGGTCGAACAACTCAGACTGATATTCTTGCGGAAAACTGGTGATGTATTTGTGAGGAACAACAAGTTTCAAATGAGAGTCATGCATTTCTTTCAGTTGATTCTTAGAGATTCCCTGCTGTAAAGTGAATAGAAACTTAATGTTCACACGATCAGCCTCGGTCAACACTTGACGCCAACGGTCTTTGCAAGTAGTTTTTGCGCCTAATACTATCAAATTATCGGCTGGAAACAGCAAGTTATGATAGCACTTACCATTTGGGAAAAGAAAGTCTGGTTTCTTGTTGTCTTCGGTAACGGCTTGCTCTTCGAAAACCAATTTGTTTATGGCAAAAATGTCGGCAAGGTGATGCTCTAAAGACTTTCCTGCACGCGACTTGCGACGGTTCAGCACTTCGTTAGCCATCTGCACAAAAGCATCTATGCTGCCGAAAGGACGATTGACGGCATCAGCATAGACTTTTTCCTCCATACACTTAAAAAGACGATATTCCGTATCGACCCAACTCAATAAAATCTCATCTGGTTTGTCCTTTAGTGTTTTGTCGGCAATGTTATAGGCTTTGTTGAAACAATCACGTGCGCCCTGTGCCATCTGTCGAGTTTCTGGAAAACTATTGAATCGGCCTGTAAACTCTTGGAGTAACAAGGCTATCTTCTCATCAGGTTTCACAATGCCAGCCACATCAATTAGTTGGTTGGTCTCGTCTGGAGCAAGGTTGAACGTAGCAAAAAACTCGTCGATGTCCTCATCAAAGTTCAAAACATAACCTGCGTAATCCTCCTCAGTAAACTTGGCAATGATGAGCAAGTCCCCCACGTTGTCATCTTGCAAGAAAGGGAATCCACGACCAAAGCGTGTAATTCGGTACTCATTGCGAGTACCTTGACCATAATATTTCATACAACTCTCGGTCGTGAAGTCATTCTGCCATTTTATCAGGACTGTCTTTTCTTTGTTCTCGCCCTTTCGCCCAGGCTCGTCAAAGAGTAGTTCTGAAGCACACTTGGGAATGTAAAAACCTGCTTGATGACTCCCCGTGGTTCCAGTGTCGTTGCCTGTGATGAAGCGGCACCATGCAGCCTTAGATTGCTGTACGCTGCGAATTGCGAAGTTTAATATTTCACTCATAGTCGTTGATGGTTTGAATGATTTGTTCTGATACAGCAGTAATGAGTGGTACAATGACAGAGTTTCCACATTGACGATAAGCCTGCACGTCGGAAACTTGGTCAAGACGGTATGTGTCGGGATAGCCCATCAGACGGGCACACTCACGAGGCGAGAGTTTGCGAGGGTTTATGTCGTCACCCTGCGGGATGAGGATTTCTGAGCCGTCCTTATAGTAACGCGCACTGAGTGTACGGCTAATACCATTGAGGTCAACAAGCCCATAGCCAAAGCCGTTGCCTTTAGCACGATGTTTCTCAGCATATGCTTGCAAGTATTTCCAAAGTTTGTCGCTAAGTGTATATTTCGGGTCTATGTTGGGGTCAAGAATTTCACCAATGGTCCTTGTAGCTTCATGCTGTTCGGGAAAGTTGAATTCCTCTTCGCCATGATAGCGTACGCGGTCGAAGCCTACAATCATTATGCGCTCGCGGTGTTGCGGAACATAGGTTTGACCGTCCATTACCCGATAATGGATGGAATAGTTCAATTCTTCCAATGTCTCACGAATAATGCGGAAAGTGTTACCTTTGTCGTGTGAAGTTAGGTTCTTCACGTTCTCCAGATAGAAGGCCTTGGGGCGGTGACGACTGATGATGTCGGCCACATCGAAAAAGAGAGTTCCCTGCGTCTTGTCCTTAAAGCCAGTCTCTCGGCCAAGACTTTTCTTTTTCGACACACCTGCGATTGAGAACGGTTGACAGGGGAAGCCAGCGCAGAGTATGTCGAAGTGCTCCGGAATATAGCCTTTGGTCGATTCCTTTGTAATGTCGCCGAAAGGCATTTCACCAAAGTTGGCGAAATATGTTTTCTGAGCGTATTTGTTCCATTCCGACGAGAAAACGCACTTGCCACCCTGTGCCTGCATAGCCAAGCGGAAACCACCCATACCTGCAAAAAGGTCAATAAAAGTGAAGTTCGCAGGGTTGGGATCGGGGAAAGGAACATCGAAGAAGTCTGCAAAAAGTGGATAATCCAATGGGCTTTCAGCCACTCGACAAGCATATTCTTCGTCGATTTCCTCTACACCCCCAATTACCTTTTTCGTATCAAGAAAGTCATGAATAGCCATCATTATTTCCTTGCGTCTCACCCTTGCATCAATGTCATTGCCCTCAATCCCTCCGTTGTGCAGATACTGGCTCAGCACCGCCATCTGATTCTCATATGATGTTTCGCCATAAATTTTCAAGCCGTCCTCGGTTATCTCTTCAGGATGGGCTTGAAGTGTCAGTTTTTCGTCTATTTTCTTTTTAGCCATGTTTTCTATTTAAGGAAGGACTATCGGACATAAACGTATCCCGTTCCTCCGGTTCGTAGTAGTGTCTGGTCGGACTATTTTTGAACGTAGAACCTTCAGAATTGAATACGATGATTCAATATGCCCACAATGTCTGCGCACGGACGGCATGGGATGCCGAACGCTTGCAAGGGCAAAAGTACGGAAAAAAAAGAAAAGCCAAAAAGGTTGGGAGGAGTTTTTGTAAAAAAAGTGGATTTATGAGGATAGAGGAGGCCTGTTTTGATACGGAGGGAAAGAAAAAAGGGGAAAGAGTGAAGAGGAAGTGACGTTTCCCCTCTTTCTGTTTGCGAATGTCCTGCCGAATGCCTATCTTTGTACCTCAAAAGGGGTGAGAGTCTCACCTATGGTATAGGTCAGAGTCTCACGTGTGGTATAGGTGAGAGTCTCACGTGTGGTACAGGTGAGAGTCTCACCCCTTTTGAGGTACTTAAAGAAAGGAAAGACATGTTAATCGTAAGGAAAGCAAAGAAGAAAATCGTGCGGCCTGACGGGCTGCACGAAGCGTGGGTGTATCAGTCACCCGCCCTGCCGCTCATCGCGTTCAAGGACGTGGTGAAGGAGTGTGCCGAATCGTGTGGTGAGCATCCCAGCAAGACGACGGGTGTGGTCGCCGCGCTGATGGATCGCATTGCGCATTATCTGAAAATCGGGCGTTCAGTTCGCATTGACGGTATCGGCACGCTCAAGCCGGTCATCAGTTCGGAATCTGCCGCCACGGCCGAGGAGCTGGACACCCCAGAAATCAGCATCAAGGGGGTGAAACTGCGATTCTATCCGCACCAGCCCTTGCAGCAGGCGATTGCAGAGAACGGGTACGAGTACCAGCCGGAACTGGATGACAAATAAGAGGGAGTCAGAGCATCGGCAGGAGGGTGTCGATGAGATAGACAATGATGCAGCAGATGAGGGCGACAGGAAAGAGACCCAACCCATACCATGCGGCAATGAGACCGACCACAAGGGCGATGACTCCTGCAAGAGGGGTGAGAGTGGTCTCGATGATGGCAGGGAAGGTCATCACAGCAAGGGTGACGTAAGGGACGTAATAGAGAAAACTGCGCAGGAAGGTGTTGCGGATAGGACCCTTGATAAGCATCATGGGCAGGACACGAATCAGGTTCGTGACCAGAATCGCCAATAGGATATAAAGAATGGGGCTATTCTGTTCCATTGGATTCGCGTTTTTTGACAGGTCGAAGCCATGCCACGACAGATGAAATAAGAATGGTGAGCAGGATGGTGCGTGTGCCCCTGCTCCATTGACTGACAATAGGAGCGACAGCACAGATGCCGCTCAGGAAGAAACTGGCAATGAGGGCATAGAGCACATTGCGGTCGCGACGGGCAGGAGGCACAATGATGGCAAGGAACATGCCATAGAGGGCGACGCTGAGGGCTGAAACGATAGATGTGGGCAGCATTCCACCTGCCACAATACCGATAGCGCAGCCAGATGCCCAAAACAGGGAGGAGATGAGGGCCGCCGAATAAGTGTAGGCAGGAGGCGTGTAGCCTGTGCGACTGACGGAGATGCCAAAGATTTCGTCGGTGATGCAGCATGCCATGAGCAGGCGGTGGAACCACGAGGTGGCGGGTGCAAGCTTCTGCGAGAGGGCTGCACTCATGAGCATATACCGAAGATTGGTGACGAGACACATGGCGATGAGTTCCACGTAGGTGGCATGGATAGCCACAAGGGTGTAAACACCATACTCACCTGCAGAGGCGCGGGTGAAGAAACTGCTGAAAAAGCCTAAAGGGGCGGTAAGTCCTGCCTTCTTGGCGATGATGCCCAAAGAGAAGGCGACGGCAAAGTAGCCGAGGGCGATGGGAGTGCCATCGCGCAGTCCTTCACCGATGTGGCGCAGAGGAGAGCTTGTGTCTGTACGGCTTCTGTCTTTCACGTTGACTGCCTCCACTCTTTGTTAGAACTGGAAATAAATGAAAGGCTGCACATCGCTGGATTTGATTTGAATGACAATCCAAACGAGAATGACAATGAGGAGTGCCTTGACCACCAGCGGGCAACGAGTCACAAAATCTTTTGCTTTGACCGAGAGGAACTCTGGCATGAAGTGTAGCACATAACCCACCAGCATAAGAAGGGCGACTGCCTTGTAGGAAGTACACCACTGAAGGAAAATCTGTGGTTCGAACTTATAGAATATCTGGTGGAACACTTGTTCAGCAATGCCAAATGAGGAGGCACGGAATAGCACCCAACAGGCTGCTACAAGGTGGAAGGTGATGAGTCCACCCGTCAGTACCACAAACCAGTTCTTGGTCGGATTGGGATTGTGCTTGCTCGGCAAATAGGTCAACGGGCTGAGCACCTTGCAGACGGAATGCCACATCTTGTCAAGACATAGGAGCACACCGTGAATGCCACCCCACAAGATAAAGTTGAGGGAAGCGCCATGCCAAAGACCACCCAAGAGCATCGTCATCAGCAAGTTGAAATATTGACGGATTTTACCGTGACGGTTACCGCCAAGAGAGATATAAAGATAGTCTTTCAGCCATGAAGAAAGACTGATATGCCAACGACGCCAGAACTCAGTAATGGAGGCTGACTTGTATGGGCTGTCGAAGTTCTTAGGGAATTGGAATCCAAGCAAGAGGGCAATACCTATTGCCATGTCAGAGTAACCAGAGAAGTCGCAGTAAATCTGGAGCGTGTAGCCATAGACGGCAAGGAGGTTTTCGAGTCCGCTGTAGAGGTCTGGCTGGTCAAATATACGTTCCACAAAATTGATGGAGATATAATCACTGATGACGGCCTTCTTGAAGAGTCCTGCCAAAATGAAGAAGACGCCTGTGCCGAACATCTGCTCGGTGACGACGAGGGGACGGCGTATCTGGGGGATGAAGTCGCGGGCACGGACGATGGGACCTGCCACGAGTTGGGGGAAGAAACTGACGTAGAAGGCGTAGTCGAGCAGGCGGTTGAGGGGGCGTATGTTGCCTCGATAGACATCGATGGTGTAACTGAGCGACTGGAAGGTGAAGAAGGAAATGCCGACGGGCAGGAAGATGTCGCGCGGCTGCCACACCACTTCCTGAAGGTAGGAGCCACTGATGGCAGAGGGCACATGAATGCCGCAGTCGGTGAGGAGGGTGCAAATGCTTTCACCCAGAAAGTTGGTGTACTTGAAGAAGACGAGGAGACCGAGGTCCAAGATGAGAGAAAGGACGACGAGGGTCTTGGCTGCCCCACCCTTCTCTTTCACTTGGGCTATAGCCTTGGCTATGAAGTAGTCGGAGGTGGTGACAAGTGCCAAGAGCCAAAAGAAGAGTCCGCTGCTTTTATAATAGAAGTAATAGGAGAAGAGGGTGACGAACAGGATGCGCCAGCCCATGCGCTGGGCGTTTTCCCCATTGCGGCGTGCTTCCGCCGTGGCAAGAAGACAGTAGATGAGCGTGAATCCTAAAAAGAGAAAGAGAAAGATGCCCGATGAGAATATCATGGGGGAGTCGGGCTGGTAGCTCAACTGCTGGATGAGTAGTGATGGGTCTATGTCGAACATGAATTAAAATCCTTTTACCGATGTGTAGGGTCGTTGTTCTTTGGGTGTGGAGCCGTGCATCATGCGTGTCTGGCTGCCTGAAACGGCTGTGGTATTGTAAGCTCTGTAGATGGCTTCGCCGAGGAGTTTTCCCTGAAGGGTGTAGCCTTGTCCGAGATAGTGGATAAGGTCGGTGTTGAGAAGTCCGGCGTTGCGCCAGTTGGTGATGGCCGAAGGGCCTCCTGCAATGGTGTAGATGTCCCACACCGCCATGCGGTGGGCACGGCAGAAGTTGACGATGCTTCGGGCCACTTCGGCAGTGGTCTGGTTGGGCACCTTGTTTCCGGCGCGCTGCTTGATGTAGGAGCCAGGCGGCGTGGTGAAGAGGAAGCAGACGTCGGGGCATCGCTGACGGATGCGGTCGGTGAGGGTCTGCATGGTCTGTGCATGGGAAACCTCGTCGAGCCGTGCGGCATGGGCTTCGTTGGTGCCGAAGGAGATGATGACGAGGTCGGGATGCTCGGATGCCACACGGTTGATCATGTCCTGCTCGTAGAATCGACGCGCCCAAGCTCCGTTGATGCCGTAGTAGGCAAATTCCATCTGTGGAAAGTAGCGCTGAAGGGTGCTGCCAAGGGTGCGGGGAAGAATGTTTCCACGGACATGGGAGTCACCTATCTGCATGACCTTGACGTGCTTACGCTGCCGTATCTTCCGAAAGACGGGAGCCAGTGTGGAACCGTCGGTGAGTTCGTTGGTGCGCGTGTTGCGGAAACTGGACGGGAAGGGTGTCATGAGGGACTGAGCAGTGGCTTCACCTGCGCCGACGGCGAAGATGAAGAGGAAGCAGAGTGCCAAGAGAAGGGTATGTCTGTTTTTAGCGTACACGGTTCTCGTAGTTTTCCTTTCCATTGATGAGCACATCGAAGAGGAGGCCAGCGAGGTGACGGCCACCTGCAAAGTTGATGTGTGTATAGTCGAGGTTGGCTTGTTTCTTCTCGGTCATGCGGGCCAGACTGCCATCTCCACCCATGGCCTCGTAGAGGTTCCAGAATGCCACGTGGTGGTCGCTTGCCATCTTGCGCTCGTAGGACACCATCTCCTTCACGCCGCCCATGGTGTGCATCTGACCGTCGGTGCCTCGTTTGTCGCGGTCGCCCATGCTGACCACCAGAATGCTGGCATGGGGATAGGCTGCTTTCATCTGGTCGATGACCTTGCCAAGCTGGTTGGTGTAGCCTCCGTAGTCTTTCTGCTTCTCGTTGGCCACGTTGAGTCCGTAGTGAAGGATGATAAGGTCGTAGGGACGCAAGGATGCGAAAGTGCGCAGGGTTTCCATCGGGATGCCTCCAAGGTGCTGACCGCCGCTGCCTCGCATGCTGAAGTTATCAACTGCCACACCATTGTGAGCATCGAGTGCCACGCCGTAGAATCGGGAGCCTTGTCCGCCTGTGACGGTCATGCTGAAACGCCCGATGCGCCCACTGACGGTCTTGGCCACGATGTGACCGCCCTCTTGCTGGACGGCTGTGGGGGCGACGGTGCGCGTGACAGTCTTATAGTGGACGGTGGAGTCGGAGTCGCGCACTTCGACCACTTCGTCGTAGGTGACTGGTTCGGCTGCCACGCCATTGGAAAAGAGCGACTGGGAGGTGCCGCCGTTGAGGGCGCAGGAGATGTTAAGCCCACTGCCTGGAGTGAAGAAGACGGTGGCGACCTCGGCGGTGTCGAGCAGGTTGGCATAGACATTCTTCTGACCCCGCAGTTCGTAGGTGGCGGTGCCAGAAGGGATGAAATAACTGCCTGCTGGACCTTGAAGACTGGCCTTAAAGCCTCGTCCTCTCTCGTTGGCATGGTAGCGTGTCCACCCCTTTCGGCTGGTGGGTGCAGAACGTCGGAAGTCAGACGACACGCAGGCTATCTCTACAAAGCCTACGCCCTTGCCACCAAATTTCTGCTGCAAGAGACCACGAAGATCCATGGTGAGGATGTCGCCCTCGATGTAGGAATCGCCGAAGTAAGCAATGCGCACGGGGCGTTGGCGTGACTGTCCCAGAGCAGCGTAAAACTTGTCCATCTCGCGCTGGGCACTGTTGGTCGAGAAGTCCTCGATGGCAGTCATGCCTTTAGGTACGGTATCGACATAGGCGGCACGTTTCACCTGAATGGCTGCCGAATCCACGCCTTTCTCCACATAGCCATCGGCGGCATCGGCTTTCACCTCAGCGATGACCTTGCCCTCCTCGTCACGTGTCTGCACATCGCTCAGAATGTTGACCCGTCGCAAGTCTTCCCCTGCCACCGACATGCGGGGCAGAAAGAAAAGGGCTAAGAGGATGGCGACTACGATGAACACGAGGAGAAATGTTTGCCAAAGTTTATTTTTCATTAGAGTTAATTCTTCGCTATTGAGTCTGTTTTCGCTATTGGGTTGATTCTTCGTTATTGAGTTCCGGATAGGAAATGCGGGTGTGGTAGATGGTCTTGAGCTTCTCTTTCAGCACTGCCTTTGCCACGGAGATGTCCTTGAAGGTGATGGAGCACTCGTTGAAGAAGCCTTCAGCCACCTGACCGTCTATGATTTTATCGACCAATTGGTTGATGCTGTCCTCCGTATATTCTGGCAAGGAGCGTGAGGCGGCTTCGGTGGCATCGCACATCATGAGGATGGCTTCCTCCTTGGTGCTCGGATTGGGGCCTGGATAGGTGAAGGCAGCCTCATCCACTTCCTCGTCGGGGTGCTCGTTCTTGTAGTTGATATAGAAGTATTTGGCCTTTCCCTTCCCGTGGTGGGTGGTGATGAACCGCTTGATGGAATCGGGGATGTGGTTCTTGTCGGCGAGGATGACGCCGTTCTTCACATGGGCGATGATGACCTCGGCACTCTTGAGGGGAGTCAGATGCTTGTGGGGAGAGATGCCGTTCTGGTTTTCGGTGAAGAAAACGGGACGTTCCATCTTGCCGATGTCGTGATAGAGTGCGCCTGTACGCACCAACTGTGCCTTAGCATCAATCTTATTGGCCACTTCGGCACAGAGGTTGGCCACCTGCATGGAGTGCTGGAAGGTGCCTGGTGCCACTTCGGTCATGCGCTGCAAGAGTGGATTGTGTACGTTGCTGAGTTCTACAAGGGTAACATCGCTGGTGAAACCAAAGACTTTCTCCAGCATCCACAGGAGCGGATAGGTGAAGAGCAACATGACACAGTTGACGGTGAAGCAGATATAGATCCAGTTGTCCATGTTGATGCCGTTTTCATGGTAGAAGGAATAGCCTGTGTAGAAAACCACATAGACCAAGAAGATGATGAAAGCGGTGCGGACAATCTGGGAGCGTTGGGAGAGTTCGCGCAGGGTCTGAATGGCGACCATGCCAGCTATGAGCTGTACAAGGACGAACTCGTAATCGTTGTTCAGCATGAGGGAAATGATGAGCACCATGCCGCAGTGGAACATGAAGGCGGTGCGGGAGTCCATGAAGACACGAATGACGATGGGCACCAGACAACAGGGCAACATGAAGACATTGAGAATGCGGTGCGAGACCATGAGCGAGGAGATGATGCACATCACGACTGGCAAGGCAAAGAGCAGGGTCACGTTACGCACATTCTCGAAGTAGTCGGCACGGAACAGAGTCAGATAGAAAGTCAGCACCAAGAAGATGACGAAGACAAAAATGGCTTCTCCAATGGTCCTGAAGGGAATCTGAGTATCGACCGTGTTACGACGCTCATACTCTTTCTCATAAGAATGAAGGATGTCATAGACTTCCTCGGTCACGGTTTCGCCACGGTCCACAATCTTCTGACCCGCCTGCACAAAACCATTGTAGCTGGAGATGCCCTGCAAGTCCTCTTCGAGTTCGGCATTCGACTTCACGGCATCGTAGGTGAGGTTCTGCTGAATCAGTTCGTTGATGTTGTACTCCTGCAGCACCAGCCGTGAATACTTGTCAGAGTCTTGAGTCATGATGTAGTTGTAGGCCGAACGGGGAGTGAACAGCGAACTCAGCGGCACCGGAGTGGCCACATTGTCATTGACGATGCGGATAAACTTGTGATGCTCCTCTTCATTCAGACGGGTATAATCGTCAAGGGAGATGACGCCATGCTGATAGATGGTGTCGAGCAAAACGCCTATGTGATGGACATACATCACGGCATTCTGCCCTTTCCAATCTTCGGATGCGGTATTGTAGAGGCGGTCTATCATCCTGTCCCTCACACGCTTGTCATAGTTATAGTAGGGTTGGAAAGCACGTTTGGTGTTCTCCTGTTCCAAACGGATGGTCGAGTCGTTTTTCAGAATTGGGAACTTCGTGTTGGCTATCAGCAGACCATAGTTCCATGGCCTGTCCAACTCATACTTGTACCCAAACTCGTCTCCTTGCGGCATGAAATACACTATCAGCGCCGTAGAAACCATCACCAACATGGACTTCATCAGGAAGCGAGTGAGATTGGTACGTTTTTGTTGCTTCGTCGTTTTCATGTTCCGTTTCCTTTTTTATAACCCCTACAATCCCTATTCGCCCAAGAGGAACTGCTTGAAACCAGCAAAGTCCTTGCTCATGGGCACACTCTGCTTCTTGCCCTGCATGAAAGCTTGCAACTTGGCAGGAATCTCGATGTCTGTCCCCAAGATGCGGTCAACCGTATCTTTGAACTTGGCAGGATGTGCAGTCTCCAGGAACACGCCCACCTCTCCTGCTTTCAGTCCTTCCTTCAAGGCACGATAGCCGCAAGCACCGTGAGGGTCGCACACATAGCCAGTCTCGGCTTTCACCTCCTTGATGGTCTCGGCAATCTGTTCGTTAGTGTAAGTCGCACCGCTGATGTCGGCACAAATGGCCTCGTGGCTCTTGCCATAGAGGTCATAGACACGAGCAAAGTTGCTGGGGTCACCCACATCCATCGCGTTGGCAATGGTCTGCACTGAGGCTTTCGGCTCATACTTGCCTGTCTGCAAGTATTTGAAGAAGATGTCGTTGGCATTGTTGGCAGCGATGAAACGTTTGATGGGCAGTCCCATCTTCTTGCCAAAGAGTGCCGAACAGATGTTGCCGAAGTTGCCCGACGGCACACACACCACAAGCTCATCAGCCAAGCCCATCTTCTTCATCTGTGCGTAGGCATAGAAGTAGTAGAAAGCCTGGGGCAAGAAACGAGCCACATTGATAGAGTTGGCCGAAGTCAGCTTCATGTGAGCATTCAGGTCAGCATCCATAAAGGAGTTCTTCACCAGTGCCTGGCAATCATCAAACACACCATCCACCTCCACGGCCGTGATATTCTGTCCCAATGTCGTGAACTGGCACTCCTGGATAGGGCTGACCTTGCCCTTCGGATAGAGCACATACACGTGGATGCCTTCCACACCCAGGAAGCCATTGGCCACTGCCGAACCTGTATCTCCCGAGGTGGCCACCAATACATTCACCTGTCCTGCCCCCTCTTTCTTGAGGAAGTATTGCAAGAGTCTTGCCATGAACCTTGCACCCACATCCTTGAAGGCCAAGGTAGGCCCATGAAAGAGCTCCAGTGAGTAGATGGTGTCTGTCACCTTCACACAAGGACAATCAAAGGCCAGTGTGTCATACACAATCTTCTTCAAGTCCTCAGCAGGCACATCCTCACCGAAGAAGGCATCTGCCACGGTGTAAGCAATCTCCTGAAATGAGAGATTCTCTATGTTGTCAAAAAACTCCTTGGGCAAAGCCTTGATGCGCTCAGGCATATACAAGCCCTTGTCCTCTGCCAATCCCTTCACCACTGCCTTCTCCAGTGTGGCGATAGGGGCTTTTCCGTTCGTACTGTAAAATTTCATTCTTTTTCTTTTTATTTGAGGAGTTATGGGGAATTTATAGAGAAGTTATGGCGGAGTTATGGTGACGTATGTTATTCTCAATTGTCATGAGTATCGTCCCTATAACTTCCCTTTTACTTCCTTTTAACTTCCCTTTTACTTCCCTATATTTTCATTAATTCCTTGATAAATCCATCCTTCTCCAACTGCCCATAACGGCCCTGCTTGCAAGCCACCTCATCGAAAGTTTCCACGCTGTCGGCCTCGATGCCTGGAGCATAGATGAGGAAGGGGACAGGCTCGTTCGTATGGGTACGATGTGCCACAGGGGTCGGATGGTCGGGCAATACTGCGATAGCCACGTCCTTGTCCTTCACGGCCTCATAGACAGGCCCTATGACACGGCTGTCCAAGTCCTCAATGGTCTTCAGTTTCAGTTCCAAGTCACCGTCATGTCCAGCCTCATCCGAAGCCTCCACATGCACATAGACGAAGTCGTCTGTCTCCAGTGCCTTGATGGCAGCCTGTGCCTTGCCTTCGTAGTTCGTGTCCCACAAGCCTGTGGCTCCAGGCACATCAATCACCCGCAATCCTGCCAAGGTGCCGATGCCACGAATCAAATCCACTGCCGTGATGACTGCTCCTCGCTTAATCTGCGGGAACGTCTTGGTGAGTGGCACCATGTGGGGACGATACCCTCCTGCCCAAGGCCAGATGCTGTTTGCCTGACGCTCACCACGCTTTGCCTTCTCCACGTTGTAAGGATGCTTGGCCAACAACTCCTGCGAACGGAGAATCAAGTCATTCAGCAAGTCTGCCGTCTCCTGAGGCGTCATTCGATCCTCCTCACTCTCCCCCTTGGGGGAGTCGGAGGGGGCTACAAGCAGTGGTTTCCAAGGCTCGCCCGGATGGTCGTGTGGCGGCTGGCATATCACATGCTTGTTGCCACCCTTAATGACCAGCAGATGACGGTATTGTACGCCACAATAGAACTTCACACTCTCTGTAGCAAGATGCTCGTTGAGGTAGTCAATCAGCACCCTTGCATCCTCTGTCTGCAAGTTGCCCCCATTGTGCGTGACGATGTTTCCGTCCTCCAACGTGATGATGTTGCAACGGATGGCCATATCGTCGGGAGCCAAGTCCACACCGATGCTGGCGGCCTCCAATGGGCCACGGCCCTCATACACCTCATTCTGGTCATAACCGAGAATGCTGCTGTTCGCCACCTCGCTGCCAGGATGAAAACCATCCTGCACCGTCTTCAGCATGCCGCAACGTCCCATTTTTGCCAACTTATCCATATAGGGAATGTTGGCATATTGCAGCAACGTCTTATTTCCCAGCGACTCCACAGGCCAGTCAGCCATTCCGTCGCCCAATATGATGATATGTTTCATTTTCTTAACTCCCTTAACTCCTTTATATATTCGCGATACTCATAATATCCGCGAACACACCTGCTGCCGTGACGGAAGCACCAGCACCATATCCCTGAATGAGCATGGGATACTGGTTGTAGCGTTCGGTGGTGATGAGGATGATGTTGTTGGAACCTTCGAGGTCGTAGAACGGATGACGTTCCCCCACTCTTTCCAAAGACACAGAACCCTTGCCGTTCTCCAGCTTCGCCACGAAGCGCCAATGCTGATGAGCAGCCTCCACTTCCTTGCGCTCTGCCTCAAACTGGGCATCGAGCGAAGGCAAGTTTTTCCAGAAGTCCTCCAACGAGCCATCGAAGAAGGACTGTGGAATGAACAGATGCTTCTCCACATCCTCCTGATTCATCTTGTAGCCAGCCTCACGGGAGAGGATGACCAACTTGCGAATCACATCCTTACCACTCAAATCCACACGTGGGTCAGGCTCAGCATAACCCTCTTCCTTCGCACGGCGCACTGTCTCGCTGAAAGGCACATTCTCCGAAATCGTGTTGAAGATGAAGTTCAACGTACCACTCAGCACAGCCTCCAGCTTCAGGATCTTGTCACCCGAATTGATGAGGTCATTGATGGTGTTGATGATCGGAAGACCTGCACCCACATTCGTCTCGAAGAGGTACTTCACCCCACGTTTCCGTGCCGTAGCCTTCAGACGTGCATAGTTATCGTAGTCGCTCGATGCAGCCACCTTGTTGGCAGCCACCACCGAGATGTTATTGCTCAGGAAAGCCTCATACAGCCCTGCCACCTCTGCGCTGGCGGTGCAATCCACAAACACGCTGTTGAAGATGTTCATGCCAATCACCTCATCCTTCAAGCGCTCCAGATTGCTCGCCTCGGCGCCTTTCAAACCCTCACGCAACTTAGCCACAGAGAACTTGCCATCCTCCTCCCACTGTGAAAGGCTGATGCCGTTCCTGTCGAACATGGCATTGTGTCCGCTGGCGATACCCACCACATTGATTTGCAGGTTACGCTCCTTCATCAACTTCTGACGCTGTCCGGCAATCTGCTCCAGCAGGCTACCGCCCACCGTACCGACACCACACAGGAACACGTTCAGCACCTGATACTCCGACAGAAAGAACGAGTCGTGAATCACGTTCAAGCTCTTGCGGAGGCTCTTCCGCTCCACCACAAACGAAATGTTCGTCTCGCTCGCACCTTGCGCACAGGCAATCACGCTGATACCATTCCTTCCCAACGTACCGAAGAGTTTACCCGCAATACCAGGTGTATGCTTCATGTTCTCACCCACGATAGCCACAGTAGCCAAATCGCGCTCCAGCTTCATCTTGTACATGGCACCCATCTCAATCTCCTTGGCAAACTCCTTGTTCAGCACCTCACAGGCACGGTCAGCATCCGCATCTGTCACACCGATAGAGGTACTGTTCTCCGAACTTGCCTGACTCACCATGAACACGCTGATGCCATTCTCTGCCAACGTGGTGAAGATGCGGCGATTCACACCTATCACACCCACCATTGACAAGCCACTCACCGTAATCAGGCTTGTGTTGTTGATGCTTGAGATGCCCTTGATGGCACGTCCCTCATCTTCCTCCACCAGATTGGTGATGATGGTGCCCTTGTCCTCTGGGCGGAACGTATTCTTAATCAGGATAGGAATGTTCTTGATGCACACGGGGTAAATCGTGGGAGGATACACCACCTTTGCACCGAAGTTGCAAAGTTCCGTAGCCTCCACATACGACAGGCGCTCAATCGGATAAGCCGTGTTGATGACACGTGGGTCAGCCGTCATGAAGCCACTCACGTCTGTCCAAATCTCCAGCACCTCGGCATCCAGCGCAGCCGCCAAGATGGCAGCCGTATAGTCCGAACCGCCACGTCCCAGGTTCGTCACCTCGCCCGTCACACAGTCCGTTGAGATGAAGCCACCACAGACACCAGTTGACAGTTGACAGTTGACAGTTGACAGTTGAAGAAAGTCCTTGAACACTTCCTTAATCAGGGGTGAACTGATGGAATTGCTGAACAGGTTTCTGCCCTGCTTTTTCTTCGTCTTGATGAACTCCAGGGAGTTATACCACTTTGCACCCTCAATCAGCGCAGCCACAATATTGCTGCTGATGCGCTCCCCATACGAAACAATCACGTTGCTCGTCTTCTCGCTCAGGTCGCCAATCAGATACACACCCTGATAGATGCTCTTCAGCTGACCCAGCAAATCATCCACCGTAGCCAGCAAAGTGTCCTTCTTCTTTGTGTCTGTGATAATCGCGTCAATCATCTGGTGGTGACGCTCCACCATCTCATTGTATGCTGCAAGGTACGCCTCGTCGCCCTCCACCGCCAACTTCGATGTGTTAATCAACTTGTCAGTGATGCCACCCAATGCTGACACCACCACAACAACAGGCTCCTGCTGTCCTTCCACAATCTTCTTCAAATTGAGAATACTCTCCACGGAACCTACGGATGTTCCGCCAAACTTTAATACTTTCACGATGAAAAATACAAGTTAAAATTGTTACTAAACGAAGCATGCAGGCACTTGGCACGTAGGCAGACATACAACATCTGCGTGACATGTTACGCACCATGCCATCGCGCACACCTCAAAAATCGGGCACAAAGTTACTACTTTTTCACCGTGTGACAAAAGAAAAAGCCCTAAAGTCGTTTGGACTTCAAGGCTTTTCACTTGTTTGGAAGGATTTTTGACTTTTCACCCTCACAAATCATGGAGGGTTGAGGGGCGTCTGCATCTTTTCCTACCTGATGAAATTCATCGGATTCCACGCTTCCCTTTCAGGATACTGAGGTGCGCCCTCGGCATGGAGTTTCCTCAACAGGAAAGCCATATTATCTGCCAAGGTGCGCATGGTTTGCATGCCTTCTGCATCCTGTGCTGCCTCGCCAGGATCACGCCCATAAGCGATGTTCCAATACTGCGATGTCACCACAGGCATGTTCATCATCATGAAGGGCATGTTCATCGTCTGGAAAGCTGCCGTAGCACCACCACGACGACACACAGCAATGGCTGCAGCGGGTTTGTTCACAAACAACGGACCTGCCGAGAAGAACAGACGCTGCACCAGCGATAAGGCAGCACCCGTTGGTTGTCCATAATACACAGGTGAACCAATGATGAAGGCATCACACGTTGCCATCTTCTCCACAATGCGGTTGCACACATCATCATCGAAAGCACAACGTCCCAAACTCTTCGCACGACATTGTCCACACGCGATGCAACTGCGCACAGGCTTCACACCCACCTGCACAATCTCAGCCTCCACGCCATTCTTTTCCAACTGCTTGGCCACCTCACTCAATGCAGCCATCGTGTTGCCCTCCTTATGAGGACCCGCATTCACTAAAAGCACTTTACTCATAATTCTTTGTATTGTATTTTATTTCAAGTCCGCAATCATTTATATGGTTCTTACAGTCCCTGTAGGCTTTCTGTTGCGAGAAATAAATGTACTGACGCACCAACTTCTGCTGTACTATGTTGTATATTTGGCGAAGATATTCGTATCGCTTGTCGAGAATGTCTGCCTGCCATTTCTCGACCTTCAAAGGAAGCTCCAATACGAATGTCTCTTGTGCCATCTTATTCTTAGGTTTTTGTTTTCAATCGCAAAGGTACGAATAAGTCATCACAATACAAAATAAAAGAGAATGTTTTTTCCGGGCATCTTCCTCTCCTTTATTCCTCATCCTCTTTCCCCACAACCACTTCCCAATGACCACATTCGATGATAATAAGAACGAAGGGGGAAAAGAAAGACAGACTATCAAGCACCTCTGCAAGAAAGCCCGTTATCGTTCCAACAGCAACGACACAAAGGCTTGACAGGAACACTCGTTCTGAATTACGATTCATTCTATGGATTGTATAATCCACACTATGAATTGCACAATCCATTCTTTGAATTATATAATTCATAGTATGAATCTAAGATTGCTATGACAAAGCCCATAAAGAGGAAGTGGGGTGGCTATGGTGGAGAGAGTGGAGGAGTGTGGAGGAGCGTGGAGGAGTGTGGAGGAGCGTGGAGGAGTGTGGAGGAGCGTGGAGTGACCATGTGCCGCTGGAATGTTCTCCTTTCAAACGAGGGGCACGATGCTCTCTTTGAGCAAGCAAATGAAATAAAACTGTGTGGATTTGTCTGTAATACAAAAAATCCTTTGTATCTTTGTCCCGAGATTTGGGATTGAGCGGTGAGTGACCATGCGGGTTGCCACCTTCATGCGGAAACTTCTCTAAATTTCAGTTTTCACCGACAAGGCATTATTAAAAGAAAGGAGAATGATAACAATGGATTTTTTGTACAGAGTGAAGGAGGCGAATCTGCCTCAACGCATGGGCGGCTTGCTGGTGGCCTGCCTGATGAGCGTGACCCTTTGGGGACAAACCAGTTTCACAGAGGCGACAAAGGTGTTCTTGATGCACAGCAGCGGCAACCATCTGGAGAGAGGCACTGACGAGGGGGGATGGATCGAGTCGCCCACGAAGAGCAATGCCCAGCAGATGACGTTCATCCCCGATGGACAGGGCTACTACAACATTCGGGTAGGCGAGGAGCAACAGTACCTCTCGTTTGCCAGCCCTTGGAACTCGAAGTTCATCAGCGATGCTTCGGGTGACGAGGCGAAGTTTGCCATTGAGCCTGCTACGGGACAGTTCGTGAAACTGCGCTGCAAGGCGAACAACAAATATTTAGGCACAGACAGCAACGACGCTCATGTGAAGGTGTTCACCGACAAGAACGGCTCAGACCTCAAGCACCAATGGTATTTTGGCAGCAAGGTGAACGACGCTCCTCCTGCCAGCGACTTCCACTATGTGGTCAATCCGCTGGTGGTGCGTCAACACTTCGACGGATGGGGCGTGTCGCTCTGCTGGTGGGCAGGACAGTGTGGCAAGTGGTCGGACAGGAAGATGGACGAAATCATCACGTGGCTGGTCAGTCCTACGGGGCTTAACTACAGCCATTTCCGCTACAACATAGGTGGTGGCGATGACCCCAACAACACCCATTGCGACCTCCACCACATGGGACGCGGAAAGGGCTTGAGGGCTGAGATGGAGGGCTTCAAGGATTCGAGCGAAGACTCCTATCATTGGGACCGCGATGCCGCCCAGCGAAAGATTATGCTGAAGATTAAGGAGAAGCGTCCCGATGCCGTGTTTGAGGCGTTCAGCAATTCATGCCCCTACTACATGACCTACAGTGGATGTGTGAGCGGCAGCGTGGATGGAGGTTCCGACAACTTGCGTCCTGAATACTATGAGGAGTTTGCCCACTATCTGGTGGATGTCTGCAAGCACTATAAGGACGAGTATGGCATCGAATTCAAGACGCTCGAACCGTTCAACGAGTCGGTGACGGGCTTCTGGTATGCCAACGGAGCACAGGAGGGTTGCCACTTCGACTATGAGTCGCAAATCAAGTTTGTGCGTGTGTTGGCACCTATACTCAAGGCTTCGGGCCTCAACACGGTCATTTCTGCTGCCGACGAGACGAACGTGGGGCTGGCCGTGGAGGGCTTCAAGCAGTTCATCAAGGCTGATGCCGACCAATATGTGGGACAATGGAACACGCACACCTATTCGGGCAGCAATGTAGATAGGGCACGTTTCAGCCAACTGGCACACGAGACGGGCAAGGACTTGTGGATGAGCGAAACGGGTTCTGGCGGCAATGGCATCGGCGGCAACCTGAGCATGACACAAAGGCTCTTCGACGATATGCGCTACATTCAACCCGATGCCTGGATTGACTGGCAATACATGGAGGAGGCAAATGACCAGTGGTGCACCATCCGTGGCAGTTTTGCCGACCAGACTTACTACAAGGTGAAGAATTACTACGTGAGACAACAGTGCTCGCGTTTCATCAAACGCGGATATGACATCATCGCTTCGCCGTGTGCCCAATCTTTAGCTGCCGTGAATGCGGCACGCGACACCGTGGTGATTGTGGCTCTCAACGAAGGTTCGCCATCCACTCACTACATCGATCTTTCGCTCTTCCATGAGCTGCCTCTGCGCTCGAACATCCGTGCCTACCGCACGTCGGAGAGCGAGAACCTTACCAATGTCAGCAGCAGCGTGAAGCTGAACGGAAACGTGCTCACTCTGAGCATGCCTGCCCAAAGCATCACCACGCTGGTCATCCCTGCCCATGCTGTGAATGTGGAGCCGATGGCGATGCCCAACAATGGGGACGAGTGCCTCATCATTCCACGTCAGGAAACCACCAGAGCCATCTCGGCAACCGACAGCAAGGTGACGCTGGAGGACATTGATTATGGGGATGCTCAACGCTGGACGGTGAAAGACTTGGGAAATGGCACCTACAGTTTCCAAAACGCATTAGGACTCAAGTTGACTTCTCACCGAAGCACCAACAGCGCTTCGCTCACGGCTCAGAAGACGCAAGCCAGCGAACAGGCGTTCCGCATCGTGCCTATCGACTTTGCCAACTACAAGATTCTGGTTGCCAACTACCCCACTTATGCCTTCGACCTCTCGAACACATCGTCCGATGCTGGCACCACCGTTGGCACATGGACGTATGCTGACGGCAACACCACTCCCACCCATCGTCAATGGATGCTCTTCCCTCTCACCGCTCCACAAGTGCCTGACGGCATTGAGGAAATCGAAGTGACAAAGAGCGAGGGGCAAAAGGCTAACGACGCTAGCATCTATGACCTCTCTGGACGACGAGTGGCAGATGCCACCAAGGGAACGTCTGGTTTGGCTAAGGGCATCTACATCATGAACGGAAAGAAAATAGCGGTGAAGTAAAAGGTCATCGTAAAAAAGTGAAAAGTAAAAAAAATGCTACCGCTGCAGTCGGTCATTCAGTTGACCTACCCGTGCGGTAGCATTTTTTTACTTTTCATTTTTCACTTTCTTAATGTCTCTGTCTTCTCACAGACACACGTGGGGCACCCGAGGAACCGCTGGATGAACCACCAGACTTTTCTCGCTTGCCTGAAGAGGCTGACCCGCCACGACGGCTGGAACGCTGTGAGGAGGACGAGGCTTTGCCTTCTGCACTCTTTGCCCCTTTCTTGCCCTTGACGGAGGCGGCTGCAATGGAGTCGCGACGTGCCTGCTCGACGGAATCGACGGGGGTGTTCCAGATGTGCTCCTCGAAGTCGGTCATCTGCTTCTCGATGCGGTTCTGCTCTTTCTTCAGGAGGGAGTCGGTGGCGCAGTACTGCTGGAGGGAACGGTTCTGCATGTTGGTGGTCATGTAGATTTCGCCCTTGTAGTGATTGGTGGAGAAGAAATCGTCCATCGACATACGGGCGGCATTGTTGAGGTTGCTGATCATGACGTTCTGACCGCTGAGGTAGGTCTTCACATCGTCGTACTTGACCCAGAAGAGGGGACGCTTCTGCACGTCGCCACCATAGGAGAACTCGTCGGCTGCACGATGAAGCACTGGGCAGAGTGCCACGATGCGGCTGTGATAGGTGGCGGTGTTCTGGTCGTAGTAGGAGCTTTCCTTCACATAGTAGCTGAGCACCTCGGCAGAAGGAATGTCTGCCTGTGCCACACGAATGGTGTTGCCATCCACCTCGTAGAAGATGTCTTGACGTTCGAGCAGGTCCTTGAAGTGCATGCGGTTGCTCTGCTGGAAGTTCTCCACACCATCCAACTGGTACTCGTAGGCAGGAATCTTGCCTGTGTTGAGCAGACGGAAGAGCAGGGTGAAGAGGTTCATATCGCTTCCTTGCGGCTCCACTGGATAGTAAAGCGCAGCGTTCTCGTCCTTGGTGAGGTCGATGGAGCGGTAGATGTCGCGCCGCCAGCTGGGGTCTTCTGGCACATCGACAGCAGTAGGGAACATGAGACTGGCACGGTCATTGCCCAAAGCTGTGGTATTATTTCTTGCTGCAGCGGTGCGGGCATTCTGCACTCGGCTCTTCTGGGGCTGAGCGTAGCAGTTGACAATTGACAGTTGACAATTGACAGCGATGAGCAAGGCTATGAGGTTTATTCTTTTCATAATCTGTGTTTATTTTATCGAGCCATTTACAGGGCAAAGTGAAAATCGCCCAGCGCGTGGGCTGGTTAGTTTATGATGACTTCAACGGGTGAAGTTAGTGTTCGTTCAATGCCGTCAGGACCGACCACTCGGATGCGGCTGATGTTGAAGAGTTTGCCACGTGTAAGGGAACGGATGCGGTTGAGCTGGTTGGCGGTGAAGGAAGCGGAGTTGCTAACTTCGGGCACCACGTTGCCCATGTTATCGACGAAGAGGGTCTCGAAGCCCAGCACTCGGAAGGAAATGTCAAGCAGACCGTCGTCGATGGCGGCTCCGATGCCTCCTGCTGCCACAATGGCTTGCTTGCTGATGCGACCACCCTTGAAACGGGTGCTGTTGCCCTTTGCATCGGTATATTGCAGATAGCCTGTCGGGTCGGGCAGTTTACGCACATGGAAGGTGAACTTGCCCATTTCCTGCTGACGGCCTTCGTTCTGGGCAGAAACGGTGAAGGTGACATCTTCACCCACCTTGGAAGGCACTGCCACATAGTTGCCGCCGTCTTTGTGGGTGAGGTTGCCGTTGGTCATGGAGAGGCTTATCTTGTTGGTGGGCACCCCCGGCACACTGACGCTGATGGGGTTCTGATAGCCTGCATAGAGCATGTTCATCATCGTGGCACTCACGGTCGCTGAAGGTTCCACGACGGTGTAAGGCTGCGAGAACTCACGACGGATGGTCTCGCCATTGCCATTCCTCATCACCATGTAGCCCTTGAGGGTGAAGTCGCCCGTGGAGCCGCAGATGGTCTCGTAACGTCCGTTCTCCGACTTCAGGAGGGTGTTGCCCACATAAATCTCTGGCCGCTGAGTGGTATCGACAGCCGCCATGATGATTTGAGCGGAGAACTTGCCGCCTCGCACCACGGTCTGAGCGTTGGGAATGACATAGGCGTTGATTTGGTTCACACGCACATCCTTCACGTCGATGTTGGCCACCAGCTGGTGGAGCATCTCGCCCTCGGCATGACGCACATCGGTCTGCAGTTTGGTGAGCAGGGTGACAGCCGCTGCCACTGGGGTGTTCTCAAACATATACTCCTGCCAGTTCTTGCCTTGCTGCTTGGCCTTCTTGGGCACGTCGGTGGAGAGGTTCTTCTTGATGATGTTCTTCTGGTTCTCGTCGTTAATCATGGCGGTGATGCCATTGCGATAGGCTTCGATGGCGAGTTTCAGCTGAGAGCCTTTTCCACCTGCCGATGCCAGCATCACATGGGTGGCAGCCTCCAGGTTGTCACGACCTTCTATATTGTTGAGGTCGGCATCGTCGCCATCGGCTTCACGCACAATCTCCCACTTCAGGTTCTCTGCCAAGTTGTAGAGCGAATCGGACATGGCGCGCACCTTCTGCGCTCTCGCATGCCAAGGACGGGTCTTCTCGGGATTCCGCTTCATGGCTTCGTCCAGTTCCTTGTAGAGAGCTGCGTTTTGGGTGATAGAGGTGGCCTTTGTGCGATTCAGGCCTTCGTCCACAAGCGAGAAGCCTTCAAGCACATCGGATGAGACGTTGAGCGCCAGCATGGCCATGAGCACAACGTACATCAGATTGATCATCTTCTGTCGCGGACTTAACTTCTTTCGTATCATGCAATCTTCATTTTGAGTGCTTCAACCATCTTGAAATACACTTCGTTAAGCTCTTGCAACTGAGCTGCGAGCTTGCGTGTCTGCTCGTTCACCTCGTCGATAGTGGCAGACTGTGTGCCCACGCTCTTGAGCTGCATCTCGTAGAAGCGGTTGATGCCTGTGAGCGTGCGGTTCATGTTCTCCATCTCCTCGGAGTCGCGAGTGAGACGTGCGCTCTGCTCTGCCACCTGCTTGAGCGTGTCGGTCAGTTCGGTCAACTGCTCCACGTATGCCTTTGTAGCCTCCTGCATCTCGGGTGCCATGCTCTGGAACTGGGCTGAACGGAAGACAGGAGCGGAAGAGATGTTCTCTGCCAACTGAGCTGCATCAATGGGAGCCGACTCGGAAGATGCTGGGCTGGAAGAACCGGAAAGACCTGCAGTGCCAGAGCCGCCATTGATGACAATGGTGCCACCTGCTGGCACTCCGCCACCCACAACAACAGTGCCGCCTCCGATGGGCGCATTGGCCATGCCTGTAGCTGCATTGGCTAAAGCAGCCACGGTCTCCTCAGAAAGGGATGCGTTGGTCTGTGCTGCGATGGCTGCATTCTCAGCCACTTCCTCTGCCAATTCCTGTGCATCCATGCTCTCCTGTGGTTCAAAACCTGCCAGGAAGAACACAATGACCTCAGTGCCCATACCGAGCCAAAGCATGATGTCTGCCCCATCCATGTGGGTGAGCTTGAAGAGGGCACCTGCAATCACGACGGATGCACCCCAACTGTATGCATAATTCAAGAACGTCTGACCGCGCTTGGTGCGGAGCCACTTCTGTATGCCTGTATATTGCTGTGTTGCCATAAAGCCCCATCCCCCGCCTCCCCTGAATGGGAGGAGTAGAATGTTTGTGGGGGAGATTCTACTATATTAGTATATAATTCTATTGTTAAGAGTAACCACCCCCTTCCTCGCTGGGAGGGTGAGGGGAGGGTCTGTTTATTTTTTCACTTTCGAGGCCGTGCCCAACTGTGACCTCACGCAACGGAAGCCGATGAAGGAGCGTCCCACATTCTGATACTCATACGAACGCCAAGCGCTCTTGATGAAGCTCTCGGGGTCTTTCCATGAACCGCCGCGCACACTCTTCTTCTTCAGCGCATAGGGGTCTTCCTTGGCGGCATTGTAGTTCAGCGTCGGGTTCATGTCGCTCATGGAAAGCACACCTGCCTCGGTATAGACGTTGGCTGTCCACTCTGCCACGTTGCCCGCCATGTCGTAGAGACCGTTGGAATTGGCACTGTAGATGCCCGTTCGGGAAGTGATGAGGTTGCCATCCTTGGTGTAGTTGCCTCGGTCGGGCTTGAAGTTGGCATAGTAGCAGCCCTTGTCGCTTGCCACCCCGTCCTGTTGCCAAGGCAGTTCGTTGCCATCCTTTCCACGAGCGGCAAACTCCCATTCTGCCTCGGTAGGCAGACGGTAACGCTGCACAAACTTAGCCTGTGGGCCTAAGCCTTTCAGGAGGAAGTCCGTGCGCCAGTTGCAGAACGCATTGGCCTGTTCCCAGTTCACACCCACCACGGGATATTCGTTGTAGTTGGAGTGGGTGAAGTAAAGGCGCATATACACCTCGTTCTCGGCATTCTGGAAGTCGTTAATCCAACAGGTCGTGTCGGGATATACATTGACGATATAGGTGTTGACAAAATCCCACATGCTGCTGAGCGGACGTGTGATGGTCTCACGATGGATGATGCCGTCATCATCCACATAGGCAGTATCCTTCGAAATCATCACCACCTCGTTGGGGTCGTTCTCGAAGTCGGTGTTGAGGTTGCGTTCTTCGAGTGGAGAAGCACCAAAACCACGGTCGCCACCTGTCTTCAGACGGTACTTGCGCTGAGCCGCCATCGCATAGTCGAACACCTCATAGCGGTAGTTCAACTGACTCACATCGAGCATCTTCTCACCCGTCACGGGGTGGAAGGTATAGACACTCTCCATGGCACGTTCCTGATCTTCATCGGGATTGCGCGGGAAAGCCTTATTCCAGTTCAGGTGCGGTGTGACAGGCTCGCCATACTTGTCTTCCTCAATCTTGTAGCTCTCGTCGCCACCATAGGCAGGGTCAGCCAAACGCTCACGGATGATGGAGTCGCGCACCCAATAGACAAACTGACGATACATGGAGTTCGTCACTTCTTTCTCGTCCATCCAGAAGGCATCCACACTGATGTCCCTGGTGGGCACATCTTTACCCCAAAGACTGTCGGTCTTTTCAGTTCCCATCTTGAGACTGCCTCGCCTCACCAGCACCATGCCATAGGGTGCCGGTTCCGCCATCGAAGTGCCACTAACGCCAGTGACCTCACCACCCGATGCACTCGAACCTCCCTTGCTGGAGAAGCACGACGCTACGGCCAAGGTCAAGACCACTGCACATATAGCAAACAATAATTTCTTCATCTTTATACTTATATTATATATATATTCTCAATCAGACTCCATCAGACTACCTCCCAGCCCATACCCTGCGATGGGGAGAGCAAATGCCGCCGGATGGCATTCTCCACCTCACAGGGGAAGTTAGAGAGGGTATTCACAGCCACCTCACACTTTGGTGCTTGTTGCGTCCCTTCTTGAACAGGTCGAGGTCTGTCTGGTAGTTGAGCACAACCTCATGGCTGCCATTTCCTATGCCGACACCCGATGTGTACATCTGGTAACTGTAGCCCAGGCAGATGCCTTGGAACACGCCTCCAGCAAGGAATGTGACCGATTTGCCGGGGCTGTACCCCACCCCGCCATAGAACTTCCTGCCATTCCGTTCAAAGTACGCTTTGCACTGCACATCCTCGCGCCACACCTCAAAGTCGGACTGCACAAGGAAAGAGGGTTGTAAAGTAATTAACGAATTTTTTATTTTAATATTGTATCCACCCATTAAATAATACATCCGTCGGATGTTCACCTCGTTGGTTTCCGCTATCTTGATAGTCGGTGCCAAAAGATGCTGACTCGATGCGCCCAGCCACACTTTGGGATGGTAGAAGAAGAGACCAGCACCGAGATCCACCCTGTTGCCGTTCTGCTCCGACGAGGGGAACGCCGGGTCGCTGTTGTCCTCCAGTTCGATGCCGCTCTTGCTGATTTTCTCCTGCAACATGCCGCCCTGCACACCGATAGCAAGTCTGCCACGCTTGCCAATCTTCAGGTTGTAGGCATATTGCAGGCTGATTTTCGTGGTGGTGAAGATGCCCACATGGTCGCTCAGGAAACTCGCTCCCACACCATGACGGGGACTCAAGAAATAGATGGGCATATCAGCCCCCACATACAGCGTGGAAGGGGCATGCTTATAGCCCGATTTCTGCATCGAATAGGTGGCGCTGACATTCAGCAGCCCGTCCGTACCTGAAACGGCAGGGTTATAAAACGACTTGAGGGTTGTGTAGTCCGAAAACTGCACATCCCACTGTGCCCTCACCTCCAGCATCATCGCCGTCAGGAGTGCCAACAACACGAAAAGTCGCCTATTCATCACTATTCAATAACTCCTTTTTCCTCTTTTTATTGTGCAACACCTCAAATATTTGTCACCTCCAACCCTCTGGGCATATTTTGTGTGAGATGGAAGGGTTTTTCTTGACTGTTCTTGTGTGTTTGTCGATAAAAGCGTAACTTTGTGCGCTCAAACGAGAAAGGAACGGACATGGAAATCAAAATCAATTCATTAGAAGAGATAGGACAAGCGGCTCGGGAGTTTGTGGCTGCGATGGGCGACAGGAAGGTGTTTGCCTTCTACGGAAAGATGGGGGCAGGAAAGACCACCTTCATCAAGGCGGTGTGTGAGGAACTGGGCGTGGAGGATGTCATCAACTCGCCCACATTTGCCATTGTGAATGAGTATGTGGATAGAGAGGGTGAGCCTATCTTCCACTTCGACTTTTACCGCATCAAGAACCTGCAGGAGGCGATGGACATTGGCTATGAAGACTATGTGTATTCAGGCCATGTGTGCTTCATGGAGTGGCCCGAACTGATAGAAAGCATCCTCCCCGACGATGCCGTGAAGGTCACCATCGAGGAGGATGAAAAGGGAGGAAGAAGTGTGCATGTAGAGTGAGAGAACTGCAGTTTTCACTCTTCCGGAAGCTGTTCGTTATATTCCAGTTCCGCATCAATCAGAAGGATGAGGGCATCGAGTTCGTAGGGACCCATGCCCTCTTTTTTTGCCTTCTTCTGGATGTGCTTGGCAATCTCTTCGGTGTCGATGTCGATATAGCCTTCTTCATCGGCATTGTCGTTCAGTTTGTCCAAATACTCCAGCAGAACATCGAGGCAGTAATAGATGTCTTCTTCTGAGAACAGTTCGCGGTTTTCCACGCCCATGTAGTTCTGGATGAAGGCAACCTCCTTGGCATCGTCAGCCGCACCACGAAGGATTTCATCATCAATGGCTCCCATAGGTCTTACAAGAGTGCCTTGATTTTCTCTTCAATCGTGTTCTTGGGTGCAGCACCGACGATTTTATCGACGATTTCACCGTTCTTCATGAAGATGATGGTGGGGATGTTGCGGATGCCGAATTGCGCCACGAGATCATCGGCATCTTCCTCAATATTCACTTTTCCCACATTCACCTGACCTTCATACTGGTCGGCCAGTTCCTGAATGAAGGGACCTACCATTCTGCAGGGGCCACACCAAGTTGCCCAGAAGTCTAACACCATTGGCTTGTTTTGTGCCAACACTTCGCCGTAGTTTGAATCGTTAATTACCATAGTTGTTTAGTTTTTTTGAGTTAATAATATGTTAATTGGGTTGTTTCGTTTGAGTGGCACGATGGAAGCGTTCCGTTCGGGAATCATCTTTCAAAAAGTTCGTCCTGCGCATGGACAGGTCGGTCAGTTCACGCTGATGCCGATTCCATCGTGTTCTTGGAGGAAAAGAAGCAATTGTCTGGTCACATTCAGTTTCACCTTGCGCGCCATGAGCGACACCTTGTTGCTGTCCGACGTGTGGATGTTGAACACAAGGTCGGTCTTACCAGGGTTTTCCTTCACAATCTCAGCCAAGTCAGCCACCATTTCAGTCGTCAACACATCCAGAGGCACATCGAGCGTGATTTTCTGTACAGCGTTTTCCTTCATCTCCGACATGAGTTCCACCCCTTTGACGTTCATGTTGAAAGTGCCTGGGCGGAAGCGGCTCGGCTCGAACTTCAGGCGAATAAACAGCGAAGTTCCTTCGGTGAAGAAGTTGCGGTAAGTGACCCAGTCGGTGCCGAACAGCGGGATTTCGCCGTTACCAGCGAAGTCCTCCATTTTCACGATGCCGTAGGGTTTGCCGTTCTTGCTCTCACCTGTGCGCACCCCTGTCACGATACCGCCCACCGTCACCTCTTCTATCTTCGCCAATTCTTCCCTCTGCTCCTCCAGTTGGTTCAGTTTCGTGTTGCACACATAGTTGAGGATGATGAAATACTCGTCCAGCGGGTGAGCCGACAGATAGATGCCCACCAAGTCGCGTTCTTTGTTCAAGCGTTCGAGGTTTCCCCATGCCGGCACATTCTTCGGCAGGGCGGGATGAGTGACAGAAATGTCCATTCCACCGAAGAGAGAGGTCTGTGCCCTGAACTTGTCCTGCTGATAGCTATTGCCGTACTTGACCAGCACGTCAAGGAAGGTTTCGCCCTGCTTTCCGCCTGAAGCAAAGTAAGTCTCTCGAGACACATCCTTAAAGCAGTCGAAAGCACCGGAAACAATCAGGTTTTCTATATTCTTCTTATTACACTGCGAGAGGTTCACTCGCTCGAAAAAGTCGAAAGGTGACTTGTAGGGGCCATTCTTTTCACGTTCTTCAATGACGGCCTGCACTGCCGACTCGCCCACTCCCTTCACGGCAGCCATGCCGAAACGGATATTGCCTTCAAAGTTGACTGAGAACTTATGGCGCGACTCGTTGACATCGGGTCCCAACGTGTTGATGCCCATCTGCTTGCACTCGTCCATCAGTTTACTGATTTCGGTAATGTTGTCGAGCGATCGGCTCATCACACCTGCCATGAACTGTGCAGGGAAGTTCGCCTTGAGGTAAGCCGTCTGATAGGCCACCCACGAGTAGCATGTGGCGTGTGACTTGTTGAATGCGTATGAAGCGAACTTCTCCCAGTCGCCCCAAATCTTGTCCAGAATTTTGGGGTCGTGCCCATTCTTCACACCGCCTTCGATGAACTTGGGTTTCATCTTATCGACGATGTCCTTCTTCTTCTTACCCATCGCCTTACGCAAGGCATCGCTTTCGCCACGGGTGAAGTCTGCCAACTGACGGGAGAGCAACATCACCTGCTCCTGATAGACCGTAATGCCGTAGGTGTCCTTCAGGTATTTCTCCATGCAGGGAATGTCGTATTCGATAGGCTTCCTGCCCTGTTTTCTATCGATGAAATCGGGGATATAGTCCATTGGGCCAGGTCGGTAGAGGGCGTTCATGGCAATCAAATCCTCAAACACCGTGGGTTGCAACTCGCGCAGATATTTCTGCATACCCGCCGACTCAAACTGGAAGGTGCCCACCGTGCGTCCGTCGCAATAGAGCTGGTAGGTGGCGGGGTCAGTAATGTCGAATTTATCCACGTCGATGTCAATGCCCAGACTCTCCTTGACATTGGCCACGGCCTCTTTCAGCTGCGAGAGCGTCTTCAGTCCGAGGAAGTCCATTTTGATGAGACCCGTTTCCTCGATGACATGGCCATCATATTGGGTGCATCGCAGTTTTTCGCCCGTTTCCTTATCGTCGGCGGTGCTCACTGGCACCCAATCGTCGATGGCATCGCGGCAGATGATGGTGCCGCAGGCATGCACACCCGTGTTGCGGACATTGTTTTCCAGCATCTGTGCAAAGCGCATCGTATCGCGCAACAACGGGTCGGGCGATGTGGCGGCATCCTTCAGTTCAGGCACACACTCGATGGCATTGGCCAGATTCATCTTCTTGCCGTTGGGCAGTCGGTCGGGGATGGCCTTGCAGAGCGCATTCACCACTGCCAGAGGCACTTTCTGCACACGCGCCACATCCTTGATAGCGAGTTTGGTCGCCATCGTGCCATAGGTGATGATGTGTGCCACCTTCTCGGCACCATACTTCTCTGTCACCCATTGCAGCACCTTGCCTCGCCCGTCATCGTCGAAGTCGGTATCGATATCGGGCAGAGAGATACGGTCGGGATTGAGGAAACGCTCAAACAGCAGGTCGTATTTGATGGGGTCTATCTTAGTGATGCCCAGACAGTAGGCCACCGCACTACCCGCAGCTGAACCACGTCCGGGGCCGACCCACACGCCCAGCTCCTTTCGGGCCGAGTTGATGAAGTCCTGCACAATGAGGAAATAGCCAGGGAAACCCATCGTTTTCATCACGTGCAGTTCAAAGTCGAGCAGGGTCTTCACATGGTCGGGAATCGGGTCGCCGTAGAGTCGTTTGGCGCCGTCGTAGGTAATCTTTTTCAGATAGTCCGCCTCGAATTTGATTCGGTATAATTTGTCGATTCCACCGAGCTTTTTAATCTTTTTTTCCGCCTCTTCCTGCGTGAGCACCACTTGTCCGTTCTCGTCGCGCGTGAACTCGTTGAAGATGTCCTCATCGGTGAATTTCTGCCGCCATTCCGCTTCGGTGCCAAACTCTTCAGGAATGGCAAAGAAGGGCATAATGGGTGCGTGGTCTATGCTGTAGGTCTCCACCTTGTCGAGAATCTCCAGCGTGTTGCTCAAGGCTTCGGGAATGTCCTTGAACACCTCATTCATCTCCTCTCGGGTCTTGAACCACTCCTGCTTGCTGTAGAGCATTCGGTTGGGGTCGTCCAAGTCCTTTCCGGTGGAGAGGCACAACAGCCGGTCGTGCGCCTCGGCATTGTCTTCATCCACAAAGTGGGAGTCGTTGGTGCAGATGAGTTTCACCCCATGCTTTCGTGCCAGCTCTATCAGCGTCGGCTCAATGGCTTTCTGTTCTTTGTAGGTGTCGCGATTCGCCCGCTGCAAGGGGTCTTTCACCTCGTGGCGCATCAGTTCGATGTAGAAATCATCGCCAAAGATGCTCTTGAACCATTCGATAGACTTCTCAGCCTCAGCGATTTGTCCATTCTTCACATAGCGCGGAATCTCTCCCGCCAGACAAGCCGACGAGGCAATCAGTCCCTCGTGATACTTTTCGATGGAGTGATGGTCAGTACGGGGGCGGTGATAGTAGCCATCCACCCAGGCTTCGCTCACTATCTTGACGAGGTTGTGGTAGCCCACCTCGTTCTTTGCCAACAAGATAAGGTGCCAGCCGCTCTTGTCGATGTTGTTGTTCTCTTTAGAGTGCAGGTCACGCCGCGCACAATACACCTCGCAACCGAAGATAGGCTTAAACTTTTCCTCCTCCGGCTTGCCCTTGTTCACCCCGTTGCAGTAGTTGAAAAATTCCTTGATGCCGAACATATTGCCGTGGTCGGTCACAGCCATGCCTTTCATTCCGTTCTTGATGGCCTTATCCACCAACTTCGGAATGGCAGCCTGTCCGTCGAGGATGCTGTATTGTGTATGTACGTGCAGATGTACGAAGTCTTCCATCGTTTCCTATATCGCTTTTCGTGTATCGTTTCAGTTGTCCACCGCCCTTTTCGGCACTGTTGCGAGAAGGGGGATGGCAGCACCTCATTTTCGCACCTTTCAGTGCCTCAAAATCGGTGTGACTCAAACCGAAGGTATAGGTGTGACTCACACCTATGGTAGGGGTGTGACTCAGACCGATTTCGAGGCACTGAAAGAGCCTTTTTTCGGTTCCCGTCATGCCGACCGTTTGGGCACTGGAAGCACGTCTTTTGAGGCAGTGCGTTTCGGGTGGTTTGATTTTGCAAATGTAATGTTTTTTTTTCATTCTCATTGCCTTTTCGTGCGTGTTTTTATAGAAGTTTAAGGAAGATGCCTCTTTCAGGGCACAAAAAGAGTCGGTTTTATTTTATTTTTATCTCTTTTTGCACTACCTTTGCAACGGAAAATTGATTGCTTCATGGCTCAAACTCTCACACAAACCCAAACGCAACGGACAGAGCAGCAACTGCGTCTGTCGCAGCAGCAACTGCAACTGGTGCGGATGCTGGAGATGCCGATTGCGGAGTTTGAGCAGCAGGTGAAGAAGGAACTGATGGAGAACCCCGCCCTGGAGGAGGGGGCGCCAGACAGAGGTGATGAGGAGGAAAAAGGCGATTCCATCGATGAAAACGAGGCGAACGATACAGGCGTGGACGAATATGGCGATGCGGAAAGCGAGGGAATGACCGATGTGTCGGTCTATAGCGACGATGACCTGCCCGTCTATGCACCCAGCAACGGCGAAGAGAACCGCCGTGAGTGGATGGTGGGCGACAGCGGTTCGTTCATCGACTATCTGGAAGGGCAAATCATCAACTACGACCTGAGCGAGGACGACGAGAAAATTCTGCGCTACCTGATTGGTTCGCTCGACAATCGCGGTTTCATCGACCGCCCACTGGCAGTGCTCACCGATGAGTTGGCATTCAAGGAATATCTGTATGTGACGGAAAAGGATGTGGAACGTGTGCTGAAGGTTCTCCAGAGTTTCGACCCAGCCGGAATCGGGGCGCGCTCCACCCAAGAATGTCTGCTCCTGCAGATTGACCGTCAACTGCTCAGCCAAGACATGCCGGTGTCTGCGCTGAAGCGGAAAGTGCTGCTGCTGGAGAAGAAACTGGTGGGTGAACACTATGACCTGTTCATCAACCGTAACATCGAGCGACTGAAGAGCAAGCTGAATCTCTCGGCTCAGCAGGTGGAGGCACTGTTTCAGGACATCAAGAAACTGAACGTCAATCCAGGCTTTGCGCTGAGCGAGTCGGCAGCGGATCGGGTGCAGACACAAATACCCGATTTCATCGTAAAAACTGACCCTGACGGCACCATTGAGATGCGGCTGAACAGTGGCGAAGTGCCCCGACTGCATGTGGGCGGAGAATATCTGCGCCAACTGAAGACTTTTCAGACCAATCCTGGCAAGATGACCCGAAGCGAGAAGGAGGGGATGCTCTACACGCGACAGAAGATTGACGCGGCACAAATGTTCATCGAATCGGTGAAGCAACGGCGACGCACCCTCTACGAGACGATGCAGGCCATCATCGACTTGCAGCGCACATTCTTCCTGACGAAGGACGAGGAAGACAAGGTGCGGCTGGTGCTCGACGATGTGGCCAAGCGCACGGGCTACGACGTATCGACCATCTCGCGTGTGTGCAGTTCCAAGTGTGCGCTGCTCGACGGACGCATCTACCCGTTATCGGAGTTTTTCAAACTGACCCGCAAGAACTCCGCCGGAGAGGAAATCGACGGGCGGCTGGTGAAGGAAATGCTCCGTGAAATCGTCGATGGGGAGGACAAGAAGAACCCCTATTCCGACGATAGAATCGTGGATTTGATGAAGCAGAAGGGGGTGACGCTGGCTCGTCGCACCATCGCAAAATATCGGACAGAACTGGGCATTCCCGCCGTGGGAAATCGCCGTGGATAATGGGCAAAGAAAAGTAAGAAAAAGGCATTGTATGGATAATAAGAAACTGATAAAGGTGGCGAAGATTATCTCATCGCTGTTCATGCCGTTGTACGCCCCCTTGTGGGTGTTCTTCGGCCTGTTCCTGTTCAGTTACCTGAAGATGCTGCCGTGGGGCTACAAGCTGTTCATCATCGCCATTGTCTATCTCTTCACGGTGTTCGTGCCGACAATGGGCATTCAGGCTTTCCGTCTGTTCAAGCGGTGGACACACCTCGAACTCAGCCACCGCGAACACCGTCACATGCCCTACATCGTCACCCTGCTGAGCTACGGTGCCTGTCTGGTGCTCATGACCAAGATGAACACGGCGATGTTCTTCCGCGGAATCGTCATGTCGGCGCTGATTTGCCAGATTGTGTGCGTGACAATCAACGCGTGGTGGAAGGTGAGCACCCACATGGTGGGCATGGGCGGATTGGTCGGTGCGCTCAACGCATTCAGCATCTTGTTCTTCTACAATCCCGTGTGGCCGTTCTGCGCCCTCCTGCTGCTTTCGGGCGCACTGGGCACCAGCCGCATCATTCTCCGTCAGCACAGTCTGGCGCAGGTGTTGGTTGGCTTCGCCATCGGCTATCTGTGTACCATGACGTTCATCCTCATCAGCTGGATGTGACGAACCGAGATGAACAACCCAATCAGTCAATCGCTAATAGTTCAATGACCCTAATTATAAATAGTAAATCATCAAAAAACCAATAAAATGATGAAACCAATCGTGTCAATCATTATGGGCAGCACCTCTGACCTCCCTGTGATGGAAAAGGCTGCCAAGTTCTTCGATGAAATGGAGATTCCGTTTGAAATCAACGCGCTTTCAGCCCACCGCACTCCCGATGCCGTGGAGGCGTTTGCCAAGGGGGCCAAGGAGCGTGGCATCAAGGTCATCATCGCAGGTGCAGGCATGGCTGCCGCTCTGCCGGGCGTAATTGCCGCCAGCACCACACTGCCCGTCATCGGGGTGCCCGTGAAGGGAAGTGTGCTGGATGGTGTCGATGCAGTCTATTCGATGCTGCAGATGCCTCCGGGCATTCCGGTGGCAACGGTTGCCATCAACGGTGCCCTCAATGCAGGAATCTTGGCAGTGCAGATGCTGGCACTTTCTGACGAGGCTTTGGCAGAAAAGTTTGCTGCCTACAAGAACGGCTTGCGCCAGAAAATTGAAAAGGCTAACGCTGAACTGAAAGAGGTGAAGTTTGCCTACAAATGCAACTGAAAAACAATCCGAATCACACTCTAAAAAAAGGATCTGAATCACATTAAAAAATTCCGAATCACTTTCTTATGGCTTATCAGAGAAGAAAAACGACCGAAGTGAAGGTGGGCAACGTGCTGCTGGGCAGTGCGCACCCCATCCGTGTGCAGTCGATGGCAAACACATCAACAATGGATACGGAGGGTTCGGTGGCACAGGCGAAGCGCATCGTGGATGCAGGCGGTGAAATCGTTCGTTTCACCACTCAAGGACAACGCGAAGCCCTAAATATGCGCAACATCAGCGAGGCATTACGCACCGATGGCTATTCCGTACCTTTGGTGGCTGATGTACACTTCAACGCCGCTGTGGCGGACACGGCTGCCACCATCTGCGAAAAAGTGCGCATCAATCCCGGCAACTATGTAGATCCTGCCCGCACATTCAAGAAGTTGGAATATACCGATGCTGAATATGCCGATGAAATCAAGAAAATAGACGAACGTTTCGTACCGTTCCTCAACATCTGCAAAGAGCATCACACCGCCATCCGCATCGGTGTGAATCATGGTTCGCTGAGTGACCGCATCATGTCGCGCTATGGCGATACGCCTGAAGGTATGGTGGAGTCGTGCATGGAGTTTCTGCGCATCTGTGTACGGGAGCAATTCAAGGATGTGGTCATCTCTATCAAAGCGAGCAACACGGTGGTGATGGTGCGCACAGTGCGCCTGCTGGTGAAGGAGATGGAGAAGGAGGGCATGGCATTCCCCCTGCATCTCGGCGTGACAGAGGCTGGTGAAGGTGAGGACGGACGCATCAAGAGTGCCGTTGGAATCGGGGCTTTGCTCTGCGAGGGCATCGGCGACACCATCCGTGTCTCTTTGTCTGAAGCTCCAGAGGGGGAGATACCTGTGGCAAAGAAACTGGTCGATTCCATCGGAGAATGTGCGCTGCGGAGGGAAGAAGCAAAGGCTTCCATCGCCAACGATACGGTAACGGTGGAGTTCCATGAGACGGATTGGGAAACGTTGCAACTGAAGGCTTCCATGACGGTGGGCGCCCTTTTCATTGATCAGTTGGCGCATCAATTGATTATCAAAAACGACGGCTTTACCGAAGAAAAACTGACCGAACTGGCTGACGCCATCTTACAAGCCGCCCGCATCAAATTCACGAAAACTGAATATATCAGCTGTCCGGGTTGCGGGCGCACACTCTACAACTTGGAAGAGACCATCGCAAAGATTCGTGCAGCGGTAAGTCAACGTGCCAAAATGGACAAACGATTTGCCACGCTGAAAATCGGCATCATGGGCTGCATCGTGAATGGACCAGGTGAGATGGCTGATGCTGATTATGGCTATGTAGGAGCAGGTGTTGGCAAGGTGTCGCTCTACAAACAGAAAGTCTGCGTGGAGAAGAACATCCCAGAGACTGAGGCTGTGGAACGACTGATTCAGTTTATTGAAAATGATTTAACTTCTTAAAAACAGAACGGATATGGCAAACTCTATCGGACTCATCATTGGAATCGCAATTTTCATCATTATTCTCTTTGTCGTGATAACCTATAATTACTTGGTGCAGTCGCGTAACAAAGTAAAGGAGGCATTCTCCACAATGGATGTTTATCTGAAAAAGCGTTATGAACTCATTCCCAACCTCGTAGAAGTGGTGAAGGGTTATGCCGAGCATGAGTCAGACACCTTGCAGAAAGCGACCCAGATGCGTGCAAATGTACAGAACGGCGATTTGTCTCATGCGATTGATGGAGAAATGAAGATAGGGGATGCGCTGAAGTCGCTTTTCGTGGTGGCTGAAGCCTATCCTGACCTGAAAGCAAACACGAACTTTCTGGACTTGCAGGAACGGCTGTCGAAGATGGAAGAGGAAATCGCTTTCTCTCGACGCTACTACAATGGCAGCGTCAGGGGGTACAACAACCTTTGCCAAATGTTTCCCTTCAACCTTGTTGCTGGAATGTTTGGCTATAAGGTATTACCCATGTATGCCGTTGAGAACGAGACGGAGCGTAAGGCTGTAGATGTAAAATTATAAGATATGAAAAAGGGCTTTTTCTTATTGCTTATCATGCTTTTTGCCACCACCGTTGTGGCAAGAGCGGACAGAGGCGGGTTCTACTACAAGAACTTTCGGGTCGATGCCGTAGTACATCGCGACAACGTGTGGGAAATCACCGAAACCATCGATGTTTGCTTTGAGGAACCTCGTCATGGCATCTATCGCTACATACCCATTTCCTTTTCCTTGGAACATGACGTTTCGCAGGATGAGGGTAATGAACCCAAAGTGATTCAGGGACAAGTGGTGCAGGACTGGCGGACGTTCCAGTATCGGAGTGAAGTGGAGGACATTGAGGTGGAAGGTGGAGGCTACACCACAGAAGACAGCGATGACAGCAACTGCGTCATCCGCATCGGCAGCGAATGGCACGAAGTGACGGGCGACCATCGGTATGTGATTCATTACAAGTACATCTACCGTGATGACCGCCGTCCGAACTATGATTACATTTTTCACACGGTCTTAGGCACAGATTTCAACGAACGCATCGACACTTTCAGTTTCAGGGTGGAGTTTGAGAAGCCTTTGCCAAATGATTTCCAAGACCGATTGGAGGTGTATAGCGGTGCCTATGGCAATACTCGCAATGCGGTGGAAGGATTGACCATCAAAGCTATGCGTAACGTCATTACGGGCAAAGCTCTGAACATACCGCCTCGGCACGGCATCACCCTTTATGCGAAACTGCCCGAAGGATATTACGAGGATGTATTATCCGCCAATCATGTGTTCCATTACATCAGTTTCGGTCTTTCCGTGATGCTGATTATACTCA
>CAMVIM010000017.1 GCA_947167515.1 uncultured Prevotellaceae bacterium | reverse complement strand
AAGAACTTTAGACACACAACTTGCACTGTGGTGAATTCGTCGAACTCACGTTAAACTAATGTCTGTAGATAGATGAGCCAGAAGAGCAGTCCGATGAGGAAACTGATGGCGTTGCAGAGGAAGCTGTAAATGAGCGCCTGCTTGATGCTGCGGGTGAAATAGAAGTACCAGAGTGCCTCGACGATGAACACCACCACTTCGCCTCCGAGGATGAAGCCCCAGCCACCGTCGAGGTGATTCACCAAAAGGTTGAGCGGCACGTTGGTCAGCACATTGACCACGATGGAGGAGAGAAACACCTTCTTCCGTCTCTCCTTGAGGAACCACAGTACTCCCAGTTCGATGAGGATGGTGGGCACCAGCGTGGTGAGCAGCATGAACACCAGCGGACGGTCTGATGCCAGCAGATAGCCAGGGATGAGGGCGGCTGCCAGTAAGCCAAAGGCCAAGCCCTCCCTTCCTTTCAGTGTTGCATTGGCCCAGTAAAGGGTGACAGGCATGGTGCAGTTGACCAAGAAAAGTCCCGCGAGCAGGATGGCGACGTGGAGGTTCTTGCCTACAAAGCAGACCAAGGCACCCACCACCATGAGCACGACGGCTTTCCACATCCCTAACCCCTTCACGAACCATCCGCCTGCCATCTTGCCTGCCATCGAAACAGCTCCGAGCGTCAAGATGAACACTGGTCCCTTTGTGATGCCAGAGGTGAAGGCTTCCCCTGCAAAGGAACGACCTGCCACGATGAGCATGATGAGGAGAAGGAGAACAGACCCTCCCCTCACCCTCCCTAAATGGAGGGGGTTGTTACCATGCTCGTTTGTGTCCTCATGGGCAGAGATACCACTCCCTCCCTCCAGGGAGGGTGAGGGGAGTGTCTGTGTCATGAATGCTAACACACAGATGCTCAGCAGAAACACATAGAGCAGCGACCATGAAGCACATAATCCTCCGATGGCCAGTCCGAACGCCCCTGTTGACACGAACACCCCCAATGCGCGGATGTCGTTCTTGCTGTGTACGGCCGTCAGTTTACCGCCCCACACGTGGAAGAGCGAGTTGCCTATGCCGAGCAGGATGGTCATAGGCCACAGAAAGACTTTTCCCGTGGCGGAAGCATCGAACTGGGTCGAAAGCGAGGCAGTCAACACTGCCAAGGTCAGTAACACCACCGCACCGAGTAGCACCCAGTGCTTGTGTTGTATCTTGTCAATCCACCAGCCAGTGAAGGGTTGTGTCAAGAATGCCAACACATTGTAGGTCATGTAAGTGACCACGATGTCAGCGCATTGGGCAGTGGTGAGATACAGGCAGCAGATGCACAACCCATCGACCAGGAAATGGAGCAATGCGTTCACTCCTATCAGTCGCCTGATGTTCGTCGCCTGTTGTCTGTCGTCCATTGTTTTTTCGGCAAAAGTACACAAAAAACTAACGTAGAACATGAAAAGGTTTGTTTTTTTTCTCTTTTTAAGGTTTTTTATATACCTTTGTCCCTCTAAAAGTGTATAAAATAAAAGATGGAAAAGAATCTATTGACGTTAATGATGGCAAGTTTGGCCATCGTCCCTCTTTGGGCAGAAGAAGAAACACAGGACGTGACGATGCCTGCAGAAGAAAGGATTGAATCCAGTGAGTTCGAGCCTGATGGCACTCCAGGCTCAGGCTTCATTACTTCCCTTCTCAACAACAGTTTGGAGAGTGCCATGCAGCGCACCCCGGCACCCGACGGCAAACCGCAGTTGGGCAGGAAACTGACCGACTACGCCAGCGCCCCCAAGTTTGGAGGCTTCTTCATCGGCAAATACGCCTACAGCGACCAGGACGATGCGCATGGAGGCGACGGCTTCAGCCAGCGATTCATCCGTCTCTATGTGGATGGCACCATCCTCACCGATTTCAAGTATCGTATTCAAGTGCAGGTGAACAATTCCTCCCCCCACATGAAGGACTACTTTCTGGAGTGGTCGCACTGGAAGGAACTGGCGGTGAAAGTGGGACAGTACAAACGTGCCTTCACCTTCGAGAACCCCTATAGCACTTGGGAGATGGGTGCAGGAGATTTCGCACAGATAACCCGCAACATTGCCGGCATTGGCGACTCCGACAATGGGGTGGCGAATGGAGGCCGCGACCAGGGATTGCAAGTGCAGGGCGACCTCTTCCCCTCCAAGAAGGACGGCCACCGCTTCCTCCACTACCAGTTGCAGATGATGAACGGCCAAGGCATCAACAGCAGCGACAAGAACGGCCACAAAGACTTTCTCGGCTCCTTGCAGGTGCAGCCCGTCAAAGACCTCTACATCGGCATCTTCGGCTGGACAGGCGACTACGTGAAAGACGGGGTGGCTATTGACCGCAACCGTTGGGGAGCAGGTGTGAAATATGAGCACAACGACTGGACTGTGCGTGCCGAGTATGCCCATGCACAGGGTCTCCTTGCCAACTATAGCGGCGAAGGCAAATCCGATGGCTGGTATGCCACTGTGGGTGTGCCTTGCACCCCCTGGCTCAAGGTGTATGGCAAATACGATGCCTATCGCAGTGACAAGAGTTGGGAGACAATGAAAACCATCTATTCCATCATCCCCCATTTCCAGATTCACAAGAACCTCCTCATGCAGGTGCAATACAACCACGTGCACAACCGCAACCTTCAGCACAAGGACTACAACGAACTCTGGGCAGAAATCTTCGTGCGCTTCTAAAGGTTCGGATGTGTGAGTTGATTGGAGTTAAAGGAGGAGATTGTAACCTATAGGCAAAAAACAGTAACAGCAAACGCAATGGATGTGAAATGAATATCATACCTTTGTTGCCAAAACCCAAATGACAATGAAAAAGATAGCCTACATCCTATTGCTTGTGTTCGGCACACTTCGCATGACTGCAGCCGAACCCTTTGTGACGTTCCAATCTCAAGACGATGCCCTGTGCCTCACCGACCAGCGGGGCGACATCATTGCCGACCCCAACGACTGGAAAGGCGTACACCTTGCCATCGCCAACCTGAAGAAGGACTTCGAGAAGGTGACGGGACGGCATGACTACCCCATCGTTATCGGCACACTTGGTAAGAGTGCGCCCATCGACAAGCTGGTCAAGAAGAAACTGATTGATGCCAACGAGTTGAAGGGCAAGACGGAGAAATTCATCATCACCACGGTGAAAGGCCAGCTCGTCATTGCCGGCAGCGATAAGCGTGGCACCATCTATGGTATCTACGAGCTCTCGCAGCAGATTGGCGTGAGTCCTTGGTACGACTGGGCTGATGTGCCGGTGGAGAAGCACGACCACATTTATATCAAAGAGGGCGTTTATACGGATGGGGAGCCTGCGGTCAGATACCGTGGCATCTTCCTCAACGACGAGGCTCCTTGTCTCTCAGGCTGGATACACGATAACTATGGCGGTGTGTACAACCACGAGTTCTATGCCCGTGTGTTCGAGTTGGTGCTTCGTCTGAAGGGCAATTATATGTGGCCAGCCATGTGGAGTTCGGCCTTCTATGCTGATGACCCGCTCAACATGCAGACCGCTGACGATATGGGTGTGTGCATGGGTACCTCCCACCACGAGCCGATGGCAAAAGCTCATCAGGAGTGGACACGCAACCGCAAGGAGCATGGCGCATGGAACTACGACACGAATAAGGAGACACTTGACAAGTTCTGGAAGAGTGGTGTGGAGCGCATGAAGCACACTGACGACGTGGTGACCATTGGTATGCGTGGTGATGGTGACGAAGCCATGGGTGACCATGCTGATGTGGCACTTCTCGAACGCATCGTCGCCAACCAGCGCAAGCTCATTGAGGAGGCCACAGGCAAGCCCGCTTCCGAGACTCCTCAGCTGTGGGCGCTCTACAAGGAAGTACAGGAATACTACGAGAAAGGCATGAATGTGCCTGACGACGTGATCCTGCTCCTTTGCGATGACAACTGGGGCAACGTACGTGTTCTGCCCGAGCAGGAGTGGAACAAAGGTACAGGTGCCTTCTCGAAGCGTCACCCTGGTGGTTATGGCTTGTATTATCATGTGGACTATGTGGGTGCGCCGCGCAACTCGAAGTTCCAGAACGTCAGCCAGATTCAGCGCATGTGGGAGCAGTTGCAGCTCACCTACACCTACGGAGTGGACAAACTCTGGATTCTCAACGTGGGCGACCTCAAGCCCATGGAGTTCCCCATCGACTTCTGGTTCAAGATGGCCTGGAATCCTTCGCAGTTTAATCCTTCCAATCTGATGGACTACACCGAAAGCTTCTGTCGCCAGCAGTTTGGCGAGAAGTGTGCCAAGGAGGCGGCTCGCATCCTCAACTTGCAGTGTAAGTATGCCCACCGTCGTACACCCGAACTGTTGGATGCCCGCACGTTCAACCTGCTCAATGGCGAGTGGAAGGAACGTGTGGAGGAGTACAACAGGTTGGAACGAGAGGCAACCATCCTGCGCGAACTGATGCCAGTGGCCAACCGCCAAGCGTACAACGAACTGATATACATACCTGTCCGCGTGTTCTGCAACCTCTACAATATGTACTATGCTGTAGCGATGAACAACTACTATGCCCAGGAGAATAACATCCGTGCCAACGAATGGGCCGACAAGGTGGAACTCTGTTTCCGCCGTGCAGCTGAACTCTGCGACGAATACAACCACAAGATTGCTGGGGGCAAGTGGAACCACATGATGGACGAGATATACATTGGCTACCGTTCGTGGAACAACCCACGCCAGAACACGATGCCACAAGTGAAGCGTGTGGAGGCTGCCGATGCTGTAGAAGGTTTCAATCTGGTACCTGTGCCCAAGAAGGTCATCGCTATTCTTGAAGCCTCCGATTTCGTAAGCAAGACCAATGCCAAGGAAGCCACTTGGCAGGTCATTCCTCATATGGGTGTGTGGAAAGATGCTGTGGCTCTGCTCCCTTACACCAAGCCCACCGATGGCGCTTCGCTCACCTACGAGTTCAATGTGTCCGAAGCAAAAGAAAAGGCCCAGCTCACGCTTGTCTTTGCCACGACCTTCCCCTTCAACGATGGACGTGGTCAGCGCCTCAACGTGAGTCTGGATGGTCAACTGCTTGAGACCCGCAACATCAACGACCAGCCTCACCATGTCACCAACATGGCTAACGACCAGAATTTTGAGTGGGAGACCACTCGTCAAAACCGCCATAAGTTTACGCTGCCAGTTCTCACCCAGGGTAAACACGCACTCACCCTTGTGCCCCTCGATCCAGGCATTGTGGTGGAGCGCGTTGAAGTGGAATGACCGTATCCCCTTGACTACAAATAGCGCACCCCTCGACTACAGCTGTCGTAGTCGAGGGGTGCGCTATATAAATAATGTATGTGTTGCATTTCCCCTCTCTTTTTCTTCTTCTTTTTTATTTTTTAGGGCTGAATACTCACTATTGGGGAAGTGAGGACGTGAATTTTCGTTTTTTTTCATTACTTTTGCAACGGAATGATGGGAAAGGGTTGATGAACTCTTAACTCCTCACTCCTAATTCTTAACTCAAAGAGCTGATGATTATAATGGATAATATGTGGGCACTGAGTGTGTCGATGTGGGCGGTGCTGTTTGTGGTGCTGCTGGTGGCAGTGTGTGTGTATGTGGCGTTCAGATGGGGTGTGCGCAGTGAGCACAGGCGTATGGAGGCGCAGGCTGAGGTGAAGGAACGCGAGTGGAGGCGTACGATGGACGAGTCAAAGCGGAGAACGTTGGAGGGGGTGAGTCAGCGGCTGATGGGGCCTGCCACGCTGGTGGTGGGACCATTGCAGCAACTGACGGAAGAGGGTGTGCTGTCGGCTGAAGTGAGGCCGAAGGTGGAGATGGTGCTGAGGAGTGCCCAACTGCTGCTGCATCAGGTGAACTTGTTGCCTGTAGGCGGTTCGGGACCGATGATAGCAGGTGTGGAACGTGCGCTCAATGTGCCTGTCAGCCCAACTCCCAATGCTCAACCTTCGCACTCAGAGTCTCAACCCTTAACATCCGACTCTCAACCTTCAATATCTGATTCTCAACCCTCGACCTCTAATTCTCAAATCTCAACATCCGATTCTCAACCTTCTACTTCAGAGGAGGATGGGCTTCAGGCTGATCATGAGTTTACGTTGCTGATGGTGGATGATAGTGCCGACATGTGCAGGTTTGTGCGTGATTATTTCAGGCGGGAGTATCGGGTGCTGACGGCTCCGAACGGGGAGCGGGCGTTGCAGGTGCTGGAGCAGGAGGAAGCCACGGGCAGTGGGGTCGATGTGGTGGTGAGTGACGTGGCGATGCCGAAGATGGACGGGTTGGAGTTGTGCCGTAGGGTGAAGACGGACTTGAGGTGGTCGCACATTCCGGTAATTCTGCTGACGGGACGCAGGGCTGAGGAGACAGAGGTGGAAGGCTTGAAGATGGGTGCAGATGACTATATCACGAAGCCGTTTAACGTGGAAATGTTGAGACTGAGGGTGAAGAAGTTGGTGGAGAAGAGGGAGAGCCGGCAGCGGCAGTGGAGGGAGAAGGCTGACGTGGAGGCGAGCGAAATCACCATCACATCGGTGGACGAACAGTTCATTCAGCAGGCGATGAAGGTGACGGAGGAGCGCATGGCTGACACGGAGTTTTCGGTGGAGGTGTTGGGTCACGAACTGGGACTGAGCCGCACGTATCTGTATAAGAAATTGGTGAACATCACGGGTAAGGGTCCTGCGGAGTTTATCCGCACCATCAGAATGAAGCGTGCCAAGCAGTTGCTGGAGCAGACGCAGATGCAGATGACGGAGATTGCAACTGCGCTGGGCTATAGCAGTCCGAAACGGTTCACTGAGAACTTTAAGGCTGAGTTTGGAATTTCACCTTCGGAGTATGCAAGGAGAATTAAGAAGAGTTGAAAATAGAGAGAATATTGTAAGATTAAAGAATATATTTATGCGAGATTTTAAGGACATTCGTGTGGCGGTGGCTGGTACTGGCTATGTAGGCTTGAGCATCGCTACGCTGTTGGCACAGCATCACAAGGTGACGGCTGTAGATGTGATTCCTGAGAAGGTGGACATGATTAACAACAGAAAGTCACCCATCCAGGACGAGTATATCGAGAAGTTTTTGGCCGAGAAGGAACTGGATTTGACAGCCACCCTCGACGGACGAAAGGCATACGCCGATGCTGACTTTGTGGTGATTGCCGCTCCGACGAATTATGACCCCGTGAAGAACTATTTCGACACAAGCCATGTGGAGGAGGTGATCGACCTTGTGCTGGAGGTGAATCCTGAGGCGGTGATGGTGATTAAATCGACCATTCCGGTGGGATATACCGAGAGCCTGTACAGGAAGTATGGCTACACGCTTCGGCTGCTGTTCTCGCCTGAGTTTCTGAGGGAGAGCAAGGCTCTGTATGACAACTTGTACCCGTCGCGCATCATTGTGGGTTCGCCCAAGCGCATCGAGGTGAAGTATGCCGAGGAACTGAAGGAGGCTGCCCAGACGTTTGCACAGCTGTTGCAGGAGGGTGCTCTGAAGGAGAATATTGACGTGCTGCAGATGGGGCTGACGGAGGCTGAGGCGGTGAAGCTGTTTGCCAACACGTATCTGGCTCTGCGTGTGAGCTACTTCAACGAGCTGGACACATACGCCGAGGTGAAGGGGCTGGATGCTCAGGCCATCATTCAGGGTGTAGGTCTTGACCCGCGCATCGGCACTCACTATAACAACCCTTCGTTTGGCTATGGCGGCTACTGTCTGCCGAAGGACACGAAGCAGTTGCTGGCCAATTATCAGGATGTGCCGCAGCAGATGATGACCGCCATCGTGGAGAGCAACCGCACGAGAAAGGACTTCATTGCCGACCGTGTGTTGCAGATGGCTGGTTACTACAGCTACACGAACCGCATCCGCTGGAATGTGGAAACGGAGAAGGAGGTGGTCATCGGAGTGTTCCGACTGACCATGAAGAGCAACTCGGACAACTTCCGCCAGTCGTCGATTCAGGGCATCATGAAGCGCATCAAGGCGAAGGGTGCCACGGTGATTATCTACGAACCCACGTTGGCAGACGGTGCCACGTTCTTCGGCTCGAAGGTGGTGAACGACTTGCAGGAGTTCAAGCAGATGTCGCAGGCTATCATTGCCAACCGCTACGATTCTTGTCTGGACGATGTGCAGGAAAAAGTATATACGCGCGACATCTTCCGCAGGGACTAAAGCGGTGGTGGCTGGGGAAATGTAACCTCAGCCGCTGAAAATGTATCATGAAATAGAAATACTTTGTGGTGAAACTCCTATCTTTGCAACAATGTAAAGACAGGAGTTTTTTTATGATACGAAATTGGCTATTATGTATGTTGCTGTGGGCTGGATGCTGCATGGCAGGGGCGCAGGAGTTTGAGCTGCGTCTGTTGAATCATTGGGACAATCCGAACGGAACGGTGGAGCGTGGCTTTGCCGGACGTTCCATCTGGAAGTGGGAAGAGATTCCGACTGGCAAGGCTGCAATGCCTAAAGCCCTGAGGGAACGCTATGAGGAGTATGGACGCATCAACAAGGAGTATGGCATCAACGGCACGGTGCTCAACAACGTGAACGCCAAGCCTGTGGCCCTTTCGTCAGAAATGCTGAAGAAGACGGCAAAGATTGCAGATGTGTTACGTCCTTACGGCATCAAGGTTTACCTCTCCGTCAACTTCGCTTCGCCCAAGGCTTTGGGCGATCTCTCCACGGCCGACCCGTTGGACGAGAAGGTTCAGCAGTGGTGGATTAAGAAAGCGAAGGAGATTTACCGACTCATTCCCGACTTTGGAGGTTTTCTGGTGAAGGCTAACAGCGAGGGGGAGCCTGGCCCGATGGATTACGGACGCACTCATGTGGATGGTGCCAACATGCTGGCAGAAGCACTGAAGCCTTACGGCGGCATCGTCATGTGGCGCGCTTTTGTCTATTCGGCCAAAGGCGACAACAGCACGAAGTCTCCTGCCCAACTGGCCTACGAGCGTGACCGTGCCAATCAGGCTTACGAAGAGTTCATCCACTTCGATGGAAAGTTCTCAGATAATGTCATTATCCAGATAAAGAACGGCCCCATCGACTTCCAGCCACGTGAGGCCATATCGCCGCTGTTCTTCGGTCTGAAGAAGACGAAGATGATGGTGGAGTTTCAGATTACACAGGAATATACAGGCGAGAGCATCCACACGTGCTTCCTGGCTCCGATGTGGCGCGAGTTCTTTGATGTGCTCGCCTTTGGTGAGGCTTGTGGGTCTGGCTCTTCTGGCCTTTCTGGTTCTTCTAGCCTTTCTAGTTCTTCTAGTCTTTCTAGCTATCCCAAGAACCTTGTTGGCATAGCAGGTGTGGCCAACATTGGCGACACTCCCAACTGGACGGGCAATGAACTGGCTATGGCTAACTGGTATGCTTTCGGACGTCTGGCTAACGATGTGAATGTCTCTTCGAAAGAGATTGCCGAGGGTTTCCTCCGCTCCTACTACAAGACCGATAATCCCGATTTCCTACGTCCCATGACTCAGCTGCTGCTCAAGAGCCGTGAGGCTGTGGTCGATTACATGATGCCGTTGGGGCTGCACCACATCTTTGCAGGAGGTCACCACTATGGTCCCGAACCGTGGTGCTACCACAAGGGATGGCGCGAAGACTGGCTTCCTCGTTTCTACCATCGTGCTGATAGTATAGGATTGGGTTTCAACCGCTCAGACCATGAGGAACCTTGTGTGGCGAGTGCGGCAGGCTCTAACAATGTATCCCAATACCCAGAGCCTTTGCGTACATTATATAACCACCAGGAGGCCTGTCCTGAGAACCTCTTGCTGTGGTTCCATCATGTTCCTTGGAACTACACCATGCGCAATGGACTTTCTCTTTGGGATAACCTCTGCTACACCTACGACCGTGGAGTGCAGCAGGCTGAAGATTTCCAAAAGACGTGGGAGACACTGCGTCCGGTCTGCTGTGAGGGAACAAACGGCGACGCTCCTATCCTCACTTCGGAGCGTTATGAGCAGTTGCGCTGGCGGTTTGAACGTCAGGCAAAGGATGCCAAGTGGTGGCGCGATGCTTGTCTGCTTTATTTCCAGCAGTTCTCACACCAGCCATTGCCCGTTGACTGTCCTCCTTTCCACTACACACTGGAGCAGGTGATGAACTATCACTTGGATATGGACAACTACACAGCAGCCGACCCGGCGAAACTGCCTTGACGTTCACTTCAAAACCTTCTTCACAGTGCCATCACTGTAACGGACGATGTTGATGCCCTTTTGTAGTCCTTCCACCTTCTGTCCAGCAGGGGAGAAGATGGCTTGAATGGTGGCTTTCTGGGCTGCCACGCCGTTGATGGCATCAGGAATGGGGGAGCCATCGTTGATGGTCACCGTGATGTTCTTGGTGGTCTCATCCTCCGCGATGCCCGTGATGATTCTTCGGAGTGTGCTGGGATAGGACTCATTATTGACCATGCTCTCCACCTCCAGACTGCCAGGGAAGAGGTCGCCGTGGAGTGAATAGAAATAATTGTCGGTAAAGCCCGTCAGCAGGTTGGAAAGCAGTTGGCCATCGGCAGGAACGATGGTCATTCTCGGTTGAGTTGTGCTGCTGCTGAGGTAGTTCACCCTGTTGCTTGTCCATGCACTTTCACTATACCTGACATGGGTGATGAGCAGGCCGTGACAGGGATGGTCGTATAGGCGGTAATAATAAGAACTTGGGTATCCCAGACACATGTCAAACCCGATGTTCTGCTTGTTCTCGATGATGAAGTAGTCGTTGCCATCGGCGACTTCGTCGTTGACAATCTTATAGCCAAACCCGCCCGTTTCCATCGGCTCCAGTGTCAAGGTGACCGACTCTTCATTATTTACCTCCTTCAAGGGTCTCCATCCCATGAAATCCCTTTCATAGGCAGTATATTCGCAGGGCTGATTGGCCATGATTTGATAGCTTCCCGAATCCATCAAGTCCCAATAGTCCATGCAGGGTCTCTTGTTGCCCGATGTGTCATAGAAGTCTGGCAGTCCAAGACCGTGGCTGATTTCGTGGCAGATAGTGCCGATGCCATCCTGTGCGGTCATGAGGTTTCCTTTTAAATCATACATACCCACCAGTTCTGCCGAGCAACCGTAGGCACCAAATATGATGGTTCCCGACTCCGTCGTTACGGTCAGCGTCGAGGTTCCTTCCTGTGGCCAGATGTAGTCCTGATCTGCCCCCTGTTCGTTTGCCCCTCTTCCGGCATAGATGAAATAGATCATATCAACCATGCCGTCGTTGTTGTTGTCGAAATCGCTCCAGTTGATTTCAAACATGTTGACAGCCATTTTGCAGGCTTCAGTGTAAAAGGCGTTAATGTTCTGGTCGCTTTTCCCTTTGCCATAGTAGGCATAGCCTTGCGACAACGTGACAGGGCCAATCACCGTGAACTTCGGCATAAACAAGGAGTCAGACTGGTCGGCAAAATAATCCACCACCGCTCCATAGATGCCACCCGAAATGCGATAAGGCTCTCCGTCGCCTGTTCCATTGCAGAACTTGTGGTAGTTCATCTGTACAGTTTCCTCGTCTTCTTCCACCGTGAACTTGAGGTCGCTGAACTGCACCAGCACGACAGGAACTTTGGGGCTTCCCTTCGATGTCAGTGGAGCCGTGCTCTGCTTCCCCACTCGTCGCGTTCCTTTCACATTGTCCTGAGGGTATTCCGTCGTGTTTCGTATGTAGTCTCGCATGATAGGGGTGTACTCTTGTGCCACGCTGCCAAGTGTCAGCAGTGAGGCCAGTGCAGCAAGTGTTAGCTTCTTCATTTCTATAATGTAATTTTATATTTCTATTCTTTATTATCTGTCACCTCTTCACTCTTCTTTTCCTCTTCTTTCTTCTTTTCCGCTTCTCTCTTCGCTCTCTCCCGTTCTCTTCTTCTCCTGATTTTTTCTTTTCTCTTTCTGATGAACGTCATGGTAAGAATCACAGTGAGGATGATGGCCAGTACATAGCCCAGAATGGCTCCCGTGCTGAGCCATGCCGGTGGAGTCACGACAACCTTGATGGTGGCAGTTTCACCTTCCCATTTTTGGGGGTCATAGCTGGCTTGCAGTTCTATTTTATAACTGCCTGGGGAGAGGTTGACCAGATTGATAGCTTGTATCTTGTCGGTCATCACCCATGGCTCGTCGGGGTTCAGTCGGTAGCGGAACCACACGATTTGTCCGCTTTGATAGGAAGGAATGGCATAGATGAGTCTGAACGTGTTTTGACTATATTTGAGCATCACCTCCTTTGTCAGGAACAGCGTCTTTTGCAATATTTTGGTGCTGTCACCGGGCATCACATGCTTTCCGTTCACAAAGAGGTTGAGGAAGTAGGGTGTTAGCTTCTCGTGTGCAGGGTTAAAAGCAGATGGAATGAACGACACCAAGCCCTTGTAGGTGCCGATATAGACTCTCCCTTCATAATCCACATAGCCAGACGAATAGTTCATATAGTCGGTCAGCAGTCCGTTTTTTGTAGTCAGATGGGAGATAAGACCTGTGTCGATGTTATAGCTGTACAATCCGTTGAAAGTGCTGATCCACAGGTTATGCTGCATGTCCTCCACGATATTGTTCACAGACTGTTGGCTCAGTTCTTCCGATGCTTTCAGTTGGAAACTCTTGCCCTTCTCATCATTGTAGCTATAAATTCCGTGGTTGTCAGTGCCTACCCAGTAGAGTCCTTTCGAATCCTCCATCACCGTCGTTGTACCCTGGTAGGCAAAAGGTGTCCGACTCGCCTTCCATTTTCCATTCTTCTCTTGAATCTTCCACAGTCCCTTTTCGCGTGTGGCTACCCATACATTGCCATGACGGTCGGCAAAGAGATGGTGGGCATACGTGTTCATCATCTCAGGCAGAGGATTGAATGCCTCATCCTTTTCGTCAAAGACATAGACGTTCCTGTTGGTGCTGAGGAAGACGGTGCCCTTTTGGTGGCACAGGCTCACTCCGTTGAGTAACAAACCCGTACCCATCTTGTTGGTCCAGATGTAGTGGTGCTTCAGTTTCAGGGATGGGCTGTCAATCACATAAACACCTCCGTTGAGGGCCGACACCCACAGTTCATCCCCCTTGACCATCAGCGACTGCACGTTGAAGGGTGGAGTCTCGTTGCCCCAGTCCACTTCGGCCTCGCGGAGGGTCTTCGTGGCACGGTCGAACTGATAGAGACCGCCGTCCTCGGTGCCCACCCACAGTCGTCCTTGGCTGTCGGCACACACTTCGCGGCACACATCCACGTTTTCCGTTTCAGGCATGGTTACTATCAGGTTTTTCGACGAAAGGCTGATGCGGTTGATGCCTCCAAAGAAGGTGCCAGCCCACACGCCTCGCTCCCGGTCTGCCATCAGCGAATGGACAGCGTTGTCCGACAGCGAGTTCTCTTTGTCGCGTGTTTGTCGGATACTGCTCATGTGTCCATCCTTCATGCGGTAGATGACGATGCCGCGTTCGGTGCCCACCCACAGGTTTTCCCCTTGTGGTGTGATGGCTGTGTGCGCTAAGATCGGAATTCCTTGGTCATCTTTCGTGAACAGCATCCTCGACGAGAAATCATTGGGCGAAAACAGGCACACGCCATCCGTCTGGGAAACCAAAGCCAGCTCATGATTTTTCATCTCCACAATGCTGATGATGTTGGCAAACTTCTCCACATTCCCCTTCTTCATGTTGTAGGCACGGAGCCGCTTCTCCTGCGTGTCATAGCGGTAGAGCGTACCTTCTCTGTCACCTATCCACACTATGTCGTTGCGTGTCACGGTCAGACTGCGGGGACTCATCAGTTCGCCACTGATGCACTCCGCCTTCTTTTCCGCTATGTCAATGCGATAAACCTTACCGTTGATAATTCCCCACAGGTTTCCCTTGTTGTCACTTTGCAGCACTGACACATCTGACACCTTCGGCAATCCCGTCACCTTAAACGGACGAAGCCGTTCCGTCGTGATGTCGAAAGAGTAGATTCCTCGTCTGGTACCCACCCAGATTTCTCCATCGGGCGACTGCAGAACGGCAGTCACACGGCTGTAGAAACTGCCCAGTCCTTCCTCGTCGGGAACTGGGTATAATGCGGCATGCTGACCATCAAACACAATCAGTCCCGAAGAGGCACCTACCCACAAGAACCCATTGATTTGTGCCATGCAGGTCGTGCCCCTCACCTTCAGTTCGTCCGTCTGTCCGAACACCTTGATGTGATACTCCTCCTGTGCCATTGCCATGCATGTCCAGAAGGTCATCAAACCGATTAGAAGAATCTTTCGCATATCAATCGTTATTAGTCATTCTTTGTCTCACCGCCTCAAACAGTAGGATGGCGGTGCTCACACTCACGTTCAGCGAGTCCAGTCGTCCCAGCATCGGGATTCGGATGTGGGCATCGGCAGCCTTGCGCCACATAGGGGTCAGTCCTGTCGATTCTGTGCCCATCACGATGGCGGTGCCTCGTCGCATGTCGCTGTTGTAGTACAGCTGCGAGTCCTGCAACTGCGCCGTCAGTATCTGGATGCCCCGCTCCTTCAGGAAAGCGATGCATTCCTCACTGCTGCACACCACGCAAGGCACCGTGAACACCGCTCCGATGGCGCTCCGGATGAGGTTCGGGTTGTACAGGTCGGTCAGCGCATCACACACCACCACTGCATCGGCTCCTGCCGCATCGGCACTGCGCAGGATGGCACCCAGATTGCCCGGCTTCTCCACACGTTCCACCACCACCAGCAGTGGTTCCGCACTCAGCTGCAAGTCCAGCAGTCCCACATTCCGTGCCTTCACCACCGCTATCACGCCTTCCGTGCTGCCTCGGTATGCCATCTTCTCATACACCTCTGGTGTCACCTCCACCCGTTCAGCCTCTCCTGTCAGTCGCCACACCTCGTCCACGGTCTCCTCTCCTGCTATCTCAGGACACACATACACTTCCTTCACCTCTAGTCCAGCCTCCATGCAGTGCATCAGTTCCCGCGCTCCTTCCACCACAAACAGACCTGTCCGCTTTCGTTCAGCCGACTTCTGCTGCAGCATCACCACTTCCTTCACCCGTGGGTTCTGCCCGCTTGTTATCGTCATCACATCCTTCATGTTGCTCTTGATTATGCAAAGATAAACATAATTTTTATATCCTCCAAACATTTATGAAAAAAGAAAGCGGGAGCCGAGGTGTTGGCCTCGACTCCCGCTTTCTATAATATATAATGTAAGTCTTTTCGTGGTGCGAGGGTTTACCACAGGTCTTCTTCACCAGCGGCAGCAGCCTCGTTCTCCATGTCTTCCATGATGAAACGTTCGTTGCTAAGACCGTCTTTATTACGATTGACGGTCTTTTCAGTTATGCTGAGGCACAATGTCTCAACGACTGCCACACCGTATAGTGTCATTTCTGGTTTCAAATATGTCTTTTTCATTGTCTTGCTATTTTTTTAGAGTTCAACAATTACTTCACGAAAATCTTGTAAGACTTGCCGTCCTTCACCACGATGTTCAGACCCTTCTGCAGGCTGTTCACCTTTGCGCCGCCGGCAGTATAGATGGCATCGTAGCTGCCAGAAGTCAGCACTTCAAGACCGTTGATGCCAGTAGCGTCGCCACTTTCTGGGAAGAAGAGAGCACGAACGTTAGCACCAGCAGGAACGGTGAGGTATGCACGGTTGGGCTTAATATAGAAGTTGGAAGCGTTCTCAGTTGTTGCTGTAGGATCCTCATCCACTAAATAGAAGGCCACACCGTCTTCTTCTTCCTGATTCTGAAGCACGTATGAGCCAACAGGAACCTCGGTGCTTTCATAGACACCTGTGAGGTAATCTGCTGTGTAAGTAAGAGCAGTACCCTGAGCATCGCCTGTCAGTGTCTCATTCCAATCACCTTTGATGATGTAAGGTTTGTTGGCCTCGATAGCATCCACGGGATTGAGCGTCAGCGTATTGCCATCTACGTCAGCGCAAGAGTAAACCGTCACGCCTGATGGAATCTCAGCAGCGAAAGGAAGCATGATTGTACCATAACCAGCCTCGGTCGTGTTGATGGCGATGGAAGGCATGGTGGTCTCTGCAAGACAGAAGTCTGCATTACCTGCCTCCGTGTAGATATTACCACCGGTCTGACATGCGATAGTGCTGTTAGTCTCCGTATTGTAGATGTTGAATGCGCCCTCATTTGCAGAAGCAGCAATCTTAAAGGCCATAGCCTTCTCAGGATTGGTCGTAGCCTGAATCTGCTGGCTCTTCCAACCTACAGCACTGCCGTTCTTCGTACCATTGGTCAGATAAACCGTACCTTCGGCAAGCTTGGCACTGATAGTGTAGGTGTTGCCCTCCACCTTGGTGAAGGTAAATGCCTGAGAGAGGTTGACATTAGCAGCGAAATTAGCATTCAGAGCATAACCTGTTGGGTTGTTGTTAGTCGTTGCGCCAGGAATGATGATTACAGCATTGCCTTTCTTAACATGACCTTCTGTAGCCACAACAATGTTGAAGAGCTGGTCAGCAGCAGGAGCGTTCAGCGTCTGCATGTCGGCAACAAATGCTTTAATAACATCAAGTGTCTCAGATAAGTAAGTCGAATTCCACTTATCTTGTGCCTTCAAAACGGCCTTCAGTGTCTCCTTGTCATAGTTTGCATACGTTTGAACGTAATTTTTATAGGTGTTAATCTTTTCCTCATTATACTGGAAAGCACCAGTACCGATATTAACTTCTGGAACCTTTGTATTCTCATAGAGAGCGTATGCCTCTGCCAAGATTGTTTCGCAAATTTCATCTTCTGTAGCGCGGAAAAGCTTGATGTCTGTAATGACAATCTGATTTTGGCTTGTAGTGTTCTGACGATAGAACGAAAGAACATAGTCACCATCTGCTGGAACTAAAATCAAACCGCTGTAAGCAGCCCACGAAGAAGCCGTAGTATGACCAGTATTATTCTTGGCTTTCACAGTGCTGGGATCAACAGTTGCAGTGTTCTCATCGTTGTAGAGTTTAATTACACGTTCACCTTGCTCATTCCAGCCACCATAGCTATAAGTCAATTTATAATAGCCAGCCTTCAGAGGAAGTGTGTAGCCTGTTTCCTTACCGTACATCATGGTAAACTTACCAAACAGACCATGACCAGAAGTGTTGCCCTCTACACCACTAGGAATATTCACATAGCGCACATTGTAGCCATCACCTGTGTAGGTACCTTCGTTACGATACCAACCAATAGGCTGTACATTACCTGATTGTCCGCTGTAGTCATGCTCGAAGGAACCATCCCAAATGGCATTCACTTCGGTTGTATTTACAACCCATGCGTCGTTCAGTGTCTCTATTGCTGTTTGTACAGCAGCCTGAGTGTTCTGTGCGGTTGGGTCAATTGCCTTTGCTGCGTCCAAAGCAGTGACAGCATCAATATTGTTGTATGGAGCATACTCGCCCTCCTCGAAACCGAGAGTCTTGGCTTCAGCAGCCTCGATGGCAGTGGCCAGAGCGGCATAGTCGTCAGCTGTTGCTGATGTGTAAGTCACGGTTACATCAACTGTTGTGCTGAAGTCTTCCATTTCATTAGCAGCGACAGTGATGGTGGTTGAACCTACAGCCACACCTGTCACAACGCCATTCTCGTCCACAGTGGCGATTGATTCATCACCAGACGTGTATGTCAGTGCATTGAACGAAGCCGCAGCAGGAACTGTTGCAGCAGTGATCTGTGCTGTCTGACCCGCTTCAAACTCTTCGTTGTCGATTTCAGCTGTCACACCTGTCACGGGGATGTAGTTGGTCATGAGGAGTTCGAAGTTGTCGAAATAGAGCACCTTGTCGGTGTCATCGCTCTTCACGCCGACCTTCAGAGTGCGGTTGGTCACGGTCACGGTAAGAGATCTCTTAAAGTAGCCTGCACCAAATTCGTTGGAAGCTGTTGTCTGGCTGTTGACATCGTCTTTTGATTCGATTTCCTGTTCTACATCGTTGGCATAGAACTTGGCCGTGCCAGATGAAACAGCCTGCACACTCAATGTATAGGTACCGTTAGGAATGTCCTTGATGGTCTGGTAAACATCAGCGGCTGTGTTCTCTACCTTGGCGTTCATGTTGGAATTGTCACCACCCTTTTCATGGACACCAGTCCATGCACTGACATTCTTGCCTGTCGTACCCCAGTTGCGGCTGAAGTTGGCCTCCTCAATATAATAGGTGGCGTCAGCAGGATTTTCAGCAGTAGCAGCGGCCAGCATCTTGTCGCGGTCGTTCTTTGAGATGAAGTACCACTGGGCGAGTGAACTATTGGCATTTACAGCTGTATTGTCCACTACAGTCGTCCCAGGCTTTGCAGTGACAAACTGAGAACCTTCAGCTGTTGAGATACTGTATTTGCCATCACCCTTAGATTCAATAGAAAGGCTGGTGCTTACACCATCAATGTATGTACCATTGAAGAAATGCTTATCATTTGATTCGAAAGTATGTGAGTCAAGCGTGTACTTGCCATTGTTCAATGCTACGGTGAAGAGAAGTCCATGCTCAATCTGTGAAGCCTGCGTACCCCAACTGTTGGCACCACCGAGGAACTTGCCTGTGGCAGCGTTGACGATGTAGAAGTCACCAGCAGCGAGTTCGCTATAGAAAGCAGGAGCAGCAACAGGTTCCACGTCAGTCACAGTAACCGTAGCGGTAGTTGAGACATTTTCAGCACCATTAGCCTTTGCTGTGATGGTAGCGGAACCGACCCCGACAGCGGTAACAACACCGTTGTCAACTGTAGCCACAGTCGGGTCGCTTGTCGTCCAAGTGACACTCTTGTCGGTGGCATCCCCTGGTATGATATTTGCTGTAATCGTTTGAGTGCCGTAGATAGTCAAATCAAAAGATGCCGGGTCGAGCGTGATGCCTGTAGGAACCTTATTGGCATCAAGTTCTTCCTGTGTAAGTTGGCGTACATAGGTCAGCTTCACGTTGTCGAATACAAACCAGCGTGCAGCCATTGGGGTGACAGTGTTCTTTGTGCCAAGAGTCAAATGGCCGCTATACACCAGCACCTCACCTGTTGTATAGGTATTCAGGGTCGTTCCATCTTCTGTTACTAATGCAACTTCCTCGTTGCTGGAAGAACCATAGACACCACAGGTAGGTGAGAAGACGGTGTAGCTGCCACCCTCGCTATTGAGACTGTTGTACATATCGGCACTGACAGTATAGACACCTGCAGGCAGGTTGGTCAGTTCCTGATAGATGTTGAATGAAGCCAATGCACGGTTTTCAGCAGATATACCTCCTGCCCAATATTCCATGCGACTACCTCCCTGGATTTGACAGTTACCACCGTATGGGAAATCTCTCGTCCAGCCGTTATAATTACCAGCATTGAAATCCGGGTTAGTGACATAAACCGTCATGTCCATGCCATTACCTGGTTGCTTGGTGGCTAATACTCCAGCAGTGTATGCTGCGTCAAGTGCAGTCTTTTGTGCTGTACCATCCGTAGCCGTACCATTCGTGTAAGCTTCCTTGGCTGCAGCAGCTCCAGCTGCATCAGCAGCAGCTATTCCGTATGAGTCAAACAATGTGCACTTGGCATCATAAGCTTCAATTGCAGATTTGAGCGATGAATAAGATGCGATAGAGTTGTTTGCATCGAGGATGGCGTTAGTCAGTTTCGATACGGCATTTTGCACATCATCGGGCGTTAGAAGCGTTGACTCCTCAACAATGGCAGCTTGCAATGCCTGAAGTACGCTTGCATTCATCTTCTGGGAAAGCAGAGGCTCGGCCTGTTTCACCTTTTCACGATAGTCCTCCATGTAGTCAGCAGCTGTGTATTCCCAAAGAGTCACAGGGCCGAGGATACACCATGAGCAGTAGGTGTCGATGTAACCATGGAAGCCAATTTCAATTTCAGTTTCTTCGGAAACATGGAAATCGAATTCGTTGGAGAAAGCACCTTTTGAGAACGCATTGGCAGCCTTGTACAAATCGTTGCTTCCAGTATAGCCATTCAGGTCTCCCGGCTTGAAACCTGTAACATATTGCTGCTTAGTGCCAGCATAGATGTAGGCTTTCGTGTTGGTTCCATTACCATTTCCACCTTCACGATAGAACGCATTGACAGCAAGACGGTAGTAACCTGCAGGCAAAGTAACTTTCTGTGAGAAGTTGAAGGTCTTGGTGGAACCAATGGCACCACGATCTGGATTGGGATCCCAAGAGTGGTAGAACTCAATAACTGGCACATCACCATTGGTTTGCCAGTCTTGGTAGCCACCATGTCCCATCGTACCCTCAAGGATAGTCCAACCGTCAAGCGAACTTAAATTTGCATTTGTCAGATACGTGTTTGTCACGTCCTCCTTCGCAAACCCGATGGTAGACCCCAATATCAGGGCGCATACCACCAAAAGTAGTTTTCGTTTCATTTTGTTAGTAAATTAAGTTAATAATAAATTTATATAAAGTTGAATTTGTTGTTGAATGTTTTGGGTTGATGGGGCTACAAGTGTAGCAAGTCAAAGTACATTAGACGTGTGTGAAGAGGCAACCGTCCCATTCCTATCTCCATGTATTTTGCCTCTGACCGTTCGTCACTGATAAGGTATCGGAATCCGTTCTTCTCGTAGTAGCGCAGTGTGCTTGGCGTATTGAGCGCATCCACAATCAGGAATCTACAGCCTGTTTTGTTGCCATTCCGAAACCAGTACTTGACAAAATTCATCACTTCAGTTCCTATTCCCTGTCCAGCATATTGTATGTTAATGGCCAAACGACCTATCAGCACCCCTGGATACCGTTTCAATCTCTTTTCTGATAGTTCCGTGTCATCTAAAAACACCGTAACGTCTTCACTCTTTATCTTGTTGTTAAGACGGATGCTGTCATTTGACAAGGTGATGGCCGCAACAATGGTTGTCGGGGTCTCTTTCGAACGAAATAGGTATGTTTTACCCAACAGTTTGTTCTGATTCAAAAAGGAATCTTTCGTGAAAAACTCATCTAAATCGTCCACCCCACAAGTGAAGGGTTCCGAATCAATAAAACTATTGGGAGCAAGCTCGTCTATGAAGTACAGCCTTTCAAATTCTTCCGCAGTCATCGTAATCTGGCTTCTTTCAACATCTTATCGTATGCACCAACGGCATCCGGGCTCATTTTCAGTGTGCCTGGATGCATCTCCACTTTTTGTGCCTCGGCCTCAAAGTCTCTCGCTTCAACACCGTGGAGTGTCGGGATGGGTCTTATTGCTGTTGCCATATCTTGTCCTTTCGTTTCACTATGCACTTTTTTCTTTCTCCATATTTCATGGCAAAGATACATTATTTATTTTATTATTTTAAGGGTGGAGGTGGGGAAGATAGAGAAAAAGAGCGATATTTAAGTATTTTTAACAGAGAAAGTCAAAAAATGTATGAAATTGAAGGCAGAAATGGCAGGAGGTGGGGGTGGAAATGGAACGTCGTACACATTGCAATAGGTACGTCGTACTAATTGTATATGGTGTGGCGTACAAATTGAATATGCAACGGCGTTGCACGTAGGGTGGAAATGGGGGTGTTCATTCGAGGAGAACACCGATGGAGTGAATGTGGGGAAGGGGATTGAGACGGGTGTGGTGGGTGAGCAGGAGAGTGTAGCGGTGGTTGGCTTGGAGGGTGAGGGGGAGGGTGGCGTGGTTCTCGATGATGGGGAATCCTGTGCCGAGGGGGTGCTGCTGGTCGTCGTAGAGGGGGATGGTGAGGGGGATGGTGGAGAGGGGTCTGCCGTCGCGCTGGATGTGGAGTCGTGTGGTGATGGCGCGTGTGGTGATGGCGTTGGTGGTGCGAAGGGCGAGGGTGAGGGTGAGGGTGGTGTCGGAGGCGGGTGTGGGGAGGGTGAAGGCGAGGGTGTCGCGACTGTCCCACTGGTGGTGGGGCAGGTCGCGATACTCTGCGTGGTAGGGTGGGTTCTGACAGGCCGTGAGGAAGGTCAGGACGATGAGGAGGGTGAGGGGAAAGAAAAGGGAGGTATGGAGGGGAAATGGGATGGCGTTGTGACGGTGAGTCATAGCTGTTTCTGTGGGTTGGGTGTTCCGTTGCCGTTGGGCTTCTTGGCTTTCTTCTTCTTGCGTTTCTTGTTGGCACTGTCGAAGCGGTTGATGTTGTCTTGGCTGAGGATGTCGCGCGAAACGGGTTCGGGTGCGTTGCTTTCCTCGGTCAGGGAGGCGGGCTTCTGTCCGTTGCGGTTCATCTGTATGACTTCGAAGGCGCGGTGGGCGCTGATGGTCTGTTCGCCGACAAGGATTTTCTTGTCGGTGGAATAGGTGATGCGATGGGCGAGGATGTCGGCCTTAAAGAAGAAGTATTCGCTGTCTTGGGTGTGGAGGGTGATTTCGCGCGAGGGGAGTCGCTTGAGGGATTCCATGTACTGATCCACTTCGTAGTTCATGCAGCACTTGAGTTTGGCGCATTGTCCGGCGAGTTTCTGTGGGTTGAGTGAGAGGTCCTGAAAGCGGGCGGCGGCGGTGCTGACGCTGGTGAAGTTGGTCATCCAGGTGGCGCAGCAGAGTTCGCGTCCGCAGGGGCCGATGCCTCCGATGCGTCCGGCTTCCTGACGGGCACCGATTTGCTTCATTTCGATGCGCACATGGAAACGGTCGGCAAGCACTTTGATGAGTTCGCGGAAATCGACGCGCTGGTCGGCAATGTAATAGAAGATGGCCTTGTTGCCGTCGCCTTGGTATTCTACGTCGCCTATTTTCATTTGCAGACCGAGGTGGAGGGCTATCTGGCGGCTCTCTATCATGGTCTCATGTTCGCGCTTCTTGGCTTCTTCGAACTTGTCGAGGTCGGCTTGCCGTGCCTTGCGGTAGATTTTCTTGAGTTCGGTGCCGGGCTTGAGGTTGGCTTTCTTCACTTGGAGGGGCACGAGTCGTCCGGTCATGGTGACGGTGCCGATGTCGTGGCCAGGGCTGGCCTCGACGGCTACGATGTCGCCTTTTTCGAGGGGGAGGTTATTGGCGTTGATGTAGTAGCCTTTGCGTGGCGGCTTGAACTGTACTTCGACGATGTTGCAGGCTTCGGCGTTGTCGGGCAGGTCTGCCATCCAGTCGTAGGTGTTGAGTTTATCTGCGTGGCGGCTGCAGCCTTGATGGCTGATGTTGCCTGTGCAGTTTCCGCATTTGAATTCTGTCATATTGGTTGTTTTTTATTATCGGTTTTTGATGAGGACTATCATTTTGAGGGCGAAGTCGAAGAGGACGATTTTGGCGTTGGTGTTCTGGCCGATGTCGCGTTGGGCGAGGGAGAGTTCGTCCATGATGCCGATGACGTTGCGCTCGTTGATGAAGGGGGCGAAGCGGACGGCGAACTGGGTTTCAGCCTCGGTCATATAGTTGAGCTGGTCGTGGCGCTGGAAGTTGTAGATGAAGTTTTCGCGTATCATGCGCTGGCTGTAGTCGAGGAAGGCCTTAATACGTTCGCGCCCCATGCCGGCAACGCGTTCGCTCCAGAGCTTCATCTCTTTGACCTTCCGCGCATAGGCGAGGCGCATGAGTTCGACGAAGAGTTCGAAGTAGTAGTCGTTGTCACTGCCAGAGGTGATGGTGCGGAGGGCTTGTGCCATGTTGCCTTCGCAGGAGCGGGCGATGCGGTGTGCTTCGGCTGGAAGGACGGCGTAGCGGTCGATGAGGGTTTGCTCGATGTCGGTCTCGGAGAGTGGGGGCACTGCCATCATCTGTGTGCGGCTGCGGATGGTCTGCAGCACTCGGTCGGGCTGTTCGCTGACAAGGAGGAAGACGGTCTGTGCGGGTGGCTCTTCGAGGAGTTTGAGGAGTTTGTTGGCGCACTCGGTGTTCATCTTCTCGGGCAGCCAGATGATCATGACTTTGTAGCCTCCTTGACTGGCTTTGAGGCTGAGCTTGCGCAGGATGGCGTCGCTCTCGTTGGCATAGATGACGAGTTGCTGGTTGTCGGCTCCTGCCATGTCCATCCATTCGGGCATGCCGAAGTAGGGCTTGGTGAGAAGGAGTTCGCGCCAGGGACTCAGGAAGTCGTCGCAGTAGGAGTCCTTGCCGCTCACCTTCTTGTAGATGGGGAAGGCGAAGTGGAGGTCGGGGTGCTGGAGCTTTTCAGCCATGGGGCTGTTGCCGAGCAGGAGCTGGGCGTAGGCCAGTGCGAGGGGGAGTGCGCCGTTACCTTCGGGACCGTGAAGCATGAGGGCATGGGGGATGCGTCCCTGCTGGTGTTCGCTGAGCAGGTGCTGCTTGATGGCGGTCTGTCCTATGATTTGGTCGAAGGTCATTTTTTAAGGATTTCCCAGGAGTTCTAGTAGATTTTCTCGGCTATTTGGCGGATGCTGTCGGTGGCTCCCATGGTGTAGAAGTGGAGGCTGGGCACGTGGTGGGCCATGAGTTCGCGGCATTGGGCAATGCCCCACTCGATGCCGAGTTGCTTGATTTGGGCATCGGTGGTGCAGCGTTCCATCTCGTGGGAGAGGGCTTCGGGAAGGTCGAGGTGGAAGGTCTTGGGCAGGACGCTGAACTGGCTGAGTTTGGCCATGGGCTTGATGCCTGGAATGATGGGGATGGTGATGCCTGCCTGACGGGCACGTTCTACGAACTGGAAGTATTTCTGGTTGTCGTAGAAGATTTGGGTGACGGCATAGTCGGCACCGAGGTCTTGCTTCTGGCGGAGTATCTGAAGGTCGAAATCGAGGTTGGGGGCTTCTTCGTGCTTCTCAGGATAGGCTGCCACGCCGAATGAGAAGGGGGTGCCAGGGCTTTTGATGGGGGTGCCATCGATGAAGTAGCCTTGGTTGAAGCGGTTGACCTGCTCGATGAGTTCGGTGGCATGGGCATAGCCGTCCTTCGTGGGCTGGAAGCGGGCTTCGTCCTTGGCCTTGTCGCCACGTAGCACGAGGATGTCCTTGATGCCGAGGAACTGGAGGTCGAGGAGCATGTACTCGATGTCTTCCTTGGTCATGCCGCTCACCACGACGTGGGGCACGACCTTGATGCCATAGCGCTGCATGATGGCGCTGGCCACGGCGATGGTGCCGGGGCGGCGGCGCACAAACTGACGGATGTAGGTGCCATCGGGCTGTTCCACGTAGATGTATTCGCTACGGTGGGTGGTGATGTTGATATATTCGGGCTGGAACTCTTTCAGCGTGTCGATGGTGCTGAAAAGGGCTGCTGTGCCAGTTCCTTTGAGGGGTGGCAGCACTTCGAAGGAGAAGGCGGTGCGGTCGGTCTTATTGATGAGTTCAGATACGGTCATGAGGTGTGATGAATGGGGAAAGGTTATGGTGTCACCACTTTGCGAATGGTGCCGTCGGCCCTGCGCATGATGCTGATGCCTTTCTGAGGAGCTTTCAACGGCAGACCATTGAGATTGTAGAAAGTGGTTGCGGAGTGGCTGTCAAAGCGTGTGGGTTGGAGTCCTGTGGCGCTACGGTCGGCATCGTCTTGGGTGAAGAAGAGGGGGCGCAAGTTGGCCTGATGTTCCTTGGGAAGGGTCAGGTAGGCCTTGCCTGCACTGATGGGGGTGTAGTTCTCCGTCTCCACAGGGTAGAATCCGAGACCATCTTTATCTTGGTATTGCAGGGCATAGGAATCGACGGGAACGTAGCCTGCAGAGGTCACTCCCACGAGATAGTTGGTGGTGATGGCTGGTGTGGAGAGGCGAGTGTTGGTGTAGCACTTGTAGGTGCCTTCTCCGTGGAGCATCACGCCGGTGCCAGTGGGCACAATGGGGATGTTCTCTTCGGTCACTACACCGTCTTTGACTCCTGTGATGATTTGGGTGAGGGTGCCATCGCCCACCACGACGGGCTGGCCGCCCGTAGGACAATAGGTGGCTGCCCCTGCGTCGGTCACGGTGACGGTGCCTGCTTCAGCCAGTTTGATGTAGGAGGCAGTGATGCTGCTGATGAAGAGACGGATGCCAGAGGTGTTGGTGAGGGTGACGTGGGGAGAGCAGCCTGTCCATGTGCCAATCCAGTCGTTGGTGCTCGATGCCACGCTATAAGAACCGATGGAGGGGGTGAAGGTGTGGCTTCCACTTTGATAATGGATGGTGATGCCGCTGATGGCATAGCCTTCCTTGGCCGCAAGAGAAAGTTCGTTGTATCGTTCAAACTTGATGGTTTTATTTTCTATTGCTGAAGAAGAGAGGACATAAGCAGGTTGTTTATCTCCATTTCCTTGTGCAAAGGTGATGCAGATGAGGTCTCCTTCGTTCGTTACCGTCTCCACGTTTGTGTTTTCGGTGTAGCCAAGTGAAGCGGCAGTCCATGTGGAGGTGAGAGATTCTTGTATGTTGAGCGTGTAAGACGCGGAACTCTCCTGATAAGTATCGTTCCCTGCGTATGTGGCGGTGATGGTGACAACACCGGCAGCTCGGGGTTCCACTTCGCCTGTCGAGGCATTTACCGTGGCGATGCTTTGGTCGCTGCTTTCATACGTGACAGCAGGGCTGCTGACGGGGTCATCATTGGCAGTCACAGTGGCTGTGGGTGCATCGAAAGAATCTCCCCATAGCAAGGTGTAGGAATTTTGGGGGAATGTGGTTGTGGTGAGCGTCTTGGTGGGAGTGTCGATATAGGTGCTCTTTTCCCATTCGATGGAGATTTGAGAAAGATTTACAGTGTACTCTCCTCCCACTCGGATGCCGATAAATGCGTAATCGCCACTAATAGTCAGTGACGTGGATGTGCCATATTTTAGAGTTCCCAAGAGTGTTCCTTGAGTGGATTTTGTGGTGGAGAAGAGGTCGGTAGGAGTTGAATACTTGGAATTTTTCCCATAAATGTTAATAACTCGCTCTTTATCCGTTTCCATATTTCCCCAACTCACGGTGACTTTTCTTGCATTTCCTCCCGATGTGGTGGTGACAATGCCAGAATTATTGTTGGTCTGCCTTATGCTTATATACAAAGACCCATTGGTCATTCCCGCATAAACTGCTGTGGATTCAAAGGTCTTGCCAGACCATGATGTATAAGAGCTATAAGAACCGATAGCAGTAGGTGTGAGTACATCAGTCCTTGTCCCAGCCCAACCTGCGCTTCCCATCGCCATCATGATGACGGCGATGAGAAGGCGTGTGTATAGATTGTTCTTCTTCTCCATGTTCCTCGGCATTTGTTTCTTATTAAAGGTTGTTCTTCAGCTGGTTGTAGGCAGCGATAAGGACGAAAAGCTCGATGGCTTCGGCGAAATAGACACCGACACAGCAACAGCAGAAGCCGACGAAGAGGATGCCCGCCATGGCAAGACCCAACAACAGCATTGGAATGGTGTTGTCTGAAGTCATGTTCCATGCCGCCTTGATGCTATCAATCACCCCCGCTTCTGGATTCTCCACCTGATAGACTGGAGCCAAAATGAGGCGCGGAGCCAAGAAGAAGAAGGGGATGATACAGAAGAAGAGGGAGATGGCCAGAGCGATGCCTGCAATCAGCTCCACAGCCACCACCTTCAGATAGGTCTGAGCTGGCAGTTTAAAGGCATCGAAAGTCACTTCGGTGAAGCGACCGCTCATCAGTCCAAGGGCAAGGTTGTAGAGTGCTACACTGACGATGATGCTCACCAGTGAACCCAAGAATGAAGCAACGGAAGAGCCGAAGCCACCATTGACCGTCTGTGCATATCGAGCCACTTCACCCCAGTCGCCACGTCCCATAGCCTCACCCATCTGAGTGTAAACGTCGGGACTGACGCTGGCGCCGAGTATGTTCGACAAGCCCCCAGACACCACGCTGACAACGAGGTAGATTACTGCGACCAAAAGGCCATACTTTTTCGCATATTCCCAACCTGTTGAGATGGTTGAGGAAACTTCTAAATTGTAGTTTGCCATTGTTTTTTTGTTTTTATTGGAATTAGTTGTTTTCTTTGGTGGAACTTTTATAGGGACTACTATAGAAACTATAAATCTTCATAACGATAGGCAAAAGTATTGCCCTGCGAGAGGTCGCCTGTGGTGAAGCCGCGCTTGAACCACTTCATGCGCTGTTGGCTGGTGCCGTGGTTGAACGACTCTGGCACGGTGTAGCCTTGGGCTTTCTTCTGCAGGTAGTCGTCGCCGATGACTTGTGCGGTGCTGATGGCTTCTTCGAGGTCGCCCTCTTCGAGCGAACCGAACATTTGCTGCTCGTGGTAGGCCCAGATGCCGGCATAGCAATCGGCCTGCAATTCTATCTGCACACTCACCTTGTTGGCTTCGCTCTCGGAGAGTTGGGACATCTGGCTGTGAGCACGGCCGAGGTTGCCCAGCAGGTGCTGCACGTGATGACCTACCTCATGAGCCAGGACGTAGGCGTAGGCAAAGTCGCCATCGGCACCGAGCGATGACTTCATGGTGGTGAAGAACGAAAGGTCGATATAGACGCACTGGTCGGCAGAGCAGTAGAAGGGGCCTACGCTGGCTGAAGCACCGCCACATCCCGATTGTACGGAACCATTGAAGAACACCAGTGTGGGTGGCTCGTAGGTCTTGCCCAGTTTCTGAAATTCGGCAGTCCACACATCTTCGGTGGAGGCCAGCACTTTCCTTGCAAAGGACTCCAGCTCTTTCTCTTCGGCTGTAGGCTGGTAGTCGCCACCACCGCTTGAGCCTTGTCCCGCAATGACACTGGTCACGTCGCCAGAACTGCTGGCCACTTGGAATGCCTGGTTCAGGTCGCCTGTCATGAAATAGGTGATTAAACCAATGATGATGGCTGCACCGATACCAAGTCCACCCTTGCCACCGAGTTTGAAGCCTCCGCCACCTCGGCGGTCGTCCACGTTGGAACTTTCTCTTCGTCCGTCAAGTTTCATAATCGTTGTTTTTTAGTCTTTAGAGTAAAAGTAGTATGCAAAGTTAGGAATATATTTCCACTTTATCATAAAAAGTGTGAATATTTTGTAGTTGAAGTTGCTGAATCAGGTGAAAGTGGTTAACTTTGCCGCGTCAATTGTGACAAAAAAGGTGTTTTTTATAAAAGGAGATAAGACTTATGAAACATGGAAGAATGTGGCTGGTGCTCCTGATGAGCATCGTGACATTGGCAGCCAATGCCCAAGTGAATGAAAAGATGGAAGAACTGCGTTCGAGAGGTTTCGGGGCGCGCAATACTGCAGTCGCTCAGGTGAGTGCTGTGGCCGACAGTGTGGCCAAGACTGAACCGTCGAATGTGCAGGGTGATACTGACCCCTCTTTCCCTGGTGGCGAAGTGTTCCTGCAGGCCTATCTGAAGAAGAAACTGCTCCATTCGGGTGTGAGCGGCAAGGGTGATGTTGTGGTCAGCTTTATGGTTGACAAGAAGGGCAACATCTACAATGCCGAGGTGACCCAGTCTGCTGGTTCGACGCTCGACACGGCGGCTTTCAACATCGTGACGGGTATGCCACGCTGGCGTCCAGGATACACGAATGGGCAGCCTGCCGACAAGCCTGCCAAGGTGACAGTCAGTTTTGGCAAGGAAAACTGATGGGGCATTTCCCCACGACCTCTTGACCGCGTTCGTCGACTGCGTTTCACCGCAGTCGACGAACGCGATTGTTATGCACTGGGCGATAGCAAATGGGAAAAGTTTCGTTTTCCTCTTTCCCGATGTTTCATGTCTGCAAAAGAAGAAAAAATACCTCTCCATTTCTGAAACAAGAATGAAAATCTTTGTAACAAACGGACAAGCCACTTTCCCGGAAAAGAGATAACTTTGCAGTCGAAACGCCCTTTTTGCATGGCATGACAAACGGAAGGGTGTCTTCTTTTGCTAACAAAAAATCAAAATATCAATGGCATCAACAAATCGTGAAGCGAAAGGCTTCTACAAACTCAGCTGGTTGCAACGCATCGGCTTCGGTTCGGGCGATTTGGCTCAGAACCTGATTTATCAGACGATATGCATGTATCTTCTGTTTTTCTACACTGACATCTACGGACTGGACGCAGGTGATGCTGCGCTCATGTTCCTCATCGTTCGTTTGGTCGATGTGCTATGGGATCCGCTAGTGGGTACTTATGTGGATAAGCATACGCCTGCTTTGGGTAAGTATCGCGCCTATCTTGTTCTGGCTGGTGTGCCCCTCACGGGATTGGCCATCCTGTGTTTCTGGAACGGCTTCTTCGATGGAGGCTATACCACGAAACTTGTCTATGCCTACGTCACTTATGTGGGTCTTTCCATGCTCTACACGTTGGTCAACGTGCCATACGGCGCACTCAACTCCTCGTTGACGCGCGACACCAACGAAATCACCATTCTCACCTCGGTGCGTATGTTCATGGCCAACGTGGGTGGCTTGGCCGTTGGTTCGGGTCTTCCCCTGCTGGTGGCATTTTTGGCGCCAGCGATGGCCGATGACTCCAACTCCTTGCCGAAAGACCCCGATGCGTGGTTCACCACCATGTGCATCTATGCAGGAGTGGGCCTGCTGTTGCTGTTCTTCTGCTTCACCCAGTGCCGGGAGCGTGTGGTGATGGACGAGAAAGAAACTGCCAACGTGAAAGTGAGTGACCTGTGGAACGAGTTCAAGGACAACGGCCCGCTACGCGTCATCGCCTTCTTCTTCATCACGGCCTTTGCCATGATGTCGGTGGGCAATGCGGCTGGTTCCTATTTCGTCACCAGCAATCTGCGTGGTTCGGCTGAGCAACTGGCCATCTTCATGGGCCTTGGCTCTATCCCCTCCTTCATCTTCATGCCGCTGGTGCCAGCCATCAAGCGCGCTATCGGCAAGAAGAATATGTTCTATGTATTCTTGGGCATTGCCATTGCCGGCATGATGTTCCTTTATTTTGTGGCTAAGATGGATGCTCCAAGCATGACACTCATCTACATTGCCCAGTTCGTGAAATCGACGGGTGTGATTGTGGCTACGGGCTATATGTGGGCATTGGTGCCTGAAGTCATCTCTTATGGCGAATATACCAGTGGTAAGCGCATTGCCGGTATTGTCAACGCACTTACGGGCATCTTCTACAAGGCTGGTATGGCACTTGGCGGCGTGGTGCCAGGAGCGGTGCTTGCCTATGTGGCCTACAACAAGGATTCCATCGAGCAGACTCCGATGGCCGAGGAGGGCATCCTTTGGCTTGTTTGTGTCATTCCTGCCATCCTGTTGTTGCTGGCCATCTTCATCATCTCTCGCTATGAACTGACCGATGAGAAGATAGACAAAATCAATCAGGCCATCGAAGCCCGTAACAAGGATAAATAATTGATAAGGAAAAAGTAATCAATCGGAAAAGTAATCAATACGGATAAGCAAATGAGGATGAAGTTCAATCTGTTAGCTTTGATGGCTGTCCTTGTGGGCACAGTCCATGCTCAGTCGCTTCAGGAAGCCTATCGCGACTACTGGCGAATGGGTGTGAGTGTCAATCAGTGGGAAGTGAAGGCGGAAGAGGCTGTAGGCAGCAATCTCAGCTATTCAGGAGGTGTGAGTGCCGACCAGACTTCGCACTATCAGGCCATTGCCCAGCATTTCGGTTGGGTGGTGCCAGAGAACTGCATGAAATGTGAGGTAATTCATCCTCAGGAAGGTTTGTATGACTTCACCTTAGGCGACCAGCTGGTGGAGAAAGCCTTGGCCAATGGTCAGCATGTGGTGGGGCATTGCCTCATCTGGCATTCCCAGTGTGCTCCGTGGTTCTTCGTCGATGACGAGGGCAAGCAGGTGTCGGCAGAAGTGCTCAAGAAACGCATGAAAGACCACATTTTCACCATTTTAGGCCACTATAAAGGTAAGGTGGAAGGTTGGGATGTGGTGAACGAGGCCTTCAACGATGACGGCACTTTGCGCCGCAGTAAGTTCTACGAGATTCTGGGCGAAGACTTCATCCCTTTGGCATTCCAGTATGCCCATGAGGCTGACCCCACTGTGGAACTGTATTACAACGACTATTCCATGAACAAGGCACAGAAGGTGGAAGGTGTGGTGAACTTCTTCCGTCCCCTCATTGCCAAGGGCTTGCCCATCACCGCCATCGGTCTTCAAGGACACCTCATCTATGGCGACACAGACTATGTGAAAGAGTACGAGCAGACCATTCAGGCCATCGCCTCAATTGGCCTGCCTTCGCAGTTCACGGAATTGGACATTTCCATGTTGCCCAATCCTTACGGATTCTCTGGTGCCAACGTGTCCGACCGCTTCAAGTACAGCGAAATGATGGATCCCTACAGGAACGGTCTTCCTGCCGACAAGCAGGAGCAGTTCGACCAGTTTTGGATTGACTTCTTCAAGATGCTCATGGCCAACAAGGAGCATGTGCTGCGTGTGAATTTCTGGTGTCTGAACGATGCCAACTCATGGCGTAACGACTTCCCCATCAAGGGACGCTCTGATTATGCCACGCTCTTCGACCGCCAGAGCCAACCTAAGCCAACGGTGCAGAAACTTATCCAGCTGACAGCTCCTGCACCTGTTGCGGGTAGCAAGAAGTCAAGGAAAAAGTAACCCGTGAAATTCATTAATCTCATTTTATTATTTAATAAACTATTATGGAAGGAAAGAAATATCTGTTTCCGGCAGACTACATGGCCGACCCTGCGGCTCATGTGTTCAACGGCAAGCTCTTCATTTACCCCAGCCATGACTGGGAGGCAGGTGCAGAAGAAGATGACGATGGCGGTCACTTTCAGATGAAGGACTACCACGCTCTCTCGTTTGATGACCTTGAGAACGGGCAAGCTACTGACCACGGCGTTATCTTCGATGTGAACGATGTGCCTTGGGCAGAAAAGCAGTTGTGGGATAGCGATGTGGTGGAGAAAGACGGCAAGTACTATTACATCTTCTCTGCCAAAGGTTACGATGGCGTGTTCCGCCTGGGTGTGGCCGTGGCCGACAAGCCCGAAGGTCCTTTTGTTCCTCAGCCACAGCCTATCCGTGGTTCGTTCTCCATCGATCCCTGCGTGTTCAAGGATGACGATGGCTCCATCTATACCTACTTCGGTGGACTTTGGGGGGGACAGCTCCAATGGTGGCAGCCCTTCGCTCCAGGCTTCACTCCAGTGCTTGGCAAGCATGGCGATGACAACGGACTGGTTGACATGGGTTCAGCCCCCACACGCAAAGACGAACTCTTTGCTCAGCCTGATGCTCCCGCACTACCCAGTTTTGTAGTGAAGATGAGCGATGACGTGCTACAGTTCTCTGAGGCGCCTCGCCGTGTCATCATCCTTGACAAGGACGGTCAGCCCCTGAAGGCCAGCGACCCCCACCGTTTCTTCGAAGCATCGTGGATGCATAAGTATCAGGGCAAGTACTACTTCTCCTATTCCACAGGAGATAGCCATTTCCTTTGCTATGCCATAGGTGACAACCCCTACGGTCCCTTCACCTATCAGGGGGTCATCCTCACCCCTGTAGTGGGTTGGACCACTCACCATGCCATTGCCGAGTATAAGGGCAAGTGGTATCTCTTCCACCATGACTGTGTGCCATCCAACGACAAGACATGGCTCCGTTCGCTCAAGGTGGCAGAACTCCACTACAACCCTGATGGCACCATCCAGACGATTGAAGGACTGGATAAGTAAAATAAAAACTAACAACTAAAAACTAAAGGTGAAAAATATCATCCATCCGGACGGCAAGTAACTTAAACTTTTCACTTTTAGTTTTTAACTTTTAACTTTCAAAAAGACAATGTTACTTTTAGGTTACGATATAGGCACTTCCTCCGTGAAGGCCGCCCTCGTTGATGCACAGACGGGCCAGACTGTGGCCAGTGCGCAATATCCCGATGCAGAAGCTCCCATCATGGCCAAGCAGCCAGGATGGGCTGAACAAGACCCCGAAATGTGGTGGGAAGAACTCAAACAGGCCACCGCACGTGTCACTGCCAAGGCTGGAGGCTCGTTGGCAGATGTGAAAGCTATTGGCATCTCTTACCAGATGCATGGCCTTGTCTGCGTGGATAAGGCAGGCACTCCTCTCCGCCCCTCCATTATCTGGTGTGATGGCCGCGCAGTTCCATACGGTAACAAGGCTTTCGAGGCCATCGGTGGAGAGAAATGCCTACAGCATCTGCTCAACTCCCCTGGCAACTTCACCGCAGCCAAACTCGCGTGGGTGAAGGAAAATGAGCCGGAACTCTTTGCCAAGATTGATAAAATCATGCTTCCAGGTGACTACATCGCCATGAAGTTGTCGGGTGGTGACAAGAAGACTACCGTTTCGGGACTTTCCGAAGGTATGTTCTGGGACTTCCAGAAGGACGAAGTGAGCAAGGACGTGATGAACTACTTCGGTTTTCCCGAAAGTCTCATTGCCGACATCGTGCCCACCTTCTCGGTACAATCTACCGTGTGTCAGGTCATAGCCGATGAACTCGGCATTCCTGTAGGAACTCCTATTTCTTATCGTGGCGGTGACCAGCCCAACAATGCATTGTCGCTTAACGTGATGAAACCAGGCGAGATTGCAGCTACAGGCGGTACTTCTGGCGTGGTTTATGGTGTGCTGGGTGAGGTCAACTACGATAAGCTCTCTCGTGTCAACACTTTCGCCCACGTCAATCATGGTGAAGGTGGTGCCACCCGTCTGGGCGTACTTCTCTGTATCAACGGCACGGGCATCCTCAACGCTTGGATGCGTCGCACGGTGGCTCCCGAAGGCATGAGCTATCCCGAAATGAATGACCTCGCTGAGACCGTTCCTGTGGGGGCTGATGGACTCACCGTCATTCCCTTTGGTAACGGAGCCGAACGAGTGCTTCAGAACGAAAACGTGGGGGCTTCCATTCATGGCATCAACTTCAACATCCATAAGAAAGCCCATCTTATCCGCGCTGCCCACGAAGGTATCGCATTCTCGTTCGCCTATGGTATGCAGATCATGAAGGATATGGGTATGGAAATCAGCACTATCAAGGCTGGACATGCTAACATGTTCCTCAATCCGCTCTTCTGCAAGACGCTTGCTTCTGTCACAGGAGCCACCATCGAGCTGTACGAGACCGATGGCTCTGTCGGTGCCGCCTATGGAGCGGGCATTGGCGCAGGCATCTACAAGGACAGCGACGAGGCCTTCAAGACCCTCAAGCATAAGGCTACCATCCAGCCCGAAGCTGATGCCGCTCCCTACAAGGCTGCCTACCAGCTTTGGGTGGAACGACTGGGTAAGTAACAACAGGAATGTTCTAAAAAATGGAGTTTATGATATTAATTAAGAAAAGTGGCGTGTCTCATCTCTTTATAGGGGTGAGACATGCTTTTTTTGCGACATTTCTGATGGGTGCCGCTGCCACTTCTGCCCAAACAGGAAGCGAATGGGATGACCCCACCATCACCAGTGTGAACCGTGAGACGGCTCACACCCTTGCCATTCCAATGGCCAGCGAGAGTGACGTGACGAAAAACGACATGAAAGAGTCGCCCTACTACCAGTCACTGGACGGCACATGGAAGTTCTATTGGGTATCGAACCCAAGCAAAGTGAACGCCAACTGGTGCAAGACAGACTATAACGACAGCTCGTGGAGCGACATCGATGTGCCCTCGAGCTGGCAAGTGTACGGACTGCATCATAACAAAAATTGGGACAAGCCGCTCTATTGCAATGTGGCCTACCCCTTCTCGTTCAACGAGACCACTTTCAGCGTGATGGCTGACCGTCCCTATTGGTTCACCTACAAAGATGACATGAAGAACCCCGTGGGCACTTACCGCCGCAAGTTCACCATACCCGCCGAATGGGAGGGACGAGATGTGTACGTGCGTTTCAACGGCGTCGGACACGGTTACTATCTCTGGGTGAATGGCCAGCGCATAGGCTACAGCGAGGACTCATATCTGCCTTCGGAGTTCAACATCACCGACTATCTGGTCGAGGGCGAGAACACGATGGCCCTGCAGGTGTACCGCTTCACCAGCGGCTCCTTCCTTGAGTGTCAGGACTACTGGCGACTCACTGGCATCCAACGCCACTGTTTCCTGTGGGCAGCCCCCAAGAGTCAGATTCGCGACTATTTCTTCACTACCGACCTCGACAACTCCTACATCAACGCGACCGCGAAGGTGACCGTGAACTTGACGGGTATTGATGCGGTGAAGGAGGGAACCGTGGACGTGAAGATTGAGGAGAACGGAACCGCTATTGCCCAGGCTTCCAAGACTATCGGCACGACCGCTACGCTTAGCTTCACCATGAATGTGACGAACCCCAAGAAGTGGAGTGCCGAAGAGCCTAACCTCTACGATTTGATACTCACTATGAAGGACAAGAATGGCCAAACCGTGGACATCCGTGGTGGCAAGGTGGGCTTCCGTGAGGTCAGCATCCGCTCGACCGATGGTGCGTTGCTCATCAACGGCAAGCGTATGGTGTTCCACGGTGTAAACCGTCACGACTTCTCGCCAGAGAACGGACGCGCCATTACCGACGAAGAGATAGAGAGGGATATCCAGACGATGAAGCGTCTGAACATCAACGCCGTGCGCACTTCCCACTATCCCAACGACCCCGTCTTCTACGACCTCTGTGACAAGTACGGCCTGTATGTGCTGGCCGAGGCGAATGTGGAGTGCCATGCCTATCAGCAGCTCTCTTCCGAAGCGAAGTTCCGCAACGCGATGGTGGAGCGCTCACAGAATCACGTGAAGTGGATGCGCAACCATGTGTGCATCTTCATGTGGTCGTTCGGCAACGAATCGGGCGGTGGCAGCAACTTCCAGTCTGTCGCCACTGCCATCAAGGCACTGGATAAGACCCGCCTCACCCACTACGAGGGCAACAGCAACTATGCCGATGTGAGTTCGACGATGTATGCCGACTACGGATGGATTGAGAGTATCGGCAAGGGAGGTCAGAAACGCCCTCACGTCCAGTGTGAGAACAGCCACTCGATGGGTAACTCGATGGGTAACGTGCGCGACATGTTCGACCTCTATGAGAAGTACCCCTGTCTGGCAGGTGAATTCATCTGGGACTTCAAAGACCAAGGACTTCTCACAAAAAATTCTTCAGGTAAAGAGTATTGGGCCTATGGCGGTGACTTCGGCGACGTCCCAAACGATAACAACTTCTGCATTAACGGACTGGTGAAGCCCGACTGGAGCTACACCTCTAAATGCTACAACACCAAGAAAATATACCAACCGCTGGAGTTCAAGGCCATAGCAGGCAAGCCGAACACATTCCTTGTGAAGAACAAGCTGGCGTTTCTGCCCAGCACCACCTATGACGTAAGCTACGAAATTCTCGATGAGGAGGGCAAGCAGCTGGCCGCTGGCCCCATCGGGACCGAGGTGGCTGCCAACGACAGCACCACCATCGACCTCGACCTTTCAGCCGTCAATACCCTGCCAGCCGACCAAGAGGCCTTCATCCACTTCATCGCCAAACAGAAAGGCAACACCTTGTGGGCGGATGCTGGCTATGTGGTGGCCGAAGAGAAACTGCCCGTGAAGACAGCCACGAAAGCGATGTATGACCTCACGCAGTTGGATGATTGTGAAGACATCGCCATCGATGATGCCGCCACTATCCTCACACTCTCCACATCTAAGTTCAAGGTAACATTCAACAAATCAGCAGGCATATTGAACAGCTACTACTATAACGATGTATCCTTGATCAACAAGCCGATGAAACTCAATGTGTTCCGTCTCCCCACCGATAACGACAGCCGTAATCAGGCTGGGAATTGGGACAACCTTGGACTGAGAAGCCTGACAACCAAAAACGGCAAGGCTAGCTACGAGAAGAGTGAAGATGGAAAGACCGTGAATGTCACGCTTCACACCACTTATTCAGGAAAGAACGGTGCCAGCTTTGACGTTCAGATGGATTTCATCGTATGTGCCAACGGTGTGATGATGGTCAACTCCTTCATCAAGCCTACCATCACCGGCACCATCATTCCGAAGATGGGTTTCCGTCTGGAGATGCCTTCTTCCATGGAAAAGCTCTCATGGTTCGGACGTGGCCCCTGGGACAGCTACCGCGACCGCAAAGAGGCCTGTCTGCCAGCCATCTACGAAAGCACCGTCACCGATCAGCGCGAGGACTACATCAAACCGCAGGAACACGGAACCAAGCAGGAGGTGCGCTGGATTTCGCTCAGCAACGATGCGGGTAATGGACTGGTCTTTGTGGCTCCCGACCAGATGGCCGCTTCGGCTGTTCACTTCCGTCCTGAAGACAACTACACCGACGTGAACACACGCGCCAAGCACATCCCCGAGTTCAAGAAATGTACCACCACGGTCGTCTCGCTCGATGCCGCCACACGTGGACTGGGCAACAACAGTTGCGGCCCTGATGTGATGGAAAAGTACGAACTCAAGGCAGCAAACACCGCCTTCCGTTTCTTCATCATTCCCCTTACAGAAGGGATGCAGGCAGCTCAGGTGGCAAGGGTGGACATGCCGGTGTGTCAGCCTGTCAATTGCGAGCGTGACACTAACGGCCGTATTGTCATGTCAACCTCCACCAAGAATGCCACCATCTACTACAGCATTGACGATGGTGCTTTCCAGAAATACACGGCACCTTTAGTACACAACGATGCCTGCAACATCAAAACTTACAGTGTGGCAGAAGGGCTGCTGGAAAGTGCCACGATGGCTTACGACTTCGAAGTATTCATCAACAGGAGCGGATGGAGTGTGAAAAGTGTGGACAGTCAGCAAGGGGGCAACGAGGCCAAGTATGCCTTCGACAACAACCCCTCCACCTTCTGGCACACACAATGGGGAGCAAACGAACCGCGTTGTCCCCACACCCTTGTGGTTGATATGAAAAGAATCTACCAAGTGACGGCATTCACCTATCTGGCACGTCAGGACGGCAGCACGAACGGTATGGTGAAGAACTATGATTTGTATCTGAGCATGGACGGAGTGACATGGGGAAATCCCGTCCTCACTGGCGAATTCAAGAACACCACTGCGCTTCAGGTAGCCAAACTCTCCACTCCAACAGCAGCCCGCTACTTCAAGTTTGTGGCCCAATCCGAGGTCAAGGAAAATGCATGGAGTTCTGCCGCAGAGATTGGCATCCAGGCAAGTGCTGACGTGACGTCTATTGATGAGGTGAATCGTGAGGAAAGTTCAGATGACGCCCTCTATTACACGCTGCAAGGTACGGCAACCACTACGCCTGTTCATGGCGTGTATGTACATCAGGGCAAGAAGGTGCTCTATCGCTGACTTTTTCGTAAAAGATTTTCAAGAGAGAAAGATAGTGTTGAGGTGTTGGTTCTTATCGAGCCAACACCTTTTTGTTGTGCCCAATGGGCAAATCGTGGGGCGATTGTCTTAACTTTCTGTGGAGAAAAAGGAAAAATGAGGGAAAAATTGTTTGTTTATCTCTGATTTGCTAACTTTGTTGTCTGAAATGGAGAACTCCATCATTTCTAATCAACTAAATTCTATTTATGAGTTATGTATAGTGACCCTAAGCAGTGCCTTTACTGCACGAACAATCAGACATTGCACGATTTGATGATTGAGATTGCCCCTCTTTCTGTGTCGCATGCATTCCTGTTCAAGGAGCAGACCTATCGTGGTCGTTGTCTCGTGGCCTACAACGGACATGTGAACGACCTGAACGACCTGAGTGACGAAGAGCGTAATGCCTTCATGGCCGATGTGGTGCGTGTGACCCGTGCCATGCAGAAGGCTTTCAACCCTGAGAAAATCAACTATGGCGCTTATAGCGACAAACTTTCACATCTGCACTTCCATCTGGCTCCAAAGTATGTGGATGGTCCCGACTATGGTGGCACCTTCCAAATGAATCCAGGCAAGACCTATCTGTCTGACGCAGAGTATGCGGAGATGATTGCTGAACTAAAAAAATATCTTTAGGAGATGGAGGATATGGGAGGCATGAATGCCTTTTGGGAACAAATTGACGGTGGAAGTGTTACCGTTCTCGGAGCGTCATTTAAGCTGCTGCTGAGTATGGTGTTGGGTGCCATCGTCGGGTTGGAACGTCGCCACAAGGGGCAGATAGCCGGCATGCGCACGTTTGCACTCATTTGCATGGGTGCCACTTTGGCCATGCTGGTGTCCATCTACATCCCTGTGGAACTGCTGGGGATGACCGAGAATGGCGACCCTGGACGCATTGCCGCACAAGTCATTTCGGGCATCGGTTTCTTGGGTGCAGGTGCCATCATCCAGATGAAGGGGTCGGTGCGTGGACTCACCACGGCAGCTGGCATGTGGATGACGGCAAGTATCGGACTGGCTGTCGGAGCAGGCATGTATCTGGTGGCATGTATCGCTGCCTTCCTCATCGTGGGTGTGCTCATCTGTCTGGAAGTGGCGGAGAAGCGACTCTTCAAGGGGGCTGAACTGAAAATTGTGCGCCTGAAGGTGAAGTGCGTGGTGGAGGACTTGCAGCCCTACCGTGACTGCTTCAAGGCCTATCATGTGCATATCTCCGACGAGTTCCTGCGCTATGACTACACGCAGGGCACTACCATCGTCAACTTCATGGTGCGTAGCCGTGACAAGACAGACTTCATCGGTCTTTTCTCCCGCATCCATTCGCTGGGCAATGTCCTTTCGCTCACGCTGACCAACGAAGTGAACAACTGAAGAAAGGAAAACTTTCTTTTTCCACGTAACATGAATGAAAGTCTTTGTAACGTGAAAGGAAACGTGTACAAAAGGAATGTCATACCTTTGCAACGAAAATCACATTTTTATTCACACATCTTAATAACTTTAAAGTATTATGGCTAAAGAGTATTTTCCAGAGATTGGTAAAATCAAGTTTGAAGGTAAGGACAGCAAGAATCCTATGGCTTTCCACTATTATGATGCCGAGAAGGTCATCATGGGCAAGCCTATGAAGGATTGGCTGCGTTTCGCAATGGCATGGTGGCACACACTCTGTGCAGAGGGTGGCGACCAGTTCGGTGGCGGCACCAAGAAGTTCCCTTGGAACGAAGCTGCTGACGCTGTGGCCATCGCTAAGCAAAAGGCTGACGCAGGTTTTGAAATCATGCAGAAACTGGGCATCCCCTACTTCTGCTTCCACGACATCGACCTCGTATCTGAGGGCAACTCTATCGAAGAGTATGAGTCTAACCTGAAGGAAATCACTGACTATCTCGCAGTGAAGATGAAGGAGACTGGCATCAAGCTCTTGTGGTCAACTGCCAACGTGTTCGGCAATGGTCGCTACATGAACGGTGCTTCCACTAACCCAGACTTCGACGTGGTGGCTCGTGCTATCGTGCAGATTAAGAACGCTATCGACGCTGGTATCAAACTGGGTGCTGAGAACTATGTATTCTGGGGCGGTCGCGAAGGCTACATGAGCCTGCTCAACACCGACCAGAAGCGTGAGAAAGAGCACATGGCCACTATGCTCACCATGGCCCGCGACTATGCTCGCAGCAAGGGCTTCAAGGGCACTTTCCTCATCGAGCCTAAGCCCATGGAGCCATCTAAGCACCAGTATGACGTCGATACAGAGACTGTTGTCGGCTTCCTCCGTGCTCATGGTCTTGACAAGGACTTCAAGGTGAACATTGAGGTGAACCACGCTACACTCGCAGGTCACACTTTCGAGCATGAACTCGCTTGCGCTGTGGATGCTGGCATGCTCGGTTCTATCGACGCTAACCGTGGTGACTACCAGAACGGATGGGATACTGACCAGTTCCCAATTGACCAGTATGAACTTGTTCAGGCTTGGATGGAAATCATCCGTGGCGGTGGCCTTGGCACTGGTGGTACAAACTTCGACGCTAAGACTCGTCGTAACTCTACCGACCTCGAGGACATCTTCATCGCTCACATCGCCGGTATGGACGCTATGGCTCGCGCTCTTGAGTCTGCTGCCAAGTTGCTCGAAGAGTCTCCCTACTGCGCTATGAAGAAGGCTCGCTACGCTTCCTTCGACAGCGGCATCGGTAAGGACTTCGAAGATGGCAAACTCACCCTTGAGCAGGTGTATGAGTATGGCAAGAAGAACGGCGAGCCCAAGCAGACTTCGGGCAAGCAGGAACTCTACGAAGCTATCGTGGCTATGTACGCATAAGCCAACGGTTGAATATCCACACAAAAGGGGGACGCACTGGAATCAGCGCGTCCCCCTTATTTTTGTGGTCTTTCAAGACCTTGTTTCAGTGCCTAAAAATAGGTCTGAGTCACACCCCTTTCATAGGTGTGAGTCAGACCTATGATGGGGGTGTGACTCACACCGATTTTCTCACTCTTCAACGTCCGCTGTCTTGCCCTTGACGGTCAGTTCGATTCCGTCGGGGCGAATGATGATGAGGTCACGCTTGTAGAGGTCGCCAACGGCTTGCTTGAAGACTTTCTTGCTCACTCCGAACATGGCGTAGATTTCCTCCGCTGGCGATTTGTCATGGTAGGGGGTGAAGCCCTTTTCGGAGAGTTTGAGGTGTTCAAACAGACGGGTGGAGAAGTCGCCGATGAGGATGCGACGGTCTGCTGGTGGGGTGTCGGGATAGGGGGAATAGTTGGGGCGTTGGCGACGGCTGGTAGAGGGCTGTGTGCCTCCGTTTTTCTCGCTGATGGCCTTTTGGAACTTCTCAATCTTGCTGGAGCAGACGATGCGGTAGGTCTTGTCATCGATGTAGCAATAGACCTGATAGCGTTTGCCGCGCTGCATGCGCACCTTCTGCTCGCGGAAGGGGCAGAAGAGGTCTTTCATCAAGCCCCAGTTGAGATAGGCGCCGTATTCGTTGGTCCATGTGCATTCGAGATAGGCGAACTGGCCTACCTCGATGAGCGGATGCTCCGTGGTGGCGATGAGGCGTTCGTCTTGGTCGAGATAGAGGAACACGTCGAGGGTGTCACCCACCTTGGTGCCTTGGGGAACATAGCGTTTGGGCAGCAGGATGTCGCCAATCTCGCCGCCTTCGAGATAGACTCCGTGGTCTTTCTCACGCAAGACTTTCAGTAGGTTGCGCTTGCCCAGTCTCAGGTTGTTCTTCGGCTGGTTGGCAGTCTGCAGTTGTGGGTTGTCCGTTGTTTGTTGTGGATTGGCTGTCTGCTGTCTGTTGTCCATTGTCTGTAGTTTCTTGTCCGTTGTCATACTGAATGAGTCCGTCTTTAATGTGAATAGTTCTGTCGGTGATGTGCGAGAGAGTCTCGTCATGGGTGACGATGACGAAGGTCTGTCCGAACTGGTCGCGCAGGTCGAAGAAGAGCTGGTGCAGTTCTGCTTTGTGCTGAGAGTCGAGCGAGCCAGAGGGTTCGTCTGCCAGAATGATGGCAGGGTTGTTGATGAGTGCCCTTGCCACCGCCACGCGCTGTTTCTCGCCTCCCGAGAGTTCGGCAGGCTTGTGGCTGGCGCGGTCGCTGAGGTTGAGGTAGTTGAGCAGTTCACGAGCACGCTCTTCGCTCTGTTTCTTGTTCTTGCCGGCAATGAGGGCCGGGATGCAGATGTTTTCGAGGGCGGTGAATTCGGGCAGCAACTGGTGGAACTGGAAGACGAAGCCGAGGTGCTGGTTGCGGAAACGAGCCATCTCTTTGTCTTTCAGTCGGGTCACATCAATGCCATCAATCACGACGGAACCAGTGTCGGGTGTGTCGAGGGTGCCCATGATTTGCAGGAGTGTGGTCTTGCCTGCTCCAGAGGGGCCAACGATGCTGACGACCTCGCCTTTGCCGATGTGGAGGTCGATACCTTTGAGCACTTGCAGGGTGCCGAAGGATTTGGTGATATTTTGGAGTGTAATCATTTTTGGGGGGGATGGGTTTTATGGGGTGAGTGGGTTTTGTTGGGGGAGAAATCGTCCAGCGCGTGGGCTTGTGGCTGGTTAGCCGATTTCTCCTATCCATTTGCTCAGCCAGCTGCCGATGCGGGTGCTGCCAGTGCGTGTGCTGTTGTGGTGCGGGTCGGTGAAGGCATAGAGTTCGCCGCTTTGCTCCTGCTGGTCTGGGTAGATGAGCATGAGACTGTTGGCGGCAAAGTCGTGCTGCAGTTGGTAGGGGAGCTTGGCGAAAGCGTGTTGGTAGGAGATACTGCCAGTACGGGCTGTGACAACCACCAGCAAGTGGTCGGCATTGAGTTCGTCTTTCAGAGTGGGGAAGTCGCGCCATGAGTCGAGGGATTCATAGCTGTCGCGTACACTCTTGTGGCGTTCGTGCATGTAGCGGAGGATGAGGCTGCTGGTCCTTTCGGGGGCGTGGAACTGAATCTGGCAGCCGAGGTCTTCGGCCATGCGCGCCATGCGGTTAATCCATCGGTAGAAACCTTTCTCATACTCGGCCTTCTCCGGCACAGCCACCACAATCTTGCGGATGGTGTTGGCAGGGATGTTCATGCTGACGATGATGAGTTGGCGCGACATGCTCTCGAGGAGTCCTTGGGCAAAGGTGCCAAGGAAAGAGTCGCCCTTGTTGCGCTTGCAGTGCAGCCCGATGAGGATTTCGCTGGCATCGTTCTCGCGCAGGGCATGGACGGTGGCGGTGACGAAGTTGACGGCCAGACGGGTCTGGGTCTGCACCGGCACGTCGGCGGCTGAGGCCAGTTGGGTGGCCATGTCCAGACACTTGCGGCTGTGTGCCTGTGTCTGCTCGTTCAGGTCGGCATCGTTGATGATGTTCAGGCAGATGAGTCCTCGGTTCAGTTTGCGGTTGCGCATCATGAAGGCTGTGGACATGAGGGTGCGGATGTTGCTGGGTTCGTTGACGGGGATGAGGATTTTCTCGTCGTCGAGGGCGGTGCTGTCTCGCCGCTGGGTCTTCTGTGCCCCTTCGCTCTCCACCTTGAGCCGTTTGGCGGCTTGGTCGGTGGCGAGGGAGGAGATGATGCAGGAGATGAGTATCATCATGACCACACCGTCGAGCACGGCACCGTTCATGAGAGGCACTCCAGGGGACACCTCGAGGTTCACGCCCACCATCACCATTGCCAGAGCACCGGCAGCATGGGCTTCGGTGAGGCCGAACATCATCAGTCCCTCGTTGGCTGTCATACGAAAGAGTTTGCGGCTGATGATGGCGGCGATGTACTTGGAGAGTGTACCGGCAATGACCATGATGGCAACCACGATGGCGGCCTTGCCTTCACGGAACATGGGAGCCACGTTGACCAACATGCCCACGCCAATCAGGAAGTAGGGTATGAAGAGTGCGTTGCCGATAAACTCGATACGGTTCATCAGCGGTGAGGTGTTGGGCACGAATCGGTTGAGCACCAAGCCCGACAGAAATGCGCCGAAGATGCCTTCGAGCCCGCAGAGTTCGGCTGTGGCAGCCGACAGGAACACGATGGCAAGGGTGAAGGTGAACTGGATGACGGGTTCGCTATATCGGCGGAAGAAGAAGCGGATGAGTCGGGGCAGGAGGAAGAACATTCCGAAGATGTAGATGAGGAACTTGGCGGCAAAGAAAGCCCAGAACCAGAAATCGCCCGTGCCTTTGATGGTGCCGGAGATGCCTGCAATGAAGAGCAGGGCGGAGAGCAGTGCCACCATGGTGGCAGCTATCGAAATGGTGACGGAGGGGGCGTTGCTTAAACCGTAACGTCCCACAATGGGGTAGGACACCAAGGTGTGCGAAGCGAAGATGCAGGCCAGCAGGAGGGAAGCTAACAAGTTGTAGTCGAGGAAGTAATATCCTGCCACAAAGCCCAACACGAAAGGGATGATGGTGGTGATGACTCCGAAGGCGAACCCCTTGACTCGGTTTTGCTTCAGGTTTTGCAAGTCCATTTCCAGACCTGCCAGAAACATGATGAAGTATATGCCCACCTTGCCAAACAGTTCGAACGAGGCATCTCGCGACAAGATGTTGAATCCGTGCTCACCGATGAGTACACCTGCTAAAATCATTCCAATGAGGTGTGGAATGTGCAGTTTGCTGAAAATCATCGGGGCAAACAAAATCACGCAGAGTACAAGGAGGAATATCCATGTAGGGTCGGTGATGGGCAGGTATGAGGTGATTACGTCCAAAATGAAAATTTTTGCAAAGGTAGTGTTTTTAAGTGAAAAGTGACCCCAAAAAGTGGAAAATGTTTTTCAAGCGCGCTTGAAAAGTGAAAAATCTAAATTACTAACCTTTCGGATTGTCGGTAACACAGTTTTTTTACTTTTCACTTTTCACTTTTCACGATTTTTCCGTACCTTTGCAGCGTTTTTTTAAGAAAATCATTTAATAAGGTAATAAGATGAAAGTAGCAATCGTCGGCGCCAGCGGCGCTGTAGGACAGGAATTCCTTCGTGTTCTTGATGAGAGAAATTTCCCAATTGACGAACTTGTGCTCTTCGGCTCTACCCGCAGTGCGGGCCGAAAATACACCTTCCGTGGCAAGGAATATGAGGTGCAGTTGCTCAAACATGGCGACGACTTCAAGGGCGTTGACATCGCCTTTACATCGGCTGGTGCAGGCACATCGAAGGAGTTTGCTGAGGACATCACCAAGTTCGGTGCCGTGATGATTGACAACTCCAGCGCATTCCGCATGGACGACGATGTGCCTTTGGTGGTGCCAGAGTGCAATGCCGAGGATGCGCTGAACCGTCCTCGTGGCATCATTGCCAACCCTAACTGCACAACCATCATGATGGTTGTGGTGCTGCAGCCTATCGAAAAACTCAGCCACATAGAGCGCATCCACGTAGCCAGTTATCAGAGTGCCTCGGGCGCAGGTGCTGCCGCCATGGCCGAACTGCAGCAGCAGTACAAGGAATTGGCGGAAGGCAAGGAGCCTACGGTGAACAAGTTCGCTTATCAGTTAGCATATAACGTGATTCCTCAAATTGATGTGTTCCAGGACAATGGCTACACGAAAGAGGAAATGAAGATGTTTAACGAAACGCGCAAAATCATGCACACCGATGCAAAATGCTCGGCCATGTGTGTGCGCATCTCGTCGCTCCGCGCCCACTCCGAGGCCGTGTGGGTGGAGACAGAGAAACCCATCTCGGTGGAAGAGGCACAGAAAGCCATCGCAGCAGCCCCTGGCGTGACACTCATCGACGACCCGGCCCACCAGAAATACCCCATGCCGCTCTTCACAGCAGGCAAGGACGATGTCTATGTAGGCCGTGTGCGCAAGGACTTGGCCAACGAGAACGGTCTCACCTTCTGGCTCTCAGGCGACCAAATCAAGAAGGGTGCAGCCCTGAACGCTGTGCAGATTGCAGAGTACCTCATCAAGGTGGGGAACGTAAAGTAGGAAAGAAAGGAAAAGTGAAAAGTGAAAAATTTGCTACCGCAACGGAAAGTCGTTAGTTAGACCAACACGTTGCGGTAGCAAATTTTTCACTTTTCACTTTTCCTTTTTCACTTCATTCTAATGCCACGTGGTGTTGGTGTCTATCTTATATCTATAGATACGCGCGAGCTTCACGTCGAAGATGAGGGCAGAGTAGCCAGGAATGTTTGCTGTGGAGTAGGTGCTTGTGCCATATCCCAACGAATAGGGGATGACCACCTTCCATCGGTCACCTTCCACCATGTGCATGAATGCGGTGGTCATGCCAACCACGTTGTTTCCCGCAGCAGGCAGGAGTGCTGGCACGTCCGTCGCCTCGTTGAGGGCGTATGTCTTGTAGCTTCTGCCAAAGACGGTGCCCTGTTCGTGGGAGGCTGACGGGATGAGTCGTCCGAGGTAGTGTGCGCGCACACTGTCGTTAAACTCAGGCATTCGCTCGCCCTCGCCATTCTCCAACTTCTGCACATAGATGTAGCTGTTGTTCGTCAGGCTTGTCCCCTCCTTCTCCACCAGTTTGTAAGAGGCGATTCTTGTCCAGCCGTCGGTGCCACGAGCAGCCAAGACCGCGATGGAGTCAACATAGTGCTGATTCCGTGCCTGCCAGTTGTCATACTCGCCTGCCTCATTCTTCTCGTTGCACGACGCAAGAAAGATGAGGGTGGCGAATAAGGGTAGGATATGAAATAATTTCTTCATTTGTAATCTGTTCGTATGGAAAAATCTCCTAGTGCAAGAACTATTCCGTAAGGAAAAATCGCCCAGCGCGTGGGCTGGCTACTTCAAGTTCTTTAAGAGACTGGTGATGGTCACTTGGTCTTCGATGATGCCACGCAGGTCGTTGATGTTGACACGCTCCTGCTTCATCGTGTCGCGATAGCGCAGGGTCACAGTGTTATCCTCCAATGTCTGGTTATCCACCGTCACACAGAAAGGTGTGCCGATGGCATCCTGACGACGGTAACGCTTGCCAATCTGATCCTTCTCCTCATACTTGCAGTTGAAGTGGAACTTGAGGCCATCGATAATTTCGCGAGCCTTCTCAGGCAGCCCGTCCTTCTTGGTGAGTGGGAACACCGCCAGCTTCACAGGAGCCAGAGCAGCAGGCAGACGCAGCACCACGCGGGTGTCGCCACCTTCCAGTTTCTCCTCGCAGTAACTGTGACACATCACCGAGAGGAACATACGATCGACACCAATAGAGGTCTCAATCACGTATGGCGTGTATGAAGTGTTGTCCTCGGGGTCGAAATACTCAATCTTCTTGCCGCTGTACTTGGCATGCTGAGAAAGGTCGAAGTTTGTGCGCGAGTGGATGCCCTCCACCTCCTTGAAACCGAATGGCATCTTGAACTCAATGTCGGTGGCCGCATTGGCATAGTGAGCCAACTTGTCGTGGTCGTGGAAGCGGTAGTTCTCCGCACCGAAGCCCAGCGCCTGATGCCAAGCCATGCGACGCTTTTTCCACTCCTCAAACCACTGGAGTTCAGTGCCGGGCTTCACGAAGAACTGCATCTCCATCTGCTCAAACTCCCTCATGCGGAAGATGAACTGACGCGCCACAATCTCATTGCGGAACGCCTTGCCAATCTGGGCAATGCCAAACGGAATCTTCATGCGGCCTGTCTTCTGCACGTTCAGATAGTTTACGAAGATACCCTGAGCCGTCTCAGGACGCAGATAGATGGTCGATGCACCCTCGGCAGCAGCACCCATCTCCGTCTTGAACATCAAGTTGAACTGGCGCACATCCGTCCAGTTTCTTGTGCCGCTAATGGGGCAGACGATACCCTCGTCAAGGATAATCTGCTTCAGGCCCTCCAGGTCGATGCCGCCCTCAGCGTTCATCACCTGCTGATAACGCTCGTGCAGAGCATCACGCTTAGCCTGCTCCTCCAGCACACGGGCCGACGTGGCACGATACTGAGCCTCGTCGAAAGCGTCGCCAAAACGCTTGCGGGCCTTGGCTACTTCCTTCTCAATCTTCTCGTCATACTTCGCAATTTGGTCCTCGATGAGCACATCCGCGCGATAACGCTTCTTCGAGTCGCGGTTGTCGATGAGCGGGTCGTTGAACGCATCCACGTGACCCGAAGCCTTCCAAATCGTTGGGTGCATGAAGATGGCCGAATCGATGCCCACGATGTTCTCGTGCAGCAGCACCATATACTGCCACCAATACTGCTTGATGTTGTTCTTCAACTCCACACCGTTCTGACCATAGTCATACACGGCGCCCAATCCATCGTAAATCTCAGAGCTTGGGAACACAAACCCATACTCCTTGCAGTGGCTCACCACTTTCTTGAAAATGTCTTCTTGCTGTGCCATTATGTTGTTTTTTTAGTTTTCGTCGTGCAAAGGTACGATTTTCTTCCCGAAAAGCCGTGATTTTGAGGGTGAAATAATGTAAATGGATGAAAAAGACCTACCCGTTAGGCGTCTTTTGGGTTCTCTTTTCCTTAATTTTCAAAATGGGGATGCTCGTACTCGATGTCGGGTGTGTGGGCGATGCGTTCCACCATGTCGGCAGGCATCGGCTTCAGTTTCTTCTTTCGCTCCAGGGTGTTCATGTCGCGGCGGAAGGCGTCGAGTCGCTCCTGTGTGAGGTGGTAGGTGTACTTTCCGTAATCGTCAATCTCAAACGCCTTCACTCGCAGGAAACCGAAGCGCTCGAAGTAGGGCGTGAGGTTGTAGCCGCTGAGGGTGGAGGCCGTACGGATGAAGTTGAACACATAGGGAATGACGTTGGTGGAGTCGGGTGTCACCTGCGAATGGCGCAGGGTCTCGTAGAGGTCGGGCAAGAAGTCGGGCTTGCCCCCTTCGTTCATAAAGTAGTTGCAAAGCTTCACAAAGGGGCAGAGACGCTCGAAGAGGTCGGACGATTCCAGAATGCAGTCGTCGGTCTCGCTTTCGATGTAGTGTTTCACCCCTTTCTCCAGTCCTTCACGCTTGCCCCAGTGCAGCTGTTCGTAACGATAGCCCAGATGCATCAGCACGTAGTAGGCGGCCAGATTGTTGGTCACCTCGTTTGTCCCTCCCCAGCAGAAGTAGGGCTTCAGTTGGTGCTGGTGACCCCATTCGTGTCCCAGTCCCCAAACCGACTCAGAGTCGTTGTAGAGCAGGCCCTGGCAGTTGAGCAGTCCGCGTTCGTTGTCCACGTGTGAACTGATGCCGAGACCTCCCTGGAAAGCTGCGCCGTAGGTGAAGTTGACATAGAGCAAAGTGCGGTTCTTAGGCACATGCCCATATTTCTCGAAGCCCACCACGCGCTGCTCCCATGTGATCAGTGTGTCGAGAATGTTCATGTACTGTCGATAGCCAGGCGACTTGCCGTCGTCAGCCTTGCAGAACTCATGCATGCCTGCCGAAGTCCAGACGGCATGCACCTTGCGGCTGACCACATCGATGAAACGCGACGGTGCCGCAGCGGTCATTTGGTGCATTTGTTCGTTGGTTTGGTCGGGTGTCAGGTAGCCATTCACGGTGCCGCCCACAAAATGGACGCGGATGGGTGGACACTTGGATGCCTTTCCCTCATCGTTGAAGTAGGCGATGTAGGCCAGTCCTGCCCATCGGCTGTCGTGGTCGATGATGTTTGAGCCGTTCTTCAGGTCATACGTCTTGATTTCTGGATTGCCGCCGTCGAAGCTGCGACCCGTCAGTCCTGTGTACCACGCCACCACCTTCAGTGTGGCGCTCATCCCCTCAGGCAGACCGTCCACCATCACCAGATGCTTTCCTGGTTCCACGACGATGCCTGTCACACCCTGCAACTGGTCATAGCATTTGCCTGGCGTCTTCCATTGCTCGGCCAACCACTGAGGCGAGTCGTAACAATCGTAGGAGGCTACGCGGTAATCTGTCACATAAGTGCCCTCCAACAACTCCGTCGCCAACTGCCGTATGACAGGCTGCTGGATGCGCTCAATGTCTGCCCGTGTTGTCCCTGGCTTCAGTCTCGTGCAGAGGTCATCGGCAAAGACATCGGTGTTCGTCAACTCCTTTCCCATCTTCAAAAACGCCATCTCCGCACATGAGGCAAGGGCACCATACCCGTTCAGCACACGCACTTTGATGCTCACAGGCTGAATCAGGCCCCCCTCGAAATGAACGCACTTCGTGTCCATGTTGAGTGGCCATTGGCAGTGCTGATATAGACGGTAGTCGCTGTCTGCAGCCGTCTTTACATAGATTTCGGCCTCACTGACGGTGCCGTTCAGACTTCCATCCTGCCGAGGTACATACTCCAAATCGTCAATTCGCTCCACGTCTTCAAAGTCGTAGATGAGTTCTGCAGGTGTCTCTGGTGTCACCTTGATATGCTCGGGGTAATAGGCCGAGTGATAGTTGGTGGAGAAGTTTCTGTCCACCGTAAAGTCGACGGAATGTTGCACGGCGCCATCGTTCTGATGGTTGTTGTCCGACTGGCGCACAGGCATGATGCGTGTAGGGGTCGGCAGGCTTTCGTTGCATTGCAGCCAGAGCGTCTCCTGTGCGCTGGCCATCATGGTGCCGAGGGCGAGGAGGATGGTGAAGCAGACTTTCTTGTTCATGTTCTTCTTTTCTTTTTTCGGCAAAGTTACGAAAAGCATCACTATGTGCATAAAGATTTCTTATTTTTTTCATGGTTAGTCGTTTTTATTGCGCCCCCTCACCAAGTGCAGTTTGCAAGTGAGCATCACTGTGCGACCAAGTAGATGGCAATCGTAGGTGTAGCGGTCGGTAGCGGAGAAGGTGGTGTAGGTGTAGTGACGGGTGTTGAGGAGATTTTGGAGAGTGAGTTTCCACACGGCACGTTTGGTCTTGTATTGGGCGGTGGCACCGAGGATAGCGGCATCCTTGTATTGATGTATTGCGAGTTGCTGATGGATGAAGTGGAGATTACCTTTGATTTCGAGGTTCTCGATGGGATAGATGGCAAGATAGCCGATGGTGGTGACGGCATTGATGGCATCGGTGGTGTCGAGGCGGCGCGTGTAGCCTTTGGAGTAGCGACCTTCGCCTGTTAGTTGCATCCACGCGAAGGGGTTGTAGGTGGCTTCTCCGCTGAGGGTATAGCCGTAGTTGTAGGTCGTGACGAAAGTGGTTTGGGAAACGGATTCGTTGCTGCCCCAATAGCCAGAGGATTTGAAGATGAGTTTGGTGTGGATGGGGATGTAGGACTTGGAGATGCTGAGATCGGCAGAGGCATAGCGGAAATGGCTGTCGCGGAGTAGGGAGGAGGTCGCTACATCCGTGCCATCAACAGTTTGGGCAGATAAGGTGTTACGTTTGCCTTGGCTCCATGAAGCGTTGGCGACGATGGTGAAGTAGCTGTAGGGTATCTGAAATTTGTAGTTAAGGTCGGTTGTCCACTTCTGTTGCTTGCCGATGCTGCCCGATGCTGCCGAGATGCTTCGGTAGGAGGTGTGGACGGGTGTGGTGAGGAGGTCGAGGATGTCGCCTACGGAGGTGGTGAACTGGCTGTTAAGATGCAGCTCGGACTCTCCGCTGAAGGTGTAGCGGAACATCGTGAAGGGATTGACATGAAAAAGTGAATAATCGTAGTTGGTGTAGTCCAGATGTAAACATCGTATGGTGGTTCCCATGCCGATGTAGATACGTCGGTTAGGTGAACGCCACTCAGTGTTGGGGTAGAAAGAAGGGACGACTTTCCAGCCGCTGACGCGTTGCCGTGCATCGATAAACTGATAGTTAGCCTTGAAGTCAAATGGGATGTTGATGCACCATTGTGGGTTGATTTTCCACTGATAAGAGGTGGTGTGGGAGGTGAGGAGGGTTGTGCTTTGGGCACGTTCGGTGAGGTCGTCCATTGTGAGCACGACACTGGGCGAACGCTGTAGCTGCACGTTGGAGTTGAGACTCCATTTCTGCTTGCCGATGCGCACTTTGGCTTGGAGGTTGTTGACGATGTTGATGGCCGTGGCGTCGCGGTGCTGTTGATGAAGGGTGGATGATGTAAGTACTGGACACTTATTCTCCTCAAATTGTGCTTTCACGTGGAGATTGTCGCAGAAGTAGTGGTTGGCGGCGTTTTCCTCGTATTTCAATTCAATGTGGGGACGATGGATGCGTGTCCAGGGTTGGGTAGTTTCGTGAACGGAGGTGTTCAGTCCCTCCCCTAAATAGAGGGTCTGAGTGGAATAGCTGTTATGGTTCTCTTCGTAGGTATAGTCGATGTTGGCACGCACTTGACGGATGGTGTCGAGTTTGAGGATGCCGTTGAGGCTGCCATAACCGTTGGTCTGGTAGAGGTATTCACCCACAGGTGGCTGTCCTCCGCTCCACTTGGGCAGTTTGTTCATGGCGAGGGTGGAGACGGTGTTGTTGCCAAAATGATCAATCATGTCGTAGGAGCCGAAATCACCGTGGTTGCTGTATTTGGCGGAGGCAATGGTTTGGAAGTTGTCGGTAAACATCATGCCTGTCACCCCTGCTGCATAGAGTGGCTTCTCCTCCATCCAGCCCACCCCGAAGATGGGTTCGCCAAAGGGCTTGAACTTCGCCTTCTTGGTCAGTTTGATGTTGAGGGCGACATTGGCACTCTCCTCGTTGGCATCTATCTTTTTCTCGTTGTGATGGCGCAGCACCTGCACTTGGCTGGTATATTCGGCAGGGATGTTTTTGGTGGCGAGATTGTATTTGCCACCCAGCATGTCGAGCCCTTCAATGTAGAACTTACTGATGGGGCGACCCATGTAGCGGATGGCTCCTGTGCCAGACACCTCGATGCCTGGCAAGCGTTTCAGCCCATCCTCCAGGGTCACGTCGCCTTTGCCGAGGAAGGAAGCGAGGTTGTAGGAAAGGGTGTCGCCCACTAGGTGCAGGGGTGGAGCTTTGACTTTCACTTCGCGCAGGGCGATGGTACGGGGGACAAGCACCATGTCACAAGTCTGTTTCGTCTTACCGCCTTGCAGGGAGGTTTCTTCCCGTTCGTAGGACACGTGTGAGAAGGTCAGCACCGCTCCCTCTTTCCAATCGAAACGGAGCGTGTATTGTCCCTGTCGGTTAGTGGTGGTGAAAGATCGTGGATGCCCTTTTTGTTCTGCTTTGACAATTACGTCGGCGACGGGTTGCCCTTGCGGATTCTTCACGGTGCCTGTCACTTCGAGTGTCTGGGGAAAGGCAGTCGCAGTGGGTAAGAGGAGAGATAGAATGAGAAGGAATGTTTTCATGCGTGGATGTTTTTGAGGGTGAAGAAGGAGAAGCCTGCGGCTTTCACAAGTGGCGGCTTCAGTGGTATACCATTGTTTTAACAAATCTTTAATTACTAGATCTCTTATGAAGTAGTTTCGTTGTCTCTCATGGGACATGCTTGTATATCCCTTTAGGGTACACTCACATCCTCCGAATCGACGTCGTCGACATCGGTCGACCGATGTCGTCGATGTCGGTGAACCGATGTCGACGACGTCGGTTTAGAGGCTGTGGAGGAGCCTTCCGCCCCCCAAGAGGGAAAAGGGAACATTGTCTGTGTCGTTAAGGAAAAATCGTCGCGGATGCCCTCACCCTTCGGGGGCTGGGGGGCTTTACTTCAGCTCTAACGGCTGGTAGTAGCGCACATTGTCCTTGTGGGGCGAATAGATGCCGTTGTAGTATTCCACCCAGTCGGTGGGTCCCCACATGTAGGACTGCACCTGAATGTTGTCGCCAGCCGAGAGCCAATAGTGTGGGTCTTGCACGTAGCGCGGATTGCAGAAGAGTCCGTTGCGAAACTTGATGAACTTGGCATTGTCCATGCGCACATAATTGGGCTTAGGCTCGTAGCGGATGGCCAACTGCTCGTTGATGAGTGCGTTCAGTTCAAAATGGTGGATGCCTTCGCTGTCGTCGGCACGGACAATCAAGCCCGGACAGCCATGCAGTTTCCACGGGCCGGCGGTGGAGGGCACTTCGTCGGTGTAGAAGACCGTCCATGTCCTGCCGCCAAACTCTCCCACCGCCTTCTTGCAGGGATAGGTGGCGATGGTGGCGGTGTCTGCGCTGAGTTGCCACTGGATGGTGTTCATCGGTTGGGTGGTCTCGTAGGGTTTCGGCACCACGCCTTCGCGGGTGGTCAGTTTCCCCTCGGGATAGTTCGTGTAGATGCACTCTGGCATCATGTTCACACAGTGCGACCACATGCCGTGCAGCACATCCTCCTTGCGGTGGCGATGGATGAAGTAGTCGTACCAGTAATACTCCATCATGCGGTTCAACTTCGTGCCCACCTGCACCGCCAGCCGCATGGTGTCGGTGATGTTTTCGCCCGTCTTGCCCATGCGGGTCTTGCAGGCATAGTCATACACGACGGTGAACTGTGAAACGTCCACGCTGTCTTTCGTCTGAGCAGAGCCACAGAGGGCTGCTATCCCTGTGAGCAGGGACAGAAAAAGTCTTTTCATGTTGCTGAATGTATTAAAGATGAAAATTGATGAATAATTCGTGGTTAATTGATGGAAATTCGTGTTTTATTTTGGACATAAATTATCACGAATTAACCACGAATTATTCATGAATTATTTTTGTTTATTTCACGCCATAGACCTCTTTCACGATGTGCCACTTGTCGTGCAGGTCAGTGCCGTCGAGGCTTTCGGGCAGTTGGTCGAACAGCCATCGCCAGTCGTACTGCGGATGCTTCTGTTTCTGCTGCTGTGCCCATTCACGATATTGCTGGTCGGTCCAATGCTGGATGGGAAGGTCTTTGACCAGTTCGTAGTCCTTGATGCCCATCTCGTCCATCATGCGGACGGCGCGGTCGATGTACTTCTGTGGCGTTTCGGTGCTGGCATAGATGTAGGCTTTGTAGCCGAGACGGTGGCAGCCGCGTTCCATCTCCTTGCGGACACTCCAGCCCCATGGGGTCTCGTCCCAGTCGGTGATGCTGTAGTGCTGCCAGTCGCCCGCCTTTGCCTTCTTGTCGATGATGCCCAGCATGCCGTTGGGGAAGAGGAAAAGGGTCTGGGTGCGTGGCGCATTGCCTGTCACGTCCGATGGGATGCCTCCTGAGAACTGGGTGATGAGGTTGGCCACCAGTTTGTCGCCCTGCCGCTTCATCTCTATCTTCTTCAAATGGTTGTTGCGCATGCGTGGCAGGTTTTTCTGGGTGAAAGGCTTGCCGTCCAGTTGCATGGTGGTTCGGTCAACGGGGAAGGCTATCTGGTAAATCAGTTCGTCAATATACCCCTTTTCATCCACGGGCTGAATCCACACGCCCTCGCAGTAGTGGACGAGGTAGTAGGGGGTCTCTTTTCCCTTGTGCTTCCGTTGGATGACTTCCACCAGTGGCTTGTACTCAAACTTCTCCGCCTGTGGCTGACTGTCGTTGTTCTTGATGGCGATGACAGCCGAGGCGATGGCGGCGCAACTGAGCAGGAAAACGATGCCGGCAATGGCGGCGGCTTTGGTGGTGAAACTTTTGAAGAAAGTGTGCTTGGGGGTCAGTTGCGCTGCACCCATCACTTCTTTCTCAAACTTTGCCCATTCAGCGTTGATGTCGGGCATTCCTATTCTTTTGTCTATTTCTTCGGTTTTCATGAGTTTGCGGTTTTGAAGATGGAACGGATTTTGGAGAGTGAATGAGAAATGTGCTTGTTGACGGCTGAAGGGCTGATGCCCAGTGTCTGGGCCGTCTCCGAATAGGTCATTTCTTGGTCGTAGTGGAGAGCGAGGATGCGCTTGTCCTGCTCTGTCAGGTGTTCGTCGATGACTCGTGCCAGTTCGTCCAGCAGTTCTTGGTGTTCCTGTGCCTCCTGTCTTGATTGCTCGGCTTTCAGTTCGGCTTCGACAGCAGCGTTCTGGCGACGGGTCCGCAGGGTGTTGAGGCAGTGGTTTCGTACCGCTGCCATGAGGTAGCCCGTGATGCAGTCCTCCTGCAGTTGAGGTTGTGTGTGCCACATCTGGGTGAAGACGTGGCTCACGGCATCACGGGCATCCTCCGCTTCCTCCAGCAGGGAGAAGGCGAACCGATACATCTGTCGGTAGTTGCTCTTGTAGAGTTGCTCGAATGTGGTTTTGTCGTAAATCATAAGTTTGCGATGCAGGCTTTTTTGCCTTTCTCTGCCAGTAAGACACACGAAACGGGAAATCAAATACCCCTGAGGCCGATTTTTTTTGCAAAGTAAAAGAAAAAACCTAACTTTGTCCCCAAAAAGAGAAGGAAATGATGGAAAAGAACTGCTCGGAACAGACAAAAGAGGCGGTGGAACTGCTGAAAAGGCTGATTGCCACGCCCAGCGTGAGCCGCGACGAGGGGGCTGCGGCCGATGTGCTGGAGGCGTATATGAAGAAGAAGGGGCTGAACCCTCAGCGACACGGCAACAATGTGTGGTGTGCCAGCCCCCCTCTTATCCCCCCAAGGGGGGAAGACCCATCCGGACGGCTCTCCTCCCCTTTGGGGAAGGTTGGGAGGGGGCCTACCATCTTGCTCAATGCCCATATTGACACGGTGAAACCTGTGGCTGGTTGGCAACGCGACCCTTTCACGCCTACGGTGGAGGGCGATAGGCTATATGGTCTTGGCAGCAATGATTGTGGCGGCGGTCTGGTAGCACTGCTGCAGGCGTTCATCCAGACCCTCTCCCCAACCCTCCCCCGTAATGGGGAGGAAGTCCATGCGGGATGTTTGTCATTGGGAAACAAGCCGGATGGTCTCCCCATTACGGGGGAGATGTCCGCAGGACAGAGGGGGTCTTCTATCGTCTTTCTGGCTTCTTGCGAAGAGGAGGTCTCAGGCAAGAACGGCATCGAGAGTGTGTTGCCCCTCTTGCCGAAGATTGACTTTGCCATCGTGGGCGAGCCTACGGGCATGCAACCTGCCATTGCGGAGAAGGGGCTGATGGTGATTGATGCCACGGCGCATGGCAAGGCTGGTCACGCGGCGCGGAATGAGGGCGACAACGCCATCTATCATGCCATGAAGGACATCCAGTGGCTCTCGGAGTGGCAGTTTCCCAAGCAGACGGACTTGTTGGGCCCTGTGAAGAACACGGTCACCATCGTGAATGCCGGCACTCAGCATAATGTCATTCCCGACACCTGCACCTTCACCATCGATGTGCGCAGCAATGAGTGCTACACGAATGAGGAAATCTTTGCTTTCTTCCAGGAGCATCTCACTTCGGAGTTGAAAGCCCGTTCTTTCCGTCTGTCTTCCTCAAAGATAGACGAGTCGCATCCCTTTGTGCAGGCTTGCATTAAAGAAGGCTTGAAACCATTTGGCTCTCCCACGTTGAGCGACCAAGCCTTGATGCGTTTCCCTTCGCTGAAACTGGGTCCAGGCGATTCGGCTCGCTCCCACACGGCAGACGAATACATAAAAATCAGCGAGATAGACGATGCCATCTCGCTGTATGTGAAGTTGCTCTCCTCGCTAAAATAAAAATTCATGAGTAATTCGTGGCTAATTCATGGAAATTGATGTTAAAGATAAAACACGAATGACCATGAATTAACCACGAATTATTCATGAATTTTTAGATTGTCGTCAGGCTATTATTTTTGTTTTTTTCGGTGTCTGGCTGCTGCATCCAAATCCCAGTCATCTATTGGCACATCGGGCAGAAGGAGGGTGCGATAGTGGACGAGGAGTTCGTGGATGGTGGGCATGAGCGATTGGAGCAGGTCGGGGTCATCATCCTTCAATGCCGTGCAGATGGTTTCGAAGGTCTTCTGTAACCGCTTGCAGGTGCCTGAGCCGTTGTCGGAACTGATGGCATATTTGTCGCCATCAAAGGCGTGCCAGATGAAGTGGAATCTCGTTCCGTCGAGCATCTCGTAGTCGGCGTCGAACTGGGCTGATGTATAGACCGCCAGTTTGTGCAGGCATTGGATGGAGTCATAGATGGCTTCGGACACCTTCATCTTGTGGGTGTGGAACGTCACCTTCTTGCCTTTTTTCTTGCTTCCATCCCAACGTTGCTCCAGATAGACTAACGCTGTGTCTTTAGGACTATAGGAGAAACCGAATGAGGGAGCAAAAGAGGGTCTTGCGATGAAGAGGTGACGATAACAGGGATACTTGTCGGTCATCTTGTCCCGCTTCTCCTCGTAGGCATTGTACGCCTTCTCTCTCTTCTTTCGTGCTTTTTCGGCAGTTTTTGCACCGGATACGTTTGGTTCATAATACCCTGTCCACCAACGTTTGGCTTCTTTGTCCATTCCATATCGGAATGCCTCGATGAAGGGGGTTTTGATGTCTTTCCCCTTCCTGTAATGAGGCAAGCCTGAGGCAGTGAGCAGTCGGTCAGTTCTCATGATTTTGCGTGGTTGGGCAAAGGTGCTGGTGGCGATGAGCGTCAGCAGCATGAGGGTGAGTGCTTTTTTCATGGGGCTGTTTTTTTTAGTGTACTACATACTGGCTGGCGATGCGGTTGAAGAGGGGTGTGGAGTCGGGTATGCGTTCCCAGATTTGGTAGTCGGTGCGGTAGCCGTCGAGGTGGACTTCCATGGCGAAACACTCTTTGGAGAGCCAGATGATGTTGTGTTTGTGGAATCGCTGTCCAGAACCCATCATGATTTTCTTCTTGCCATTATAGGCGATAAATTCGGTGGAACCGCCTCTGCTGCCATTGCTGTAGGTGATGGCACGTGTGGGGGTGAAGATGAAATGCCCGATGTTCATGCCTCTGGCGGCATCCTTACGGAGTGCGTTCAGTTGCTTCTTCACATCTCGCAGTTCGTCCATCATGCCGAGGAATCGCCATGTGCCGATGAAGGGGTTTTGGGGGTGGGAAGCATTGGGCGACATGAGGGCATCGAGAATCTTTTGGGCGTTGTCGGAGTGTTTGCCTGATTCGTAGAACTCGGTGCACCAGTCGTTCTTGGGGAAGTAGAGGTGGTTGGGATAGGTGCTCCACCATTTCAGCGTGAAGTGTTCGGCGTTGCTGTCGAAGATGCGGGTAGCGGTGGCGTTGTGGGCATCGGGTTCTTCGCCTGTGTAGTTGAACACTTGGGAGTCGTTCTTGGCCAGCATGAAGTGGTTGCCGTTCACAGAGAACATCAGCGTGACGCTGTCCGTGCATATCTTGTACTGGTCGAACGGTGCTTGGATGGTGACGCCATGCTTGTCGATGAGCGATGTGAGTTTGTACACACCGCGTGGGTTTTCGGTCTGTGCCATGCAGAGTGTAGGCGCAATGGCAATGGCTACTGTGGCCATGAGATGGGTAAAGGTTGTTTTCATTGTGTGAATATTTTTATGAGTGTGAAAATAAATGAATACATCGGAAACACGGAACTCATTCGGGATTGTCGGCAAAGCGCACCATCCAGCCTATCTTGGGAGTCATGGCTCCAGTGGCGGAATCCATCTCCACACCGACGAAGCCTGCCACAAGTTCCATGTCGGTTTCGCTGATGGTTGCCCGCTGTATGGGGTCAACAATTCTGCGCTTAAAGCCGACACGTACACGTTCCGTAGGCATGTGGCTATTTTTCGATACCTTGTTTGGGGTTTTGCCTTCCTTGTCGGGAAAGAGTTTCAGCATCCAGCCGTCCAGTAGCGTGGACGGGCCACCACACCTACCTCCTTCGAGTTGTTTCACACGGTGTTTCTTCACCATGCCTTGCCAAAACTTCTGGTTGGGTTGGCCTTCGGCGGCGTTGATGAACTCCTGCAAGATGGGTTCAAGGCTTTGTGTCCATTTCCTCAAGGCATCATATCGCTCCAACTGTCTTGTCTTGTCAAGCACACGCTGCCAGTCTTGAGGCGTTCCTTTCAGCGTGACTGTGGGGATGCCGCATGAGGCGAAAATCTCCATATACTTGAAATAAGCCTTCATGCTCTCCATCAGCGTAATCTCTGACGCAAGGCGTTCGGCAGGGGTGGTCGTTGAGAAGTCGGCCATGAGGGTGGTGGCGATGTTCCCCTTGGTGTGTGCGTCGATTTGTGCGGCAAAGCCGTCGAGCAGACGTTCCCAGTCGGTCTCGTTTGACAAGGAATCAGACGAAGACTCGACTTGCAGTTCCAACTGCCCGGTGTGAGAGACGAACAACTCGCGCATCTCCTCAGCATGGGCATTCACGTAGCGGGAGAATCCTTGGCCGATGAGCATCCACACCATGTCGGGCGAGATGCAGACGGGGCGGTGGTCGGCATAGGCTTGCAGCATGCACTGGAAGAAGATGTCTTTCTCCATGGCAATGAGCGAGTCAGCCATGAAACTGCCAGCCACAATCTTCCACTTCTCCTGAGGAATCCCTTCGTCTTTAAGAATGTATGCGGCCACTTTGTCTCCGCTGTATGTGCGGAAGTGTCGTTGAGGGGCGGGAAGTTTCTCGTCCACTACAAACGTGATGCTCCCTTCGGAATGGGCTATCACATTGCTGTTTTGAGCATAAGAAACGGTGATGCTCAGCGCAAGCAGAAAGAGCACTTTGAGTCTTTTCATGATGCTAACTTTTTCGTGAAATGTTTTTTTCTTGCTGCAAAGGTATGACATTCCATCTGGAACACCAAGAATGCTGTTTCACAAAAAGTTCACAATTCGTTTCTGCTGCTGAAAATAGTTCACAAAAAATTCACAAGGCTATTGCAAACGCCTAAAAGTCTTCGGTTTACAAAGAATGGATGAACTTGTCCCAATCTTTCGCTGTTCCTTCTCCGTTGAACACTTTTTGCTGCATGCGGAGACGGTTCTGCGAGATGGTGCTGTTGCCTGTTGCCATCAGTTTGGCCATGTTGGAGGGAGAAACTTCTGCCTTGATGAGCAGACAGATGTGGTATTCCGTCTCGGAGAGATTGTAGAGGGAATAGAGGCGGTCGCGGAAAGTGGGGAACGATGCCAACAGACGCTCCTCGATGACTTGCCAGTCGGCGGTCTTCAAGACCTTATTATTATATATATGTGTAGTCAGCAGGTGGTCCACGTCCTTGTCGTAGAACCGTTGGGCTATAGGAACGTCCTGCTTTTTCCGTCGGTGACGAAGTGTCAGCAGCAGAGCCACCAGTGCCGCTGCCACCACCACGGCGGAGAGGGCTATGACCCACACCAGATGCTCTTTCTCCTCATTCTCCGATTGCAATTTGCTGTTCTCACTGCTGAGTATCTGGTTCTTCACCAGTGTGTTGAGCCGTTGCACCTTCGCCCGCATCTCATTCTTCGAATACTCGCTGACGGGAAGGTCTTTGCTCATGGCCCTGATGGTTTCGATGTCTTCCGCGCTGTATCGCATGCCCAGCGTGTCGCCTATCTGCTCACAGTAGAAATGAGCCAGTTGCTGCATGTTGATGGCATCCTCCAACAGCCCGTTTCTCAGGTAGATATAGCCCATCTGCGCAAAGACTCGGCTCCTCAACCGTGTGGTCACGTGGATGCTGTCTTCGAGCAAGGCTTTCTGAAAGTAAATCAGGGCTTTCTCTCCGTTCTGCATGTCGGAGTTGGCACGTCCCACGTAGTAGTAGGCTTCGGGCAGGTGGCCGCTCTTCGGATGTGCTTCATAATAGCGAGCCACCTCGCAGATGAGCGAGTCCGACGTGTGCTTCACCTTCGCCTTGTCCGCAGCCTTCACGCAGAGCAGGTCGTAGTAGGCCCTGGTGCTCTCCTTCACCCCCTCCATCTGTGGTTTCAGGGCTGCCAGCCGCTTTCTCGCGCTGTCGGCCTCCACCTCCGTCAGACTGTCAATGTCCGCCAAAACAGCATCATACTGACGTCCTCTGTGAGTGCAGCAGGTCGTCAGTATGATGAGCAGTATGAAGGATAAGACGGTTCGTCTCATGCTGAAAAAGCGGTTTTCTTTCGATGAAATCGCGGTTTTTAGTCTTTCGGAGTGGCAGATGTGTTCTTATCGCTCAATCGTCTGTTCGCGGTCGGGACCTACGCTGACGATGGTGATGGGTGTCTCCAGTTCTTTCTCCAGGAAAGCGATGTAGTCGGAGAACGCCTTGGGGAACTCAGCCTCAGAGGTCATCTTGGTGAGGTCGGTCTTCCAGCCAGGCAGTTCGGTATAGACAGGCTCGATGAGACCGTCGCTGATGTCGTAGGGGAAGTAGTCGATGACGCTGCCATCCTTCAGTTTGTAGGCGGTGCAAGCCTTGATGGTGTCGAAGTCATCGAGCACATCGCTCTTCATCATGATGAGTTTTGTCACGCCGCTCACCATGATAGCATACTTCAGGGCCACAAGGTCAATCCAGCCACAACGGCGTTCGCGACCCGTCACGGCACCATATTCATGGCCGATGTCGCGCATCTTTTGGCCGGTTTCATCGAACAATTCCGTGGGGAATGGACCCGCACCCACGCGAGTGCAGTAAGCCTTGATGATACCGAACACATCACCAATCTTGTTAGGTCCCACACCCAGACCGATGCAGGCACCGGCACAGATGGTGTTGGACGAAGTGACGAAGGGATAGGAGCCAAAGTCGATGTCGAGCATAGTGCCTTGGGCACCCTCGCAGAGAACCGACTTGCCTTGTTTCAGCAGGTTGTTGATTTCATGCTCCGAATCCACCAGTTGGAACTGCTTGATGTATTCAATGCCTTCCATCCATTTCTTCTCCACCTCGGTGATGTCGTAGTCGGTATAGTTGAGGCTCTTCAGTATTTCCTCGTGGCGAGCCTTGTGGGCAGCATACTTTTCGGCGAATCCATCGAGGATGTCGCCCACACGCAGGCCGTTACGGCTCGTCTTGTCGGTGTAGGTGGGGCCGATGCCCTTGCCCGTAGTGCCCACCTTGTTCTTGCCCTTGGCTGCCTCGTAAGCCGCATCGAGCAGACGGTGAGTGGGCATGATGAGGTGCGCCTTCTTCGAGATGTGGAGGCGGTTCTTCAGGTTGTGGCCGCTCTTCTCAAGGTCTTTCGCTTCGTCCATGAAGAGGTCGGGAGCCAGTACCACGCCGTTACCGATAATGTTTACCTTATCACCCTGGAAAATGCCCGATGGAATCGAGCGGAGCACATACTTTTCTCCCTCAAATTCGAGGGTGTGTCCAGCGTTAGGGCCTCCTTGGAAACGGGCTACTACATCATAGCGTGGTGTCAACACGTCCACCACCTTACCTTTACCTTCGTCTCCCCACTGAAGACCTAACAGTACATCTACTTTCATTGTTATATTGGTTTTTAGTTATTTTTTCTGAGCTTTCTCGCCTTTCTAGTCTTTCTGGCCAATCTAGCTAGCTATACGAGTCTTTCTAGCCCTGCTTAAACCACTCCGCCGCTTTCGCCAGTTCCTCATTGATTCTTGCAAACCGCTTTTCTTCCCTCGTCATGTTGGCTTCCTTCTCCTTCTCCATCTTTTTCTTCAGTCGTGCCAGCTTTGCCTGACAGATATTGCAGAGTCCATAAATATAGGTGCTGCTTCTCAGTTTCTTGAACTTCGGTGTCCTTACTTTCGATGCCACTTCCTCCAGCGATGAGTCCTTCAAGTCCCATATCTTGTGGCATCCAGTGCAGATGTAGTGGTGGTGGTTGGGCACCCGGTAGGCACTTTCATACAATGTGGCACCCTCCATCTGGTGATTGAACAGCAGACCACACTCCACCAACAGTGCCAATGTGCTGTACATAGTGCCACGGCTCACGTGGAAACTCTCAGGCATCATAGCCAGAATCTGGTCGGCACTGTTGTGTCCTTTCATCTGCATCACCACGTCCAGAATGGCGTACCGTTCAGGCGTCTTTCTCATCTCCTGCTGCTGCATGTAGCGGGTGAGAATGTCGCGTGGCGTTTCCGCTTCAGAAGAGGTGCCTGTCGTTGCTTTTTTCATGAGACGAACACAATACGGCTACAAATTTACTGCTTTTCTCTGGGTGTCACAAATAATCAGCAACTTTTTTGACTTTCCGAGCGTTATCTTCATTCAGGGAGGCATAAATCTGCAACGCCTTTATGGCATATCTGTTCTCCAAATTTGCTCCAGCCTGGTTCAAAAACTCCGTCTCGGCATCCTCGTTCAGTTCATACTTCCGCATCAGATGGATGAGGGTCAAGAAGCCACAATTCTGTAGCATCCGTTCCTCGCTTGCCATCCATTGGTAGGCCTTCACGCTGGCATACGGCAGACGCGGCATCAAGTAGAGGCAGAACAAAGTGGCGATTTCATCGGTGCGAATACTCTCTGCCCAAATGTCGCACACCTCCTCGGCAAATGCCTCTGTGGGCATCAGCATGCAGGCCAGAATTTTACACTCCCTCACGCTTTCGTTCCACAATGCCTGTGCCAGTTCTCTCTTTCCCTCCACCTCTTGGAGCACAGCCTCATTTTGGACGATTTCATCGGCAATATTCTCTATTCTCGGCAATTCGACGCCCCAGTTCACGCGGTAGTCTTCCGTCTGCCTCGCATGAGCCGAAGCCACCCCGTTCATGCTGGCCCGCAACTCCTTCTTGATGTCGTTGATAATGTCTTGTACCATACTGGTCTTTAGTCATTCACTAAAGGTAACACGCTGTAGTCTTTACTGTAGCGCAGCATTTGCTCGGCATACCCTTCTGTGTAAGAGATGGTGACATCTGTGATGTTGCCCTGTGCATCGCGCACAGCCGTATAAACAGGATTGATGAAACCTTTGTAGGGAGCAATATTGAGTTTCGTGTAACGGTCGAGAATCTCCTTGTGCAGTTCGGGGTCAATCTTCACGCCGTATGTCTCCACCAAAGCCTGCGCACCCTTGAAGTCGCCCGTCGATTTCACGCGCTGAATCTCAGCCAGCAATTCGCCGAAAAGACCACGTAACTTCTCGTAGTCGTTGATTTTCACATACGTCTTGCCGTCGCGCTTCACCAGTTCCATCACGTTGTCCTTCTTGCCATGCTCCAAAGCCCAACGTGCGATGAGGGCACGGTTGCGCATGTGTGCCTCTTCGATGTTATTGCCCAGATTGATGCGCACCAGCTGAGTCAGCAACCCATTCTGCATCTGGGCGATATAGCTTGCCTTGTATGCCTCGGCGCTCGGCACCAGTCCCAACTCCACCAGTTTCGGGTCGGCCAGATAGTAGAGCGCGAAGAGATCGGCACGTGCCTCCTCGATGGTGCTGCCGTAAGCCTTCAGGCTGTCGCCGTCCACACCTTCCAGAAGCTTGCCGCTTCCGTGACCCAGACATTCGTGCAGGTCGGTGTGGAGGTCGTCGGTCAGGTCGCCATATTTCTCCACAAGGGCGATTTCATCGGGTCCGTAGGCGAACTCCTGCAACATGCCACTGCCTTTTGCTGCCTTGTTGTAGGCATCGGTCAGGTTGCCGATGGTCACCGATTTCGAACCATGCTCGGCACGAACCCAGTCGCTGTTGGGCAGGTTGATGCCGATGGCAGTGGAGGGATAGAGGTCGCCAGCCAAGATGGCGGCCTTGATGACTTTGGCAGAGATGCCCTTCACCTTCTCCTTCTTAAATTCGGGAGCCACAGGAGAATGATCCTCAAACCATTGTGCGTTCTGGCTCAGCAATTCGGTACGCTTCGTGGCCTCCAAATCCTTGAAGTTCACGATGCTCTCCCACGAACATTTCAGACCTAATGGGTCGCCATAACACTCGATGAAACCGTTCACGAAGTCAACCAGCGGTTCCGTGTTCTCCACCCAAGCGATGGAGTACTGGTCGAAGGTGTTCAGGTCGCCCGTTTCATAGTAAGACACCAGCAGGTCAATCACCTTCTGCTGTTGTTCGTCCTCGGCGTATGGGCGAGCCAGTTTCAGGTTCTCCACAATCTTCTTGAGGGCGGCACCATACAAGCCCTCGGTTGTCCACTTTTTCTCGATGATTTCGCCTTTTTTTGTCTTTACAAGGCGTGAATTCATGCCATACATCACAGGGTGCAGCGAGTCGCCTTCCGCCTTCTGCTTGCCATAAAATTCCTCCGCTTCTGCCTGTGTCACTCCCTCGTAGTAATTGCTTGCGCTTGTCTTCACCAAGTCCTGTCCTTCTGTCAGATTCACACGCTTCTGCATCACGTTGGGGTTGAAGATGACATTGGCGATTTCATCGGAACAAACAGCAGCATCTTGCAGCCAGCGACGATTGAAGCCTGGCACGAATTTCTCGCAACCATAGTGGTGATGAATGCCATTGCTGAACCATACGCGCTTCAGATACACTTCCAGCGCCTTGAAGTTCTCGCTGTTGCGGTCGCCCTGGTAGTTCACATACGCATCCTCCAGCATCTTGCGGATGCGCAGGTTGTATTTCCCGTTCTGGTCGAACAGGATGTCGCGTCCCCACAGAGCTGCCTCTTGCAGGTAGTAGATGAAGGTCTTCTGTTTCAGGGTCAATTGCTCAAAGCCTTCCACCTTGTAGCGGAGCATCTGCAAGTCGGCAAAACGCTCGTTTGTGTACTCGAATTTCTGCTCCTTCTTGGCAGATGAAGCCGAAGAACGGCTCTTTCGCTGTGCGTTGGCATCAGTGGTGCCCACAGCCATCAGTGCTGAAATCATCATGATTTTGAATGTTGTCTTCATTATATAAATTTTGAATGTTGTCTTCATTATATAAATAATGTGTAAAAAGTTGAATGGCGAATAGTGGTGTTGAGAGGGGCGGTCAAGTTTGTCGGAACTTTTCGGGTGTGGAACCCGCCACCTTCTTGAAAGCCGAAAAGAACGATTGCCGGTTGTTGAAACCGACCATCGCGCCGATGTCATCGATGGAGTAGGGGGCGAACCGCTTGTTACGCAGGTGGCGCATGGCATCGTGTATGCGGTATAAGTGTACCAGTTCCGAATAACTCATGCCGTATTCGGCCTTGAGGATTCGTGACAGCTGAAATGGTGACAAGCCGAGCATCTCAGCCAAGCGTGTGGCAGAGAATGTCGGGTCGCAGTATCCCTTTCCCTGTATGAGGATGCTGTCAATCCATTCCTTATAATTGTCTTGCCCCTCCATTTCGGCCACAAAGTTACTGCTTTTCGCCCTAAAAAAGAAGATTTGTCGAAAAAAAAGTGGTTGCAACGGGCAATCCCCCGCAGATGCAACGTCGTTCAATATGCAAATGGTGCGCCGTGCAAATTACAAATGGTACGTCGTACAAATTGAATATGCAACGGCGTTGTCTTTATGACAGATTGCTCGTATTCTTTTCATTGTCAACGCTGTTCCATTTTTCTCCCCTCCCATTCATTTACGGTCATGGTTTTTGTGATGTTTGTACATGGTCTTTACCTTTATTTATGGCTAAAAAGTGAAAAATGTTCAAAAAGTTGCGTTTTTTATTAAAAAGTGTTATCTTTGCAACCGATTCGGGAAAAATGTATGCAAAGAGGGTGCTTGTTGCACCTTTTGTTTGTGTGCTAAATCCTCAATCAAGAAACAGAGAAGATGCTGAAAAGCACAACTAAGATATTAATAACACTCATTTATAAAAACGTAGCATGAAGAAAAGATTATTGTCATTCGTCGTTCTCAGTCTGATGGCTGTGAGCGCGATGTTCGCCCAGCAAGCTGTGACAGGTGTAGTCCTTGACAGCGAAACGGGTGAACCCGTGATTGGTGCTTCTGTAGTGGTGAAAGATGCAGGAGGCATAGGTGCAGCCACCGATGTCAACGGCCGTTTCTCACTATCGAATGTGCCTGCAGGAGGTAAGACCCTCGTTGTTTCATACATTGGCATGGTGACGAAGGAAGTGCCGGTCAAGTCCGTGATGAAAATATTCCTCGACCCGGAGTCACGTGCCCTCAACGAGCAGATTGTGGTGGCATACGGTACTCAGTCCCGCCACTCGTTCACAGGTGCTGCCACCACGGTGAGCGGCGAGAAGATTGAGCAGGTGCAGGTGTCCAGCGTGGAGCGCGCCCTCGAAGGTTCTGTGGCAGGTGTCCAGCTCTCCTCTTCCACCAACACGCCTGGTTCAGGTGCCTCCATCATCATCCGCGGTATTGGTTCGATTTCGTCCAGCCAAGACCCCCTTATTGTCGTGGATGGCGTGCCTTACGAAGGTGAGTTGAACTCTATCAACCCACAAGACATAGCCACCCTCACCGTGCTGAAAGATGCCGCTGCCAACTCTATGTATGGTGCGCGTGGTGCTAACGGTGTCATCATGATTACCACCAAAGGGGGCGGTCGCGGCAAGGCGCGCATCGATTTCAATGCACGTCTGGGTTGGAACACCCGTGGCGTGGGCAACTACGACATCATCACCAACGATGGTGAATGGTACGAGATGATGTGGGAGTCCTATCGTAACACTTTGCTGAATAACATGAATGTTGCGAGCGCCAATCAGATGGCTTCTCAAAACCTTATCAATATTGTGGGTTACAATAAGTACAAGGATGTGCCAGATGACGCCATCGTGGGTATAGACGGCAGGTTGAACCCTAACGCCAAGAGCACGAAGTGGGGTGACAGCTGGAGAAAGAATCCTTTCAAGTCAAAACTGCGCCAGGAGTACAACGTGGCCATTTCGGGCGGTAATGAGGACACACAAGCTTATGCCTCGTTTGGCTATCTGAGCGATAAGGGCTATGTGGTAGGTTCAGGTTTCGACCGTTTCACGGGTCGTGTGAAAGTGGACCAGAAAATCAACGACTGGATCAAGGTGGGCGGTAACATCTCTTATGTGCGCACTGACCAGAAATTGTATAATGATGATGAGGGCAGCAACTACTCCAACCTCTTCATGTTCTCGCAGAACATTGCTCCCATCTACCCCATCTATTTCTACGATGAAGATGGTAACCGTGCGCTCAACTCGTCGGGCGGCGTCTATGACTTCGGTACAGAATATCTGCGTCCTTACGCTTCCGAGCAGAACCCATACGCTACAGCCGAAGCGGGCGAACACCAGATTCTGAACGACAATTTCTCCTCTCGTGGCTACATCGAAGTGAAGCTGCCCTATGGCTTCAAGGTGACGGCCAACATCGCATACGACCTTTTCAACTCGCACTATAACGATTTCATGACACCCATCGGTGGCGATGCCGCTTCTTTCGGCGGACGTGGCTACAAGGAGTCTGATCGCTATCAGGCACTGAATGCCAACCAACTGATTGACTGGAACCAGACCTATGGCGACCACGGTATCCATGTGTTGCTGGGTCATGAAAGCAAAAAGGATAACTCACGCACGTTGTATGGACACATGACTGGTTTCGTGGATCCCAACAACTCGGAATTTTCCACTGCCACAAAGTATCAGGACTTGACCAGCTATTCTTCGGAGTATGCACTGGAGGGTGTGTTTGCCAAGGGCGAATACAACTACCTCGACCGCTACTACTTCACCGCCAGCCTTCGTCGTGACGGTAGCTCGCGCTTTGCCGACAGTCACCGATGGGGTACCTTCTGGGCTGTCGGTGCTGCATGGCGCATCAAGGAAGAGCCTTGGATGAAGGAAATTACGGCCATCGATGACCTGAAGCTCAAGGCCAGCTACGGTACGCAGGGTAACGACAATGTGGGTTATTATCACAACTACCTCGACCTCTACCGCGTGGACCGTGTGGGTGGAGAGGCTGCTTTCACAAAGGTCAACAGAGGTAATGTTGACCTCACATGGGAAAAGAGCCGCAACTTCAACCTCGGCTTCGAGACCAGTTTCCTCAATCGCTTCTCGGTGGACTTCGACTTCTTCGTGAAAGAAACACGCGACATGCTCTACTATGCACCCTTGGCTCCCTCGGAGGGAACTCCGAACGGCATCTATCGCAACGAGATGGACATGCGTAACACGGGTATTGAATTTACTATCAGTGCCGACATCTTCAAGACACCCGACTTCAAGTGGAATGTCTCCCTCAACGGCATGCACTACAAGAACAAGCTGACCAAACTGCCCGCATCGAAGAGTGATCCGAATCTCTTCCCTGGAGGTTACAGGGCTGGCGACTATTGGCGCAGCAAAGGTGGCTCGCTCTATGACTGGTATCTCTATGAATATGCTGGTGTGGATAAGGAAACCGGTATGGTGCAGTATTATGCCTACGAAGAAATGGACCAGGAAGATTGGGATGCCTTGCCAGAAGACGAAAAGGGTAAATATCTGAACTACGACGGCAAGGAAGCACGCTATATTGTCAACTCCGTAGGCGAGACTACGCAGCGTCGTATCGGCAAGAACCCATTCCCCAAGTTTGTGGGCGGTCTTTCCACATCGGTGGAATGGAGGGGCTTTGACCTTTCAATCCAGACGGCTTTCCAGTTGGGAGGATGGATGATGGATAGCAATTATGCTACACTCATGACTCCGGGCTCGAAGGGTGGCAATTTCCACAAGGATATGTTCAAGCGTTGGACTCCTGCCAACACCGAAACGGGAATCCCGAAACTGATGTATGAAGACAATGACAATTACAGCATCTATGCTGCGAGTGATTTCTTCTTGACAAAAGCCAGTTACTTCAGTCTGCGCAACATCACGTTTGGCTACACCTTCCCCAAAACGCTGTTGGCAGGTGCTGGCATCGAAAAATTGCGCGTCTATTTCTCGGGTGACAACATCTGGCTCCGCTCCAAGCGTAAGGGCTTTGACCCTCGCATGAATGACGGCACCACAGCTTTCGGTGGCAAAACAGGTTTTGGCTATGCCGCTTTGAGCTCCTACTCATTTGGTATCAATCTCTCTTTCTAAAATACAGTTAACTCTAAATATTTGAATCACAAATGAAAGCTATTAAAAATATTGTGGCAGGATTGGCTACCGTACTCGCTTTGTCGAGCTGTGGTGGCGATTTCCTCGACACGGACTATAAGAGATACCTCGGACAGGATGAAGTGGGTGCAATCGCTGCCGAAGACCCCACTGCATTCCTGAATGGAATTTGGTCATGGATGGTGAACTATGATCCTCTGGATTTCGGTCCTGAAGAAGGAATAGATGACACATGGGGCTATATGTCCATTTTACATGTGGCTGACCTCAACAGCAGCGACATGCTGATGTCCAATATTCACTGGTTTAACTATGATTATCAAATGGATAACCGTATGTCGCCTTGGCGTCGCCCACTGTCTCACTGGACAATCCTTTATGGAATGGTGGATAGGGCTAATACGTTGATTAGCCTTTATCCCAATGGCCCTCAGACCGCCTCCGAAAAGGTGGTGGCTGGACAGGCAAAGGCAGTGAGAGGCTTGGCATACCTGATGCTGATTCAGCTTTTCCAGAATCCTGTCAATGCTGACGGACGCATTGCCGAAGACCGTGCTGGTGTGCCAATCATCTATACTGCAGCCGATGGAAAAACTGCGGCGGAAATGGATGAGGCTAAAGGCAGAAACACCGTGAAGGACGTGTTGGCATTCATCGAGAAAGACTTGACGGATGCCGTGGAATATCTGACGGATGCAGACTATGCACGTCCCTCGAAAAATAATATTGATGCGAATGTGGCTAATGGTCTCTTGGCTCGTTATTACCTGCTTACTCAGCAATGGGATAAGGCTGCCAGTGCGGCTAATACGGCGCGTCAGGGCTACAAACCTATGTCGCTCGATGCATTGCATGATGGATTCTTGGACATCAAGAATGCGGAATGGATGTGGGGCTTTGAGCATAATGCTGAAACAACCACTTTGTACGCTTCATTCTTCTCGCATGTTTCTAATCTGGAGTCTGGATATGCTGGTCTTGGCTTTGCTCCTCGTTGCATTGACGCTATGCTCTATAGCCAGATTCCAGATGACGATGAGCGCAAGACGCTCTTTAACGGTCCTGACGGTGACGAAAGCCAGCCGACTGCGGCTGCCCAATTGCCCTATGCGAACCTGAAGTTTGGTTCTGACGGTGAACTCACGGAGGACTATGTGTATATGCGTGCTGCCGAGATGTACCTGATTGAGGCGGAGGCACTGGTGCGTCAGGGCGATAAAGCTAAGGCCGCCACCGTGCTGGGTGAACTCATGGCCAATCGCCAGCCTTCATGGGAAAAGAAAAGTGTCACTTTGAATGACATCCTTCTGCAACGCCGCATCGAACTGTGGGGCGAGGGCTTTGCCTTCTTCGACCTCAAGCGTACGAACAGGGGCTTTGTGCGTAACTATGAGGGTACGAACCATATGGCAGGCGCATACACTTTCGATTTGGAACCGCAAGATCCAGCGTGGACTTATCAGATTCCAGATGCTGAAATCCAAGAGAACACTCATATTTCAAACAAAGATCAAAACGACTAAAACGTAGGATAAGAATATGAAAAAGAATCAGATAATTCTTTCACTCATGGTGAGTGCGCTGGCACTGATGGGCTGTAACTCAACCATGGATGACAAGGCCGATGTGGATTCATCTTTCTCGATGGGCACACTGCCTACCATTTCCGTGACATCGACGGAAACTGATGGCTTGTCGGTCACTATGAATGGTACATTGAGCGATGCGTCGAAACTGTTGGAAGTGGGTCTTCGCGTGTCGGAAACCGAAGATATGGCTGATGCCGTATATTGGGATGCCGATGACGTGGAGGAAGACTTTACCGCTGTAGCCAAACGACTCATGCCCGAATCCACTTATTATATTCAGGCATACATTGTCAGCAAGGATAACCGAATGGCCTTCTCGGAAGTGCTGAAGATTGAAACCCCGGAAGTCACGATGGGACCAGAACTACTGGACGGGGGTGTCTATAAGGGTTCGGCTGTTTCCGTGTTTGACGAGGATGTTTCGTACACGTGCGAATTTTCTTTGGAATTTGATCCAGATGATGAAACGAAAGTCACCATCAAGAATCTTGACCCTTATTTCTTTGAGAACGGAATGGATGCTGACGCTGGCTATAATGTCTTTGAAGGTACGATGGACTGGGAGAATATGGTGATAACCATTCCAATGGGCCAGAAAATGGGTTATGAAGATGTGTACATAACAGGTCTGGAAGGATTGGAAGATGGTGATGACTATGATGACATCTACATTGATGTGCTGGACTATGGTCAGAGATTGGTCATCAGAAACCCATTTGGCCCTTCTGCAGATGATGGGTTCTGGGAACTGTATTTTGATGGTATTGAGCTGCTGAAGCAATAACAGAGGCTTGAGTCACAATCAATTGAGTATGCATAGTTCTCTTGCGAGGGAACTATGCATCTCTTATCATGGTGCGTCTCCTTGTAGAGGCGTGAAATATTGTTGGAAATGGAACTCTTTTGTTGTTGAAAAAGATGAAACGTGGATGGATTTTTTTATGCTTGTTGATGCTGGTACTTGTGGCTGAGGCCAATCCCGTGGATGTGAAACGGGCAAAAGCAACGGCGCTGAAGGTGCTGGGAGGGACGGATGTGCATTCCGTCGCAATGGTGCAAACAGGTGAAACACGTCGTGCAGCGGACGCAGCTGAGCCTGCTTATTATGTATTTGTTCGTGAAGAGGGGGCGGGTTTCGTCATTGTCAGTGGCGACGATGCCCTGCCAGAGCTTGTGGCGTATTCTGACCAAACATCTTTTCCTTCGGAGGGGGAGATTCATCCTGCCTTATCAGGTTTTCTTGATACTTACGCCTCGATGGTGGAGGCAGTGCGGAATGGCGAGGAGGTGGTAACTATGTCGCAAAGGGTAGATGCGGCGGTGCCAGTGGTGGAACCGTTGTGTAAGACGCAATGGTCGCAAGGGAATCCTTATAATGCTCTTTGTCCGCTAGATGAGGGCAAGAGGAGCATGGTGGGGTGCGTGGCATTGGCGATGGCGCAAATCATGAAGTACCACGAATGGCCTTTGCATGGTACGGGAAAGGTTTCTTATACGCCATCTACGGTGAAGGAGTTGCAGGTGGTGGATTTTTCGCAGAGTACTTATCAGTGGAAGGTCATGCTGAACACGACAGCGGAACTGAAGGCGGATGCTGAAGCTGCTGAGGCGGTGGCGAAACTGTGTTATGATTGCGGTGTGTCCTCACGCATGGAGTATGGCGCCGAAGAAAGTGGCACTTATGATGACTATGCAATTCAGTCTATGTACGAGAACTTTGGTTATAAAGCTTCAACCATTCAGATTCTTTATCGTGATTGTTTTGCCACACAGCAGGAATGGAATGCCATCTGGAAGGCGGAACTGGATGCAGGACGTCCAATATTGTATAGTGGATTGTCGAAGTCTGGCGGACATGAGTTTATCATTGATGGTTATGACTCGAACGGTTTTGTGCATGTGAACTGGGGGTGGGGCGGTGACTTCGATGCTTTCTATGACATTGCCATTTTGGATGCTACACCGGCGATGAGCTTCACGGATGCTCAAGCCATGATTGTGGGAATAGAGCCGGATTATACGGGTACGGATCGTGTGCATGCTCCGGTGATACCGTTCATGGCTTCAAGTTTTTCGTTGTCAAAATCTGTGACGCTGAATAAAGACAGACTGATAAATGTGAAGGAAATCTATAACCGCTCACGGAGTGCTCAGACGTGGTTCTTTGGGGTGGGACTCTTTGATGTTGAAGGTAATATGCTTGCGAACTTGACAAAGAATGAGACATCGCACTCGATACCATCAATGAAGGGTCTGACTCAAACGATGGTCATTTTTAACATCCCGTCGAATACGCCTGATGGAGAATATGTGCTTAGTGTGATTTTCCGCCCGAAGAACTCGGACGAGTGGCTGTTCCCTAACGTGGTAGGTGGAGCGGGAAAGAATCGGGTGTACGTGAAAGTGCATGACGGAGTGGCTGATGTGCATGACGGGACAGTCCCTATATATAATATATGTGTAGATGACGAGGACTCGACTATGGGGGAAGTGGTCTCGCATCAGTATTACGACATGATGGGACGTCCGCTGAAAAATGCCCCGAAAGGTGTTGTTCTGGAGGTCAAAACCTTCTCTAATGGTGAAAAAAGGACTCGAAAAGTCTTGTTTTAATGGAAAAATGAATTTTTCTGCAAAAAACCTTCTGAAATATTTTGCCGGTATTCAAAAAGTGCGTACCTTTGCACTC
>CAMVIM010000016.1 GCA_947167515.1 uncultured Prevotellaceae bacterium | reverse complement strand
TGATTTCCAGTGCCTCCATGTACATCTTCTCGCTCTCCGTGAAACGCTGGGTGTCGGAGTACAGACCTGCCAGATTGTTCAGCGTCATTGCCACATCCGGCTCGTATGCCTTAGGATTGTCCTTTGCCAGCCTCCTTCTGATTTCCAGTGCCTCCATGTACATCTTCTCGCTCTCCGTGAAACGCTGGGTGTCGGAGTACAGACCTGCCAGATTGTTCAGCGTCATTGCCACATCCGGCTCGTATGCCTTAGGATTGTCCTTTGCCAGCCTCCTTCTGATTTCCAGTGCCTCCCTGTACATCTTCTCGCTCTCCGTGAAACGCTGGGTGTTCTTGTACAGAATTGCCAGATTGTTCAGCAATGTCGCTCTTTGATAAAGAAAGTCATTGCTATCAGTGTCCATCCGCTTTTCAAGCATGTCCAGTGCCTTTTTCCAATAAACCTCGGCCTCCTTAAAATCATTCTGTCCCCAGCAAAAATTCGCATAGGCAAAAACATCATCAATGGTGTTCAACTTATCCGCCAGCAACTTCAACGTCTCTGCTGCCTTGTCCCAGTTACCATTGTTCTTGTACACATCCACAGACGTGCGCAGTTTGTTGAGGGTCAGCAGGCTGTCTTCGGTGGCCTCGGCCACAATTCTTTCGCCCTCATGCTTCTTGTCGAGGGTCTTGATGAACTTTTCCTCCAGCTTCATGTCTTCCAATTTCTTCATCGCCTCGTCCACTTCGCCGCGTTCGTAGAGGTCGAGCACCTCTTGCATGGCATCGTCCAGTTCGCTCTGGTCGATGCGGGCCATGGCGTCGGCGCTGTTGCGCAGGTTGTCCATGATGCGGTCGCGTTCTTCTTCCAGTTCCTGCAGCCGTCGCTGGTAGTCGGCAGATTCCTTTTTCAGGGCGGCAATCTTCTGGTCGTAGCGTTGGGTGATAGACTTAAAGCCTACCTCGTAGTAGTTCTCCTTGCAGGTGTCGAAGTCCTTCTTGCTGCACATGATGAGGGTGAGCCTCCCCTCGAAGGTGGACCAGTTGTCGGTCTCCTTTTTGTTGAGCACGGTGAGGCCAGGACTGAAAGGTTGCTGGGTGAAGGTGAGCCGCTTGCCCGCACCGAAGTCGGCAAACTCCAGCGTGAATGTGCCGTCGGCCTTGCTTGCCGTCGGTTGCGCATACGCCACATTGAGGCTCACGTTGCCAATGGGTTTCTTCGTCTTGGTCTTATAATCATAGAGGTACGCAATGCCCTGCTGGGTGTAGGACTTGCCGAAGGCGAAGGTGGTGACACACAGGAGGGTCAGGCATACAAGAAGTGTTCTTTTCATACAAATATGAATTGGTTTTTGATGATTAACGGTGGCAAATGTAGTGAAAAACGGGTAAAAAAGCGGTTTTTATGAAAATAAATCATGAAAAAAGTAAAAAAATGTTTGGTTGTATAAAAAATTGTTTACATTTGCAAACGAATAACCTTATTCAAAACCGTTTATTTATTCACTTTTATTATTAATTAAATCTAAAAAAATGAAAAAGTTTATTGCTTTAGTAGCCATGCTTCTTCCATTGGCAGTGATGGCACAAGAGAAGAAGGAAGCGTCTGTTCCTGTTCCTGCCACTGAAAACATATTCCGCATGGCTGCCGAATTGTCTAAGTATGGCTATGCCAACAATGATGCGTTGTCGCTCATTCAGGCAGCCCGCATGGCTAAGCAGGCTGGATTTGTGGCGCAACAGCAGGAAAAAACCGAAGAGACTGGCACCAGCACTGGTGATGGCAACAAGAAGGAAAAGGCAGGCAACATCTCGCTCGACCCTGCCAAATTGCTGGCTGATGCCAAGGCGAAGGCTGGTGATGATGGTGTGCTGCTGGCTCTGATTGATGACGTGCAAAGCTATGTGCGTGGTGCAGTGGGCGGCTCCAAGTATGCGGTTGACCGTGTGAATGCACACAGCACCGACACTTACCGTATCTCCTTCCGTGCTCAAGAATTGGCCATTGTGACGGTCATCGGTGACGGTGATACAGACCTTGACCTCTACATTTATGATGAGAACGGGAATCTTATTACGAGCGACACGGACTATACTGATGACTGCGTGTGCACCTTCACTCCCCGATGGACTGGTGTGTTTGTCGTCAAGATAGTGAACAGAGGCAGCGTTTATAACAACTATGTATTGCGTACAAACTAATGTCTTTTTCTGATGTAATCGCATGATTATTGCAACAAAAAATTTTGAATCAAGTCCGCTGGTGGCTCGTGAGAGGGCTGCTGGCGAACTTGTGTTTTTTGAGGAGGATGATAATGCTGTGGTGGGCAGACTGAATGCCGTGGTGGAGGGGTATGACCCCGCGCTGCATGATGGTCGCAGGGTGGAGTGCTGGCTGCTTCTAGATGATGCCACCTCGCTGTGGCTGTTGCAGACGGTGGGTGTGCCAGAAGCCGTGCGGCAAAGGGCTGATGTGTTTGCCACGACTGCTGCCGACATGATGGCCAAGTCGTTGTTTGTACGTTTGCCTGGACGTGAGTCTCCGTTTCCACCTCTCGACCGTGTGCCCATCGGTCGTGACAGTGAGGTGACAGTGCATCTGGTGCTGTTTGGAACTGGAGATTTGGTGGAGGCTTTGGCGCTGAATGCCGCATTGGTAGCACATTATCCCAATTATTGCCGTGACACGCGACTTCGTACACGAATCACGCTGGTGGATGAGCATGTGCTGGAGATGCGTGACCGTCTTATACAAAGGTATGCCCATCTTTTTGCCCATTCTTATCATCGTGTGCTTGACCTTTCTGACACACATCCCCAATGCCAGTTGCACAGACCTTTGTATGAAGGCAGCAGAAAAGATTTTGTGGATGTGGAATGGGAGTTTGTGAAGGGGGATTCCCGCAATGATGCTGTGCGTCAGAAGTTGTCGGAATGGGCAGTGTCGGGACAGCAATTGCTGACCGTGGCTATATGCCATGCCGATGACGTGACGAACCTGACAGAGGCGGTGTCGTTGCCTCAGGGGGTGTATGATGCCCAAATCCCTGTGTTCTGCCATGCGGAAAGGGCTGACTTGCTGCATCTGGCTCAGCAAGGGAGGACGTATGGTAATGTCATCGCCTTCAATCGGGAAATGGCAGATTTGGGGTTGATTCGCCTGCTGAAGCAGATGGGACAATGCGTCAACTACGTCTATCATCACTGCTTCTCGCTGGCAAAAGATGCCCCCGTCACCGCACCAGCCCATATAGATGTGACTCGGCTGGAAGCACTATGGGCAGAAGTGCCCTCGCTGCCCAAGCAATACTCCAACATCTTCAACGCCATGACCATGGGCACAAAGATGCACTCGTTAGGACACGACGAGGGGGATGGGCAGGCCTACTACGCCCTGTCGATGGAAGAGGTGGATGTGATGACAGAGGTGGAGCACAATCGCTGGAGCCTCGAGGAACTCATGCTGGGCTACCGTCCCATGACCGATGAAGAGCTCAAGCAGGTGGAGGGAGATATATCGCTGAAGAAGAAGTTGAGGGAAGAGAAGAAGGTGCACTATGACTTACGGTCATTCGATGACCTTCGTGAAGATGAAACGGGAAAGAACGTGAATGTATATGATATGGCATTAACTCAAGCCATTCCTTTGATGCTCAAGACATGTATTACAGATTGACATATCGCTTGTCGGCGAACAAAAAGAGTAGGGGCGATGCCGTGTTGTGTGGCTATCGCCCTCTGATGATAGGACAGACTGTTTCATGCGATGTGAAACTGCCTGAATCGGATGATGTGGCTCCACAGGTGTTTGCGGTTATCTTGCCTAATGAGCGGCGAGATGGCTGGTATCTGGTGAAAAGAACTGATACGGGCACGGTGGAGGTGAATGGCCAGCAGGTGGCTGTGGCTCAGGCTCTCAACAATGGTGATTTGCTGACCTTTTCGGACGGAAAGAGCCGTACGGCATTCTGTTATGAGTTATGTGAAGACGGAGAATATCACTCCAAGGAGGGGGTGGTCTATCTTCCTAAGCCCCATCAGGAACAGACCTACTGGTTGACTGCTGCATGGAGTTGTGTGGCTGTGGTGATTGTCCTGTTTGCCTTTTGGATGAGACACGACAATGGTGGACAGGGAGGGAACCTGGATTGTACCGTCTATGAGCATGATGTCTATCAAATCACGACAGATTCCGTTTTTATTGTGTGTGACACGTTGGAGAATGGGGTGCCCTGCAAGAAAGTGCTGAAGTCAGCGGCATTGGAACACCCTGGATTGGGAACTTGTTTTCTGACTGATGAAGGTTTGCTGGTGACGGCTCGTCATTGTGTGGAACCTTGGATTGTGGATCATGATGAATGGGATGGACAAACGCTTGATGAACAAACTCCTATCGCCGTACGAATGGCGGTTGAGGTGGAGAACTGGAACAGGCAGGGAGGGCAGCCGCGACTGGAGATGGCATCGCATTGTGTGGTTAGTTTCGATGATGGATTTGAGCATTTCCATTCTACCGATTTTCACATGAATAAAACACGCGACCAGGTGGTATGTCTGGGTACAGATGCCAATCCTCTCTTTTGGCGAACCATCATGCCGATGGGAAGCAATCGGGACATGGAATTAGGGGACTTTGCCTATACGGAACTACACGAAAAGAGGGGGAAGATTTCACTTGCCTCCATCGAGGATTTGCGGCTTTTTGAAAAACAACACAACAAGAATGTAGCGGTCTTGGGATTTCCCATCAGTGACAATGCCAATAATGAAATGGTGTCAGTAGTATATGGGAATAGCCAGCACGTCGATTTCGCAGACAGCCTTAGTACACAAGGGTGCCTGAAGATGTCCGCATCGATTGGCGATGGAAATTCGGGCGGTCCCGTATTTGCCTATGTAGGCGATAGCATCAAAGCCATTGGCATCGTGTCGAAAGGCGACGGTGTGGGCACTTACACCACTTTTTGGGCTGTTCCGACATCTGAAATCATTCGTATGTATCAGCAGGGTGGAGTAGCCGAAGAGAATGATTTAATATTCAGAAGATAATGGAAAAGGAAATCACTTTGAAGGACATTGCAGGATATGTCACAGAGAAGCATGTCTGTCAGATGATAGTTTGTTTGGCACGAAACTGGACACAAGGACAGCTGAAAGAGGTTTCTCCCGCTGATGTGCTCATTGACGGCCACTCTTTCCGGGTAGTGAAAGCTACGTCAGGGAAAAATGATACAAGCGCATTCATGCCTCCTGAATCTTTCTTGAACAATTCTCCGTCCCAAGATGCTGAGGCGGGGGAAGTATGGACGTTGGGCGCATTGGCGTACTATTCGATGCTGGGTCTGGATGTGTTTGAAGGGAAAGGAGGGGCGACGCAGACAGAGCAGACACCCATTCCCCTTGTGAGTTCACGGCATTGCCAGTCGGCACTTGGAGCGTTGGTCAGAAGATGCCTTTCGTATCTTCCTGCCGACCGACCGACCATGAACGAGCTTTGCGAGGTGGCGCAGGAGCTGTTGGAGAAACCCATTCCGTCCTCCAGACGATTGACCACCAAGGGCGGCAGAAGTTATGGAGCCTCGCTCCTTTCGTTCTGGCCAGAAGAAATGCTTCCCATGGTGTTCCTTTTCGTGATGTTTGCATTGCCCCTTGGCACGGCAGCCCAGCAGCTCGATCAGGAGATGCTTGAACTGGTGAAGCGGTGCAAAGCCTTACGTTCTGCCAACAACAAGACCTTGGTGATGCATGAGTTTGAACGTGACACCCAATGGACATTGATGGACGAACTGAAAATCGACCGTGCGGGGGAGTGCACCGTCAACGACCCCGTGGAGTCCTTCTCCGTCAATGACATCTGTTATCGCATAGCCAAGAACAAGGGAGGCGTGACTAACATGGGGGGGCGTTTCCGAAGTGGTCTGGATCCACGTTTTCATTATTCTCTTATAGAAGTAGCCGTGAAGAAAAGGACCACGGTCAGATATGAGATAAAGGGACGCTTGGGTGAGCAACGGATAGCAGTGGCAGCCTTTCATCCTTCAGCAGCCTTTGTTGTGGGCATCACAAAAGACGGGCAGGACTTTGTCGGTCTGAGCGAAAAGAAGGATGGCGTGGTCTGTTTGTCGTTGAAAGAAAAAGTGAAGAAAGGCGAGACCTTTACGCTTTCCATCACCAACCAATCGGAGAAGAACATGCCCTTTGTCATCATCAACCATAATTCAAGAAAATAACAGGAGGATATGGGAATGGAGCGAGTTTCTTTATCTCGGAGCAGGATATGGGTGACAGGACTGTTGCTGTGTGCGTCACTGTTTGTCCATGCGCAGCAGGAAAACCTGTTCAGCAAAGAGGTCTCTGATGCGTATGAGTCAGCCCTCTCCCTGAATGACCAACGGAAATACTTCAAGGCATACCAGGCGATGAAGGATGTGGTGAACGCATTGGACGTGGAACTGCAGCAAAGGGGCATGACCGAAGCAGGAAAGAATCTGTCCGATATGGATTTTCAGTACCTCTACTGGCCTGCCAATAAGAGTTTTGGAGAAATTGCCTACGCCGTTGGCTTGCAGGTGGAGATGGAAAAGGTGTCTGCCAAGTTGCGGAAACTGATTCAGCAAAGATATGGGGAGGGGACTGCAGGCTTGACAGACGATGCGCAGGACGACACCTCCCTTGCATGGCGTGACGGCTATCTGGCCGAAGTGGACAAGATAGATGCAGGTCGATATTTTCTGACAGGAGAGTATGAAAAAGCCATACAGGCGTTGCAGGATGCGCTGGAACGGCAGCCCTACATGACCGAATTTGTATATAAGGTGCAGGATGAAATCGCCCAGAACTACTATGCCTTAGAGGACTATCCACAGACCTTGCACTACCTCGATCAGTGCTTGGCGAGCGGAGCCTTTGACGAGGATGCCCGTCACGGAGGCGAGCAGACGGACTACTATCATATACTCTCCCAGAGAGCCTTGTGTCTGGCACGTCTGGGACGATACGACGAGGCGAAACAGGACATCGTGAAGGTAGAACGATGGATGAAACTCCAGAAAGACCCGCAGGGCTATGCCGAGACCTTACGGAAGAAAGCGAAAATCCTGCTGTTGGAGTATGACAAGACTGGGCGTTATGACGACAGGATACCCTCCTATTACAGAGAATATCTTTCCATAGCCCGCAACTATATAGATGCTCATTTTATAGAGATGGACGAGTCGCAGCGCGAGCAGTATTGGTTAGCCGAACAGCCCTTTGTGACAGATTGCTACCGACTGGAGGACAAGGCGCCCGCTATGCTCTACGATGTCGCCCTATTCAGTAAAGCCGTCCTGTTGCAGATGGGTCGTGATTTCACGTCCACAATGACACAGGAACAGCGGAAGACAGCCCTTGCCGCCATCCGTATGGATTGGAAAACGGTATGGCGTAAGATGCCCCAGTCATCGACTGCCATAGAATTCATCTCCTATCCTAAAGATGGGAAACCACACATGGCGGCAGTGGTGCTCAATAAAAAAAGAAATCTCCCGATATTTATCGACATTGCTCCTTTGGAAAAGATTGCAACACAGAAACTGAATGAAGGGTTGACTGTGAAAGAAGCTTTGGCATCATTGGGCGGAACGGAGAAGGATGTGTTGTATGGCGATTCAATACTTCCGGAACTCTTATGGAACGAGCAACTTGTTCAAGCGATAGGGGATAGCCACGATGTGTATTTTGCAGCCGATGGAATTTTTCACCAGCTTGCTATCGAGTATTTGTTGCCATCGTCACTTTCCAACAAAAACTTTCATCGCCTAACATCGACACGTATGCTTACAGCCCCTCATCGTCCTTTCCGTTCAGACAGCATGCTTCTTTGTGGAGGGGTGGATTATACATCTTCTCATGAACAAACTGGAAACGATTCGTTTGAGAATGACAGGCAAGCCTATGTGTCATTGGCTTCTCAAAATATGGCTTTACCCTATTTGGAAGGCTCACGCAGAGAGGTTGATTCCATTTGTGTGGTTCGGCATCATGAAAAGGATTGTGTTTTACGGGGTGACTCGGTTACAGAGAGAGCCATACGACAATTGATGAATCGCTTCCATGTTTTGTCCATCTCCACACATGGTCTTTTTGCAGAAGCGACAAACAAAGGGGTGGATATTCATCCTATTAAATCCGACACGCAGATGTCGCAGAGTTGTCTTTTCCTCTCGGGCGCAGAACGAAACATGCAGAACGGTGGGTTTGACCCATCGCAGCCAGATGGTATTTTGTCTGCCCGAGAATTGGCTGCTTCTGACATGTCTAACGTGGATATTGTTGTGTTGTCGGCCTGTCAGTCTGGTTTAGGAGATATCACGATTGATGGGGTTTTTGGTTTGCAACGCGGATTGAAGACGGCTGGAGCACGTGCCCTTGTGGTGAGTCTGTGGCAAGTGGATGATCAAGCCACCATTCAGTTCATGCTGGAGTTATTTAAGAACTTGAAGAATGGAATGAAACTGCACGAGGCCTTTTCACAAGCCCGAACGACATTAAGAACAACAGAGGTGACCAAATTGTATCCTCGCCGTGGGCGTCAGCCTCTTCTTGTGACCAAGAAGTATAATCAGCCCCAATTTTATGATGCATTTATCTTGATTGATGGCATAGAGTAAAAATAGTAATTACAATAAAAAAGATTGAATGTATGAAAAAGACAATGATGTTAATAGTAGGCATGTTACTTTTTAGTGTAAACATGTGGGCACAGGGAACTCAATCAATTCATGGAATGAGGCAAGAATCCAGTATGGTTCAAGGTGAAATAAAAGAGGGCTTAGAAGAATTCTCGTCATTTTTCATGGTTGAAGTGAACACCATGGATGCTGCGAAAAAGGCGAAAATCAATGAATTTGCCACAGCGTATCGTTCAAAACGCCGTTCGATGAAAGTGGGGGATGTGGCTTCTTCTATGCTCACAGGTGGTGTGACTGCTGTCATTAATGTATTGGGTAACGAACTGCTGGAATTGGCCAAGATCCGTGCTCGTCAGAAAAAGAGTTGGCAAGAAATGCGCCAGAAAGAATGTGTATTTGTAGATAGTCTGCAATCAATAAAAGGACAGAGGGATTTCTACAGTAACTTATCAACGACGGGGCCGTTGGATCCTTCTGATATGAATTTTGATGGCATAACTTTATCTGCACAACGTGACGGTGTAGAAATGCTGAAAATAGTTTGTCATATTGACACAACGAGACTCGATCACATGTTTATGCATAGTAAATTTTACCTTGTTGTTGACACAGTTGTGTTTCGTCCTTACAATTCCTTTTTACCTAATTTCCAGGCTAATCGGATAAGTGCTTCTTCTTGGAAGAATCTGTCGGTAGAAGAACGAGATTATTGGAACACAATTAGCCACTTCGACTTTCATGAATACAGGAATCCTGTCGTCAGTGTGAAAATGGATATTTATTCTTCGTGGATTAATGAACTGGTGCAAGTGTCGCAAGATGTGAAATTGGGATCATTCTCGTTGAAAATTCCTATTTCAGAAGACGAACTGCGCGATTCCGTATATGTCTATTACCGCTCGGATGCCATCGCACATCAACAACCCACAATTATTGTGGATGGGGATTGTTTCGTTGTTCCGCGTTCCTATATGCCAGTTTCTGTTAGCAGCCCGTCATGGGGAACGGGAGAATATAAGATGAAAGTTGTACTTTCAGAGACTTGTCAGTATAATCCGCAAGCAAATCGTGCAAAGAATTGGCATCGCGATTATAAGCAATTAGTGCGTATGCGGAAGAATGGTAAAGTTCAAAACGAATATGTGTCACATATACTTTCAACAATGCGTGAAAACCAAGGAACGATTCTTAAAGCCATCTATACACCAGCTTTTAATGCAATTGCTCAAGAACTGAATCCCAATAAGAAAACGGTTGTGGGCAATATGCAGCAGGTTGGAGCAACCTCTGGTGGACAAATGAATGGTTTTATGGTGGGTGGACAGAAGGGTGGAGGAAAATAACGAGTCTAAATGGATTTTTCAATATTCTATATGCCGAAGAGCTGAAATATGAGAAAAAAATGAAAAATTCTGAACAGTGGGAGGCTTTTTCATGAAATTAATTGCTAACTTTGCCGCCAATTAACTGAATCAGATTTATATCGACTGTATTTGTCGTGTTAAATCAGAAAAAGTAACAGAATCGTAGTCGAGGGGTACACTATGCCGTACCCCTCGACTACGGTACACCGTACCCGAGGGATACGATTTTGTGAAATGTGGTTCAATGAACAGAAAAACATATTATGATGAAGAAACATGCAGTTTTTGTGGTGCTATTGACTTTGCTGGGATTTGTTCCTGTGCAGGCTCAGAAAGTGCTGAATGTGATAGGCGACAGTTATGTGGCCAATCATCGTCGCCCTGCTACAGAGGCTTGGCACAGCAAGTTGGCAGCGGAATTGGGATATAAGTACAACAACTATGGGCGCAACGGGTCGTGTGTGGCGTTCGACCGTACGCACGACGGCAAGTACAATTTTGGTCCAGCCTTGTGGGTGCGCTACACAGCAATGGAAACAGATGCTGATTATGTGCTGATTATAGCTGGTCATAACGATGCGGACAAGGTGAAGGAAAACGCAGATTCACTACAGATGTTTGCGGACTCGCTGGAAGTGTTGTTAAGTGGTATAGAACGTCTTTGCCCCAAGGCACGAATTGGCTATGTCACCCCTTGGTATGTTGACCGCCCTGGGTTCGCACAAGTTTGTGAAGTCATCAAAAAAGCCTGTAAGCGGCATAGCATCCCCGTGCTGATGAACTACGATAAGAAATGTATCATCAAGGTTCGTGATGCTGAGTTCCGCAAGAAATATTTTCAGGGAGCGGATGACACAGCCCACCTGAACAATGATGGACACGACCTTTTTCTGCCAGTGGCAAGGGAATGGTTCTTGAAGAACATGAAGAAATGAAAAAATAGAAACTAACTAAATATTAACTAACTAATGAGAAAAAAACTTTTACTAACGACATTTGTGCTTCTTACGGGTTTGACGGTGATGGCTCAAAGCGTCACAGCCAAGTGGGAACTGAGCGATGAAAACAATCTTTCGAAAGTGGAGCTAATGGGTGAGGAATCATATACAAGCCTCGTCACGACCGCATTCATGAAAGGTGCAAACATCAATAATACCGCAGCCCGCACAGGTAGTGATGCTGACAACGGATATTCGAAAGTAACTTATGTTCCAGCTTTTACGGAGTTCATTCCCAAGACACGCGTGACGAGTAAGACCTCTGGACACTGCATCCGTTTTACCGTCACTCCACAATCAGGTTATGTTTTCCGTCCAACAGGTCTGTCGTTCGATGCTGCCAAGTGTGGCACTGACGGGGGTAACATTGGCGTGTATTATAAGATAGCTACGGGTGCCGAGACCGCCATCGCTTCATCTATCAGTCCGTTACGTAACAAGGTGTCGGCAAATAATCCGAATGCCTACAGCCACTTCGACTACAAGTTGAGTGGCGTAAGTGTTCATGAGCAGAATTATTACATATATTTATATATATGGAACTTGAATGGTGCGGACAATACCAACCCTAAGGCCATTGCATTCCGCAATGTGACCTTGACGGGCGAGGTGGAGAAGTTCTACACCACCGCTGACTTTGTAGAATCCATCACTTGTAAGGGTACGACAGGATATGGCGAAGAAGGTTCGGTGATAGACTTAACGACTCTGACGAAGGACTTAATGAACGGAGGTCTGGCTAAATATACAACGAAACTGTATGGCGATCCATCAGACTTCAACATTGAATTGAAAGATGGCTACACATCTTCCGTGAACATCAGTGGACACATGGCTACCGTGAAGATTTTTGAGGGGCAAAAGCAGGTGTTCTATTTCGAGGTGATGTTTGTGGTGAGTAACCGTTCTCCTAAGCCTGCGGCAAAGCCTCTGAAACGTGGATTGATGGCATTGAGCCTGAGTGGTGCGAGTATGGGAACGGGCAATCTTGTTTCGTGGCGTCATCGTGAGTCCGACGGATATGGGGTGAAGTATAAGCTTTATCGTGGTTCAAATGCAACAACTCAGAATACGACACTAAATGCTGGCAAATACATCATAGACAAAACCAACTTCCGCGATGCAAGTGGTTCTGCCTCTTCCTACTATAAGCTGGAAGTCTATGACCAATATGGCAATCTACTGGAAACCGAGGTGAGCAAGAAGACGTGGACCAATCAGACGATGGAAGTAAAGCTTGCTGCAGCTCCGAAGGATGAACGTCATGGGGCATATTATACGCCTAACGACGCCTCCTTCTGTGATATGGATGGCGATGGCGAATATGAAATCATCTTGAAGTGGCGACCCTCGAACGAGAAGGATGCAGCAGGCAATGGTCCGAACTCGCAGGCAGTATATGACTGCTACAAACTGGATGGAACTCAACTATGGCGAATCCAGACAGGCTATAATATGTTTAATAGTGCTCACACCACACCGTTCATTGCATGGGACTTCGATGGTGACGGCTATGGCGAATTTATGGTGAAGACTGCTCCTGGCACTATCGACGGCGAGGGCAACTATGTGCTCTTGGGCAATGATGACCCCAATGAGAATCTACTCAGTGAACGCGGCAAGCAAGACCACGGCTCGGAGTACATCACGGTGTTTGATGGTATGACAGGTGCCGAACTGGCTACTATCCCTTACCACACCGACTATGCAGCAGGTCTGAACTACTGGGGCGACTCGAAGCAGAACCGTTCGGAGCGTTATTTGGCAGCTATCGCATGGCTGGACGGTGCCAACAAGAATCCATGCCCTATCTTTGCCCGTGGCTACTATTCAGGTGCCTTTGTGGCTGCTTACGATTGGGATGGTGTAACGCTGAAGGAGCGTTGGGTAAGTCGCAACATACAGTCGGGCAAAGGGTTGTGGGGCGAAGGTGCACACTCGATTACCGTGGGTGACTGCGATGGCGACGGAAAGCAGGAAATTGTATATGGTTCTGCCGCCCTTGACGATGACGGAAGTCTGCTTTATCGCACAGGGCTTGGTCATGGCGATGCACTCCACATCAGTGACTTTTTGCCTGAGCGTGAAGGGCAAGAGGTGTTCATGGTGCATGAGGAAAAACCTTATGGCTATGACTTGCGTGATGCTAAGACTGGTACATTTATTCATCATGTGACAGCCGGCAGTGACACGGGGCGTGGCTTGGCTGCTCACTTTGATTCGTCTTCGCCTCATTCTCAGTTTATCTATAGCGCATCTAGTGCCATGTTTGACTGTCTGACTGGTAATTCCATTGCCGATTCATGGGCTATTGGCAGCAGTGGTGCGGGCATCAACTGTCGCATTTATTGGGATGGAGATCTCTATGATGAATTCTTTGATAAGAGTATCATCGCCCACTGGAATCCTTCGAGCAAATCTTTCGACCGCTATAAGTTCAACAACGGTAACTATACATGGGGTGAACTCAACAATGCCAGCAAGAATAATCCTTGTGTTTTGGGCGACATTCTGGGCGACTGGCGCGAGGAAATGGTCACATGGAGCAATACGGACATGGACAAAACGAAGGACAGTAATGGCAATATCATCTACACTATCAGAGGGAATTTCTACCTCATCATTGGTGCTACCAGTTATGAAACCAGCTACCGTATTCCTCACCTCTTGGACGATGTGGACTATCGTGCGCAGGTTATTCTCCAGAACAGTGTTTATAACCAACCACCTCATTTGTCATTCGACCCTTCCGTTAAGTATAAAGGAAACCCCAACAAGGCACAACAAGAAGATTTAACTGATCCAACAGCCATTGAAGATGTGACAATGGAAAATCAAGCAGAAAGAGATGACGCTATCTACACTTTGCAAGGCGTGAAGGTTGACCAAATGACTACACCAGGCATCTACATCAAGGGTGGAAAGAAAGTTTATAAGAAGTAAGTCTTGAAGTGAAGCCACATCTGAAATCTGTCATTATTTGTGAGTGACTGGAATACAAAAGAGAGAGGAATCCTCGATAAAAGTGGGGTTCCTCTCTTTTTTATTGAAAAAGATGTGTCAAATTTCATGGATTTTTCGTAATTTTGCATCGTTTTTAGTCCTTTCTTAAGTATTGGGAGAGGCATTTTGTTGTAAGAAAGAGTGGGGTTGTCCCATTCTTCGGCGTAAAAAGATAATAAAAGAACTCTAACATACAATATGAAACATCAGTTACGTAGTGCTGTCTGCACTGAAGGTCGCCGTATGGCTGGAGCACGTGCTCTGTGGGTAGCCAACGGCATGAAGCGTGAACAATTTGGCAAACCTATCATCGCCATCGTCAATTCTTTCACTCAGTTTGTTCCTGGTCACACTCATCTGCATGAGGCTGGACAGATTGTGAAAGAGGAAATTGAAAAGATGGGATGTTATGCGGCAGAGTTCAACACCATCGCCATTGATGATGGTATTGCCATGGGACATGACGGCATGCTCTATTCACTGCCTTCTCGCGACATCATCGCTGACTCTGTGGAGTACATGTGCAATGCACACAAGGCTGATGCAATGATCTGCATCTCCAACTGTGACAAGATCACTCCGGGCATGCTGATGGCTGCCATGCGTCTGAACATTCCTGCTGTATTTGTCAGTGGTGGTCCTATGGAGGCTGGTAAGTACAAGGGTGAAAACCTTGACCTGATTGCTGCAATGATTAAGGGTGCTGACCCAACGGTGAACGATGAGGAATTGGCAGAGGTGGAAAACCGTGCATGTCCAGGTTGCGGTTGCTGTTCAGGTATGTTTACAGCAAACTCAATGAACAACTTGACTGAAGCTATCGGTCTTTCTCTTCCTGGTAACGGAACGATTCTTGCCACCCATGTGAACCGTAAGGAGCTGATGAAGGCAGCTGCCCGCCAGATTGTGAAGAACGCATTCGCTTATTACGAAGATGGTGATGAGTCAGTCCTTCCTCGTTCAATAGCCACCCGCAAGGCTTTCCTCAATGCAATGACGCTTGACATTGCGATGGGCGCTTCAACCAATACGGTGCTGCATCTTCTGGCAGTGGCTCAAGAGGCTGGGGTGGACTTCACGATGGCTGACATCGACAAGCTTTCCCGCAAGACTCCTTTCCTCTGCAAACTTGCGCCAAACTCACAGAAGTATAGTGTGCAGGAATGCGGTCGTGCAGGTGGTATGCTGAACTTGCTGGGCGAATTGGCAAAGGGCGGTCTGATTGACACATCTGTGAAGCGTGTGAATGGCGCCACTTTGGCAGAGGATATCGAGAAGTATTCTATTTTGAAAGACAACATAGACCCTGAGGCAAAACGCATCTACAGCAGCGCTCCTGCTGGTGTGTTCTGCAATCAGCTGGGTGTTCAGAACACCAATTATGAAACGCTTGACACCGACCGTGCTACTGGTTGTATCCGTGACATTGAGCATGCTTACACCAAGGATGGCGGTATGGCAATCCTCTTCGGCAACATCGCACAGGATGGTTGTGTGGTGAAGACAGCCGGTGTGGATGAGAGCATTTGGAAGTTCTCTGGTCCTGCTGTGGTGTTCGACTCACAGGAAGACGCTTGTGAGGGCATCCTTGGCGGCAAAGTGAAGAAGGGCGACGTGGTCGTCATCACACACGAGGGACCGAAGGGCGGTCCTGGCATGCAGGAGATGCTTTATCCAACCTCATACATCAAGTCGATGCACATGGGTAAGGAGTGTGCTCTCATCACAGACGGACGTTTCTCAGGTGGCACATCAGGTCTTTCTATTGGACACATCTCTCCAGAGGCTGCATCGGGTGGCAATATTGGCAAGATTATGGATGGCGACATCATCGACATTGATATTCCCAACCGTTCCATCAACGTGCGTCTATCAGATGAAGAATTGGTAGCACGCCCACAGCAGCCACTGAAACGTAATCGTGTAGTATCAAAAGCTCTCCGTGCATATGCCCAGAGTGTGGCAAGTGCAGACAAGGGAGGCGTAAGAATTATAGATTAAGATATGGAAAAAGTAACAGGCGCAGAGGCTTTGATGCGTGCCTTGGAGCATGAAGGGGTTGATGTCCTCTTCGGTTATCCAGGTGGAAGCATCATGCCTACATACGATGCACTTTATGATCATAAGAAAACACTGAATCACATTCTTGTTCGTCATGAGCAGGGTGCCGTTCACGCTGCTCAGGGTTATGCTCGTGTGAGTGGCAAGGTAGGGTGTGCCATCGTGACCTCTGGCCCTGGTGCCACGAACACCGTGACAGGCATTGCAGATGCAATGATTGACTCCACGCCCATGGTGGTCATCTGCGGTCAGGTAGGTGTGGCCATGCTGGGTACGGATGCCTTCCAAGAGGTCGATGTGGTCGGCGTGACTTCGCCTATCAGCAAGTGGAGCTACCAGATTCGCCGTGCAGAAGATGTGGCGTGGGCTGTTGCCCGTGCGTTCTACATCGCCAAGAGCGGACGTCCTGGTCCTGTGGTGCTTGACTTTGCGAAAAACGCCCAGACGGGCATGGTGAATTATGAACCCGCCACGGTCGATTTCATCCGTAGCTACGACCCTGAACCAGACGTGAAGATGACGGACATCGAACGTGCAGCAAAGATGATTAACAACAGCGTGAAACCCTTTGTGCTGGTGGGACAGGGCGTGGAACTGGGTCATGCACAAGAAGAACTGCGCACCTTCGTGGAAAAGGCAGACCTTCCTTGTGGAACAACCTTTCTCGGACTTTCGGCCATTCCATCTGACCATCCTCTGAACATGGGTATCCTCGGCATGCATGGCAACCTTGGCCCTAATGTGATGACCAACCAGTGCGACCTGCTCATTGCCATTGGCATGCGTTTCGATGACCGTGTGACAGGCAATCTCGCCACCTATGCCAAGCAAGCCAAAATCATCCACTTCGACATTGACCAAGCCGAGTTTAACAAGAATGTTCCTGTAGATTTAGCCGTGTTGGGTAACTGTAAGGAAACAATTGCCGAAGTGACCAAGTTGGTGGATCAGACAAAACATACGGCATGGATTGACGGTTTCAAGCCATACGCAGAGAAGGAATACGAGAAGGTGATTGACAAGGCGCTCCATCCCAAGGACGGCCCTCTGCTGATGGGTGAAGTCATTCGCAAAGTGAGCGAAGCTACCAACAACGAAGGCATCATGGTGACCGACGTGGGGCAGAACCAGCTGATGGCTTGCCGCTATTTCAAGTTCACCAAGAAGCGTTCTGTTGTCACCTCTGGGGGACTGGGCACGATGGGATTTGGACTTCCGGCTGCCATTGGTGCCACGTTTGGTGCTCCCGACCGTACCGTCTGCCTCTTTGTGGGTGATGGCGGTCTGCAGATGACCATTCAGGAACTCGGAACCATTATGGAGCAGGGTGCCCCTGTGAAGATTATCCTCTTGAACAACAACTTCCTTGGCAATGTGCGCCAGTGGCAGGAGATGTTCTTCTCTCGTCGCTATTCGTTCACACCGATGCTGAACCCCAACTACGAGCTCATCGCACAGGGTTATGGCATCCCTGCCAAGACCGTGACAGAACGGGCAGACCTCGATGCCTCCATTGCCGAGATGCTGGCCACCCCTGGCCCATACCTCTTGCAGTGTGCTATCAAGGAAGAGGACAACGTGCTTCCGATGACACCTCCTGGCGCTAACATAGACGAGATGCTTCTTGAGGTGTAAATCCTATGGCACAGAAAACCTTTGGAGGTCAGTGTGGTGAATGTACCTCGTGTGGCAAGTGCGACCGACTGCTCAACCGCAACAGTTCTCCGACAATCGAAAAAACAACTCCAAAAATGGAAAAAGATACAACGACAAAACTCTATACATTCCTGATATATTCAGAAAACGTGCCAGGTCTGCTCTCGCAGATTACAGCAGTCTTCACTCGCCGTCAGGTCAACATCGAGTCGCTGAATGTATGTGCTTCCAGCACCCCTGGAGCACATAAGTACACGGTGACAGCCATCTGCGATGAACGTATGGCTCGCATCCTCACCGCACAGGTGGAAAAACGTATTGAAGTGCTTCAGGCACATTTTTACACAGATGACGAACTTTTCATCAATGAGACGGCTCTGTTCAAGTTGAGCACCCCTGTCATGCTGAAAAACCCAGATGTGGGTCGCATGATTCGTTTCCACAATGCTCGCATCATTGAAGTGAATAACACCTATGCTGTGGTGGAAATTACAGGTATCACCAACGACATCCTTTCGCTCTTCGATGCGCTGAAAACATTAGGATGTGTCTTGCAGTTTGTCCGTTCCGGTCGCATCTGCATCACCAAGAGCCGTGTGGAGCATCTTGACGAGTATCTAGCTGTGCGTGAAGCAAAAAAACTTTCACAAGAGAAAAAATAATCAATTCATTTAATAATAACCCGCAAGGAACTTCCTTGCACAAATAAAAACAAAAAGAAAATGGCAAAAATGAATTTTGGTGGCGTTATCGAAGAGGTAATGACACGTGAAGAATTCCCACTGGAGAAAGCTCGCGAGATTTTGAAGGACGAGACTATCGCAGTGATTGGTTATGGCGTTCAGGGTCCTGGTCAGGCTTGCAACCTCCGTGACAACGGTTTCAACGTAATCGTTGGTCAGCGTCAGGGCAAGACTTTTGAGAAGGCAATTAAGGACGGTTGGGTTCCTGGTGAGACTCTCTTCTCTATCGAAGAGGCCGCAGAGAAGGGTACAATCGTGATGTGCCTGCTTTCAGACGCAGCTGTGATGTCTGTATGGCCAACTCTCAAGAAGTACCTCACTCCTGGTAAGGCTCTCTACTTCTCTCATGGTTTCGCTATCACTTGGAATGACCGCACAGGATGTGTTCCTGCCAAGGACATCGACGTCATCATGGTGGCTCCAAAGGGTTCTGGTACATCACTCCGCACCATGTTCCTCGAAGGTCGTGGTTTGAACTCTTCTTATGCAGTATATCAGGATGCTACAGGCAAGGCTCTCGACCGTACACTCGCTCTGGGTATCGGTATCGGTTCTGGCTACTTGTTCGAGACTACTTTCCAGCGCGAGGCTACTTCTGACCTCACTGGTGAGCGTGGTTCACTTATGGGTGCTATCCAAGGTCTTCTCCTCGCTCAGTACGAAGTGCTCCGTGAGAACGGTCACACTCCATCTGAGGCATTCAACGAGACAGTTGAAGAGCTCACTCAGTCACTCATGCCTCTCTTCGCTCAGAAGGGTATGGACTGGATGTACGCTAACTGCTCAACCACTGCACAGCGTGGTGCCCTCGACTGGATGGGTCCTTTCCACGATGCCATCAAGCCAGTTGTTGAGAAGCTCTATGCTTCTGTGAAGTCAGGTCATGAGGCTCAGATTTCTATCGACGCTAACTCAAAGCCAGACTACCGCGTAGGTCTCGAGAAAGAGCTCGCTGCTCTCCACGATTCTGAGATGTGGCGCACTGCAGAGGTTGTTCGTCAGCTTCGTCCTGAAAACAACTAATCTGTTCCGAACACACATAAACAAACAAAAAGAAAGCCTCGACGGGATGATGTCCTGTTGAGGCTTTCTTTGTTATTCGGTGAAACGGTTTTTTGTTATTATGTACAACGTCGTACAATATGTGAATGGAGTGCCGTACAATATGCAAATGGAACGGCGTACAGATTGAATATACAACGGCGTTGCATTAAAGGAGGAAAAGGAACTGCGATTGTTCCTTTTCCTCGCTTTATCAGTAGAGATAAATCTTGTAGTTCTTCAGGCTGCCGGGGGCTCCTTGTTCTGCACGCGGAAGATATTCAAGGGCTGAGATGGTTTGCTCGCTGCCGAGGTCAATGACGAGGAGGTGGGGGAGTGCGGCACCTTTCTCTGTCTGCCAATAAGTGGATTCTTGCAGGTCATACACTTTGTCGCCAGTGTGATTGCCGTTCTCCTCCTCGCTGTTGGCATACTTGGTGGTCCAAGGCTCACGAGAGATACGCTTACCATCAACACCTTGCAGATAAAGTTCAGCGATGGCAACAAAGTCGCCTTCCTTCTGAGTGGAAAGACATTCGATGGCGAGATAACGTCCCTTTGCTGGAGTAGCAAACTTGACGGCCTGCCAACCATTGCCAGCATTGAAGCTACCCGTAGCAGCAGGTGTGGCACTGTTGAGGTCGGGCTTGTCACCAATGTTGTTATGCTTGTTCGACTTCTCCAACTGAAGCTTGTTGAGTTCAGGCTCTGCCTGCCCCCAAACCACAGCCTCTTTAGGACCTACCACATCGAGCACGATGATTTCGTTCTTGCCCTTCTTCAGCCAGCAACCAGGCACGTAGAGTGTTTGCTGAGGACCAATTGACCAAATGCGGCCGAGAGCATGACCATTCACATAAACTTGTCCCTTGCCCCAAGTCTCGAAATTCAGGAAAGTGTCGCCTACTTTGGTGAGGTTGAAGTAGCCACGATAGTAGCCACGCTTGCTCACCAAATCAAGTCCATCAACGTTCCATTGTGGCTTCTTGCCCAATCGCTGGCCTTCATTTTCAGCTTTTGTGTAATCATTGTTGTGGACAAAAGCATCTGCAGCTTTCTCATAAGAGTCAGGCAATCCGAATTTAACCCAATTTTGTGGTTTCCATGTGGTTTCGATGCCTTCCACTTCTGCTGTGATAGCCACTTCGCCCACAATGCCTTTGAAGTCTTTGATGGCGCGGCCAAAGTTGATGCGTCCCATCGCTTCAACAAGGATTTCCAATTCATCGCCCTTCTTTACAGGGGGCAGCGTGAGGCTCTTCTCATTCTTCACACGGTCAATCTTTCCAATGTATTTGCCATTGATGAACACTTGCGCAAAGTCATGGAAATCAGCCGTAATAACGCTCTGTGCGGGAATTTCTGGCATAGTGGTTGTGTAAAGCATCGAACCCCAACCCATGTCCATCTCTTCAAAGGTCATCAAGCCACCATCCTTGCGAATGGGCAATTTGAATTGTGAATCTATGCCATTGAATATAGAAGAGAACTCTTTCAACTCAAACTTAGGCACCGTGATGATTGGTGCTACATCCTTCGGCACAGCAGGCAAAGCCTTACCATCATTATATTTTTCCATCATCTTGCGCAGTTCCCAGAACTTCGGCGTAGCGTGACCGTACTCGTTAATAGGCGCATCGTAGTCGTAGCTGGTCACATCAGGAGCAAAGCCTGGAGAGTTGGCACCTGCCCAATGGCCGAAGCTTGTTCCTCCGTGCGTCATATAGAGGGAAAAGCTGATGCCCTTCGAGAGCATTTCGTCCATGCCCTCCACCATGTCCTTGGCTGGACGGGTCTCATGACGAGCACCCCATTTGTCGAACCATCCGCTCCAAAACTCGGAACACATCTTGGGGGCGTTGGGACGCAGTTCGCCCAGACGGCGGAACTGGTCGTTGATGTTCGCACCTGTGCCGAAGTTCATCGTCCATGTGAGGTCATCAAGGCCGTTCTTCTCGAAGTTGGACGACCAGTCGCATTGGAAGAGCGCCAGGTCTTTTCCGTAGATGCCGCGCAGACAATCACGAATCTCGCTCACGTAAGGCTTGTCCTCTCCGTAAGAGCCGTACTCGTTCTCCACCTGCACCATGATGATGGGGCCACCTTTCTGAATGGTCAAGCCAGCCAGCTGTTCGCCCACCTTCTCCTCGAAAATCTTCACACGTTCCATAAAAAAAGGATCGCGCTCGCGCAGACGAATGTCCTTTTTCTTCAGCAGCCACCAAGGGAGACCGCCCATTTCCCACTCCGCACACACGTAGGGACCAGGACGCACGATGACATACATGCCGTTCTTCTGAGCCAGACGACAGAACTCGGCCACGTCGTTGTTGCCTGTGAAGTCGAACTGACCCTCACGCTGCTCATGGATATTCCAGAAGATGTAGATGCATACGGTGTTCATACCCAATGCCTTACACATCTTGATGCGGTGCTCCCAATAGGCCTTGGGAATACGAGGATAGTGAATCTCTGCAGCCTTCACGATGAAAGGCTTTCCATTGAGCATGAACGTACCGTTGCCTGCCTCAAACGTTCCCTTGGCTTTTTGGGCAAAAGAAGGTGTTGCCACCATCAGTGCAGCCATGAGGGAAAACAAACAAAAGATTTTTTTCATTGTATAAATAGGTTATAGTTTAGATATTTCCAAAGACAAAGGTACAGTTTCTTTCGTTTTTCCACAAACTTTTTTAACGTTTTCTTGTATCAAACTAAAAAAATGGCGTATCTTTGCATCAACTAACTCATTCACAACCCATATTATGTCAATCTGGATTATTTTCAAACTTCTGGGTTCGCTTGCACTCCTCATGTTCGGTATGAAGGCCATGAGTGAAGCTCTCCAGAAGATGGCCGGTCCTCAACTGCGCCACGTGCTGGGTGCAATGACCACCAACCGTTTCACGGGTATGTTGACCGGTACATTAGTGACAGCTTCAGTACAGTCTTCAACCGCCACAACCGTAATGACCGTCTCGTTTGTCAACGCTGGTCTGCTCACGCTGGCACAAGCCATTTCTGTCATCATGGGTGCCAACATCGGTACAACGCTTACGGCTTGGATTATGGCGGTAGGTACGTCGGGCAACGAAGCCTCTCCATTTGACATCGGCATCGTGTCATACGTGGGTTTCTTTATCGGTATCGTACTCATTTACATGAAGAAACATCGTTATATTGGCGATTTCCTGTTTGGTATTGGTCTCTTGCTGTTGGGTCTCACGACCTTGAAAGCAACTGGCATGTCAATGGACTTGGCAAACAACGAAGCCGTCACCTCCTTCTTCAAATCATTTGATCCCAACTCCTTCTGGACCACGCTTGTTTTTCTCGTCTTGGGTGGTGTCATGACCTTCTGTGTGCAGTCGTCTGCAGCGGTGATGGCCATCACAATGTTACTGTGTTCTACAGGTGCGATGCCCATCTATCAGGGTATTGCTTTGGTGCTGGGTGAGAATATTGGAACCACCATCACCTCAAACCTCGCAGCTCTTTCTGCTAACACACAAGCTCGTCGTGCAGCTTTAGCCCATATGTTCTTCAACGTGTTTGGCGTTCTGTGGATTCTGTTCGTATTCCGTTACTTCATCGATATGGTGTGCGGTTGGGTTGGTTATGATGTGGAAATGACGAAGAGTACCGCTAGCAGTACCGCATTCCTTGCCAATGCCGCCAAACTGAATTTCGTGTTGGCTGCTTTCCATACTACCTTCAATGTGGTCAACACAGCCATCCTCATTTGGTTCATTCCTCAGATTGAAAGATTTGTCTGCTGGGTCATCAAGCCTAAGAAGGTGGATGAGGAGGAGGATTTCCGTCTGCATTTCATTACTGCTGGTTTCATGAAAACTCCCGAACTTTCAGTGTTCGAAGCTCAGAAAGAAATTGCCGCTTTCTCAGATCGTATGCAACGCATGTTCGGAATGGTTGTCCAGTTGCTTGACTTGAGTAGTAGTACAACAGCCAAAGAGAAAAAGGCACAAGCAGGTGACTTCAACAAACTCTTCACACGCATTGAGAAATATGAAGACATCTCCGACAACATGGAGTTGGAGATTGCCAAATACCTTGATTCTGTCAGTGATGCGCATTTGTCTGATGAGACGAAGGCAAAGATTCGTGCCATGTTGCGTGAGATTTCTGAACTGGAGTCTATTGGCGACGCATGCTACAACATGGCTCGCACCATTCAGCGCAAATACAACGGCAAACAAGACCACTTCATCGAGCGTCAGTATGACCATATCCATCAGATGATGAGTCTCACCGACCAGTCACTCTCTGAGATGAATCGCCTGATGGGTGGACGCAAGGAGTCTTATGACATGAAGCGTTCCTTCAACATTGAAAACGAGATCAACAACTACCGCAACCAACTCAAGGTGCAGAACATCGTCGATATCAACAATCACGAATACACCTACGCCGTTGGAACAGTCTATATGGATCTCATTAACGAATGTGAGAAACTCGGAGACTATGTGGTGAACGTAGTTGAAGCACGTATGGGCACGCGCCTCAAAAGTGCTTGACACAAAATAGCTTGACGCAAGACAACAAACAGAAAGAAAACAGAAAAGCCTCACGGAATTCCGAGAGGCTTTTCTGTTGGGGTGGAGGGTGGGACTCGAACCCACGACATTCAGAACCACAATCTGACGCTCTAACCAACTGAACTACATCCACCATGTAGCAAGGTCATTTCTGATTTGCGAGTGCAAAGGTAGGAAGTTTTTCGGGAATGACAAAATAAAAAACGAAGAAAATTGAGGGTTAGCCTCACTTTTCCTCGTTTTTTCTATATTTACGCCGCTGTGGCATTCTTACAAGCAGGCTAAAGGCCTATTTGTAGAATTCTTTGCGACCAGCGCTCAATGTATTCTTCATCAACGAGCAGATGGTCATAGGGCCAACGCCACCAGGTACTGGAGTGATGAATGAGCATTTTGATGCCACGTGCTCAAAATCCACATCACCATTGAGACGGAACCCAGACTTGCGAGTGGAGTCGGGTACACGGGTAGTACCCACATCGATGATGACAGCACCTTCTTTCACCATGTCTTCTGACACAAAATTCGGCTGGCCGATGGCTGCGATGATGATGTCTGCCTGTCGGCATTCCTCCTTCAAGGTCTTCGAACGGCTGTGGCACACCGTCACGGTGGCGTCGCCATATTGTTTTTGCATCATGAGCTGCGCCATGGGTTTTCCGACAATGTTGGAACGTCCAAGGATGACGCACTTCTTGCCACTTGTCTCAATGTTATAGCGCTTCAGCAGGGTGATGATGCCCAGCGGAGTGGCAGAGATGTAGCAGGGGAGCCCGATGGCCATGCGACCCACATTGATGGGGTGAAAACCATCCACATCCTTGCGATAGTCAATGGCTTCGATGATTTTCTGCTCAGAGATATGCTTGGGCAGGGGAAGTTGTACGATGAAACCATCCACATCAGCATCGTTGTTGAGCTTCTCCACCTGCTGGAGGAGGAACTCTTCGGTGATATCATCCTCGAAGCGGAGGAGGGTAGAGGTGAAGCCGCAAGCCTCACAAGCCAGCACCTTGTTCTTCACATAGGTCTCGCTGCCTCCGTCGTGACCTACGAGAATGGCTGCGAGGTGGGGACGCTTGCCTCCTGCATCCACTATTCTTTTCACTTCTTCAGCTATCTCAGCCTTGATGGCTGCCGCTGTTGCTTTTCCGTCTATCAGTTGCATTTTTTCGTTTGTTTTGTTTGCTGCGACGATGTCGCATCATAGATTGACATTAGAACCTTGGCATACCGCCTTTCATTCCCTTCATTCGCTGCATCTGCGCCATTGCCTGAGCCATCTTCGGACTGGTCATCTGGCGCATCATCTTGCGCATCTGTTCAAACTGCTTCGTGATGCGGTTCACCTCGTCAATCGAGACGCCTGCACCTTTCGCAATGCGCTGTTTGCGTGACATGTTGATGCACTCGGGGTGTTCTCTCTCGTAGGGGGTCATCGAACCAATCATCGCTTCCACCGACTTGAAGGCATTGTCATCAATATCCACATCCTTCAGGGCTTTGCCCACACCTGGAATCATCGAAGCCAAATCCTTGATGTTACCCATCTTCTTGATTTGTCCGATTTGCCCGAGGAAGTCGTTGTAGTCGAACTTATTCTTGGCAATCTTCTTCTCCAAACGCTTGGCCTCTTCCTCATCGAACTGCTGCTGGGCACGTTCCACGAACGAGACAATGTCGCCCATGCCGAGGATGCGGTCTGCCATACGTTCGGGATGGAACACATCGAGAGCCTCCATCTTCTCGCCTGTACCCACAAACTTGATGGGCTTATCCACTACCGTGCGGATGGAGAGGGCTGCACCACCACGCGTGTCACCATCCAGTTTCGTAAGGATGACACCATCAATCTCCAACCTTTCGTTGAAAGTCTTGGCGGTATTCACGGCATCTTGACCAGTCATGGCATCCACCACGAGCAAGGTCTCATGAGGATTGACTGCAGCCTTGATCTGCTCAATCTGCTGCATCAATTCCTCATCAATCGACTGACGGCCAGCCGTATCGACAATCACCACGTCATAGCTCTTGGCCTTGGCCTCCTGAATGGCGTGCTGAGCCACAGCGATCGGGTCGGTGGCACCTTCTTCCAAATAGCAAGGTACGCCCACCTGCTCGGCCAACACACGCAACTGCTCCATAGCCGCAGGACGGAAGGTGTCGCAGGCAGCGAGCAAGGGCTTCTTGTGGTTCTGGGTCTTCAGACGCAAAGCCAGCTTGCCCGACATGGTGGTCTTACCGGCACCGTTCAAACCTGCCATCAGGATGACCGTTGGACGACCCGCCAGGTTCAGTTCCGTGGCCTGACCACCCATCAGTTCGGCCAGTTCATCGTGTACAATCTTGACCATCATCTGGCCAGGCTTCACGGCTGTCAGCACATTCTGACCCAGCGCCTTCTGCTTCACGGTGTCCGTGAAGGTCTTGGCAACCTTATAGTTCACGTCAGCCTCCAGAAGTGCCTTACGCACATCCTTCAGCGTCTCCGCTACGTTAATCTCGGTGATTTTACCCTCACCCTTCAGTATCTTGAAAGACCGTTCCAGTCTCTCGCTTAAATTTTCAAACATAATATTTACGTAACTATCAAAAATTTAATTTATGACAATTCGCAGTTAATTGATGGAAATTCGTGTTATAAATAAAACATAAATTATCATGAATCAGCCACGAATTATCATGATTTTTTATATGAAATACATTTCGTTCAATTCTTCTTCACACCTTTATATATTAAATACGCGACAATCGCCACCACAATCACGATGGCAGCCACGCCAATGATGTGCGAATAGTGCGCGATGATGTCGATAAGTTCCTGCTTCGGCATCGTCGAATGGAAAGCCGCACCGATACCCACGAGGATGCTGTTCCAGAGTCCTGCACCCAGACAGGTGTAGAGGCAGAACGGCAGCAGGTTCATCTTTGCCAAACCGGCAGGAATGCTGATGAGCTGACGAATGGCTGGAATCATGCGGCCAATCAGCGTGGAGATGGCACCCCGCTTGTCGAAATACGCCTCCGCCTTCTCCACCTTCTCCGCATCAATCAGGCACATGTGACCGAAGCGACTATTGGCAAACGCATACACAATCGGACGTCCCAAAGAGTAAGCAAGTCCATAGTTAATCAAAGCACCAATCAAGGCACCCAACGTGCCACACAAGATGATCATCGGGTAAGACATCTCGCCCGTCTCTGCTGCCATGTAAGCAGCAGGAATCATCACCACTTCTGAGGGAAAAGGAATGAACGAACTCTCGATAGCCATGAACAATATGACCCAACCATAGTTCAGGTTGTCGAGCGCTCCATTCGTCAAATTGAGGATAATTTCTTCCATAATGGGTGCAAAGGTACGGATTAGTGAGAGAATAACCAAATATATTTGGGTTTTTCCGAACGTGAGTACCTCCGACGAACTCAACGGTACGGAAATAAAGTGAAAAGTGAAGAGTGAAAAGTGAAAAATATAAGTTTCAAGTCATCCGAAAGGTAAGTGAATGGGATTTTTTGCTTTTCAAGCAGGCTTGAAAAAACATTTTCTATTTTCTCTGGTCACTTTTTACGTTTTTTTTTTGTGGAGTCAGAAAAAAGTCCTACCTTTGCACCCGCAAAACGAAAACGGGTAAGTCCTATACGGCCAGCTCCCTTGGAATTCCCCCAGGGCTTGACCGCAGCAAGGGTACTTGGTTGTAGCGGCGCGATGTAGTCAGCTTACCCACCCGCCTCTTTAGCTCAGTTGGCCAGAGCACGTGATTTGTAATCTCGGGGTCGTTGGTTCGAATCCGACAAGAGGCTCAAGAATTTCATACCGTTTTTATCGGAAACTGGTTTTCAGATGAAAAAAGGAAACGAAAGTTCAAGAGTAAAGGGAGGAAGGCAGAGTGCTTTCTTCCCTCTTTTATCTTTTATTAATCTATTAATCATTGGATGATGGACAAGCCAAAAGACATACAGCCCTGGGAAACCGTCAGTTCCGAATATCTCATCAAGCGTCCGTGGCTCACAGCGCGTCGTGATGTGCTCCGCATGCCTGATGGAAAAATCGTGCCTGAATATTATGTGCTCGAATATCCCACATGGGTCAACATCATCGCCATCACTGCTGATGGTGAATTTGTGCTGGTGCGCCAATACCGTCATGCATTGGGCATCGTCGAATACGAACTCTGTGCAGGTACGATGGAAGCCTCCGATGCATCTCCTCTTGATGCAGCCAAACGGGAACTTCTCGAAGAGACTGGTTATGCAGGAGGCGAATGGACGGAACTCACCGCTTTGTCAGCCAATCCCACTTCTATGAACAACCTCAATCACACCTTCATCGCTAAGGGAGTGGAGAAAGTGGCTGGACAGAACCTCGACGAAACCGAAGAAATCAGTGTCCACCTTTTCAAAACAGACGAGTTGATCGACCTGCTTCGCCATGACGAGATGAAACAGTCACTCATGGTTGCCCCCCTTTGGCGCTACATCGCCGAGAACCATCTGATTTAATACCATCATGTCCGACATCCGCCATCGGGTCCTAACAGCCACCCACATCACAGAGTTCCAGCGCCGTGTGTATCTGGAACTGCTTCGTGTTCCTCGTGGCAAGACTGTCACTTATGGTGAACTCGCCCGACGCATCGGTTGTCGAAGCGCCCAAGCCGTCGGACAAGCCCTCAAGCGTAATCCCTTTGCCCCCGAAGTGCCTTGCCACCGCGTCATTGCCTCCGATGGCACCCTCGGCGGCTTTCATAGCCAACGCACGGGAGAGATGATAGAGAAGAAGCGGGCACTGCTGAAAGAGGAAATGGGATTGCCCTTGCAAAAAAAATAGATAATTTTCAACATTTCATTTGACCTTTGCCATTCTCAATCGTATAATAGGCAAAGAGACACAGCAAATGATTCAGATAGCAGAAGACATAGTGGTCAGGTGCCAGCAAGGCGAGAAGGCAGCTTTTCGTGGAGTGGTGCAGACGTATCAGCGGATGGTGTTTTCGTTGTCGTTGAAACTGCTGTGCGACGAGGAAGAGGCGAGGGACATGGTGCAGGAAACCTTCATCCGTGTGTGGCAGCGAATAGAAGAGTATGACACCCGGAAGAACTTCACCACATGGATTTATACGATTGCCACACGCCTATGTCTGGACAGGTTGAAACGCATGAGGCAAGTGGTATCCATGCCAGACGATGAGTTGGTGTTCCGACGGTATGCTTCCGATACTGATACGCACAGGGCGTTGGAAAACAAAGAGTGGGTGTCGATAGTGAGGATGCTGGCAGAAAGGTTGGGGGAGAAGCAGCGGATGGTGTTCACGCTCTGCCATCTGGAAGGACTCTCCTCATCAGAAGTGGAAGAGATAACAGGCTTGGATGCCAAACAGGTGAAGAGTAACTTGTATGTGGCACGGCAAACTATAAGAGAACGTTTAAAACAATTAGGATATGACACAGATAGATGACATACTCGACAGGCTGAAAGGACAGCAGCCGGAATTGGAGAATCCTGATGAAATGCTGGAAAGCATCATGGCAAACCTTCCTGACAGGGAAGGGCAGGAAACAAGGAGCGAGGAGCCAGAGAGCGCCAAGCCACACCTCATCCTGAGGGTGCTGCGCACCGTCACCTCTGCGGCAGCCATCCTGCTCATAGGACTATTCATCTATGTCAACCAACCCACGAAGACAGAGGCACCACGTGCCCATGCCTATACAACAGACTTTCCACGAAGCAGCACGCTCGAGAACATGTACACACGCTACTTAGAGGCAAGTCAACCAAAACCAATTAGTTACACGCAATTAAAAATGATGATGTATGAAAACTACAATTAGTTCATATTGGATGCTATTGGCATCGGTGGCACTCTTCTTCTCCTGTGAAAAGCAGGATGTCAGATTGCACACAACCATTCACGAGGACGGCACTTGTAAGCGTGAAGTCATTTATCGCAATGTGATGCCGCAGGAAGAAAGGGATTCCCTGTGGGGCAAGGACAGCACGTCTGCCCCGTTGGCTCCCGTTCCGGAATGTGTCAACATGGAGGGCTTCATGGGTTCTCACACCGACATCGGCGAGAACGACACCGTGACCACCACGCTCGAATACCGGGAATTTAAGGACGTGAAGGAGATGTGTCAATACACCCCTCTGCAACTGAATGGCGCGCGCCTGAAATCGAATGCCAATCTTGAGAAGCATTTCCGCTGGTTCTACACGGAATACACCTACACGGAGACTTTCAAAACAGTGGCTGACACCTTCAAGCTTTCACCCACCGATTATGCCGACAAGGATGTGGTCAGCTATTGGTTCACTGGTCAACCCAACCTGCTCGAAGGGCTCAGCGGGGGACAGGCTTCGGAGAAAATCAGCAAGATGGAACCGTTCATGACACGATGGATTAATGACAATCTCTTCAAGATGTGCTTCGACTATATGGTGCAGCACTACGACTCCATTCAGAATCCCCCCGTGAGCAAGGAACAGTTCGTGGCATTGCACGATTCGCTCCCCCTCGCGCTCCTGAAGGAAGGGCAAGATATTGCCAATGTGAATCCTAAAGAAGAATTCGAGAAATTTTTCCATTCCAATGCCTATGCGCCTTTCTTCGATGAAGAAAATCCCCTCGGGAAAGGACTGAGCGAGGAACTGGCCCACCAGCTGAACATCTTCTGGTTCTCGGTGTCATATTCGCTCTCAATGCCCGGCACCGTGGTGAATCCTGGTACAGGCGTTCTTAAGGATGGCATCATCTACTATCCCCTCACGGGCGAACGGCTCATTCCTGGCGACTACACCATCAGCGCCACCTCCCGCGTCACGAATATTTGGGCTTATGTTGTCATGTCCCTCATACTTCTCATAGCCATCGGCAGTTTCATCTATCGGGGAAAGAAAAGAGAATGCAGAACGGCAAGCAGATAGTCAAAAAGAAGCCATGAGCTCATGGCTTCTTCATTATCTTCTGATGTTCGCAGCCAGTAAGTCGTAGCGGATGCCGTCGTTCAGCATGGAAACATACCATCCCCAACGGCTCTGACGCTTCCAGGGACGGATGTGCATACGGTCATTTTGTTCCTGACGCAGTTGGCGAGCGGCAGCAATGATGTCTTCATTGTTCAAGGGGCTCTGTGGGGAATGTGTGTTATGGGTTGTCATATTGCTGTAATTCATGTATTCCCGTAGCAATTGACGTTTTTCTTCCTTGTTTGATGTTGTGATGAACGGGGCTGCATTATTCCTTTGTCGGGACAATGGAGAATGTCATACCGTCCCACTTTCCGCTGTAAGAATCTAATGTGTCGTCATCTTCCGATTCATCGTCATCGCCATAGTTGAAAGCATACACGATGATGTCCTTGCCTTCTTCGGGAAGATACAGGAAGAGGGCATCGTATGAGGCAGCAAGTTTGTCAAACACCTTCACGACGTTCATGTCAGGTGTCATGCGTCCTGTTGTCTTGTCGTAATCGTAAAACATGTACCGACACGTCATTCCTTCTCCTTCCATGCCACGTTCCATTGTCACACCCACCAGTTGGTGTCCGTTCTTGCGATTCCAATAGCATAATTCCACGCCGTTGGTTGACTCGAATCTCCAGTCGCAAGCGATGTAGCCGCTCTTTGGATAGTCCTTCACAAAGAACACTTCCTCCGGCTTCTCGAAATCGGCAGGATTCTTAAAATATGAAAGTATCTTAGCACAAGGCTCAGCCGCCGAATATTCTTGACAGAATGCCTTGGCAAAAGCATGGATGTCCACTTTGCCGCCTTCGGTCTTCACCGTGATGGGACGGGTTGACCAGTCTTCGAATACCGACGCTTCGTTGTTGGAATCTTCAGCGGATGTTTCGCCATCTGTTGGTTGGTCACTCACGACAGCTACAGCCGTCGAGTCTTCTTCACCGCCATTTTCGGCAGCATTCTTGCTGTTGCAACTGCAGAAAAGCAGGGGAAGTGCCAATCCGCATGCCCAAATGTAAGTTGTCTTTTTCATTGTCTTCTTGTTTTGGTGTAGTAAAAGTGGCTACAAATATACAACGATTTTAATAGACACCCAACTTTATAAGGGAAAAATCACTAAACAACAGACTTCTTGCCCACTTTATGCGGCAAGTTTTTGATGATTTGGGAAAGAAAACGTACCTTTGCATCCTTAAAAGCAACAACAATGGTACATCTGGACAAACAGCAGGCGCAGGAACAATATGGGAAGCAGGACAGCATCGGTTTCATCCAATGGGTGACGGACGGCTATCTGGCAGCGATTGGTGGTGCGCTGACAGCGGAGAACATGGACACGCTGAGTGCGGAACAGCATGCGGTGCTGTGCTACCGCTATGTGCTGGACGAGGTGATGGAGGGCGGATTCATCCAATTGATTCTGAATGGATACGCACCCTATGTGCTGGAGGGTCCATTCCCGATGGTGGTCAAAAAAGAGTGGGGAAGCATGGAAGGTCAGGAGAAGGTGATGAAGGACTTCTCGAAGTTGTTGTATGCCGCGAAGTCGGAGTACCACAGGCATCAGGAGGAACTCTCGCAGGACTTGAGCGACGAGGACTTCATGGCGCTGTATGAGCAGTTGGAGGATCTGAACGAGTTGGGCGATGACTTCCTGGATGAGCATCAAGAGGAAGTGACCCCAGCGGTGGCGAAGATGATTGTGGAGAAGTTGGAGAAGTTTATGTAGGTGACAGTTGACAGTTTGAATTATGGGAAAGAATAAGATAGCGAAGAATCAGCAGGTGAACATCAAGAACAAGAGGGCGTCGTTCGACTATGAGTTTATCGACACCTTCACGGCTGGCATTGTCCTGACGGGTACGGAGATCAAGAGCATCCGTGCAGGAAAGGCAAGTCTGGTGGACACGTACTGCTACATCAATAATGGCGAGATTTGGGTGAAGAACATGTATGTGGCGCACTATCTGGAGGGTTCGTACAACAACCATCTGGAGCGTCGGGAGAGGAAGTTGCTCCTGAACAGGAAGGAAATCCGCAACCTCCTGAACGACACGAAAGCACCCGGTTTCACCATTGTGCCTGTGCGGCTCTACCTGAACGAGAAGGGCTTGGCAAAACTGGACATCGCTTTGGCACGAGGTAAGAAGGAATACGACAAACGACAAACATTGAAGGAGAAAGAGGACAGGCTGGAGATTGACAGGGCAAAGAAAGTGAGATTATGACATTACAGGAAGCCATCAAGGAGCGCATACTGGTGCTGGACGGTGCGATGGGCACGATGATTCAGCGGTATGGGCTGACGGAAGACGATTTCAGGGGAGAGCAGTTCAAGGATGTGCCCGGATTGATGAAGGGCAACAACGACATTCTGTGTCTGACCCGTCCTGATGTGATTGCCGACATCCATCGGAAGTATCTCGATGCGGGTGCCGACCTCATCACGACGTGCACATTCTCGTCGCAACGGGTGTCGATGGCTGATTATCAGGTGGAAGACCATTGCCGTGAGATGAATTTGGCTGGGGCGAAGATTGCCCGTCAGTTGGCAGATGAATATACGGAGAAAACACCGATGAAACCGCGTTTTGTATTGGGCGATGTAGGACCCACGAACAAGACGTTGAGCATTTCGCCCGATGTGAACAACCCTGCCTTGCGAAGCCTCACGTATGATGAATTGGTCGATGCCTATGTGGAGCAGATGGAAGCCTTGTTGGAGGGTGGGGTGGATGCCCTGCTCATCGAGACCATCTTCGATTCTCTCAACGCCAAAGCAGCCATTTATGCGGCAGAAGAGGCGATGGAATCGACAAAAAGGCGTGTGCCCTTGATGCTTTCCATCACGGTGAGCGACACCGCAGGACGCACCCTCTCAGGTCAGACTTTGGAGGCTTTCTTGGCAAGCGTGCAGCATGCCGACATCTTCTCCATCGGATTGAATTGCTCGTTTGGTGCTCGTCAACTGAAGCCTTTCCTGAAGGTGTTGGCAGACAAGGCACCTTATTATATCTCAGCACACCCGAATGCAGGACTGCCCAATTCCTTGGGACTCTACGACCAGACGCCCGAGATGATGGCGGAGCAGGTAAAGGAGTACGTGGAGGAGGGATTGGTCAACATCCTCGGTGGTTGCTGCGGTACGACGGAGAATTTCATCGAACTGTATCCTGCCCTGGTGGAAGGCAAGAAGCCGCATGTGCCTGTGGAAAAGCCTCAGAACATGTGGTTGAGCGGCTTGGAACTGCTGGAACTCACCCCCGAACGCCGTTTTGTGAATGTGGGTGAGCGTTGTAATGTGGCTGGTTCACGCAAATTTCTCCGTCTCATCAACGAAAAGAATTACGAAGAAGCCCTTTCCATCGCACGAAAGCAGGTGGAGGATGGGGCTTTGGTGCTTGACATCAATATGGATGATGGACTCCTCGATGCCAAGCAGGAGATGGTTACCTTCCTGAACTTGCTGATGAGTGATCCCGACATCTCAAAAGTGCCGATGATGATTGACTCCAGCGATTGGGAGGTCATCACGGCAGGCTTGAAATGTGTGCAGGGCAAGAGCATCGTGAACAGCATCTCGCTGAAGGAGGGTGAGGAGAAGTTCCTCGAGAAAGCCCGTGAAATCAAGCGTTTGGGTGCTGCTACGGTGGTGATGGCATTCGATGAACAGGGACAGGCAACCACTTACGAACGCAAGATAGAAATCTGCGAACGTGCCTACCACTTGCTGGTGGATAAGGTGGGTTTCAATCCCCTCGACATCATCTTCGACCCCAACGTGCTGGCTGTGGCCACAGGTATGGAGGAGCATAACAACTACGGATTGGACTTTATCCGTGCCACCGAATGGATTCGCAAGAATCTGCCTGGTGCCCATGTGTCGGGCGGCATCAGCAACCTCTCCTTCTCATTCCGAGGCAACAACTATATCCGTGAGGCGATGCATGCCGTGTTCCTCTACCACACCATCGCGGTAGGTCAGGACATGGGTATCGTGAATCCTGCCACACAGGTGCTTTATAGTGACATCCCCGACGATGTGCTGACAGCCATCGATGATGTGCTGCTCAACCGCCCCCCCGATGCAACGGAAAATCTGATTGAAATTGCTGCTCGAATCAAAGCGGAAAAAGATGCTGAGAAAGAAGCACTTAAAAATGGTGGAGTTTTATCAAAGAATGCTGCTGACGATTGGCGAAACGGTACCCTTGAGGAACGACTGAAACATGCGTTGGTGAAGGGTGTTGGCGACTACTTGGAAGCAGATCTTGACGAAGCCACTGGGCAATATGACAACCCCGTGAAGATTATCGAGGGTCCTTTGATGGATGCGATGAATACGGTGGGTGAACTCTTCGGAAGCGGTAAGATGTTCCTGCCACAAGTGGTGAAGACGGCACGAACGATGAAGAAAGCCGTGAGCATTCTGCAACCATTCATCGAGGCAAGCCGTTCGGAAGGTGCACAGAAGGCAGGCAAGGTGCTGTTGGCAACCGTGAAGGGTGATGTGCACGATATCGGCAAGAACATCGTGAGCGTGATTCTCGCCTGCAACAACTACGAAATCATCGATTTGGGTGTGATGGTGCCCACGGAGACGATTGTGGATAAAGCCATCGAAGAAAAGGTCGATATCATCGGGCTTTCGGGCTTGATTACCCCTTCGTTGGAGGAGATGGTGAACGTGGCACGTGCCCTCGAAGAACGAGGTGCCAATATCCCCATCATGATTGGTGGTGCCACAACCAGCGAACTCCATACTGCCCTCAAGATTGCTCCCGTTTATCATGGTCCTGTGCTGTGGATGAAGGATGCCTCGCAAAATGTCATCGCCAGCGCCCGTCTGCTCAATCCCGACACAAGAGCCGAATTGACCGATGAATTGGACAAAAAGTATGCCGAACTCCGTGCAGAAAAAGCAGAAGGGGAGTCCGGCATAGTAACGTTGGAAGAAGCCCGCAAACGCAAGCCCAATTTCTTCGATTAGACGTTTGTTCTTGGTGGATTAACCGAGTTTTTTCGCTTCGTTCCACCAAGCATCCATTTGTTCCAAGGTCAGGTCTTTCAAGTCCTGGCCTTTTTCTTTTGCTTTGGCTTCCACGTAGTTAAAGCGCTTGATGAACTTCTGGTTGGTGTGTTCGAGGGCGTTGTCAGGGTTGATTTTGTAGAGACGGGCAGCATTGATAAGACTGAACATCACATCGCCAAACTCTTCGGTGGCGTGTTGCTTGGCAGCCTCCCTTGCTGCCTCAATTGTGGCACTATCCGGATGGGGAGAATCGCCAAGCGCATGGACTTGTTCGGCATTACTGTAGGCTTGCTCCACTTCTGCCTCAAACTCCGTGATTTCCTCCTTCACCTTCTTCCACACATCGCGACGTTCTTCCCAGTCGAAGCCCACATTACGTGCCTTGTCCTGAATACGGTAAGCCTTGACGAGCGAGGGTAATGCATCAGGTACACCTGACAATACGGTCTTGTTGCCATCCTTCTCCTTGGTCTTGATTTGTTCCCAAGTCTGTCGCACCTGATCGGGGGTGTTTGCCACCACATCGCCATAGACATGAGGATGACGGAAGATGAGTTTGTCGCAGAGTTTGTGGCACACGTCAGCCACATCGAATGCACCTTTCTCCTCGCCAATCTTCGAATAAAAGACAATGTGGAGCAGCACATCGCCCAGTTCCTTGCAAATATTGAGATTGTCCTCCTTGATGAGGGCATCGCAGAGTTCGTAAGTCTCTTCAATCGTGTTGGGGCGCAAGGATTCGTTGGTCTGTTTCCTGTCCCACGGACACTTCTCACGGAGGTCGTCCATCACATCGAGCAAACGCCCAAATGCCTCCATCTTCTCCTGTCTTGTATGCATAAATGTCTATTATTATATATAATGTGCAGCATAAATTTTCCGCAAAGGTACGATTTTTTCCTCAAATTTATTTTGTAGTGTCCAAAATTTGCACTAACTTTGCACTCGCAAAAGACAAAGGAGCGCCTTCAGCCAAGGAAAAAAGCACTTGTCGGAGCAAATTCAGAACGCACAGTTCCGGAAGGATGGGTGAGTGGCTGAAACCACCAGTTTGCTAAACTGACGTACGGGTTACCGTACCGGGGGTTCGAATCCCCCTCCTTCCGCAAAAGGGGTAGTCGATAAGGCTATCCCTTTTTTGACATACTTTTGAGCGCATGGAAAGCTCAATTGCTAACTTTTTCGGTGCGATTTTTTCATATTTTTTTATTGACTTGTATATAATATAAAAAAATATCTCTAAATTTGCAACCATGAAGAGACTAACAGAAAAACAATCTCGCAATTCGTTAACCACACAGGTTGTGCTGTGGGTAGTTGGATTCGTGTCTGTGCTCTTCGTCACCTCTCTCTTTATCATGTTCCACTATGCCCGCAAGTCTATCTATCAGGAGGCAATGGAGAAAGCACGTCAGACGTTGCGCACGACAGAGTTGCGCATCGATAACACCCTAAGCGAGGTGGAAACGGCTACGCGCAGCTTGCACTGGACGGTTGAGAAGCGTCTGCACAGACCTGAAATCATGGATAGTCTCTGCCGGCAACTCTTGAGGGAGAACCCCCACATTCAGAGCTGCACCATCGCCTTCGAGCCATGTGTGTATCCGCAATTGGGGACCTACCACGAGGTGTATGCTTACCGTAGCCACACCGATTCGACTCAGATACTCGTGTCGGTGAACAGCGGGAAGAAACTTTATACTCGTGAAAAATGGTACTTCATACCCTTGCACCAAGAGAAGCCTATCTGGATAGACCCTTATGTCGATGTTGAGCACGGCGAGACCTCCATCATCACTTCATATGGTATGCCGCTGCACAACAAAGAGGGTGAATTGGTAGGAGTGTTGTCGGCTCACATCTCGATGAAATGGTTTGCTGACTTGGTGCTCTCGCTAAAACCTTTTCCCAATTCACATGCCTCGATTATGGGTACCGACGGACACTTGATTGTCCACCCAGACAGTACGCTCAAAGAGCATGAGGCTTTCTTCACAGAGGCTTTCAACGAGCCTACGAGTGAAGGACACTTGGCTGCCATATCCATGAAGACGGGACACATCGGACATGGCGAAATTCAGATGGATGGCAAGCAGAACTTCATCTTCTATCATCCCTTTGAAAATGCGGGATGGAGTGTTGCCATCGTATGTCCAGAGAGCGACATCTTCAGTTCATACTATTCACTCTTGCGCTATACGATTCTCATCAGTCTCGTCGGCTTGTTGCTGCTGGCTCTGTTCTGCTTCTTTATCAGCCATCGACAACTAAAGCCGCTGCAGCAGCTGGTGGATGCAGCCCGCCGTATGGCGAATGGCCAAATGGATGAGCCGGTGAAGAAAAGTAACCGCACCGACGAGGTAGGTTACGTGCAAAATACATTCCGGCAGATGCAGCAGAGCATCAGCCAACACATTGCTGACATCACCAACTTGACTGATGTGCTCAGCCAGCGTAATAAAGACCTTAAACTGGCATACGAACAGGCTCGCGAGGCTGACCGTATGAAAGATGCCGTAATCCTGAACATGAGTGACCGTATGGAACAGTCTGTCAAGGTCATCCATGCCACCATTGACGATTTCAGACATCGTGTGACCGATATGGATGCTGAAGAGTGCTGCCACATGGCCGACAAGATACAGAAACATACAGAGATAACTACTGAATTGTTGATTAATCTACTCGATATTGCTGACAAAAAGAAGGAGGAGCATCTATGATAGAAATGAGGAAACATATTCGTCAGTCGCTCTCCACCAGGCTCTGTCTCGACATCCTGATCGTCGTGGTGCTCGTGTTCTCGCTGTCGCTCGGATTTCTCTATTGGCAGTCGCGCAACATCATTCGGGAAGAGGCTATCGACGAGGCATCTCACGTGCTCGACAATACGGCACTGCGTGTCAAGGGTTATATGGTCGAGGTGGAAACGGCTACACGCAACATCATTTGGCTCGTCAACCTTCATCATGAAAAAGACTCCCTGCTGAAGTACACACATCGCATCGTAGCCAACCATCCTAACACGAATGGTTGTTCCATTACGATGGAACCCGATTTCTATCCAGACGAAAAGTATGGCTTCTCTGCTTATTCCGTTCGACTTGAAGAGTATTCAACCCCAGAGAAGGACTCAGTGGCCACCGTCCGTGAAGCCGACTACGATTATTATGATAAGGTGTGGTATAAAACACCACGTCAAAAAAAGACCGCTTGCTGGGTGGATCCGTTCGATGACTACAATGACGGAACACTCTCAAGCCCAGAGATGATCGCATCCTACTGCATACCCCTCAGCGACCGACAGGGAAAGTTCGTGGGTGTCATTTCCACAGACCTGTCGCTGAAGAGGCTCACGGAGACCATCACCGCAGAGCATCCATACAAAAACTCCTATTTCATGATGTTGGGAGCCGACGGACACTACTTCGTGCATCCTGACACCACGAAACTGCTGAGGCAGACCATCTTCACAGGAACAGACCCCAGAGAGCATACTGACATCGTAGCACTGGGATATGAGATGACCAACGGACGGACAGGACACATGGAAGTCAAAATCGACGGGAAGTCACACATTGTGCTCTACCGTCCCCTTGAAGGAACCCAGTGGAGTATTGCGCTCGTATGTCCTTCGAACGAAATGCTCCGTGGATACAGTAGACTGAACTACATCCTGTTGCCTTTGCTCATTATCGGACTGTTGCTGTTGGCATGGGGTTGTCACCGCATTGTGAAACACTTCACACAACCGTTGGGATTGTTGGCTGCCGAATTGCGACAGATTGGCCACGGTGACTATGAAAAGCCTCTGCCACACAGTGAGCGCACCGACTTGATAGGTCAGCTTCAGAACAGCTTCTGCCAGATGCGGCGAAGTATCAGCCAACACATTAGGGAGGTGGAGAAGACGAAGCAGGAAACTGAGCAGCGCACGAGGGAACTTGAACAAGCCACTCTGCTGGCACAGCAGGCAAGTGAGCAGAAGACGCAGTTCATGCAGGACATCACGCACCAGATACGCACACCACTCAACATCGTTCATGGATTCTCGCAGGTGTTGCGCGATGACTGTGGGGCGATTACAGGCGAAGAGAAGCGGGAAATGGCCGAGACGATGTACGTACAGACTAATGCCCTTGACTATATGGTGAGCAAGCTGCTCATCGCTTCGCTTATCGAGAGCCATCAAGCCATCAGCACAGACGATACAGTAGGCTGCAACGATGTGGCACGAGAAGCTTTTGAAAACGCTGGCAGTCTGATACCCCATACCACAGAAATGCATCTCGACAGCCATGTGGATGATGAACTGACCATTCAGACTAACCGTCATCATCTGCTCATTGTCCTTACAGAACTGCTTGTCAATGCTCTTCACTTCACCAACGAGGGTAGCTTAACCATGCGTATTGAAGTTACCGAAAGTGATGTGAACTTCACCATCGAAGACACGGGTCTTGGCATTCCTTCCGAAAAGGCTGACTTCATCTTCGAAAAGTTCACAAAGGTTGATATGTTCACGGAAGGTCTTGGTCTTGGATTGTTCCTTTGCCGTCGGGTCATCATGCTGATGGATGGCACCCTCACACTCGACTCCCAGTACACGGGCGGGAGTCGCTTCATCGTGAGCCTCCCATTGCGGCATTGAATGAATAGTCCCTTAAAGTGGGCATCAGTTTCACTCTGAACAGCTGAATGGATGATTATTCCTATGATGATTTTTTTCAAAGACAGACATAGCAAGGGTTTTTTATGTCTTTTTAAAGGAATATCCAAATCCGCAAAAGGCAGCTCAATCAGCTGCCTTTTTTATGGCCATGCAAACAAGCGGCACATAACTCACTATGGGAATCCGTTTCTTTTGTTTGTTTAACATCCTTTAACACTGCTACGTGTGCGTAATTCACAAAAACATCGTACCTTTGCACTCGCAAACAAAAAAAAGGGAGGGGAGGAATGATATCTCCTGAAACCTTTCTTTGAATGATGGCGCTTTCGTCTAGCGGCTAGGACACATGCCTCTCACGCATGGAACACGAGTTCGATTCTCGTAGGCGCTACCAAAAAAACTTCGGAATCAAAGCCCTTAACTGGGCACTTGGCGCTTTCGTCTAGCGGCTAGGACACATGCCTCTCACGCATGGAACACGAGTTCGATTCTCGTAGGCGCTACCAAGAAAAGGAATCCTTTCGAGGGTTCCTTTTTTTGTGTCATATTCAAAGTGTACCCCTCGACTACAATGAACCGTAGCCGAGGGGTACGGTGTCTTGTAGTCGAGGGGTACACTTACAGCCAAGCAGAAAGAGAGGCTTCTCTTTCTATTCCTCCATGAGCCGTTCTACATACTGAATAAGTTGCCGGTAGAAAGCATGATGGGCGAGTGTCTGCTTGTCACCGAAGATGATGAGTTTCATCCTTGCACGAGTCATGGCGACATTCATACGTCGAAGGTCTGAGAGGAAACCTATTTGTCCATTCTCATTGCTGCGCACAAGACTGATGAGGATGATGTCGCGCTCCTGTCCCTGAAAGCCATCGACGGTATTGGCGCTGATGACTTGACGGAAAGGACGAAAATCCTCACGGCGGCGAATTTGTTGCCGAAGATATTGCGTCTGTACCTTATATGGTGAGATGATACCTACATCGAGGCGTTCGGCAAGAAAACGTTCTTTGCCGATTTTATCAATATAGTTTCGGAGGGTGGTGAGCACCAATTCTGCTTCTGCCTTGTTGATGCGTCCATGGTTCTCTCCTACGAATTGCTCGGTGAAATCGATGTCTAATTTCTCTTCACAGGCGCCTTGTTTCTCTAAATCCTCGTTCACCTGCTGCATGATTTCATTTCCGTCAATCCATTGGATGGAGTGTTCAAAGTCGAGCACAGAACGATGTCTGACATTTTCGTCCGACTCTACCTTGCCTTGATAGAACCAATCGGAGGAGAAACGCATGATGTCATCGTTCATGCGGTACTGCACCTTTAGCAACGTGACGGCATCGGGCTGGTTCTCCACAATGCGCTCCATGAGTGTTTTTCCAAGCCCCTGCTTCATGGCTTCGTAGCACTTGATAGTAGGGGGAAGTTGCTGATGGTCGCCAGCCAAGATGACTCGCGAAGCACGGCGGATGGCAATCCAGCAGGCTGGTTCGAGCGCCTGTGCCGCTTCGTCGATGAAAAGGGTCGAAAACTTGTGTCGCACCAGCAGTTTGTTGGCTGCACCTACCAAGGTACAGGCTACCACACGCGCTTCGTCAAAGAGTTGTGCATTGATAGCCATTTCAATCTCGCTGGCACGGTCACGCAGACGAGCTATCTTCTGATGCACATTGTCGCCACGCTTGCGGTTTTCCTTGATTTGGCGGATGGTCTTGCGGATACTCCACAGTTCAGGATAATCAGGATGACTCTCAAACTTGCGCTCATAAGTGAAAGAGAGCATCTTGTCGTTCACTCGCGAGGGGTTGCCAATACGAAGAACGGGCACACCGTGGTCTACGAGTTTCTCGCTTATCCAATCGACCGCCATGTTGCTTTGTGCGCATACCAGCACTTGCGTTTCGCGATGCAAGGTTTCATAGATGGCTTCGACCAGCGTGGTTGTCTTTCCTGTGCCTGGAGGGCCATGCACCACCTCCACATCCTTTGCCCATAGCACTTCGTTCACAGCCTGTTCTTGCGTCTTGTTTAACCAAGGGAAGGCAACAGGCGCGAAGGTACGTTTTTCCGTTTTTTGCTTTCCTGCGAAGATTTCCTTCAGTTCTGCCAAGCGGTTGTTCTTGGCATTGATGGCATCGTCGAGCGCATGAAACATCGTTTTGTATGAGGTCTCGTCAAAGTACAACTGTACTCCTAGATTCGTTGCGTTCTGCAAGTCGATGAGTGCTTGCGAAGAGGGTAGAGTGACTACCATACGGTCGCCATCCACGTATGAAACTGTCGATGAAAACGGGAAATATTGAATGTCCGACTTGTTCTTGATGTCATCGCTCAAGTATTGAGCTGCGAACGAGAAGAACTGCACGGGCTTCCCATACTCAAACAAATGCTCAATGTCTTCATCGTCCTCTTCGTGGTCTTTTTTCACGATTTCAACGACAAATTGGTTCAGGGAATTGTAGTAACTGCGTCCTGCCTCGACCGGATACCAGCAGATGCCGCGATGAATCTTTCGCTTGATGCCCATCTTCTCCGACTGTACACGAAAATCCTCCTTTTCCGAGTCGTATTCCATCTGGAGAAGTTGGCGAAGACGTTGCAAATAGAGTGTGCTGCTCTGCATGGTGACCGCTGTGCTTTTATTCTATAAGAAAATAGTGTTAATTGTTGAATGCTGTTTCTTGTCGATGTAATGTTAGTTACTGAGTATCAGTGCATCCATAAATAAGGTGACGATGGATGGCTTTATCCGTTTTTGTCGAGAAAGCAGGTGAAGCCTCTCCTGCAAGTCATCCGCTTTCTGCTCTCTGAAGAGTGGAAGCAGCTGATGGTAAGCCTCTTGTGTCTTGCCATCCAGCAGCATCATGATGCCCAGTAGCATCTTGGCCTCGTCGCTGGATTCTTCTGATGTTTGCAACTCAAAAATCAGTTTCACGGCATCCTCTTTCTTCTCATTCACCAGCAGGCACCATGCCAAGAGCGACTTTGCTTGTAGCGACTCTTCGTCCAGATAAAACGCTTTGTAGAGTTGTGGTTCCGCCTTGTCAAATTGCATGCTTTTCATGAGCGATTGTGCCGAATTCATCAAGTATTTCAGGTTGTCGGGTGAGAGTTCCAGCAGCTCCTGATAATATTGGGCAGCCTCTTCCATCCTTCCTGCACCATAGCACAACGAGGCCAGATGGCTGAGTGTCCATTTCGAGTTCGGCTTGATGCTGTTGGCTACCATATAGGCATGGATGGCTTCTTCTGTGTGGTCGAGTTTCTGATGGCAGAAGCCAATCTTTTGCCAGATGCTGGCCAAGTCAGGATCAAACTCATTGTCGGCAATCAGCGTGAAGAGATCCAGCGCCGAGGCATAAAACTCCTTACGCATCAGGAAGTCGGCATACTGTGCCATCTCTTCCTTATCGCCCGTCAGCAGTTCCTTCAGCCATTCGTTGCTGAAAGGGGTGACAGGATGCTCTTTCAAGAGGGCAAAGGGATTGGTAAATTGCTGTCGGTAAGGGTAGAGGTGATAGAAACGGTAGAGGTCGAACACATATTGCCGGCGGATGTCGGCCTTCTTCGGTTTCTGAAGTTCAGCATTATCAGCCAGTTCGTCCATGTCCATTCCATCGGGGATTTGGGCATTTATCTGCGCTTCAACCGCACTTTCTGCCATTCCTCCAAGTTGGGAGAACGTGAAGCAGAGCGAATACTTGTCGCTATTGCAGAAGGGACTTCCGTTTAGAATCAGACGGACAATCTTGTTCATACTGCCACTGGAGAAGCTTTTCAGTTCGGGTGCATGAATGTCATCGAGCGAGAAAGGGTAGAACCAATGAGGCATCTGCTGGAAAAATGTGTAACCCTTCAGCGTGGAGAAAGAAGCGAAATAGATGTCGGCTCCATCCAACTGCAATTCCGCCATTTCATGCATCTTCTTGTTCATCTTCTCATCGCTCATCCATTCAGGATTCTCGCCGTTTTTCACGAAGTCATCAGGGTCGAGATCTTTCTTCTTCACCAGTTTCCTGTCCATCACCCCCTTCATGAGGGCAGGCATGATGTCGTTGCGCATACGAGAAGCCACGCTATCAGTAGTGCAGCTCATCTGCAGCTGCATCATGGTGGAATAGACATCATGGACAAACGATGCATCGTCGCGATAGATGTTCAGTCGGTCTCTCAGATCTTGGCTTTCCTTGATTTTGTCAAAGTGCAGGTAGAAGACCAAGAGAAAACCCACCAGTGCCCGCTGCGATACCAGTTCGTCCTCCACCAGATAGGAATCCAGCAGGAAAAGAAGCTTGGAAGTGTCGATAAATTCGAGCAAAGAGAGGGTAGTGGCACTAATGAAAAGTGCCTTGTCGCCTGACTTGATGCTGTCTGAAAAAAGAATGCGGTTCGCCTGTTCCACATCGGTGTTTCGCCACACTTCGCTTGTCCATGCCCAGTTGAATAAGTTCAAAACAGCCGTTTCATATTGCTCGGTCAACGATTCGAGACGATGCTGACGGATGGAGTCGCGCATGAGTTCGTCGTTCTTAACCTTGTCCATCTCGTCCGACAGACTTTCTAACAGACTGACGACATGCTCAAAAGAGGGAATGTTAGCCAGACTTTTTCGGGTGCTCACATACTTCTCTTCCGCATGGTTCTTCAGGCGTTCCTGTCTTTCCAGACGGCGCACCACCAAAACCAGCTGCTGACAAATGTCTGTACGGATTCGTTCGCTCTGAGCATCATCCACCCCTTGCAGCATGAACTGCAACATCTGGTCGTATGTGGTCCACAGCCGTTCCGTCTCCTCCGCAATCTCCCAGTTGCCCACGTCGGCGGCCTTCCGGCGCACCATAAGGAACGTCTCTGCCAAATTTCCCTTTTTCAGTTTGGTCAAAATGTCGTCGTAATTCATGTTCGTGTTCTTTACTTAATAAGATTCCGTCCCTTCGCCCATATCTTCACATCTGTCATCATTGAATCATGATAGGCAACGCTCACATTCATCGGCACATACCTGAAGAGCGAATCAGGCATCTTAAGTTCGAATTCATCGGGGAAATAAGCCAATTTATCTTCCTGCAAATCCTTATTCATTGCCACCACCGCCTTGTCATACGCCTCGCGAATCTTCTCGATATCACCATTCCGTACTCGATAGAGAGAATCACCAAACAGCACACACATCAAGTTCTCCACTCCCATATCAGCCGTGCCGTTCAATCTTTTTGCTCCTCGTGCCACCGCCTCGCTAGCATATGGCTCAGGCAAGACGGCACCATCTATCTGGTCTTGATCCACCATTAAAGTTCGCAACCATACATTATTGATTTGTGGCTTATTAAGATCTATGTCATGAAGTTTCACAGAAGCCAATACCTTATCCGTAAAAAAATCTGTAGCCGAATGTCTTGTCACGCCAATAATCTTCTCTTTCAGACTTTCCGCTTTCAGCAGACGCGCCTTTGGAGCCGTAACGAGCCACATCCGCAGTTCGCCCACCATCGCCACATGCGCTGTATCGCCCGCTCCCTGCCAAAGACAAGCCTTCACCAAGTCCGTCACAATTCCATCCGCATAACCTCTCTGAAACGCAGTATCAGCATCCATCGCCGCTTTAAACGTAATGAGCCTCACATTTACACCCAACGAGTCAAAAATTCCAGTGGAGTCTGCGTAATAGAAGGGCAGGCACTCCATCGTGGGCAACACAGCCAACCGCAGAACCGTCGAATCATTGTCAGCCGCAGAGCCATCCGTCTGGCTGCACGAATCGCATAGGCCAAAAAGCAACGACATCATAAAAGTCAGCATAATAAAAGAATTGGTTTTCATATACTTAATCCAGTTTCATAAAGATGAAATGTACATTTGCAACTGCAAAAATACGAAATAAAGCCGAAACAAATGTAAAAAAACACCACAAAAGTTTTTCTATTTAACATAATCACGATTACAACAAAGAAAAGGACTGGCATTCAGATTGCTTCAAAAACATTGGGGGTATCACATTAGGGGCTTGCATTTGTCTTGTCGTACAATATTTCAGCAAGGATTTTCGTTATTTAATTCTGGAGAAGTTATATGAGATGAAAGAAATAAGACATTTTTTCCATTTATGTTATGTTATTTCAATTTTATGTTTGATGGAACGGCACATTATATATATTAGACATTTATCGTTGGTGATGTTGTTGTTTGTCTGTGGCTTTTTGCAGAGTTTCGGACAGACGGTTGTCATTAAAGGAAAAGTTGTGGATGACAAGCGCGAGCCGCTGGAATTGGTTCAGGTGCGTGTAGAAGGCACTGGATGCGGTGCAGTGTGTAATCTGAAGGGAGAATTTCGGTTCTCTTGCGAAAGCACCGATTCCATGGTTGTTGTATTCTCTATGATTGGCTATGAAACACGAAAGCGAGTGCTGAATAACCCCGTAGATTCGATTTCTCTGAATATCATGCTGCCTTCGTTGGGATTTGAATTGGGCGAAGTGCAAGTGACGGACATTCGCCGACAAACCAGCACGATGACCGACGTGAACATGCAGGATATGAGGCACATGGGAAATGCATCTGGCGGCGGTGTGGAAAGGCTCATCACCAGTCAAGCGGGCGTTTCGACGCATAATGAGTTGTCGTCTCAATATAATGTACGAGGAGGTTCTTTCGATGAGAACTCAGTATATATCAACGATATAGAGGTTTACCGTCCTTTGTTGATTCGTAGCGGTCAGCAAGAAGGTCTCAGCATCATTAATCCCGACATGGTAGAACGCATCGGCTTTTCTGCCGGTGGATTCGAGGCTCGTTATGGCGAAAAGATGTCGAGTGTACTGGACATCACCTACAAGAAGGTTAAAGGCTTCGAAGCCAGCGTGAGTGCCAGCCTTTTAGGTGCCAGCGGCTATATCGGCTACGGCACTGAGAAGTTCTCCATGACGCATGCGATTCGCTACAAAACGATGAAAAATCTTTTGGGAACGCTCGAAACCAAAGGCGAATATGATCCGAGGGATTTTGATTATCAGACCTACATGAGCTGGAGCCCAAACCAGCGATGGACATTCGATTTCATCGGGGTTATTTCGACCAACGACTATAAGTTTACGCCCAAGGATCGTACGACCAAATTTGGAACGTCAGAAGATGTAAAGGAGTTCAAGGTGTATTTCGACGGTAGCGAGCGCGACCGCTTCTACACCTACTTCGGAGCCTTCTCCGCCACTCACCATTTCAACAAGATGAATTCGCTCACGTTCAAGTGTACAGGCTTCAGGACCCAGGAACGAGAATCCTACGACATCAATGGTGAATATTGGCTCAAAAACGACGGTGAAACCGAGAGTTTGGGCATCGGAACCTACCACGAACATGCCCGCAACCGGCTGAACGCAAACATGATGAGCTTGGGGCTTTCGGGACATAGCCGATTCACGAGTCACCAGTTGCGGTATGGTGCCCTGCTGAAGATGGAAAAGGTCGATGAAACCATGCGTGAGTGGGAAATGAGAGACTCCGCAGGATATGCACTCCCCCACTCTTCCGACCGTTTAGACCTTATCTATAATATGGCATCTACAAACGATGAAAAATCATTACATTACGAAATATTTCTTCAGGATACTTGGCGAAAGGAATTTGCCTCTGGAAGTTGGGTGCTCAACTATGGTGCACGACTGACCCATTGGGATTGGAACAGCGAGACCCTCATCTCGCCTCGCGCCACCATCGCCTTCACGCCTGCCAGCAACGAGAACCTCACTTGCCGCTTTTCCACGGGTGTTTATTACCAGACTCCCTTCTACAAGGAGATGCGCGACACCACGATGGCTGGTGGCAACACGGTCGCCTTCCTGCGCAAGGACATCAAGTCACAGCGAAGCATCCACTTTGTGCTGGGCATGGAATATAAGTTCCGTGTGAACATGCGACCCTTCAAATTCACAGCCGAAGCCTACTACAAGGCATTGAGCAACTTGATTCCCTATAACATCGACAACGTGCGAGTGGTTTATTATGGCGGCAACATCTCGAAAGGTTATGCCACAGGGCTTGACCTGAAAATCTACGGTGAATTCGTACCTGGCACCGACTCGTGGGTAAGTGTTGGTGTGATGAAAACCGAGGAGAAAATCAACGGAGGAAAGTATGTGCCACGCCCCACCGATCAGTCGCTCAATTGCTCCGTCTTTTTCAGCGACTACTTCCCAAACACCGATCGTTGGAAGGTGACCGTGCAGGGACACTATGCAGGCGGCCTACCCTTCGGCCCACCTCACGCAGGCCGCGAGAAGCAGGTTTTCCGCATGCCCAGCTACCGCCGTGTCGATTTGGGCATTAGCTACCGTCTACTTAAGAACGAGGACAGGCATATCAACACAGGAGCTGGTCGTGCCTTCCGCAACATCTGGCTGGGCGTTGATGCCTTCAACATTCTCGACATAGCCAACGTGAACAGTTATTATTGGGTCACCGACATTGCAAATCATCAATATGCAGTGCCAAATTATCTGACTGGACGGCAAATAAATGCACGTTTATTGTTTGAGTTTTAAGAATAATGTGTAAATTTGCATTCGTTTTGAGTGCCTCCCAAGGACTGCAGGCTGGCAAATGTCCTGCAGAAAAAGGAAAAAAGCACTTGATTTTTTACGATTATGGCTGGATACTTAGTGGAAGACCAACGCAAGGTTACTACACATCGGCTCATTCAAATGAAGGCAGAAGGCAAGAAGATTGCCATGCTGACATCTTATGATTACACTACAGCAAGCATCACTGATGCGGCAGGCATCGACATTATCCTGGTGGGCGACTCTGCCAGCAATGTGATGGCCGGCAACTGGACGACCCTCCCCATCACCCTTGACCAGATGATCTACCACGCCAAGAGCGTGGTGCGCGGAGTGAAGCGCGCCCTCGTTATCTGCGACATGCCCTTCGGCACCTATCAGGTGAACGAGACAGAAGCCGTCACCAACGCCATCCGCATCATGAAGGAAACTCATTGCGACGCTCTGAAACTCGAAGGCGGTGTGGAAATCATCCCTGCCGTCAGAAAGATCATCGATGCCGGCATCCCCATCTGCGGACACCTCGGTCTCACCCCACAAGCCATCAACAAGTTCGGTACCTACACCGTACGCGCCAAGGAAGAGGCTGAAGCCCAAAAACTCATCAGCGATGCACATGCTCTTGAAGAGGCAGGATGCTTTGCCGTCGTACTGGAGAAAATCCCCGCCAAACTGGCTGCACAAGTGACCAGTGAACTCAAAATCCCCATCATCGGCATCGGAGCTGGTGGAGCCTGCGACGGACAGGTGCTTGTCATCTCCGACATGTTGGGCATGACACGCGGATTCTCACCCAAATTTCTCCGCCGCTATGCCGACCTCAATACCGTCATGACCGATGCCATCGGACACTATGTGGAAGATGTGAAGGAAGGCAACTTTCCCAACGAGAACGAACAATATTAAGCAGCCCCTGCGTTATGCGACTTTCTTTCTGACACTAGAAACCAAGCAGGGTTTATTCATCGGCCATCAAGGTTCAAAAAGAAACGCTCTATTGAGACAAAAGAAAAACTCAAATAAATTAACCCCAATAAACAACTAAAAAACAAACAACTATGACTATCAATGAGTACAATTTTGCCGGCAAAAAGGCAATCGTGCGCGTAGATTTCAACGTGCCAATCCAGAACGGAGTCATCACCGACGACACCCGCATCCGCGGTGCTGTCCCCACCCTCAAGCTCATCCTTGAGAAAGGCGGTGCTCTCATCATCATGTCTCACATGGGCAAGCCAAAGGGGAAGGTAAAGCCAGAACTCTCTCTGAAGCAGATTGTTCCTGCCGTAAGCAAGGCTCTTGGTGTTCCTGTACAGTTCGCAGATGACTGCCAGAAGGCAGACGCTCTGGCTGCTGCTCTGAAGCCAGGTGAAGTGCTCCTGCTCGAGAACCTCCGCTACTATCCCGAAGAGGAAGGCAAACCAGTGGGTGTTGAGAAGGGCACTCCAGAGTATGACGAGGCTAAGAAGGCTATGAAGTCAAGCCAGAAGGAATTCGCCAAGAAGTTGGCTTCTTACGCTGACTGCTGGGTGATGGACGCCTTCGGTACTGCTCACCGCAAGCACGCTTCTACCGCTGTCATCGCTGACTATTTCGACAAGAAGGACGTGATGCTCGGTCTCCTCATGGAGAAGGAAGTGCAGGCTGTTGACAACGTACTCAACAACATTAAGCGTCCATTCGTTGCCATCATGGGTGGTTCAAAAGTTTCCACTAAGATTGGTATCATCGAAAACTTGCTCGGCAAGGTGGACAAGCTCATTCTCTGTGGTGGTATGACTTACACCTTCATGAAGGCTCACGGTGGCGAAATCGGCGACTCTATCGTAGAACTCGATAAGCTTGACATAGCTCTCGGTGTTGAAGAACTGGCAAAAAAGAACGGCGTAGAGCTTGTCCTCGGCGAAGATTCTGTATGCTGCAACGGATTCGATTTCTCCACATTCTCCCTCAAGCCTGGTGCAGAAAAGAAGATATTCCCATCCAACGCAATCGCTGCTGGTTGGGAAGGTCTCGACGTTGGTCCTGTGAGCCAGGCCAAGTTCGCCAAGGCCATTGAAGGTGCCAAGACCATCCTGTGGAACGGTCCTGCAGGCTGCTTCGAGAGCGATGAATTTGCTGTAGGTTCTCGTGCTGTAGGTGAGGCTGTTGCCAAGGCTACTCAGGAAGGCGCCTTCTCTCTCATCGGTGGTGGTGACTCTGTAGCATGTGTCAACAAGTTTGGTCTCGCTGACAAGGTGTCCTACATCTCCACAGGTGGTGGTGCCCTCCTCGAGGCTATCGAAGGCAAGGTGCTCCCAGGCATCGCAGCTGTCAAGGGCGAGTAACTTCGCCAAGTTCCGCAACAGCGAAAAGCCTGCCCAACAACATTCCAACACTCACGTACAATACTTCTAACATCCTTATACAAAAAGACCGGACGATATGCCCTGTGCACATCGCCCGGTCTTTGTTTAGTCCCGTGTTCACAGGGAACGCTCACCCGTATCCACCGACAACGCACACCCGTATCCACCACGTTCTTCCTTCCGTCACAACCTCCGTCTCACACCCGTATCTTCCTCCCGCTCTCACCCGTATCAACCCCTCTCTCTCACTCGTTATTACCGTTGAAATGATGCCTGACAGAACAGAGAAATGACGACTGACAGAACGTTGAAATGATGAAAGAGGGGAAAATGAAGATACGAAACAAGAACCTAAACATTTATGCCCTCTTATACCGAACTGACGTTAAAAATAACAACACTTTCTTCTATAAATAGTTGTGCATTCCGCAAAAAAGTAGTAATTTTGTCCCCGATTTCAAAATTATGGGCACATTGTCTAATGTGACAACTCGAAGAGGCGAGTCAAATCCTCCCAGCGTCAGGTTTGCCCCTGATGCCTTCCCCGAAGCGAAAAGCTCAAAAACAGGGGTGTCGGTGAAATATGCCCCTGCTCCAGATAAGCGTTGGTATGTCTTTCGAGTCTCATACGGCAGAGAAGACAAGGCTTCTGATTATCTTGTGGAAGATGGCACCTATACTTATGTAGCCAAGAAGATAGTAGAGAAGTATGTGAAGGGGAAGCGAAAGAGGTATCTGCAGACTCTCGTGCCTAATCTGTTGTTTGCCTATACGACAGAGGAGAAGGCAGAAGAATATGTCAATAACACACCCGCCATTTCTTATTTAAGCTACTATTATAACCACTTTGAACAAGATAACAACGAGAAGAATCCGCCATTGACGGTTTCCGATGAGGAGATGAATCGCTTCGTTCTTGCCACCTGTAACATGAACAAGCATCTCTTGTTTGTGCAGCCATCCCAGTGTCACTTTAAGGGAGGTGAACAAGTCAGGGTCATTGACGGTCCTTTTGCAGGTGTTGAGGGAAGGGTGGCAAGAGTGGCAGGACAGCAGAGAGTGGTTATTGCTTTGTCAAATATCGGCCTCATTTCTACGGCATATATACCCACAGCCTTTTTAAGGCATATTGATACAGATTGAACAATGAAAATATTTGCTGCCGCATCTATAGGTGGACACTGGAAGCAGTTGTTACGTATCACCAAACCCTTGGAAAATCGGTTTGAGATGGTCTATGCTTCTACACACCCGAAGTGCGCCACAATGATAAATGGAGGCACCTTCTATCAGATGAGCGACTTTAGCAGGAGGGATGCCTGGCGAATCGTACCCATGTTTTTCCGGCTTCTGCGTATCTTATGGCGTGAACATCCTGACGCTGTACTCACCACGGGTGCAGCACCGGGACTGGTTTGCCTCATGGCCGCGTGGCTGCTGCGTTACAAGACCATCTGGGTGGACAGCACGGCGAATGCAGCCCATCTGTCAGCCAGCGGGCGCATTGCCTGCCGCTTTGCATCGCGTGTATATACCCAATGGCCGGATTTGGCGCAGCATGGCGTGTTTTATGCAGGGACGGTATGGGGCATTCAGGAAACAAAAGCAGAGGAGGGCGATTAGAATGATATTTGTTGTCACAGGAACACAATTGCCCTTCGACCGCCTGATACGCATGCTTGATGAAATTGCGCCACTGCTCGACGAGGAGATAGTGGCGCAGGTGAACGGTTGCAGATACCTGCCCCGATATGTCAACACGATAGACATCCTGCCGCCCGACGAGTTTGACTGGCTCTTCAGCCGTGCCCGTCTCATTGTGGCACATGCCGGCATTGGCACCATCATCTCAGCCATGGAATACCACAAGCCTGTCATCATTTTCCCTCGCATTGCAGCCTTGGGCGAGCATCGCAACGAGCACCAGCTGGCCACGGCGGCCAAGATGAAAGAGGCTGGCTGGGTCTATGTGGCCACCGAGAAAGATGAACTGCAGTCGTTGCTGCTGAAGCCCGACCTGCGCCCCCTGTGCTCTATCGGGAAGACTGCCTCGGAGAGCCTGATTGAGTCGATAACGGATTTTATTGAACATTGATATGTTAATCAAAGGAATAGAAAGAAATCATTACACCAATCGGATTATCAAGTGGATAGTCATAGGTGTCGACTTTCTCTTATTATGGGTAGTGCTCCACTTTGTGGTGGACACCATTCCTCTTAGCGATGATTGGGACGATGACAAAGAGCGTGTGTTTTGGATGGTGTGCACCACCGCCATGATGGTGGCAGAATACTATTTCTCCACAATCATTCACCAGCGCCTGATAAGTGCTGGCGTTATCTTCCGCCGCAGCGCGATGTTGGCCATCACGCAGGCGCTGCTGGCATATTTGGTGCTGCGCGCCCTCCATTTCAAGGCTCACCTGGGCTGGCAATTCTTCTATATGGCTGTCGGCATGACCGTGTTCCTGATTATTCTTCGATTCCTGGAGCGCTGGCTGTTGATGCGTTTCCGACGTTTAGGATATAACACCCGCTATGTAACAATGGTAGGGAACGACCCTGAGATACAACGGTTACACAAGTTGCTCTTGGATAATCCTTCCTACGGTTACAAACTACGCAGCAGTTTCGTTTCTCCCAGCGACTTCGCCTCGCGTCTCTCAGCTCCCGACGAGTTGCGTCTTGGCAACGAACTCTATCTGTGCGTCCCACGCAAAGAACGCGAACTGATAGAGCGAACACAGTTACTGTGCTCTCAACGAAAAGTAAGATTCTATTATGTACATACTGCCGACGAGAAACTGAGCCTTCGCCCCGTATCGGTTAGTGACAACATGGATGTGCTGACCACCAATGAAAAAAAGTTTGAATTAACATGAACGAGTTGTTACAGAAAATGATGAGCCGCGAAAGTGTGAAGGTTACATCACCATTGCTTCCACCGCTTGACGATTTCATAGAGTCACTGCGCAACATCTGGGATTGCAAATGGATTACCAACAACGGACACTACCACCGGCAACTGGAACAGGCCTTGGCTGAATACCTGAAGGTACCCTATATCAGTTTGTTTACAAATGGAACGTTGCCCTTGCTGACTGCACTTCAGGCGCTTGACATCAAAGGTGAGGTGATTACTACGCCTTATAGTTTTGTGGCCACCACCCATAGCATTTGGTGGAATGGATGCCAACCAGTGTTTGTGGATATCGAGGAAGAGACTTGCGGCATCGACCCTGACAAGATAGAAGCAGCCATCACCCCCCAGACAACCGCCATCATGCCGGTGCATTGTTATGGACAGCCGGTGCAGATGAAACGTATTCAAGAAATTGCCGACAAACATGGATTGAAGGTTATCTATGATGCCGCCCATGCTTTTGGTGTGGAAGTGGATGGGGAGAGTGTGCTGAATGCAGGTGATGTGAGCACCCTTTCGTTCCATGCCACCAAAGTTTACAATACCCTTGAGGGTGGTGCAATCATCATGCATGACGCTGAGACCAAAAAGCGTATAGACTACTTGAAGAACTTCGGCTTCGCTGGTGAAACGGAGGTCGTGGCGCCAGGCATTAACAGCAAGGTAGACGAGGTGCGTTGTGCATACGGCCTGTTGAATCTGAAACAAGTAAATGCGGCCATTGCTCACCGTCGTAAAGTGGCTGAGAAATACTGTGAAGCGCTTAGAGGCGTACCAGGCATTCGTTTCTTTGAAGACACACCTGGAGTTCGACACAACTATAGCTACTTCCCCATCTTTGTCGATGCTCAAAAGTACGGCATGACGCGCGATGAACTCTACTACCGCATGCAGGAGCAGGGCATCTATGGGCGTCGCTACTTCTATCCGCTCATCAGCACCTTCAGCCCCTATCGCGAGTTGGAGAGTGCACATCCGAAGAACCTACCCGTAGCTACACGCATGGCTGAAGAAGTCATCTGTCTGCCCATGCACCATGAGCTGAGCGACAGCGATGTTCAGAAAGTTATTGAGTGTATTGTTTATTCCAAACGACTAAACGACTAATTTCCCAAACGACCAATGAAGATAGGCATCATGCAACCCTACTTCTTCCCATACATCGGGTACTGGCAACTCATCCATGCCGTGGATGTGTTTGTGGTCTATGATGACGGAAAGATGATCACCAATGGTTGGATACACCGCAACCGCATACTCGACTTCGACGGCAAGACACCACGCACAATAGGGATTCCCCTGAAGAAGAAATCGGTCAGTCATATTATCAGTGAAATGGAACGTGCCGAAGACAACCGCCAGATAAAGCAGATGGTGGAGATGGTCAAGACACGCTACCGTCGTGCTCCTCACTATCAGGAGGTGATGCCGATGCTCGAAAAAATCATTCTGAACGATGAGCCGAATATGGTCAGATATCTCACTCACGGCCTGCAGACCGTGTGCGACTATCTGGACATCAAGACCCGCTTCGTGATGAGCAGCACTATAGACAAGACGGGCTGTGAGGGTGTAGAGGACAAGGCCGAGCGCATCTGCAAGACTATAGGCATCACCAACTATATTAATCCCATAGGCGGCACCGAGTTCTACGACAAGGGCGAATGGGCCAAACGCGGACTGACGCTCAGTTTCCTGAAACGCCGCGACGACATCAGCTACCAGCAATTTGGTGGTGAGTTTGTGCCCGACCTCTCTATCATTGACGTGCTGATGTTCTGCTCAACGGAAGAGATACAAAAGATACTGAATGACTATGATTTAGTGTAAGAAAATGAAAAAACTTGTCATAATAGGAATAAGTTATGCCGCTAAACAGATTTATAGTCTGGTTACATTTCACAAATTATATGACGTGGTGGGGTTTGCGGTGAACAAAGAATACTTAACATCCGATTCATTTCTTGGCTTACCTGTTTACGATTTGGAATGTCTGAACGAAAAGGTGGATGGTGAGTTTGGAGTTTTTGTTGCCATCCTATGGAGTCATCTGAATGCAGACAGGAAAAAGGTTTTTGAGCAATGCTGTTCATTGGGGTATCAATTTGTTAACATTATTTCTCCGACAGCAGTTGTAATGTCTGAGATTACTGGACGTAATTGCTTAATAGACGACTTTGCACTTGTTAAAAATGATGTTGTGATTGAAGATGACGTCTGCATCAAAGCAAATGCCGTGATTGCTGATTATGCTCATATTGAATCACATGTTTACATTGGCTTACATGCTGTAGTTGCAGGAGGTGTCATCATTGGCGAACAGTCGTTTGTTGGTATTAATGCATCTGTACTCGACACCACGAAAATTGGGAAAAAATGCATAGTCAGTTCTGGCTGTACAGTGAAACGTAATATGCCGGACTTCTCCCGCTGGATAGATGGTTCCGATATAACCATCAAGCAATATTCTGAAGAAGAAGTGGAAGGAAAACTTGTCCCAGCGAAGAATATACGGTAAAAAGAAGTGCAACAAATATTGAATGTGCGAAAGAGAAACGAAAAATAAGGAATTGAGAGGTAAACGGTTGGCTGTGTTCGGGGCCAACAACGTGACGGAAGAGGTGACGGCCTTCGCCCGTCGGCACGGCATCGTGCTGGTGTCGGTGGGCAACGTGCCGGATGCTCCAATGCACCAGGTCAGCGACGAGCAGTACTATCTCGACTGTACCGATGAAGCGGTGATGCTGCCTTTCTTCAAGGAGAAACATATTGACGGGCTGTTATCCTGCTCGGGTGAGATGGTCATCCGCAAGTCGGTGGGATGGATAGGCAAGGCAGACTTTCCTTATTATGCCAAGCCGCATCAGTGGAATATGCTGATGAATAAACAGCACTTCAAGGAGGCTTGCAGGAAGTATGCTATGCCTGTTATCCCAGAATATCGGATAGAAGATACAGATATTTCCTTCCCTGTCATCGTCAAGCCCGTTGACAATGGCGGTTCCTTCGGTATCACTGTATGTCATAACCGTGAGGAACTGGAGCACGCTGTCGCGTTGGCCCGCAAGTATTCCACAGTTGGTGAATACCTCTGTGAGAAATTCCTTGAGGGACCCTATTTCCAGTTTGAGATTTGGCGACAGGATGGGCGTTCTTATTTCCCCTACACAAAGTCGCGTGTTTTCTACGATGCTGTAGGCAATTCGCCTGCTCAGCCTTTCATTGACCTCTATCCATCGAAAGAGGCCGGTATCATCGAGAAGCTCTACGAACCCATGACCCGATTGTTCAACGACCTTGGTGTGGATAACGGCTCCTGCATGTTTCAGGGCATTATCAGCGACGGGCGGCCCTACATCATGGATTGTGCTTTCCGCCTCAGCGGAGGCATGGACTTCCGTGTGGTACGTGAGGCAACAGGCATCGACCTCGTCAGCTGCTATATGCAATATGCCCTGACAGGACGGTTCTGTGGGGGGGGTATTTCTTGTGTTTATGCGAGCCAAGGGGCTTACGCCACCCTCTGTATCGGCCTAAAAAACGGACTAATCAGTCGTATCTACGGAATAGAAGAAATCAGAGCAATGCCATACGTTTATAGTCTATATCAATACTATCACGAGGGCGACACGATGGAGTATTCGGGTCTCTTCCTCGGCATCCTGTGCCGCATCTTCGTGAAGGCAGAGAGTAAGGATGAGTTGAAGCGAAACATTGGTGCCATCCTTAGCCTGCTTTGTGTGGAGGATGAGAACGGAAAGTCGCTATTGTTGGGTTATCCCAAATACGATTTATGAACAAGAAAAAGATACGACGCTACCTGCAGGAGCTGAGGTACATCCTTCCCACGCTGTACTTCAACTTCCACTATCTGCCCTTCCGTCAGGCCATCCGCCTGCCCATCGTGCTCTATAAACCGCATTTGCTGAAGTGCAAAGGGAGAATAAAGTTGGAACCGGAGGACGGGCGCATCCACCATGCCATGATACGCTTAGGCTTCCGTCAGGTGTCGCTTTATCCGAATAACGGCATCACTTGGGAAGACAAGGGAGGCACCACCGTATTCCGTGGTGAGTGTACCATAGGCAATGACAGTTATGTCTCGTTGGGACCGAAGACGAAGGTTGACTTCGGGCATAGTTTTGCAGCCCGTGCAGGCTTTAAGCTGGCTTCCTACGTAGGAATCACGTTCAACCGTTTCACTCGCTTCGGCTGGGGCTGCCTTTGCATGGACACCAACTTCCACCCTATCTACAACATGACGACAAAAGAGTACAAGCCTATAAGTGGCCCCATCGTGATTGGCGAATACAACTGGTTCGGCACTGACTGCAAGGTGATGCATAGTGTCGTCACCCCCGAGCGTTGTATCTTTGGCATGGGAACGGTGGTCACCCGTGGCTGCGTAAAGAAGTCCTATTGTGTGATGGGCGGCTCGCCCGTCAGGATTCTGAGTGAGAATGTAATGAGAGATTACAAGCATGACACTATAAATGATGACAGATAGCCAACCGATAAAGAAGAATAGGATTACCTCCATTGATGCGCTAAGAGCAGTGACGCTACTGGGCATTATCATGGTTCACGCTTTCGACGGCTTCGGTCGGGGCGCGGTTGCTCCAACTTCAGGTGTTGACGAATGGCTGAATTGGTTCATCAAGACATTCCTCATGTCAAAAAGCAACACAATCTTCAGTCTGTTGTTTGGTGTGAGTTTCTACCTCATTTTGAGAAATCCCCAAAACACAAGTACGAAATTCTTGTGGCGATGCTTCCTGCTGATGCTGATAGGGGTTGTAAACAAGTTGTTCTTTACCTACGATGCCTTGATGTGGTATGGCATCTTTGGCATGATGCTGGTGCCTGTTCGATACATGAAGCCCAAGCACATCTTTGTATTTTTCTGTGTGGTCTTCATGTCATCGGTGGTGCTTGAACGTTTTAAACTGGGCAATGTCTTTTTCGGTGTAGCAGAAGGGAACCGATATGCCGGAGATGGTACTTTCATCGATGTGCTGACCTATCCATACGCTGTGAAAGACTATGCACGAGGAATTTTTAATCATGGTGTTTTTGCCCCATACGCTCTCTTCGTACTGGGTTATTGGTTGGCAGTCAAGGGTTATATTGAGAAACTGGAGCAATTGGTTACGGGAAAGCTTGTTCTTGTGTGTTGGGTTATCTACCTTGTTTCCTTTGCCTTGCCAGACGCGGGCGTGCTAAAGCATCTCTTTAGACGAATCAATATCTATGGAGCCAGCTTCGCATACACCACGTCGGTGATATACCTCTACTATCATAGTGCTGGCGTACAGTCTGTGCTACGGTTGCTGGAACCCTACGGAAAGATGGGGCTAACCAACTACTCGATACAGGGGATTATAGGCGTTTGCATCATCTGGCAGTTTACCACAGGTGTATGGACTTATAGCCTGGGGGGGGTATTTCTTGTCTTTATGGGAGTCTATCTGATGCAGGCTGTTTTCAGCTATGTGTGGTTACAGCATTTCCGCTACGGCCCCATGGAGTATCTGTGGCGGGCAGCAACAGAACGTAAATTAATAAAATTGAAAATTGAAACCTAAAACGAAACGAATGGCAGAATCACTAAAACATAAAACGGTGAAGGGCTTAGGCTGGTCGGCATTGGACAATGCCGCTCGCTACGGTATGCAGTTCGTGATTGGCATTGTTCTGGCACGACTGCTATCGCCAGATGACTACGGTCTGCTGGGACTCGTAAGCATCTTCACCGTGGTATGCACAGCGTTGGTCAATGGTGGATTCACCACGGCACTGATTCGGAAGAAAGATGCCACCGAAGATGATTACAACACGGCCTTTATCTGCAATCTCGGCATGAGCCTGCTGCTCTATACCGCCATCTTCTTTTGTGCCCCGCTCATAGCCGACTTCTTCGGGCGCTATGAGTTGGTTGCCTTGGTGCGTGTGTCATCGTTGGGACTGATTATTGGTGCTTTGGCAATGGTACAACAGACGCGTCTGACCAAGCGCATCGACTTCAAGACACAGACCAAGATTACGCTGGTGGCTTCAGCCATCAGTGGCGTGGTGGGCATCGGTATGGCCGTGGCAGGCCTTGGCGTATGGGCTTTGGTGGTACAGCAGCTTGCATCGCACGCTCTGCGCACCATACAACTATATATATATAATAGATGGCTCCCGCGCCTACAGTTCTCATCAGACAGCTTCCGCGAACTGTTTGGTTTCGGATGGAAGATGATGGTGAGTGCCCTGCTTGATGCCGTGTGGAAAGAGCTGTACCAAGTGGTGGTAGGCAAGTTCTATAACCCTGCGACCTTGGGGCAGTATACCCGTGGGCAACATTACGCCAAGTTGTTTTCGCAGAACCTGACGTCGGTGGTGCAGCGCGTCACCTACCCCGTGCTCTCCAGCATACAGGACGAACCTGAGCGCATGGTGTCGGCCTATCGCCGTATCATTCGCACCAGTATGTTTATCACAGCCATTTCGCTGTTCGCACTCGGTGCCATTAGCGAACCGCTCATCTACTGCATGATTGGTCCGAAGTGGCACGAGGCTTCCACCTACCTGCCGCTCATCTGCTTGAGCAGCACCCTCTATCCGCTACATGCCATCAACCTGAACATGCTGCAGGTGCAGGGGCGAAGCGACTTGTTCCTCGGATTAGAGGTCATCAAGAAGGTCATTGCACTGGCACCGCTCTTCATCGGTGCCTTTGTCGGCATCATACCCATGCTATGGACGAACATAGCAGTGGGCATCATCGCCTTCTTCCTCAACAGCTACTATTCAGGTCGTTTGATAGGCTATAGCTCATGGATGCAACTGCGCGATATCGCTCCATCCTACGCCATCGCCACCTTCATTGCCCTGTCTGTCTATTTTCTGAAGTGGCTGCCTATGAGCAATTGGGTGGTGCTGCCCCTACAGATAGTAGTAGGCGCAGCAGTGTCCTTCATCGTCTGCAAGGTGTTTCAGCCAAGCGAATATAAGGAGATACGTGAGATACTGAAATCCTCTAAGTTGAAAAGAAATAGGAAATGAACGAAATCTCGATATACAAGGTCTGTGTGCGCTGCGCCACGTTCAATCATGCACCCTACATAACGGCAGCGATGGATGGCTTCTGCATGCAGCAGACTGGCTTCCCTTACGTCTGCGTCATCATTGACGATGCCAGCCGTGATGGGGCGCAAGAGGTAATCAAGCAGTATGTTTTTAACCACTTTGAAGTGGAGGACACAGAAAGCATGGAGTGCTGTCAGTTGATGATGGGTAGGCACAAGGAGAATCTCAACTGCCACTTCGCTGTGCTCCTGCTGAAAGAGAACCACTACAGTCAAGGCAAGTCACCTTTGGCCTACGCTGACCGCTGGATGGAGCAGGCCGACTATGTGGCTCTATGTGAAGGCGACGACTATTGGATTGATTCACAGAAACTCCAGCGGCAGGCAGATGCCTTGGATGCCAATCCACATGCAGTGATGGTCTATACCAACTTCAAATGTGTAGGAGCGGACGGTGAACCTGTTAGCCGTCCTCTGATAGAACAATTTCCACAGCGTTCCCATTCGGGCGACAACCTGTCCACGCTGTTCAGGCATGGCAACTATGTAATGACACTCACTACGATGTATCGCCGCGAGGTGTGGGATAGCGAGGCATACAAATGTCGTCCTAACAATATGGACCTCTGCCTCATCATGTCAGCAGCCGTGACGGGTGATTTCTTCTGGATGCCTGAGCAAACAGCTTGCTATCGTTCGCTTGAGAGCGGAATGGTGAAAACCAGTTTGCGGAAGGGTGCACACTGGGCTCAGGATGTTTACAGACATTATGCCCTTCGGGTGATGCACGGCCAATGCAAGCCGTTGCCTTTCCATCAGCACATCCGCATCACAACACTTATCCTCATGAGGGCATTGAAGAAAAAAGACTGGCAACTTAAAAAAGAAGTGCTAAGAATCAGTCCACTTTCATGCTTTTTGCTGCCGGTAGCATATATTAGACTAAAGATTTTGAACTTTAGAATAAAGAGATGAGAGACCATAGCGTTACTATCGCCAAGGGGATTGCCATCATGCTCATGGTGCTGGGACATGCAGGATGCCCCAGTTTTCTAAACACATATTTGGGGATGCTTCGTATGCCTCTGTTTTTCTTTATGAGCGGCTATTGTTTCAAAGAGAAATACCTGGACGATGCAAAAGCATATCTGAAAAGGCGTGTCACAGGCATCTACTGGCCTTACCTAAAGTGGGCGCTGTTCTTTCTACTCATTCATAACATCTGCTTCTATACCAACATCTATAGTGACGAGTATGGCTTTCATGGGAAGACGTCTGTACTCTATTCAGCTTCCGACTTTCTAAGCCACGCCATCTCCATCGTTACAAAGATGAGTGATCACGAACAGTTGGTGGGTGGCTTCTGGTTTCTGAAGTCATTGTTTGTGGGCTCCATCATCTTCTTCGTCTGCAGAAAACTCTTACGGCAGACACCCATCGTTGGGGCAATACTGTTGCTGGCAGCTGCCGTGCTACTGTCTTATCTTAACAAAAAGGTGCCTTATTTTGGCATTGGCTCACGTGAGTTTATTGCAGCGACACTATTGTTTGTAGGACATTTGTATAAACAGCACGAGCTGAACTGGCACAGAAACATGTGGTTTGTATTGTCTTCCATCGTCATGGTTGGTGTCGGCACTGTGTTCTGGCCAGCATCAATGCTGTCATATACCTATTGGAAAGTCATTCCTTACACCATTACGTCGGTCATGGGAACATTGGCCATATTCGGCTTGAGCTACCATCTGTCCCTACGAAGCGAGGACAGCATCGTTAGGTTCCTTATATATGTAGGTGGCTACACATTCAATGTACTAACGTGGCATTTCCTGTCCATGAAGGCGGTATCACTTTTCATCGTCTACGTCTATGGGCTACCCATCAAGCAACTCTCAGAATTCCCTTTCATTGAAGCGTATGCTCATCAAGGCTGGTGGACTCTATATCTCTGCGTTGGCGTAGGCATTCCAATCTTTGGAACCTATTGTTTTCACCGAATAAAAGATACAATATTATGCAAAACTCAATAATGTAATTCTTGGCAATATATAAAATGGAAACATTCACTTTCATACTACTTGGATTAGTCGTTCTGCTCTACCTGAAGTGGATACTTATCATACTGGTATTCCCTTTTCAGGTCGTGCATGGACAAATCCTAAAGAGATGGGGAAAGGGCCTAAATGCCCCATTTGCATATCGAGTTTTTGATAAGCCTTACCACTACTGGGAGAAGATATTCCGCAAAGGTTGGCAACGCTATATGCTGTTCCAGGTTAGCCTTGTGCCGTCACATCATCTGCGCAGGTTTGTCTATAAAGCTCTTGGCGCAGAGATAGGAAAGAATGTGGTATTTCATTTCAAGACAGAGATTCGTGGCATACATCGTTTGAAGATTGGAGCAGGTACTATTATTGGCGACAATGCTTTACTGGCAGCTCAAAGTGGATTAACCATAGGTGAGAATGTTAATATTTCTTCAAATGTCTCCATTTATTCAGGAGAACACGACCATCGTGATCCCTACTTTCGTTGTACTCCTGAAAAAACACGTCCTATAACAATCGGTGACAGAGTCTGGATTGGAAGCAATGTTATTATTCTTACTGGTGTCAATATCGGTGAAGGTGCAGTTTGTTGTGCGGGCTGTGTTGTGACGAAAGATGTTGAGCCGTATGCCGTTGTCGCAGGTATTCCTGCAAGAAAAGTAAACGAACGTCCACGTGACCTGCGTTATGTTTTCAATGGTAAGTCTAAGAGGTTGTATTAAAATGTTTTTTTTAATTCCTAACATGTCGAAGAAAACACAATGAAGATTGTTGTAATCATAGTCACCTTAGTCTGTTGCTGCCTGATGTTCTATCTGAAGCGAGAGAAAAAGGCTGCATTGCTCGTTATGGGGGTTATGACGTTGACGCTAGTGAATGTACCTGGTATTCCTTTGCATAAGGCGAACTTATTACTACAAGTGGCTTTCTTGCTATCAGAATGGAAAAAACTGCCACGACATTTCAAAAGATTACAACATATGCCATATCTCTTGGCATTACTTCTGTTAGTTGGTTTCTCAACGTTGTTGGCTGCGTTGACCAGCCAATACGTAGGAATAAAGTCTATCATACAGTCAGAACTTCTATTCAAATATTTCGCCCTCGTATACGCCTTCTGGGCTGTCAGGAATGAAAAGTCATTAAAGCCCATATTGCAGATTTCACTATATTGTCTGATTGTACTTACCGTCTTTGGAATTCTCAATTTCATGACAAAAAGTGCAGATTTTGTCAATGCTTTGACCGAAGGCAAGACAAGTACAATAAATGATGATGTTAATCTTGGTGATGTTTATACGGAAAGTTCTCGATTCAGAGTGCAGTCCATGTTTAAGTCTGCTTTTGATTATGGCTATATATGTGCTGCCATATTAATACTTCATTTACATGGATGGTATCGGCATTTAGAAAGCAAAACGGCATTTATTATAGCTCTTTCATGTTGTTCATTCGGAATATTGGCATGTGGATGTCGCATAGTATGGGTGAGTGTTATATTTGCAATAGCTTGTTATTTTATGTGGGTCTTCAAGCTGAACAGAAATGTGTTGTATGGCATTCTTTCCGTGATTTTCATGATTATATCATATCATACCATTCCTTCTGTCGAAGAAAAAGTCAACATGCTGACTGATGCTTTTGTTGAAAACAGTGAAACACGGGGAAGTTCTATCCAAATGCGAATGTCCCAATACATGTATGTACTTATCTACACAGAAGGGCATGAATTGTTAGGGTTGGGAAAAGGATATTGGGCCTATACTTATGCAGAGAATCCTAATTTAGTCTATGGTCTTTATGGTATGGAAAGTGTTATTTTAGGATATATGCTTGAACGAGGCGTCATCGGTTTAGTTTTATGGGCGATTTTTTATACAGCCCTTTTCCTCTATTTCGTGAAAAATCGCAAAAAAAGAAAGAAATTAACAGGCTTGGGAGCGTCTATCCTTACATTGTACTTGGTTTTCTCAATAGGGACGGGAGAGTTAGGTTCTGTTTATCCTACAATGCTATTACTGGGCTTTGTCATCAAGGCTATCGAAACTCGTAAACGTAAAAAACTGAATAAATGGCTTGCAAAACCGAAGCGAAAAAGAAGCGTCTCGCCATCATCATCCCTGCCTACAAGGCAACATTCCTGCCCGCTGCGCTTGACTCCATTGCGGCGCAGACATGCAAGGACTTCACCTTGTATATAGGTGACGACTGTAGCCCCGAACCGATAGCTCATATCGTTGAACAATATCAGGACAGATTTGACTTGGTCTATCATCGGTTCGACACCAATATGGGTGGCACAGACCTTGTTGCCCAATGGGAACGGTGCATTGCCATGAGTCAGGACGAGCCTTATATCTGGTTGTTCTCTGATGATGATGTGATGGAACCACAATGCGTAGCGCAGTTGTTGAAGCAAATTGAGGACACGAAAGGTGCCTACGACTTATACCATTTTAACAGTTATCGTATTGATGAAAATGGCGTATTTGAATTGTTGAGACGTGCTTATCCGCCTGTTCTCAGTGCCTACGATTTCTATAAAGGAAAAATGTCTGGCTACTATGATAGCTTCGCTGTGGAGAATGTTTTTTCTAGACAGATTTATGAAAAATCCAATGGTTTTGAGCATTTCGATTTGGCATGGGGAAGTGATATAGCCACATGGTGCAAATTTTCTGGTTCCAATGGTATGTGTACTGTATTAGGAGCAATGATAGGATGGAGACGAAGTTCACAAAACATAACCCCTAATAAATCAGGAATAATTGTAGAACGCAAACTGATGGCTGACTGTGAATTCCTTGGTTGGACTTATCAATATTTCAGCAATGAAGCAGATATATGGAAAGTAAATAGAGCCTGTTTTGTCAGAAAGATGGGACGTTACAAGAATTTTGTGAATAATGTTGTACTAAAAAAGGCAACAAAACTTTTCTTTGATACTCATGGACATCATGGTGAACGCCTAATCATTAGTATCATGATTGTATTACCACACAGAATTCGTAAAATACTCAATTAATTATGTTAGACGATAGGCAATTCTTATTGATTCCCACATCATCAAACTCATCCAATACTGTACAGGTATTTCCCGATGGTAGACAGAGAGACCTGGTTCTGCCTGATGGACTGACCTTATTATATGAACAGCATCTGAATGTATGCAGCAATGAAGATTGCACGGCAGTCTTGATTGGTGATGCTTGGCAAGCTGAACCTTCAAAAGAAAGTCCTGAACATATCATAAGAGGGTTTAGCAGTGATACGACAATAGAAAAGGTGTATCATGAAGAAAAAACATGGTGTGGCAGATATGTATTGATTGTCAACAACTGGTTGTTTCTTGATTTTTGTGGAACTTTAGGCGTGTTCTATGCTGAAGGTCCAAGGTTATCAAGCAGTTATCGCATTATGTGTGAACATTTAGGAGTAGAAACCGTTTATCCAGATACGCTTGGCGATGGACTGATGAATTATGTGCCAGGGCCATTGACTCCTTCAGCTGATGTGAGGCGTTTGATGCCGAGTGAGATTATAAACATCAAAACAGGAGAGAGACGAACAAGGCCTTTGAACCCTGATGCAGTGCGGAAAGCAACTAATGATAAGGAAAGAATAGACGCATTGAAAAAATACTTCATCTGTTCATTGCAGAATATGGCAGAACATTTCTCAGGTTCAGTATTCTGGCTCGCATTGACAGGTGGAATTGATTCGCGCACACTGATGGCATTGCTTGAATGTTCGGGACTCGACTACAAGGCTTTTACCTGTTGGCATGAACATATTTCAGAAGCTGATGTTATCCTACCTCGCAAATTAGCTAGTGCAGTTCAGATTCCATACAAGTTCGTTGAGAGGTGCCAGGAAAATTATAGTGCAGGGAGAGATGAGGAATATCGGCGGCATACAGGAGGACTAGCCGATGACGGCGATAAGCCTATGTATGTGTATGGACAATATCAAGAGCTTGATTCTAATCATCAAGTGGTGCTTCTGCGTAGTGCTATTTGGGGATGTCCGAGAAACTATTACAAAAAGAAATTTTCTCGGAAAGAAATCTCGGAAATGGAGAAGAGGTTTGACGCAACGAAAGTATATCCCAAAGCAAAACGGCATGAACTGTTTAGGCTGTCGCTCCAAAAGTGGAGCGAGTTAGTGGAAAGCGATGTTGTCAATCAGGATATTAGTATATGGAATCGATTGATGATTGAAGAGCGTGAGGGAGCATGGTTGTCATCTATAGAGCAAGGGTTTGACCTGATGGATGGCATCACGTCGGTTGAATGCTGTAATTCACGCTTGTTCTTTAGTATCCTATTAGGATTTTCGGAAAAAGACTTGCTCACAAAAAAGCATGAAATGAAAATCGTCAAGCAATTATGCCCAATACTCGACAAGTATAGATACCAATATAATTGGACTCTTAAAAAGAGAATTAAGAATTTTATACATGAAATAATTATGTAAAACCACGTGAATTCACCGAAATATACGTGAAGATTGGATGAAATTATATGATTATCCGCAATTGTATCACCCCAAAAACAGATGGTGTCTGTTGCGTAGCTTCCAGAGAGGCGACGTTGTAGAGTCACGCGAGAAAATGACATAGCACCTATGGAAGATATTGGAAAATCGGTTCAGTCCTTTACTGAAGATGGTGTCAGAGAACACCCTTATAGACAAATATCGGTGGTATCTTTGCGGATAATTAGTTATTTTTAGTACCTTTGCACCATGCAACAAAATCTAAAGGTCATGACAAGAAGATATCCTGTAGGCATTCAGACGTTCTCACGTATTATCCGTGAAGGGCTTGTCTATGTAGACAAGACAGATCTCATATGGCAATTAGCCCATTATTCAACATTCGTCTTTCTTAGCCGCCCGCGCCGCTTCGGCAAGTCGCTTCTCACCACCACGCTGGCATCGTACTTCCGTGGTGAGAAGGAGTTTTTCGAGGGTCTGAAGATGATGGAATTGGAAAAAGAATGGAATGAATATCCCGTGATACGTTTAGACTTGAGTATTGCCAAAGGGAGAGAAAGTGCAGAAGATTTGCGCCAGTCTCTGACGTTTTTGCTGACAGAATACATAGAAGCTTATGGTCGGAACGAAGAGGAAGAGACGCCTGGACAGTGTCTGACTGGAATAATAAAACGAGCATACACAAAGAGCGGCAAGCAGGTGGTGGTTCTCATTGACGAATATGACGCGCCGCTGCTTGAGGTGCTTCATGAGGATGAAATGCTCAGTCCCATGCGTAAAGTGATGCAGGAGTTCTACCAGCCGCTAAAGGCCAATGAGGCCATGATAAAGTTCTGCTTCATCACGGGCATCACGAAATTCTCGCAACTCAGCATCTTCTCCACCATCAACAACCTGAAGAATGTCACGCTGCTTCCTCAGTTCTCTGCTATTTGCGGCATCACTGAACATGAGGTGAAAACGGATTTTGCGGATGGCATCAAGGACATGGCAGTAAAATACGAATGTACAGAAGACGAGATGTTCGAGCGCCTGAAGAAACGCTACGACGGCTATCACTTCTCTGAGGAATCTGAGGATATATACAATCCATACAGCCTGCTGAATGCCTTTACTGACAATAAATTGGCAAACTACTGGTTTGAAAGCGGCACTCCAACCTTTCTCATCCGGCAGATGCAGCACTTCAGGACGGACATTATGTCGCTTGACCACATGGAGGTGTTCGCCTCTGATTTCGACCAACCGACAGAGGCCATGCAGTCAGCACTTCCTCTACTGTATCAGAGTGGCTATCTCACCATCAAGGGTTACAACCGAGACACGGATACATATACGCTGGCCCTTCCGAATCAGGAGGTACGCATCGGCTATGTTGAAGGGTTGCTGCCCGTCTATACAGGCCTGGAGGCCGGTCGCGTAAAGATTGGCTTCACCATGAAGTTTTGGCTTGCCCTAAGGCAACATGACATAGACCAGGCCATGCGAGAGATGCAGGCCTATCTGGCCGGCATTCCATACGTGGAGGGATTCAAGCAGAAGCTGAAGGATGTGGCCACTGCCGAAGGGTTTTATGAATACACCATGTACCTGATTTTCTCCACATTGAACTTTTATGTACGCACACAAGTGAAATGTGCAGGAGGTCGTGTGGCCATGGTGGTGTGGATGCCCGATACCATTTATGTGTTTGAGTTGAAGATGGGCGGAACAGCGCAAGCCGCCTTGAGACAGATTGATGACAAGGGGTATGCCATTCCTTATCAGACCGATGGCCGGGTAGTCGTCAAGGTCGGTGTGCAGTTTGATGCAGAGAAGCGGATTCCCGTGGAGTGGGTTGTGGAAAGTTGAAAAGAAATTTGGCTTTTTTTATATTGCTATGCAACAAAAATGAAGATATATTTCGTAGTCAAGGAACCCTCTGAGCGAACCATCAACCATTTCGTATCATCGCTTGGAAAAGCCCTACAGAAGCAGGGGTGCGAGGTGGTGTATGGTCTTGAACGGCTATGGACGGACGAGGTGCTGGAGTGTGACATTGTGCATTTCCAATGGCCGGAAGGAATCTTCGGCCTGTTCAGCCATCGGGTAACAGAAGAAGAGTTATTGCGGATAGAAAAGAGGCTGATGTTCCTAAAGGAAAAAGGAATCAAGATATTTGTACAGATACACAATCTGAAGCCTCATACTAATAAGGACAAAAACGTGCTGCGTCTTTACGAACAACTCTATCAGCTGGCTGATGTGATGGTGCACATGGGCAAATATAGTCGTGATCTGTTACAGCCACAATATTCTAATGCCCACCATGTCGTGATTCCGCATCATTTATATGATGATGTATATAGTTTTGCCCTTACACGTGAAGAAGCAAGAAATCGTTTGCACCTCTCAGCAGACAAGAAAATTGTGCTGAGTTTTGGAAAGTTCCGCAATGAGCAGGAACGGAACTTCGTGCTGGACTTGCAGCGCTCTTTTGGACGTTCTTTTCTTTTCTTGATGCCAGGTTTCTATCGTGAAACTTTGCATACATGGAATCCGAGGAAGTTCATTACCCGCTTGTTTCATACAATAAGCTACAGGTTGAAGGGCATTAAATTCAGTAATGAGGTCATTCCCGATGACTTGATGCAGTGCTATTTCTGTGCTGCCGATGTGGTGCTCATCCAACGGCTCGACATCCTTAATTCTGGTAACCTTCCGATGGCTTTCGCTGCCGGCAAGGTAGTGGTGGGGCCTGATGTAGGCAACGTAGGGCAGATACTGCACGAGACTGGTAATTTCACCTTCGACCCTCAGCGCCTTGAAAGTGCAGTGGAAGCCCTGCAAAAGGCATTCACTGCTGCGGAAAAGGGAGAAGAGAACAAAGCATACGCCACTGCGCATTGGTCATCAGACGTGATTGCGGCTAAATTGCTAAAGTGTTATCAAGAAGCAATTACTGCGAATTAAACCATAAAGTTCCTACAGATTTTTTTGCGGAATCGGGTACATCAAATAGAACGCCCTATTTCCGAAAATTGAATGATGATAAGTAACTGTTCAAAATTAATTGTACATATATAATTTAACTTCAGTTCGATATAACAAAAGCGAGTATATTCCTATAGATAAGAGTGCCTCTTTGAGGCAGAAATCGAACAAATCTCATCAAATCTTTCAGAATATTTGTTTGATTTGTTTAGATTTGCAGGATTTGACTCCGTCGAAGGTTCTCGCGAAGCGACTTCTTATACCGAATTCACGTTAGAAATCAAAAGCCTCTCCTTAGGAAAAAATCCTCCAATCCTAAAATCCTTAGACATAAAACTCCATAGAGCAGCATTCTACGGAGCTAAGGAGCCAAAGGAGATGTTGCCCTCGACGGGCAATAGGGTTGACTCTAAGGATTCAAGGATTTAAGGATGAAGGCTTCTCGCAAGAAGCCCCTCCCTCTGCTCCTCTACTCCTTAGAGCTCGGCGAAGCCAATTATTCATGAATTTATATAAACAATTTCTGCTCATCTATTTAATTATTCAAATTGATTTCTAAGAAAAAGCCACGGAGTGGCCAAATGACCAAACGAAATATAGCCAAATAACCAAACGGAATATAGCCAAATAACCAAACGAAATATGGCCAAATGACCAAATATTGCAATTTTTGTTTTGAGGTTTCAACTCTTTACGGAATAAGATAAACAATGGATAAAAAACCACTTATCAGCGTGGTACTACCCACCTACAACGTAGCGCAGTACCTGCAGCAATGCTTGGAGAGCGTGGCTGCACAGACCTACCGCAACATCGAGGTGATCATCATTATTGATGGAGCTACGGATGGCTCGTATGGGATTGCCCAAAACTTCTGCAAAACGGATAATCGTTTTTCTGTATATTGGCAGGAGAATGCAGGAAGCGGGCCCGCTCGCAATGTAGGGTTGTCACATTGTCAGGGAGAGTTCGTGATGTTTGTGGACCCTGATGACTGGATTGAGCCAGAACTGCTGGAGAAACTATATGAGGCTCAGCAGGAGGGCGACTACGACCTGGTGGCTTCACGGCGAATCCTTGTAACGTGTGGCGAAGACGGACGCATCATCCACAAGAAAAACCGTCATTTCAAGGATGAAATGATTACAGATCAGCAGCAGGTGCGTCAGGCGTATATGCGAATGCTTGAAATGGGCGTTGTCAGTGATCCTACACAAAAGCTCTACAAACTGTCAATCATCCGTATACACAACCTGGAGTTCCCACCATTGCGTCGTTCACAGGACGTGGTATTCAATTACCGCTACTACAATAAAATCATCTCTATACGCCTCATCAGCTATAGTGGCTACGACTACCGCCTTGTGGTGCAGCATGCCTACAAGACTCCAACAGACTACATGGAAACCATCCGCCAACTATACACCGACTGCCAGTCAATGTACAAAGAATGGGGTATTGACTTTCCCGAACAACAGATGTGTACGTTCTTTTTTCGCGCCCGTCTGTATACCCACCTACAGAAGGTCGCTGCCGCAGGCTGGGACATTGCTGAAATAGCAAATGACCCACTGGCCCGGCATATTGCGGAGATAGCAAAGTCCGACAGATGGTATCTGAGGTTTACCAGGCGACTGATTCTTTCTCGTTATTTTATGACACTAAAGCTGTTTCTCCGTTTCATTCAGATTATCAAGGAGCGAGTACTGCATGTGACACAAGTGAATAATTAGAGTTAAAATTGGTTGTGAAAAACATAGAAACTTGATCAATATGACACGAAGAATCTTTGTTTTCTTCCTTGTTCCTCTGTGCTGCACACTTGCTGCTGCACAGGGAGAACTTGTCATCAATGAGTTGATGCAATCGAATGTGGACTTCCTGATGGTTAACCATGACTTCCCCGACTCATGGGTGGAACTCTACAATGGAAGTAGCGAGAGCCGACAAATCGGACAATACCGCATCGGAGCGTCCAATGTGTTCAGCGAGGCTTTTCAACTGTCAGCATCAGGACTCAGCATTGAGCCGGGACAATATCTGCTACTCTATTGCGACAAGACAACAGACAGCCCTCTTCATTATAATTTTAACCTTGAAGCATCCAACGGTGAATTGTTCCTCTTTGACGAGACGGGAAAAGCCATCGATTCCATTTTCTATCCAAAGATGCCTGCACCTAATGTGGCATACGGCCGTGTAAGTGATGGCAGCGATAAATGGCAGTATGAACTGATACCTTCTCCTGGGGAATCCAACAGTAGTACTGGAAGTCAGGAGGTTCTTCCCTCACCTTTGTTTTCTGCTGCAGGACATCTGATGACGAACGGAGCAGAGACTATTACCATTAGTATGCCTGAAGGGGTCCCTGATGATACACGTATCTATTTGACAACTGATGGCAGTGAACCGACGTGGGCATCAGACAACGACACGCACTTTACGATTAATGTGGATAAAAGCATGGTCATCAGAGCCAAACTGTTGTCAAACCAGATGCTGCCTTCCCGCTCAACAACACATTCTTACATCTTCCATCCCAGAGAGACCACGTTGCCCATCGTCTGCATTTCTACTGACGATGCTTTCCTCTACAGCAGAGAGAACGGAATCTTATTGAATGACAGTACTGATGGAAAACCCAATTGCAAATATGATTGGCGAAGACCTGCAAACTTTGAATATTTCAACACGCTGGATGGTAAAACCGTTTTCAATCAGTGTGGCGAAATGGCTGTAGGGGGCGCATGGTCGAGGTTAATGCCACAAAAGAGTATCAAATGCTATGCGAAAAACCGCTTTGGCAAGAAAAAATTCAAGGGTGACTTCTGGCGTGACAAGCCTGGGGTCACCAGCGTGAAATCCTTCATGTTGAGAAATGGTGGAAACAATTGCAAGAAAGTTCGCATAGAAGATGCTGTTGTGCAGAAACTCTTCGGAACAAATATCGAAGAGATGGATTGGCAAGCCTACGAACCAGTCATCGTTTATATCAACGGCATCTACAAGGGTGTCTATGGCTTTCGGGAACGCTCCAATGAAGACTATGTGGCCAGCAACTATGACATAGATGACGAAGAGGTTGAAATCGCTATTGCCGGCAATTACAGGTCTTCCGTATTTCGTAACAACCCATATTTTAATGCTTTCAACAAACTCTACCATAGAAGTGATGTCACTTATGAGGAAATCGATGATGCCATGGATTCAGAGAACTTCTTGCATGCTTTCATCGCTGAATGTTATGCATCCAACACAGATTTTCCCCAAAATAATGTGGCAATGTGGAGGCAATATGGCGAGGGGCATAAATGGCATTGGATAGTGAAGGACTTAGATTTTGTGTCTATGCGTGAAGCCTCATGGAATATGTTTCATTACATGTTAGGCACTGATAATCCCGAAAATAAAGAGTATGAATCTGCCAACACGCCAAGAGTTATTGCGTCCAGATATCTCTACGAGAAAACGATGTCCTTTCCTGAATTCTGCAATCGCTTTCTTGCCACATACGCTACATTCCTCGGCGACTTTCTGCGTCCCGATGTTTGTCTGCCCATTCTCAGCAAAATGGAAGAGGAGATATTGGATGAAATCGCTCCCACTTTTGCCGCATACGATAACATGTCTTCATTGACGAGACATAAGAAATCCATCAAGAATCTGGGTGATTACATTGCTTCGCGCCCGACGTATGTCTATCAGCAAATGGCAGGCTATTTCTCGCTTGGTGATGTAATCCCGGTCAGCATCCAGAACGATGAAGATGAAAACAGAACCATCTCCGTCTGCGACACGCCATTGCGTACAGGACGGTTTAGTGGTGCATGGTTTACGGCATTTCCGCTCTCGCTCCGCGCCGAAGGTAATGATGCTGCTTGGACAATGACGGTCACACATGAAGACGAAAGTTCAGACACCTACACCTATGACACAGCAGAGATTATGCTAAATCTCACAGAATGCAAGCCTGGCGACTCTGTCACATTCATGGTAACCGATGCAACCACTGTAGGTGTCTCATCTGTAAATAGAAATAATGTCGTAGAAGCCATCTATGATTTGACAGGCAGAAGGTTGCCCGCAAAACAACAAGGCGTGAACATCATTCTTTATTCTGACGGAACCCGAAAAAAAGTCATCATTAAATAGCTCTTAAAATCCAATGAAGAAGGTGTTATTTGTCGGCTGGGTGAATCAAGGAAATGCACCCGTGGATGGTGAAACAGCTAAGAATCAGTATATCATTGCAGAACTGAAGAAGTACTGTCGATTGACGGTATTGGACTTTTATCAAAAGAACCGCCATCCATGGATTTACCTTCAGGCGCTTTGGGCATTAGTGACCCAGCCCAAAGCAACGATTATTTTCTCTACATCAGCCAAAAATGTGTATGGTACATTGAAGCTGTTTCGAGCCTTGCACCTGAAGCGGGATGTGATACATTGGGTCATAGGTGGAAAATTTGGCGACAACATACAAAACGGGATGTTTGATGCTGACATATTCGGTTATGCCAAATATACGTTCGTTGAAAGCCATGTGATGGTCAGACAACTGCAGGAGTGTGGAATAAAAGGTGTTTCACAACTTCCCAATTTTAAGGTCATTCCCTATTTCCCTGATTTGCATAAAGCACTCAACGATAGAAAACATAGTTCTAAAACACGCTTTGTGTTCTTAAGCCGTGTCATGCCAGAAAAGGGGTGTGATTATATATTAGAAGCCATCAATATACTGAATGAAAAAGGGCTGCACGATCGATTCTGCGTAGATTTCTACGGGAAAATGGATGAAACATACGAAGATGTATTCACTCAGAAGATCAATCAACTTGACAATGCCGATTATTATGGCTTACTCGATTTGACAACTGCCACCGGCTATGATACACTCGTCACCTATCATGCAATGCTTTTCCCAACCTATTGGAAAGGTGAAGGGTTTGCAGGCGTGTTTATTGATGCTTTTATTGCTGGACTTCCTATGTTGGTGTCAGACTGGGCTCATAATTCCGAAATCATAAGGGATGGCGAATTGGGATTATTATATCCTGTGCATGATGTGAAAGCACTGGCTGACACGATGGAGAAATGCATCATTGGAGAAATCAATTTGGAGGAAATGGCTGTTCATGCACGAAATGAGGCATCACGATATGATGCAGCACAAGTGTTGAATGAAGATTATTTACAGAGCATTGGACTGATTGAGAGATGAAAACTATCATCCTTTTTTTTGTAAACCTACTTGTGAAGCTTCACATCCTGACACCCATCAGGGTGGCAAGGCTGAAATTTTGGTACAAGCTGCACCGCTGGCCCAACTTTGAACACCCGAAGGATCTCAATGAGAAAATTAACTGGCTGAAGTTCTATGGTGATACCAGTCAGTGGCCCATGCTGGCGGATAAATTTGCCGTCAGGGAGTTTGTCAAAGAATGCGGTTTAGAGGAATGTCTTATACCGCTGATTGGCAAATGGGATTCTGTCGATGACATAGATTGGGAGTCTCTGCCCAACCAGTTTGTCATGAAATGCAACAATGGCAGCGGTAACGTGGTGGTGTGCAAAGACAAAGAGAAACTGGACCAGAACGAAACGTTGAGGTATTTCCGAAAGCAATTGGAGAAGGGATATGGAACCCTGAGTGGAGAGACACATTATGCTTTGATAAAGCCATGTATCATATCAGAAGAGCTTTTAGAGGAATCCTCGCAATCAGACGGAAACCATTCTTTGATTGACTATAAGATATGGTGCTTTGATGGGAAGCCTACATATATCGTATGTTATAGTAACCGACATGACATATATTATTGTGAAATCGGGGTTTATGACACTGAATGGAACAATCATCCAGAATTCCTGAGATATTCTTCTCATTATAAAAAAGAAAAGGAACCTATTCAACGGCCACTGTGCCTTAAACAAATGTTAGACATCGCCTCGCGTCTTTCAAAAGGTATTCCACAAGTGCGGATAGATCTCTATGAAGTTAAGGGAAAAGTTTATTTCGGTGAAATGACTCTGACCTCAAGCGGTGGTTATATGGCCCACTTCACACAAGACTTTCTTGATAGACTTGGAGACATGGTGATTCTGTCTTAAACCTACTATGTATAGATTTTTATTGGTCATTTGTTTGCTAATCACAGCCAATCCCTCGTTCTCTCAGAATTGGAGGGATGGTAAGACTGTCAAGAAGCAACTTATTCATGCTGCCTACCAAGGAAAAACATATTATAGTCAGTACAACATCTATAATCCACGAATATCCGAAAAAACCACTTCTGACTATACGCGTATACTTGCGGTCAAACCTTATATATATGGCGTGGATTTCTACTATGCTGGTGGCACTTGGCAAACGCGATCTTCTGTCATCAAATCAAGAACTAATCTCATAAAGATTGTCAAAGAGGCCTGGGAAGAGAACAAAGCAATTCCCTGTTTCTCATGGCATCTGGAGAATCCTTATGCGCCCAGTAGTTTTGGTAAAGAGCCGGGATATAGATACATTGATCATAAGTCTGTTCCGGATTACCCCAAAGAGCACCATTATGTGATAGCAGAGATTATAAAAGGTAAAGGTGACACATGTGGCATGGGGAATCTCTCTGGAACCGACAACTTGAAACAATACCCTAATCCTGGTGTATGGTTTGAAGACAGGTGCAAAGAAGTTGCAGGCATTATCAATGAATTTGTTGATGACAAAGGGAAACCGATTCCCTTCATTTTCCGTCTTTGGCATGAATGGGAAGACAGCTGGATGTGGTGGGGGGCTGAATATGTGTCAGCTGAAGATTATAAGCGTTTCTTCATCTTGACTGAACAAACCATTAAGAAATATGCTCCCAAGGCACAGATTCTATGGGCTTACTGCTCTGACAGATTCTGGAAAACAGAGGATGAATATCTGGAACGCTACCCAGGAGATGATTATGTGGATATCATTGGATTTGACGATTATTCTATTGGACTTTCTGAAGAGAACCTTATTGCTGCAGCCGATAGAGCGGCAATTGTCAGTAAAATTGCGAAGAAAAGAAAACTTGCTTCTGCTTTGTTTGAAACAAACAACAACAAGCAAAAAGTTCCGGGTTATTATACCAAGTATTTGAATCGAATGCTAAAGTCTCCAGGAGTGAATCTTGGTGTCGTACAGATTTGGAGTCTGAAAAACTTCAATGATTCAACGGACATGAGATCTTTCATCAGCCAAAAGAATATTATTTCTTTACTTGATAAAAGGAAGCAGGGTGCACCTTAATCACCCACATGGATGAACCGAAATATTGACCGAATTAAAAGGAGGCATTTCCTGTCAATCACTTTTTAAGCGAGTGTGTCAGGCCATAAATGCTTCATCATTGCCAATGAAGAATTTCAGGTGACACCTTATTGGACATAAGAATTTAGCCTTGATACAGCATCGGATTTAGTGTTGATACAAACAGAAAATTAGCCTTGATACACATTGTTGTTACAAGGCTAAATTTTTATTTGTAATAAAACTATTTATTTGTAAGCATTCGATAAACTACAGGTGTTAACACCTATATACTATAACAATGGCAG
>CAMVIM010000015.1 GCA_947167515.1 uncultured Prevotellaceae bacterium | reverse complement strand
TGTTCCTTCCTATTGTATGCCATACTGTCCGAGGTATAGGGCGACGGCACCAGTCAGTTCATCGTGGAGGTTCTGGTATTCGTCGGTAAGTGCGAAATCGTCTGTGGTAAGGTCGTAGATGGCGAATAACTTGCCCATGAACGGCAACAGTTGTTCCGCCAGTTGCTCATGCAGAATCTGAGGGACGGACTTCTCAAACTCCGTGTCAATGACACCGAGCAGGATGTCATACTGCGAATAGTGCAGCCCTTTGGTGAGTGCTGACATTGCCAGTTCCTGCGCCTGGTCTGTGGTGTGTCCGTTCCGCCGTTCCTGTTCGTAGGTCTCTGCGGCTTCATCGGCACGCTGCCGGATGAAGTCACGGTCGTGCTGTTGTGGAAACTTGTGCTGACGCAGATAGTCTAATAGATATAGCTCATAGTAGTCAAGTTCCCTCGTGGTCGTTTTCTTGCTCATGATGCCTTCTCCTTGATATAGTCGATTATTTCCTGTGTTTCCTCGTCAATGGGAACTGCACGCTTGGCAAACAATATCTCAGAACTGAGCAGTTCACGGACTATCGCCTCGGTGTAATCACGAATCATTGCCTTGTTGTATTCTCCTTTGGAAAGGCTGTCATTGAGGGTGCTCATGTACCGGGGGCTTCCAATAATCATATCGTGAATAATGGAGTAGAGTGCCAGCCCTTTCTCTGTCGGTATAATCTCCTTCTCAAACATGTCGATATAGCCCTGTTCAAATAGCATACTGATGGCATCGGCTTTCTCCTTGGTAGTACCGAGGTCGAAGAGGTCTGCCTCAATGAGCAGTGTCTCTGCCGTATGCAATGGTATCGGCTGGCTTGTCCTCTTGGAAATAGACACGCCATAGAAGTGTTCCTGTTCACCTTCGCACCAGTGATAGTTGGCGTATGGGGTGTCAGTGTTGCCGAACTTTCGGCTTGTCATAGCCGTCCATCCCTTTTCCGTTAAGGCACTTTTCTCTACCTTGAACTCATGTCCCTCAAAGAAAGCCCAGACCGTTGATGTCATCATCCGCGCACTCTGACCGAAAGCCAGTATCATGCGCTCTGCGATAAGGTCATAGATTCTCTGCTCATCCTTCGTGAGTTTGAACACGTCGGGATTGCACTTGCGCTCCGTCAGGCAGATGCCGATATGGTCACGCTTGCCGCAGTATTCCCAGATGCAATCCTGATTGGGCTGGTCAATCTTCAATATCATCTGCTCCCATCGGGAATTACTGCGCAGGTCATGGACAGTGTTGTTCCAGAACTGACGGGCATAGTTCTGACTGATGAGATATTCCTTGGTGAAAGGCCATGTGATCAGTCCATGGTCAAAGAGCTTTTGGAGGCATTGCGTAGTGTGTACTACACCGAAACCGAAATACTTGTTAGCAGCAAGCAGGATGGTATGATAGTCAAACAGTCCAGGCGAATGCAACTCTTCTGTTTTCACAGAGACATCACTGATGAGGACTGGCTCTTTTCCCATTGCCGAGCGCATCTTGATATAGAGGGCATTGGCTTCCGCTACGTTGTCAAACTGTTCATCAGAGACAAATTTATAGACTTCACCGTCTTTCTCGATGGAGAAGTTCACCTGCCATGTGGATTTCGGCTCATGTTCTTTATTCGCCTTATAGCGACGGCAGATAAGCGACAGCATGGGTGTTGCAATACGGCCTGTCTGATGGGAGTCTTTGCCATATACCTTTTCAAACAGGTGTGTAGCATTGGCAGAGATAAGCCAGTCGGCTTTCTCCTTTTTGAGCACCTGTTCATACTTCTGCTGTACGCCACGAATCTGAAGGCGGTTCTGAAGACTCTCACGGATGCCCTTGGCTGAGAGTGAGCGGAGGTGAAGCTGAAAGAGGAATCCCTTGGGGACGGTCAACAGCATCGGGCCGCTCTTCAGCAGGGTTTCGTTCAGGTCTGATGTGGCTACATAGACATAGGTACTGTTGGCAATAAGTTCGGAAAGGATGCGGGCGTAGTTCGTCATCTTCTCGCTTGGCTTTAGATGTCCGTTTGCTGGCTGAAGTACAACGGGGTATCTGTCGGGGAAGTACGGCAGTTCCGTTGGTGAAAGGCGGTCGAGTGTTTGGTTTAGTTCAGAACTGAAGCCGAGTTCGATGTCCTCCAACCATGTCACGGCATAGTTGTTGCCTACATAGTGGTGGGTGTCCTCGTCACAGGCTCCTACTATTCTTGCGTATCGCTTAGCTATATGCTGGGTGTCTGCTATTATCGTAATCATTGTTGTTTCTTCTTTTATTGGGTTCTTGAATCCGTTGATGAAAGTAAAATGCCCGTTCCCGGATGTTCCCAAACGGGAACGGGCTAAGCAGTGAGTGATGGGTGATACGGCTGACGGCTACATCTTCATGCCCTTTGACTTTTTCTTCTCAGGCTTGTCCTGCTTCACGGCTGCATCCTGCTCTTCCTGTTGCTTGGTGTCCTTCGGGGCAGTCTGTCCCTGCTTCAAGGGTTCCTTCACACCCTTGGTCTGCTCGTTGGTCTTGCCCTCGCTGTTCACGGCCACCTGCGTCTGACTCTCCGAGGCAGGTGTCTGGGTGACGGCCTTGTCGGGATCGTTGGTGTAGGTGAGCGGACGGCCTTTTTCGGGACTGAATTTCAGGTACATCGTGGAGGGTACGCCCTGCTTGTCGGGCACACCGTCGAGCTTGATGGTCTTGCCCTCCAGATAGTCGCGCTTCTGCTGGTCGGTGAATTCCACGCCCTTCCACTTGCCGATGGGCTTGATGTTGCCGTTCTCGTCCGTCCATTGTGGGCGACGCTGTTTCTGGGTGCCGTCACCGTCTGCATCCTGTGCCTGTCCCTGGTTCTCGCCCTGCTGGTTGCCGTCCTGCTTCTGCTCGTTGCGCTGACGGGGGCCACGGGGTACGAACTCCACGCCCTTCTCTTCGACGTTGGCTTGCAGGGTGGCGGTGAACTTGCGACCGTTGGCCAGTTCAATCTCCTTGTTCTTCAGGGGAAGTCCGGCACGAAGCAGGTCTTGCTCCTGCGGAGTCAGCGGAGTGATGCCTATCTTCTCAGGAATACGCAGACGGCGCACGGGCAGGTCGGTAATCTCGTTGGTCTGGCGGTCGATGCTGATGATGCTTGGCACGGGCTTTCCATTGGCATCCGTGAGATTGACGACACGCCCCATGTTGCCGTAGTTCTTCAGGGCAGACTTGTCTTCCTCGGTGAAGGTGTGACCCTTGTACTCCTGTTCCAGATTGGCCTCCTTGCGGATGAGGTGAGGGACGAGGCTCACGCTGCCGTCCTCGTTCTTCTTGAAGGACAGGCGGGCAGCGGTCTCCAATGTCTCTCCGCCCTCAAAGGTGGGGTGAACGGTCAGGAGGTTGCTCTTGCCGTAGTTGAGCATCTTGCTGAGGTCGCCCGACTGTTCCAACTGGTCACGGGTGACACCCCACTTCTGCTGGATGTACGCCCAATCCACCTTGGTCTCGTCGATGGGCTGGTACTGGTGCTTGTTGCTGTCTTGCTGCTGTGCAGCGTTCTCGTTGTTGCTTGGGTTCTGTTCCATTGTCTTCTTGTTTTTGTTCAGCCTGTCGGCTGGGTTGATTTTTTTGTTGTCGATTTCTTCCTTGGCCTTCTCGTCACCTGCGAACAGGCGTTCAAGAAGTCCTTCCGTCACCATGGTGAATCCGAACCGGGTAGGCTCCTTGCACTGGCGGACGAAGTTGCTGAAGAAGTTGTCAAGGGCGTTGCCGTTCTTGTCGAAGCGGAGAAAGTCCTGCGAATATTCCTTCCTGATGGGAAGTTTCATCGGATTTCCCTTGCTGTTCATGCCTGCAACGACTCCTCGCTCTCCAGTCTGGTTGTCCGTGACAATCAGCACGTCCTTTTCGGATTCCTGCTTTTCTTGTTCCTTGTCCATTGTTGTCTGGATTTTGAAAGTTGTTACTAATGTTTATGATCTCTGAATCTATACTTATTGCCGGCTGTATAGTCATTTCCATGAAGGGCGCTTTGCCTGGTCTATCTTCTCGGCGACCTTACCGCCCTTGTCCTTCTTGTTCTTGCGGATGAATGCCCACACGTCGCTTTCCTTATAGTACACGCGCTGACGGAGGACGCTGTAGGATATCAGCCCTTCCGTGCGGTAACGCTGTGACGTGCGGGCACTGATGTTCAGTATCTGGCAGAAGTCGGCATCGTCGATGATACCGTCATCGTTTGCCTCTGCCACCTGTCCCTTCAGTTGCTGAAGTTCGCCCATCATCTGCTCCTGATGCTCGCTGATACGGGCCATCCACTCATCGAAGTATTCTTTTGAAAGTTGCTCCATATTGTCTGATGTTCAAGTTTTCGGCTGCGAAATTACCCCGATAAATTCACCCGTATTCACTAATAAGTGCTTACTAAGGAAAACTTTTCTTGCAAAAAGTTGGTTTTGTGACCATTTGACGGCCAGTTACCGCCATTTTACTGCCACTTTCAGCCAATCAGGATTGTCGTGATTGACTTGTCCCTTTTCCTTTGTTACTTTGCACCCGAAATCAAAAATCGGAATTGAAATGGAGATAGTGATTATTGAGAAAAAGGCTTTTGAGGACTTCCTCCAGACGGTGGAATACTTCATATCGCGCATCACAAGCATGGATGCACGGACGGAGAACAAGCAGCCAGAGCAATGGCTCGACACGGCTGACGTGTGCGCAGGGTTGCAGTTGGATCGCCGCACGGTGTATTCGCTACGGGAACAAGGCAAACTGCCGTTCTCGCAGTTCGAGCACAGGGTGTATTACAAGGCAAAGGACGTGAAGGCTTTGGCCGACGGACTGAAAGCAGGGTCGGCAAAGGGTGAGGAAACGGAAGTTTTCAATCCATCAAAATAGACAGGCATGTTAGGACAGGACATCATCACCAAGGACTATTTCGCAGACCTCTACGGACGCATCCGCAAGGCTATGGAACAGCACGAACAGGCGACGCAGCACTACCGCCCGCTGTTGGACGGTGTGCGCTACATGACGGACAAGGAACTGTCGCAGATGCTCAAAGTCAGCCGACACACCTTGCAGCAGTACCGCAACAAGGGACTGATTCCGTTTACTTATTGCCAGGGCAAGGTACTCTATAAGGAGCAGGACGTGCAGGAACTACTTGAAAGGAACTACCAGCCAGCCAAGTGGTCATCAGAGTAGATAATTGGGCTGCATGAGTCGTTAACCTTTATTATAAACCACAATTTGTCCGTAGATGATTATTCTTTCTGATTTATTTCGTAATTTTGCACTCAAATTGAAAATTATGGATAATACAAAAGATAATTTTGCCAAAGGCAATATTGTGGTTTTCGCAGGTGCTGGTATATCAAAAGATTCTCCAGCAAACATTCCAGATTGGAATAAATACAATAATCTGTTGATTAATGAAATAGGTCGTATGGGTTCTGATTATTTAGGAGAACCTGAGAACATTTTAGGAGAAGAAGACTATTCTCATGTATTATCATTAACAAGTTTGTCTGATTTTATTTTTGACTATATTGCTGGTGATGCTTATTTCCCCCTTTTAAAGATTCTAGATGGTGCTCAGCCTAATTCGCATCATTTGCTATTAGCATCTCTTGCAAAAGCAAAAAAAATCAAAGCAATAGTAACAACTAATTTTGACACACTAATAGAAAAGGCCTTCATTATTAAAGAAGTGCCTTATGCGGTATATGATGAACCCAACTCTTTCAATATTGAAGATCATTCGAATTTGTTCCCAATTTATAAGATTCATGGATCTGTCACAAACACAAAAGAAGCGATTGATACGGTAACACAAAAGATTAGGGGGCTATCTTATGAAAAAGAAGCTGTTTTGAAGCATTTGTTTGAAAATAATCATTTTGTTTTTATCGGTTTTTCTGGTGCTGATTTCGATTTTAAAGATTACTATATTCCCATCAATTACTCAAAAAAAGGAATAACTTGGGTTACGTGGGATATTTCAAACAGGATAAAATTGTTTGAGAAAAACATCCCAAATTTTAGAATAAATAATATAAAAGAGGCAACTCTTTATTCTTTCTATGAAGAAATTGGTTGGAAAGATTATTGTAGCAGTAATGAAGCATATAATGAACCTATAAATTATGATGACATATCTCGTAGCATTCATGAAATATTTGTCAGTATGCCCATCCCACGTTGTGCATATGCGGGTATGTGTATAAAGATTTTTGAGGCAATGGCCCAATACGAAAAAGTGGATAAATATATCAACATCTTAGATGCTAAGTTTAAGAATCTTTTTGGTGGTGAAGACAATTTTTTTGACCACATTATAATTCCAGAAATAGAAAAATCTCCTATCCATCCTAGACAAAAGCTCCATTTGGGTAAAGTTACTAATGATGAGGCTTACAGTTATATTGCTCTATTAGAGACAATAGGGGATATTTTTATCAGGTACAAAAAATCTAATGTTGCATTGGAGTATTATGAGTTTTCTTATCGTATACAAAAAGCACGCGAGTTTATGTATATAAATGGATGGGTACAATGCAATCCATCTAAACTATATAATAATTTATCAGCTACTTTAGGGGGAATTGCGCGCTTGTATCTAAAATCTGGATATTTTAATGATGCCCATATTTTTAGTGTGAAAGCAGAATTGGAAGCTTTGTCGGCCAGAAGAATGAAAAATTTTTCTGTCATGCATTATTATAATGTTATCACAACATACCACGACAAGAAAAAGGAAGAGGAATATATTCGAGAGCTCTGTGTCTGTGTAAGGTTCGCACAGATGTCTGGCACTGTAGATGTGTTGTTTGATTTATACATTGAAATCGCAAAATTCTTTTATAACCGAAATCTAAAGATTTATACTTATGCCTTATTTGAGGCTCACAAATATTCAGGTATCTCATTTAGGAATTATCAGCATAGGGGAAAATTTGATATTAAAGTAGACGAATCGTTGAGTAAAGAATTTAAGACACTAATAAGATCTTTAGGAGTCTATGTTGAAAAAAACTCAAAATACCAATGGACTGGTGTTGTTGAAAGAGACGTTCTTAAGTATAAAGAGGGACGGTTGGCAAAAAAGAAATATGAAGAAGGTAAATTCGAAGAATCTATTTCAATACTAAGAAATGCTTCTGTTGAATACAAAAAGTCCAAACAAGTAGAAGAACTTTTTTGCTTTACTATTGTAAGAGTCATGCTACTATCGGGGCTTTCTTTCAGTAACGATCAATACATAACCCTATTGGAAAAATGTATTCGACTCCAAATCGAAAACTTACAAACTGATTTTCTCGTCCTTACATTACATTATTATAGCAATATCCTAATACAAGAAGGAAAATATTCTGATGCTCTATTCTTTGCCAAAATAGCATTAGGAATCTGTGTGTCACCAGAAGAACATAGTGTTATTCTGGGAACTTGTTTAGTTGCTGTAGAGTGTTGTTTCAAAATGGATTTGAAAGCAGATGCAAAAGCATTTCTAACAAAGTATATAGAGTATAGCAACGAATACCCCTTTTTTGTTGAGCATAGTTGTGACGATTATGTAGAAAAAATGAAATGTCTCTTGCAAAAAGATTGATAACAATATATTATTTTAACCCAAATCGGTCATTAGAAAGGTTATTTTCGTGGTTGTCTTCATAACTACTTGATAATAAACCTCTTGCGAATTGATTTTTCTAATGACCGCCATTAGAATTTTGATTTTGCAAACAACTCATTTTCAACTAATTACAAGTTTGAACACGGATTATTGCATTTCTAACGACCGATTTGGGTTTAACCTAATTAATCATCGCGTAAATAACTGATTTGGGTTAAATACCAAAGATGTAGGGTGTGTTTTCGTCAAAATGTTGCACAATAATATAATCATACATATTAAATGCATTCGGTGTAGCGACTGGATGGTTGACAAATAATAACTGACTTTTGGGCGTGTAAATATTCATTAAGTTCGCTTTATTAGCCATAATCAGTGACATTTTACAAGCTGTCTTGTTCGATTAAGGCCTAATAATGGTCATTTCCGCTAACTAAATTCTTTAGTCCGTTAATCACCACACCAAAGAAATCGCTACATTGTACAGAATGAATGTATATATGGTTTGCCATACTTTACATTTATAAAAAATATCACTTATGAAATTTTTGCTATTTATATTGCTGAAAAAACATCCGCACCACCATTGCAGCGGCAACAGGTGATGCGGATTCAACTTTTAGGATAGTTGTTACTCCTATCTCGGTGGCAGTTCCAACGTCAGGCAGACGTTTTCGTACATCGGTCTGCCCATCAGTCGGTTCATGATGTACTGGCGGAACTTCAGGCTGTTGTGGCTGTCGATGGCGTAGGCCAGACGGATAACCATTTCAAGGTTATACACGTCGATGTTCCAGTCGGGGTGATAGGGGAACAGGCGAAATGAGCCGTGAGTGTCCTCTTCGTGCGCGATACCTTTATTATATAGGTGCTTGATATGACGGAACACGATGGCGGACTGCACGAAAAGCATGTCCGCAATCTCGTCCACCGTCATCCACACGTCTTTGTCGGGCATGGTGACAACACCGCCCTCGGTCATTCTGATGATGCCTCGCTCGAAGACATCCTTGGGGATGATTGATAAGTGTCTCATAACGTTCAGTCTTTTGGAATATGATACAATAGGTTTTTCTTGGGACGTCCGACTTTCTTCACTGCCAGTCGTGGGTCTTCGCGTAGCAGTTCCTTCGGACGGTCGAGTTTCTTCTGCAGCAGTGCCTTGTTATGCTCTGCCGTGGTGTCGCTCGTTGTCAGTCCCTTTTCCTCCCTGCGCTTCTGCAGCTTGTCCATGTCTCGACTGATGTTGTCGTCGGTCACCTTGGCATAGACCTGCGTACTCTTCACGCTGGAGTGTCCCATCATCTTGGCGATGCTTTCCAGACAGATGCCTTCTGATACGAGCATCGTGCCGAAGGTATGGCGGGCCATGTGCGCCGAGAGGTTTTCAGTCCTGCCAATGGCAAAGCCCATTTCGTGGATGTCGGTCCAGGCACTATTGAGGGTGGGAAGTGGGAAGACGGGCTTCTCGTCATCGGTGGTGTTATACATGCCGAGTATCTGCTCTGCTATGGGATGCAGGGGGATGAACGACTCCACCTTGGTCTTCTGGCGGTTGATGCGGATGTAGCGCCGACCGTCGGCTGTCTTGCCGATGTGGTGAGGGTAGAAGCCACGGGCATCGACGTAGGCCAGTCCCGTCAGACTGGAGAAGATAAACCAGTGACGGAACATCTCCATGCGGTTGTCAGCCATCGGGGTTGCCAGCAGCCGCTTGAAGTCCTCACGGTTCACGAAGCGGTGACGGGTCTGCGTCTTCTTCTCATATTCCACGTTCTCAATGGGGTTGCAGCGCAGGATTTCCATGTCCACACCGAGCCACATCAGGCGGTTGAGCCAGATGAGACAATGATTAGCCTGTGCCGGGCCGAGTTTCTTGCCTTTCACCAGATGCACCTTGTAGCCCTGTCCGAAGGCTTCATCAATCTCCGTCAGGGGGATGTCCTTCTTGCCGAGCGAGAGCAGGTACTCTTGCAGGTGGGCTTGCAGGGAACGGCTCTGGCGGTAGGTGTTCACCTTGTTCAGTTCGTTGGCACGGATGCGCAGTCGTTCCCGTTCCCATTCGCTCATCTGCAGCAGGGTGGTAGGCTTCTTCGTTTTCTCGGTGACGATGTTCTTCAGGATTTCGGGGGTTATGACGCCGTTCTCGCGCAGTTGCTCGTCATAGAGGGTTTCGATTCGCTTGCGCAGGTCGGTGAGTCGGTTGTTGTCCCTTGCAATGGCTGTCTCGCCCTTTTTCGCGTTCCAGTCCTCCGGACAGCAGTAGATGTCTGTTGTCAGGGCAGTGTTCTTTCCGTCAATGGTGATGCGGCACATGACGGGGGTGGTGCCGTCGGCCTTGACCTTGGCACGGTTGATGTAGAACAGCAGGCTGAATGTACTTCTCATAATGGTGTCTCCTTATTTTAAGATGAGTTTGAAATCCTTTGTTGCTTCTATAAATTTGTCCATGTCCTCAAAGAGTTTCTTCGGGGTGACACGGGCATAGACCTGGGTCTGGTTGATGTTGGTGTGGCCGAGCATACGGCTGATGGTTTCCAGCGGTACGCCCTCTTCGAGCGTTATCAGGCTGGCGAACGAGTGGCGTCCCTGATGGTAGTGGATGGACTCTTTCAGCCCGATCCAGCCCGAAATGCCGCGCAGATGGGCATGAAGGGTGCGGTGGAACACATACGGGAAGAGCGTCTTGCGCGTATCGTCGTGGTACTTCTCAATGAGGGCAATCGCTTCGGGCAGCAGCTTCACGGCTGCACGGTTCTCGTTCTTGCGCCTGAGGTACTTCAGCCAGAGGTTGCCGTCGTCGTCGATGGAGAGGTTTTCATCCGTGACGGACACCACGTCGGAGTAGGGTACGCCCGTGTAGCAGGCGAACAGGAAGAGGTCGCGCGACAGGATATGTCCCTCGTCCTTCGGGTCGATCTGCAGGTCACGGATTTTCTCGAAGGTCTCACGGCTGAGAGCCTTGGGAGTGACCTCGCGCTTCCTCGGCAGGGAGAAGTGGGCGAAGTATTGCCGTTCGGCAATGCCCTCCTTGAAGGCGCCCTTGCAAGCCTTCTTCAGCAGGGCAAGGAAGTGACGGGCAGAGCCTTCATGTCCGCACTCGTCGCAGATGTACGACTGGAAATCATAGATGAACTGCTCTGTCAGTTGCCCGAAAGCGATGTCGCTGGCCTTAAACTTCTTCTGCACGAACGCCTGGAGGTAGTCGCAGAAAGCCTTGTAGTGGTAGTAGGTTCCCTTGGCACGGTCAACGCCGATGCGTGACTGGCATTCGTCCTTCATGCGCCGGGCATACTGCATCAAAGTCACCTGCGACTGGATGCTGCCCTGCAAGACCGCCTTGACGTCAGCGGCACAGATATCCGACTGACGTGCCTTCACGGACTCGTAGGCATTGCTGACGGCAAGCAGCAGTTGGTCAATCTTGCGGTTCACCTCAACCGCCTCCTTGCTCTTTCCGTTCAGACGGCTTTCACGGGGATTCCACAGGTCTGGCGTGCAGGAAATCTTGCACGAAAACTGTGACATGGTGTTTCCGAGGGTGATGCGTCCCATGATGGGAGCCTTTCCTTTCTTGTCCGTCGTGCTCTTTTTGAGGTAGAGCAGCACCTTGAATTTTTCTTCTTTCATACTCGCTTATAAATTGGTTGCAAATTTACTTCATTTACAAGCGTCCTCCGTATGGAAGAATGTGTCCGAATATGTATGTTTTTCCAAGCCTCCGACTATTTTGGGGCTATTTCGTTACCCACACAATTTCCGGTAACGAGACAGGTAACGATTTGGTAACGGAACGATGGTCATATTTCACAATATGCATTCCTGCCCATCGAAACATGGAATACATAAAATCAGCAGTCTTTCAGGCACTTACGGGAATAATCTCCACATTCGTCTCACCCTTGATTTCTTGGTTATATTCCCCGATGGTCGTCACGCTGCTGGGGATTGTGATGGAGGTCAGGCCGATGCAATTACGGAAAGCATAAGTACCAATTGATGTCGTCCCATCCTTTATGGCAATAGAAGTTTCTTCTGGTATGTTTCCTTTGTACCCATATAATGTAGTGCCTATATATATTAACCCTTCCTCTTGGTTATCATACCAGAAAGTGTTAAGGAAGACATCTTGACAAAACTGTATATATTGGGGAGGCATTAGAATGTTTTTCAAGTTTTTGCAGCCAGAAAAAGCCTTATCGCCGATGCTCGTCACACTGTTGGGAATGGTGATGGATGTCAGGCCGCAGCAATCAGAGAAAGCAGACTTATCGATGCTCGTCACTGGAAATGTAGTACCATGGAATACAACAGAGTCTGGAATTATGACTTCTTTTACACGGATGTCAGCAGGTCCAGTTACCTGTGCATAATATGTGATCGTTTCATTGCTCCTCTCGCTATTATAAATATAGGTCTTTACTACTAATAAAAGGTAATAAATGCCATTAACCTCGTATCTGTAAGAGGTTGTCTCCACGAATCCATCAAGGGCAGAAGCCATGATGCTTGTGCTATTTAATAGTCCAAGAACGAGGATTTTGAGAAAAAGTTGTTTCATTGTTGATGAAAAAGAAAAAGGCGGAACTGCTCTGTTTGCTCTTCCGTCTCGTAGGCACCGCCAAGTAGCCTTTGCATAGAAAAGTACGAACAGTTCACGCCCAACGGACGTGAACTTTCGTCACTTGTTCTCATGCGATAATCTTGGCGGATTTTACGAGACGAGAACAAGGACTAAAAGTCCAAGTTGTATGTTAATTTTGAGCAGAAACGCCGAGTTGATAAAAAGGTTGATGTTCTCGTGTGGAGCAGGGGAGTGGCAGGGCCGCCTCGCGCGCATCTCCACGTGTGCGTTTCTGATGTGTTAAATCATTGTCTTACTGTCTGTTTCTTGTATGTGGTTTTTAGAGGGTTAAACACTTATGATGATGATTATATTTGCAAATGTACAACGATTTTTTGAACAAACAAAGGATTTTCCTAAGAATTTGTGGCAGTGGGAAACAAAAAAGGCATGTCCGATGTTGGGCATGCCTTTCCTGATGGGGTGTGTTGTTATGTTGCTATAGTTTGAACTTGAGCACCTTGCCGCCGTTGGCGGGAAGCTCCACGTACAGTGTGCCGTTGGGGATGAGTGGCTGGGGCTTCTCTTTCTTGCCTGTGAGGAGGTCCTTGCAGTCGCGCTCTTCGGTGCTGACGGGAATGCCGAGGCAGTCGAAGGCGTGGGCAGGAATCTTCACCCACGAACGGGCCACTTGGTCATCGAAGTTGGCGATGACGAGGATGAGTTCCTTGTCTGACTTGCGGAGGAAAGCGTACTGGCGGTGCTCGTTCATGCCTTGGTTGTAGTTTACGTACATGATGTCGAAGAACTGGCCTTCGCGGATGGCTTTCTCCTTGTTGCAGATGTTGAGCACCTTGGTGTAGTATTTCTGCAGGTCTTTCTCTTCCTTGGAGAGGAGGGTGCCGTCAAACTTGTTGTTATTGCGCCAGCGACGGATGAGGTCGATGGTCCAATAGTCGAAGATGGTGGTACGTCCGTCCTGTCCGCTGAAGCCCTCGGAGTACATGCCCTGTTCGCCCAACTCCTGACCGAAGTAAATCATCATCGGGTTGGTGTTCATCAAGGCGCTGACCAGCAGGGCAGGCTTACCCTTTTCTGCATTGCCAGCAAAGAAACGGGAGGCGATTCGCTGCTCGTCGTGATTCTCGAGAAAGTTGAGCATGTGGTTCTGGATGTCATCCACACTTTGCCATGCGCCCGTGATGCAGGTGGCGGAGTTACCGCCCATGACGGAACGGATGGTGTCGTAGAGTCCCACCTTGTCGTAGAGGTAGTCGAAATGACCGCGATAGAGATAGTTGCGGTATTCGTGCGGGTTATAAACCTCGGCAATGAAGATGATGTCGGGGTATTTCTCCTTCACTTGTGGAATGACCCATCCCCAGAAGTCGCAGGGCACCATCTCGGCCATGTCGCAACGGAAGCCATCAATGCCTTTGCTGGCCCAGAAGAGGAGAATGTCGCGCATCTTCAGCCATGTGCTGGGGGTGGAGGGACAGAAGATGAGGCGGTTGCAGCCTTGGTAGTCAACGCCATAGTTGAGTTTGACCGTCTCATACCAGTCGTTCACACTTGCCCATTGTGTGAAGCAGTCGTTACCTGTCACTTTAGCTGGACGTTCGATGTAGTCGCCCATCTCGTCATCGTGCAGCGAGAAGTTGGGCGAGAATTGTGTGCCGGGCAGGTAGTAGAAGTTGTTGTCGGGTGTGAAAGCCACGCTGCTGTCATCTTCTTCGCCCAAGTCTTTCACTCCTTCGGGTTTGGCGTCGGAGTGGTACTGGCGCGCTACATGGTTGGGTACAAAATCCATAATCATCTTCAGGTCGGCCTTGTGGGTGCGCATGACGAGGTTCTCAAACTCCTTCATGCGTTCAGGCACATCCTTAGCGAGGTCGGGGTCTATGTCGTAGTAGTCCTTGATGGCATAGGGACTGCCGGCGATGCCTTTCACCACAGCGGGGTGGTCGCGCCGGATGCCATATTGCGTGTAGTCACTCTTGGTGGCATGTTCGATGAGTCCGGTGTACCAGATGTGTGTGGCACCCAGTTTCTTGATTTCGGCAAGGGCGGCTCCTGTGAAGTCAGCCATCTTGCCACAGCCATTTTCCTTCTTCGTGCCGTTGCTCACGTTCTTGTTGGCATTGGCTCCGAAGAGGCGCGTGAAAACCTGATAGATGATTATCTTTTCCATAGTTCTTGTCTAATTTACGAACACGAATCCCTCGAATCGGCACGAATCAAAAGAACTATTCGTGTGGATTCGGATGATTCGTGTTCGTTCAAAAATGATATTAAGCAATTCCGTGAGCAGTCACGTCGCGGCTGATCTTGGCAATCATGCCCTGCAGCGCCTTGCCAGGACCACACTCTGTGAAGTCTGTTGCACCTGCTGCAATCATGGCCTGCACCTCGTAAGTCCATTTCACGGGAGCGGTCAACTGAGCGATGAGATTCTGCTTGATTTCCTCTGGGTTGGTGTGAGCCTTTGCGTCCACGTTCTGATAAACAGGGCACTTAGGTGTAGAGAATGTTGTGGTCTCGATAGCCTTCTGCAACTCATCCTTGGCGGGCTGCATGAGAGGAGAGTGGAACGCACCACCCACAGGGAGTGGGAGCGCGCGTTTTGCACCAGCTGCCTTCAGCGCCTCACAAGCCTCGTTCACAGCCTCCACGTTACCAGAGATAACGAGCTGGCCAGGGTTGTTGTAGTTGGCAGGAACAACGATGTTGCCGGGCTTAGAAATAGAAGCACAAACCTCTTCCACCTTCGCGTCATCCAAGCCGATGATGGCAGCCATTGTGGAAGGAGCAGCCTCACAAGCCTTCTGCATAGCCTGAGCACGCTGAGAAACCAACTTCAGACCATCCTCGAAAGAGAGGGCACCTGCTGCCACGAGTGCAGAGAACTCACCGAGAGAGTGACCACCCACCATGTCGGCATCGAATGCGTCACCCAGACAGATGGCGGAAATCACAGAGTGGAGGAACACTGCAGGCTGCGTCACCTTGGTCTGCTTCAACTCCTCAGCTGTACCTTCGAACATAATCTTCGTGATGTCGAAGCCAAGGATTTCATTTGCCTTGTCAAACAATTCCTTTGCCTTTGGATTGGTTTCATAGAGGTCTTTGCCCATTCCTGTGAACTGAGCGCCCTGACCAGGGAATACAAATGCTTTCATATTGTTTTGTTTTTAATCAATAAAAGCACCTTTCCCGTGAGAAAGATGCTTTTTATTTACTAATGTTGATTTACTTTACCTTCTCAACGATAGCCTTGAATGCCTCTGCGTTATGAACAGCGAGGTAAGCAAGAGTCTTGCGGTTGAGGTCGATACCAGCCTTGTGGAGAGCGCCGATGAACTGAGAGTAAGACATACCCTCTGCACGAGCGGCTGCATTGATACGCTGAATCCAGAGAGAACGGAACTCGCGCTTCTTGCGACGACGGTCTGCGAATGCATAGGTGAGGCCTTTCTCATAGGCGTTTTTGGCAACGGTCCACACGTTCTTGCGAGCGCCGAACTGACCTTTTACGCGCTTCAAAATCTTCTTGCGGCGAGCGCGTGATGCAACATGATTTACTGATCTTGGCATAATTTTTTTGCTTTTTGAATGTTAGCGACGTTTGTTTACGTTCTTTTTCGGGCTAACGATTCGATTAAACTTTTGGTTGATTACTTACTGGATTGGATTAACGGAGTGCGAGACAATCGAGCACTTGCTTGCGGTTTGCCTTCACGACAATCGTGCTGTGGTCAAGATTTCTCTTCTGCTTCTTCGTTTTCTTAGTCAAGATGTGACTGTGATAAGCGTGCTGACGCTTGATCTTTCCTGTTCCAGTAAGCGTGAAACGCTTCTTTGCAGCGGACTTAGTTTTAATTTTTGGCATTTTTTTATGTATTTAATTATTAATAATGTGTGGCAACGCATATACCAGGGCGTTACGCACTTCTATTCTTCTTTTGCAGCCAGTTTCTCAGCCAGTCCTGCGAAGGGGCTGTTGGGGTTGGGGCCCTCTGCCTCTTTCTGGGCTTTGGCTTCAGCCTTTGCTGCTGCTTCGGCTGCCTCGTTGTCGCGTCGTTGCTGGCTCTTCTTCGGAGCGCCAGCCTTTTTAGGTGCGAGGGTGAGGAACATCTTCTTGCCTTCGAGCGATGGCATGCTCTCCACCTTGGCCAGTTCCTCGAGGTCGTTGGCGAAACGGAGGAGGAGCACTTCTCCTTGTTCTTTGAAGACGATGGAACGTCCTTTGAAGAACACGTATGCTTTCACTTTGTTGCCGTCGGTCAAGAATTCCTGTGCGTGCTTCAGCTTGAAAGCATAGTCAGCTTCACCTGTCTGAGGTCCGAAGCGGATTTCCTTCACTTCCACCTTCACCTGCTTTGCCTTCAGTTCCTTGGCTTTCTTCTTTTGCTGGTAGAGGAACTTGGAGTAGTCGATGAGACGACATACCGGAGGTTGCGCATTGGGAGAAATTTCTACGAGGTCCACTTCCTTGTCTTCGGCAAGACGGAGAGCATCGCGGGTTGGCATAACGGCTGATTCGATGCCGTCGCCGACTATTCTCACTTCGGGTACACGAATCTGTTCGTTGACTCTGTACTGTTGTTTTTTGTTGTCACCTTTCATTCGGTTGGCTTGCTACCTTCGGTATGTGTTAAGTTAAGTTTTATTTGTTTTTATTCAAAATCGGGTGCAAAGTTAGTGTAAATCGAAGACATAACAAAATAATTGAATTATTTTTTGTGTTGAGATGCCTCCGAACTTATTCTAACGTTAGAAATTTTCGGTCATTTGACGAACTTCTTCCTGTATTTTCTTCGCAAAATCGTCGATTTTCATTGTTTCCTGTTGCTGAGTGCCTTGTTTTCTGACATTTACGGTGCCATCAGCGGCTTCTTTCTCACCCACGATGAGCAGATAGGGGATGTGTTTGATTTCGTTGTCGCGAATCTTACGTCCAATCTTCTCGTTGCGGTCGTCGATGATGGTGCGCACATCCTGAGCGTTCAGGGTTGCAGCCACCTGCTTGGCGTAGTCGTTGAACTTCTCCGAGATGGGGAGCACCACCACCTGGTCGGGGATGAGCCAGAGTGGGAAGTGGCCAGCCGTGTGCTCAATCAGCACAGCGATGAAACGTTCCATCGAGCCGAATGGGGCACGGTGAATCATCACTGGACGGTGCTTCTGGTTGTCAGCACCTGTGTATTCGAGCTGGAAACGCTCGGGCAGATTGTAGTCCACCTGAATGGTGCCCAACTGCCAACGGCGACCCAATGCGTCCTTAATCATGAAGTCGAGCTTAGGGCCATAGAACGCAGCCTCACCCAATTCTGTGCGAGTGGGCAGACCCTTCTCTGCACAAGCCTCGATGATGGCGTTCTGTGCCTGTTCCCACACCTCGTCAGAGCCGATGTACTTCTCCTTGTCCTCAGGGTCACGGAGTGAAATCTGTGCCTCGAAGTCCTTGAAGTCAAGCGCCTTGAAGATGATGTTGATGATGTCCATCACGCGCAGGAACTCATCCTTCACCTGGTCGGGGCGGCAGAAGATGTGGGCATCGTCTTGTGTGAACGAGCGCACACGTGTCAAACCGTGCAACTCGCCCGACTGCTCATAGCGGTACACCGTACCGAACTCAGCACAACGGAAAGGGAGGTCTTTGTAGGAACGTGGCTGCCATGCAAAAATCTCACAGTGGTGAGGGCAGTTCATAGGCTTCAACAGATATTCTTCACCTTCCTCTGGTGTATGGATAGGTTGGAAAGAATCCTTGCCGTAGTGAGCGTAGTGACCTGAAGTCACATAGAGATTTTTACCGCCGATGTGTGGAGTGATAACTTCTTGATAGCCATAACGCTTCTGAATTTTTCGCAAGAAGTCCTGCAAACGAAGACGGACGGCAGTTCCCTTGGGCAACCACATCGGAAGACCCTTACCCACACGGTCGGAGAACATGAACAATTCCATCTCCTTACCAATCTTTCTGTGGTCACGCTTCTTAGCCTCTTCGAGTGCCACCAGATATTCATCCAGCATCTTCTTCTTGGGGAAGGAGATACCGTAGATACGGGTCATCATCGGGCGCTTCTCGTCGCCACGCCAGTAGGCAGCAGCCAACGACAGGAGTTTGAATGCCTTGATAGGTGCGGTGGTCATCAAGTGAGGACCTTTACAGAGGTCGATATAGTTACCTTGCGTGTAAGTCGTGATCTTACCATCCTCCAACTCCGCAATCAACTCGTTCTTGTAAGTCTGACCCTTCGATGCGAACAACTCCATCACATCCTTCTTCGAGATGTCCTTGCGCACCAGCGCCTCCTTCTTCTGCTGCAGTTCCTGCATCTTCTGCTCAATCTTCGGGAAGTCGGCATCGCTCAGTTTCACACCCTCGGGTGGCATCACGTCATAGTAGAAGCCATTCTCGATGGCAGGACCGATACCGAACTGAGTGCCTGGCCACAACTCCTCGATAGCCTCCGCCATCAAGTGAGCGGACGTGTGCCAGAAAGCGTGCTTACCCTCAGCATCCTCAAACTTGTAGAGCGCAATCGTCGCATCCTCATTGATGGGGCGGTTCAGCTCCGTCGTCTCGCCGTTCACACCACACGCAATCACATCTTGCGCCAGTCTCTGGCTGATGCTCTCGGCAATCTCTAAGCCCGTCACGCCAGCCTCATACTCGCGCACGGAATTGTCAGGAAAAGTAATCTTGATCATATTGTTGTTTTATTATTGAATCTTCTTTTTCTGTGGTTTCTGAGCTTTGACTACATCGAGCTAAAGGTCCGACTCGACAAAAATCTCGCAAATTTACCACTTAATTTCCGTTCGTCGGCAAACTTTCCTCAAAAAACAGTCACAATCCCCACTTTTTCAGCTGAAAAAGCGTCAAATTGCCTTGTTCGCCTCTCCCATTTCGTTCAGCGTGTCCAAATCAACGAATAAATCCAGACATATGCAACACTTTATCTCGACAAGCCATATTCCATGGAGAAATAATCTTGTTTTTGTTTTGTGATGTGAGGAGGAGTTTGTACCTTTGCAAATGAAAAAGTTACTTTATAGGTTTTACGTTCAATAATATCTAAATCTAAAAAGCATTTATGAAGAAAGTATTTTTCTCATTTGCCGTTGCAACGATGATTGCATCGCTGATGGCATGCGGTAACACAAGTAGTCAGAACCCGGATGGCCAGGACTCTACAGCAGTGGAGGCTGGGGTGGAAGGTTATGATCAAGAAGGGGCTCGTGCAGCTTTGGTTGCTCTCTATGAGGGTACAACAGAGAAAGTCAACAACGCTAAGAGCAAGGAGGAGTTGCTGAACATTTGTAAGGAATACCCCGATGCCATCGATGCTTATGACAAGCAATATCTTGGTTTTGTGCCTAAAGCGGATGATGTCCAGACATTCTTTGAACTTGGTAAGACACTTGGCAATGCCATCGTAACGACTGGTCGGGACTTGGGAATGAGCATGGAGGAAATAGAAGAATGTACGAGCTATATCACAGGTGAATAATCACCAACCGACAATGATACCATAAAAGAAGTGGAACGCAGTGCGCTCCACTTCTTTTTTTGCTATTTCTTCTTGATTTTCTGATTTTTCTTGATGATATTATATGCTTGATAGATGCCAAGTTCGCCGGCTTTGGAGAGGTCGGGGATGGCGAGTTCGGGATTGTCGAGGAGGAGTTGGAGGAGGCCTCGATTGAAGTAGGCTTCGGCAAAGGTGTCATTCTGGCGGAGCACCTGGGTGAAGCCATCGATGGCCTCGTAGAGGTTGCCAGATTGGGCATCGCGGTATGCTTTTTCAAAGGTGGTGATGGTGCATTCCTGGCTGGTGCCTTTATATATATTATATGTGTGCTCGCTCGGCAGGATGAGCTTGGCTTCCTGTTCACGGTTCTGCACCTTGCCTCGGTATTCGCTTTCATACACTTGCTCTTGTATGCTGTCATCTTCCACGATGAGTTTCTGGTAGTCGTCGAGGTTGATTTGCGATTTCTTTCGTGTCTTGTTTTTCTGGCGTGAGGTGGGGGTGGAGTAGCCGTAGCGATGGGCTATCTGCTCTTTCAGGATGTGTTCCTCGTCGCGGTTGGCTCCGGCGGCATCGCCTATTTTGCGACGGGCAGCGGCACGGCGTTCATAGCCATAGAGGAACTTGGGGTATTCGTTGATGACGGTGGTGTAGTCGCGGATGGCTCCTCGGTAGTCGCCGATGTTCTCCAGCAGAGTGGCGCGGTTGAAGGTCGCCATCATGTCATCGGGGTCGATGGAGAGGATGAAGTTGAAGTCTTCGATGGCAAGGTTGTCCTCACCCACATTGGCTCGAAGGAGTCCTCGGTTGTAGTGCCCCACGAAATTCTGTGGCTCAAACACGAGGGCTTGGTCGTAGTCAGCCATCGCGTCGCGGTATTTGTTCAGATGGTAATAGCAGAGAGCGCGGTTGATGAGGCTGCCCGCATTCTTGGGGCTGAGGCGCAAGGATTCAGAATAGTATTTCACGGCCTCGTCGTACTGCTCGTGGCTCATCAGGATGGTGGCTTTGGCTGTGAGGGCATTGACGTTATATTTATCCACATCTAACGCTTTGTCGATGATGCTTTCTGCGCCCACGGTGTCCTTCTTCTGGAGCAGTACTTGCGCCTTGATGCTGTAGCCATCGGCATGCTTAGCCCATTTCTTGATGATGATGTCGGTGATGCTGTCAGCCTGATTAAGACTGTCCAGCTCCATATAGCAGAGGGCAAGATTGTGCCAGAGTGAGCGGTTCTCTGGGGTCATTTCTGTGGCCGTCTTGTAGTCCTTGATGGCTTCGGGAAAGTGGTTGAGGTTGATGTGAGCCAATCCGCGCAACTCATAGCTGTTGGGAAAGTAGGGGTTGCGGCGAATGGTCTCGTTGCAGTCAAGGATGGTGCCAGAATAATCTTCAAGGTAGAACTTCGCCACTCCCCGAAAGAAGTAAGGCTCATAGAGGTGGGGCTTATAGTTGATGACAATGTTGAAGTAGCTGATGGAGAGCACATAGTCGTCATAAGAAAGTGCGTTGCGCGCAATATTCATCATGCGGTCAGTGTTGATTTGGGCCGCAGCAACTAAAAAGGAAAAACTAAAAACTAAAAGTGAGAGTATTTTTTTCATACGCACTTTCATTCGATGATTGTTTTGTGTTGATTGGTTACTTATACTTTTAGTTTTTAGTTTTTAACTTTTTGTTCTATCTATTTGCCTTGCACTTGTAGTGGGCAGAGAACTTGCCCTTGGTCATGGCAACGAGTTTCGACTTAATCATCTGCTTGCGGAAGGGGGAGAGGCGGTCAACGAACATTTTGCCTTCGAGGTGGTCGTATTCATGCTGGAATACGCGGGCTTCAAAACCTTCGAGCCAGCGTTCCTGCTCCTCGCCATTCTCGTCGAAGTAGTTGACCAGCACCTTGGCGGGACGCTTCACACTTTCGTTGATGCCAGGGATGGAGAGGCAGCCTTCTGACATGGATACGGTCTCTTCACTTTCCTCGAGGATTTCGGGGTTGATGAACGTGTGGCGGTAACCCTTGTATTGTGGCTCATCCTCAGAGATGGCATCAAGGTCGATGATGAAGAGTCGGATGGGCAAGCCCACTTGGGGCGCAGCCAAACCTACACCTTCGGAACGTTCGAGGGTCTCAAACATGTTCGAGATGAGTTCTTTCAGATTCGGATAAGACTCGAAGTTTATTTCTTCGGCAACCTTGCGGAGCACAGGCTGACCAAAGATGTACATGGGTAGTATCATTTGCAGGTTTACGATTTACTATTGACTATTTTATTTACAATTTCACGATTCCCTTTTCTCGGTTTATCTTCTGCTTTGCAGGTAATCTTCCAGAATGATGGTGGCACTGATTTTATCAACAAGCCCCTTGTTCTGTCTTGCCTTCTTTCCGATGCCGCTCTGAAGCATGGTCTGATGGGCCAGCACGGAGGTGAAACGCTCATCATAATAGACGATTTCCTTGTTGGGAAAGAGCTTTTTCAGACGGTTGAAGAAAGGCTCAATGCGCTTCATGTTCTCGCTGTTCTCCCCGTTCATCTGAGTAGGCTTCCCCATGACGATGGTCTCCACATCTTCCTTTGCCACATAGTCTGTGATGAACCGTTCCAGTTCCTTGGTCTCGATGGTCGTGAGTCCATTGGCTATCATCTGCAAGGGGTCAGTCACAGCGATGCCCGTGCGTTTCTGTCCGTAGTCTATTGCGAGTATTCTTGCCATCTTTTCATGTACAATTTATCATTTACAATGTACAATTTTCATTACAGTTTTCAACTCTCCTAATACCATTGGATGCTACTTGAGTAGCTGGATTTCTTGTCATATTTGAGTGCGTCGGTGAGGGTGCTTGCATTGGCGCGCAACGAGATGTGGTAGCTGGTAAACGTGCCAAACACAAGACCGCAGGAGATGTTGAAGCAGTGCATGTCGCGTGAGATGTTCACCGTGGTCATCGAAATCTTCTTGGCTGTGAAGTCCCATCCCGAAGCGAAGTTGCAGTTCCAGTTGCTGGACAGTTTCAGGTTGCCCGAAAAGTTCAAGTTTTGAGTGAACTTGTAGGGGTAGCGCATGGTTTTAATATTGATGTCTCTGGTGCGGTCTTCCGACATGGTGATACCATAGGAGATGGAGAAAGACCACGGCATCTGGAACTTCATGTAGCCATCTTCGTCCAGTCCTTCCGAGTCCTCTTTACTGCTCTTTCGGTTCGGATCCTTGATGTTGGTCTCCAGATTGTTCGGGTCGTCTATGTCATCGTCATCATCATCGTCGTTCACTGAGACATCATCTTTGTCCTTTCCATGCCCGAACAGACGTTGCACCTTTTCTTTGAGTTGTCTGAAACTTTGGTTGTTGAAGGTGTAGGAAAGGTTCTTCGACATGCCTTGGAAGCGTCCCCAGCGTCCGTATGACCATTCGGTGCGGTTACCTACAACCACGTTGCCGTTCTTGTCAAACTCATAGGCGTAAGTCATGAAGACGGCGTTCATGTTGAAAGTGGTCTTTCCCCACTTCAGACGCAGACGGGTGGTGAGGTTCGACCACGGCTGTTTCTTGGCAGCCATGTTGTAGGAGAGGGAAGCACCCAGTTCGTCGATGATGCTGATTTTCTTGATGGAGTCGTTCCTGTCTTTGATTTTCGCCTCAATGTTGTTGGAGATGTCCATGTTGATGATGCCCGACTTTCCTGCCGATGGCACTCCATAGAGAGAGCCTGAGTAGGGAGAGTAGGACACGAGCGAGACATTGCCTTCTTCGTCCGTCTTTGTGTAAGTCTTCCAATAGCCCCATTTCGAGTCACCGAAGTCTGGTGCATAACTGAAGCCGATGGTCGGGGAGAACACGTGGCGTACCATCTGGAGCTTCTTGCCAAACACTTTGGGATTGGGCTTGTACATACCATAAATTTTTGTGTTGGCCGACAACGAGAGGTTGTAATCAAACACACGGTTGAAACCATAGATGGTGTCTCTCACCACTTTCTGACTTCCTTCATCCCAACTCTGCATGATCTTGTTGGTGTACCAGCGTTCGGTATAGTTCAGCGTGGGGGTTACGTTGATGTATTTCAGAATGTTGAAAGACGCTGAGATGGGGATGTTGTGCCTCATTCCGTTCTTCCAGTCCTTGACGAGCGACGATTTCAGCACCTTGTCCTCTTTGGTGTTGATGGAGTTGGACAGCGTACCCGTATAGTGCATGCTGATTTTCTCATACCACTTTTCTTTGCCTACGGCATGCTTGCGCTTGAAAGGGTAGAAGCGTGAGAACGAGAGAGTCAGCGATGGCAAGGTGAGTGCGATGGTGGAGTCGCGCATGTTTTGCGAGATGTTGAACGAACTGGACAGGGAAAGACCTATCTTCTGGAAGTTGTGTGAATAGCTGACCGCCGAGGTGCGGACACTCTGTGAGTAGGAGGTAGGGTTGTAGAGTGAAGACAGGTTGTTCTGTTCGTAAGACTGGGTGGCAAAGTTCACACTGGCGGTGAACGTGCTGTTGGGCGACGACTTCGGGTCTGTGCGGTGACTCCACTGCACCTTGAAGTTCTTCTCGACCAGATAGTCGGGCAAGTTCTTCTCGCCCTCTTTCGTCACCTGATAGTTGAAGTAGAAGTTTCCGCTGTACTTGTAGCGTTTCTTGTAGGTGGTTTGTGCTCCGATGCCCCACGAGCCTTTGGTGAAGATTTCGCCCGTCACCTTCAAGTCCATGTAGTCGCTGATGGCGAAGTAGTAGCCACCGTCGCGCAGGTAGAAGCCTCGGGTGAACTCGTCGCCATAGGTGGGCATGATGAATCCGCTGGAGTAGGTGCTGGTGATGGGGAAGTAGGCAAAGGGAATGGCCAGAGGCAACGGAACATCTTCCACGACGAGCCAAGCAGGGCCAGAAAAAACGTTCTTTCCAGGACGCACCTTTGCTCTCGACATGCGGATGTAGAAGTGCGGATGCTCTTCGTCGCAGGTGGTGTAGGTGCCACCCTTCAGGTAGTATTCACCCTCAGCGCCTTTCTTCGATTGTTCGGAAGTGAGGAATCCTTCTTGCTGGGCCGTGTAGATGTTCGTGATATAGCCCTTCTTCGTGTCGAAGTTATACGACATGGTTTCCGACTTGTACTCGTCGCTTCCTTCCTTGAAGACAGGGGTACCGAACTTGCTGCCCACAGAGTCGAGTCCATAAGTGGCATAGACGGTTGAGCTGTCCATGTTCATGCGGATGTTTTCCGAAGTCAGTTCTATGTTCTGGTATTTCACGTTGGCCTTACCATAGAGGAAAGCGTTCTTCGTGTTCATGAAGAAGGTCATGGAGTCCTTGGCTTCGTAGGCCACAGGAGCGTCGAGTGCGCTCTTTTTCTGCGATTTGTTGATAGAATCCTCAGCGGCTGCCACTGAGTCGTTCCATTGGATGGCTTTAGAGGTGCTTTTCGACTCAATGCCGTGTTCGCGGTCGAATATGGCTTTGAGAGAATCAATGTTAAGAAGGAGAGAGTCGGCTTCTGACAACACTTGAGCTGTGTCTGGCGTTGCGTCCTTTATGGTGTCGCTGTTCGTGCTATCAACAGCATGATGGCCGACAAAAAAGTTGTTTTTGCCGACCAGCGGATAGTTGAGAGCTGTCGTGGAAAGCACTGTAAGCAGTACCAAAAACGACGCAATGAACCTTTGACTTCTCATAAAACGGGGGCAAAGGTACGACTTTTTCGGAAAATAATCGGCATGTTGGGTTTAATAAATACTAATTTACTCGAACCTTTTAGACCATTTAACGAATCGCGCCACTCCCTCATTGCCAAATTTTTCAAGGGAATGGATGGCCTGTTCCAGCGTTTTTTCTTTGGCCAGCTTGGTTTTTGAGAAGAATTTATCAGCGTAGCAGATGAGTTGCTCCTCCACGGTTTCGGGCAGTAAGTCGTGGTGAGGGACAGGAAGGTTCTGCTGCTCTATTTCCTGCAACGAAAGTCCTGCGCCAGTGTGCCGTTCGCACACTCTGGCATGACGTGGAAATCCTTCAGCGCGAAGCAGTTCTGCGCCGATGGTGCCGTGGCAGATGTAAGGCTCGGCGCCGAAGCATTGGATGCCAGGTGCATTGCAGCGGAAAATGCCGATGTCGTGCAGCATGGCGGCTTCTTCCACAAACTGACGGTCGGCTTCCAGTTCGGGGTGCTTGTCAACGATGCGGAGTGCTTTGTCAGCCACCTGGCGGCTGTGCTGCATCAGGATGTACTTCAGTTCGTTCTCTTCGGGGTAGTATTTGTCGATGATTTGTTGGTAGTTCATAAGTAAAACTCTTTGGTCAGTTCCGCATATTCGGCGGTACGTTGGTTCTCCGTGTTGTGCAAGGTCATCATGCTGGCATCAACAGGACGTATGTTTCTGCCAAATTCCAGCAGCGTTCGTTTGAAGGGCTTCCTCTCGCTCGAACGCACATCCGTCCGTCGCATCAGATAGAGTTGATGAAAGGCGCAGGTGCTGATAAAGCCGGATGCGCTCTGATAGGGGATGATGACGCTGAAGAGTCCCTCCTCGGTCAGCAGTTGAGCCGCATTTCCTATCAGCACTTCAAAGGGCAGAGACACCGTGTGACGAGCCTTGTCTCTCGTTTGATTTCCGCTCAATGTTTCCTCTGTGTAGAACGGTGGGTTTGAAACGATTAGATTGTATCTGTTGGTGAAAGACTTTAGGTCGATGAAGTCTGCTTTTCTGATGCTGACTCTATCGGCAAAACGGGATGCCTCCACGTTTTCCTTTGCTTGCAAAAGAGAAGCCTCGTCGATGTCGATTCCTTCGATTTGAGCTGAGGGGAAACGCTGCGCCAGCATGAGGGCAATCACGCCTGTTCCCGTGCCGATGTCGAGGCAGCGGAGTTTGGAGGGCAGAGTGTGGAGGGCAGAGTGTGGAGGGGTGGAAGTGGAGGTCTGTTCGGTGTGCTGACTTGCCCATGCTCCAAGCAGTACACCATCCGTCCCAACCTTCATGGCAGAACGGTCGTGGCGGATGGTGAATTGCTTGAAACGAAAAAAAGGCGAGGCCAATGTTCTCTTTGTGACTGATAGTTAGAAAAAACGCCCAGCGCGTGGGCTGGTCAGAAGTTGAAATAGTTTTTCGCGTTGTTGTAGGCAATGTCTTCTATCATCTGGTTCACGCGCTTCTCTTCATAGCCGACGTAGGGCACCTCGCCATTTTCGATGTCGGTGGCAACGAGGTTGCACAGGATGCGGCGGAAGTACTCGTGGCGGGGGTAGGAGAGGAACGAACGCGAGTCGGTGAGCATGCCCACAAAGCGGCTCAGCAGTCCGAGCAGTGAAAGGGCGTTCATCTGTTTGGTCATGCCGTCCTTCTGGTCGAGGAACCACCAGCCCGAACCCCACTGTATCTTTCCTGGGCAGGAACCGTCTTGGAAGTTGCCCAGCATCGTGGCCAGCACCTCGTTGGCGCAGGGGTTCAGGTTGTAGAGGATGGTCTTGGCCAGCTTGCCCTCGGCGTTCAGTCGGTCGAGGAATTTTGAACACTTTTTGGCGGTGTTGAATTCGCCTATAGAATCAAATCCGGTGTCGGGACCCAATTGCTTGAACATCTTTGAGTTATTGTCGCGGATGGCACCGTAGTGGAACTGCTGTGCCCAACCTGCTTCGGCATCTTGAACGGCGAAGATGTACATCATGGCCGACTTGAATTTCAGCACCTCTTCCTGGGTCAGATTCTTGCCTCCATACACCTTGTCAAAGATAGCCTTGATTTCTGTGTCGGTGTAGTCCTCGGCATAAAATTCCTCAATGCCGTGGTCGGAAAGTTTGCAGCCCATCGAGGCGAAGAAGTCGTGACGTGCCTGCAACGCATCGATGTAATCGTTGAAGCCGTTGATGCTTTTGCCGCTCACCTCGGAGAGCTTATCCACGTATGCCTTGAAGTTGGCAGGCACTTCGACAGCCATGGCTTTGTCGGGACGCCATGCAGGCAGCATCTTCGTTTCCATCGTGGGGTCGGCAGCCACCAGCTTGTGCCATTCGAGCGAGTCCACAGGGTCGTCGGTGGTGCAGACGGTCTCTACGTTGTAGTGCTTCATCAGTCCCCGAGGCGTGAACTTGGGGTCGTTCTTGATTTGCTCGTTGCACTCGTCGAAGATTTCGCGGGCATTCTCCGGATTGAGCGTCTTGTTGATGCCGAAAGCGGTCTTCAGCTCCAGGTGGGTCCAGTGGTAGAGGGGGTTGCGGAAGGTGTAAGGCACCGTTTCAGCCCATTTCTCGAACTTCTCCCAGTCGCTGGTGTCCTTGCCTGTGCAGAAACGCTCGTTCACACCGTTGGAACGCATGGCGCGCCACTTGTAGTGGTCGCCTCCCAGCCAAATCTGGGTGATGGATTCAAAACGCTTGTTCTCTGCCACCATCTGAGGCACCAAATGGCAGTGGTAGTCGATAATCGGCATCTTGGCCGCATGCTCATGATACAACTTCTGTGCAGTTTCGCTCTGCAGCAGGAAGTTCTCGTCCATAAAAGGTTTCATAGATTTTAGTGTTTATGATGAATGGTTTGGAGTGTTGATAAAAGTGTGTGCAGAAAGCAGTCTTTCCACTCGCATGATGCAAAGAAACTACTTTTTTCCCACACTGCCAACATTTCGCCTCACAAATTGCGGTTTCGCCCCGTTTTTTGATGCTTTGTAGCGGCTGAAATGACTTTTCTTCCTGTGTCATTGGCGGCATCTTTCGCCAACCGCTCCAATCCTCCTTTCAGTGCCTCAAAATCGGTGTGACTCACACCCCTACCATAGGTGTGACTCAGACCCCTGTATGGGGTGTGACTCAGACCGATTTTGAGGCTGTGGAAGTGGACTGGAAAATGAAAAAATATTCGTCAGGAAGTGGCTGTTCTTCTTTTTTTTCATTACCTTTGCAAAGTTTTCCCACGGGAAACCGAAACAAACGCAAAGATATGGATGAAATAATGACTTTAGGAGCGGAAGAACGGCAGGCGATGCTGGATACGGTGAAGCGGCTGCAGGCGTTGGTGGCTGATGTGCTGAATCCTGACGACTTCCGCAAAATCAAGGAAATCATATTGAAGGCCGCCGAGACGGGTCACCTGCATCGCGACAAGTTCGGACTGAACCCCATTCTGTTCGACCTGCAGACGGCTGTCATCACGGCGGAGGAGATTGGACTGAACCGCGCTTCCATCGTGAGCATCCTGCTCCACGGATGTGTGGAGATGGGCGTGGTGACGATTGCAGAGGTGAAGGGAGCGTTTGGCGACGATGTGGCCAGCATCATCCACGGACTGCTGCATGTGAATGAGTTGTATGCCAAGAACCCCTCCATCGAGACGGAGAACTTCCGCGACCTGCTGCTGTCGTTTGCCGAGGACATGAGGGTCATCTTCATCATCATCGCCGACCGTGTGAACCTGATGCGGCAAATCAAGGACAGGGGAGAGATTGAGGAGCGCACCCGTGTGGCAACGGAGGCGGCACATCTCTATGCGCCGCTGGCCCACAAGTTGGGACTCTACCTCATCAAGCGCGAACTGGAAGACCTCTCGCTCAAGTATCTGGAGCCTGATGTCTTCTATATGATTAAGGAGAAACTGAACGAGACAAGGGCTGCCCGCGACCGCTACATCGCCAACTTCATCGGCCCGATTGAGGAGAAACTGAAGGAGGCGGGACTGAAGTTCCACATCAAGGGAAGAACCAAGTCCATTCACTCCATCTGGCAGAAGATGAAGAAGCAGAAGTGCAAGTTTGAGGGCATCTATGACCTCTTTGCCATCCGCGTGATTCTCGACTCTCTGCCCGAACGGGAAAAGCAGGACTGCTGGCAGGTGTTCGGCATCGTGACCGACATGTATCGCCCCAATCCGAAGCGGCTCCGCGACTGGCTGAGTGTGCCTAAGTCCAACGGCTACGAGTCGCTGCACATCACGGTGATGGGGCCAGAGGGCAAGTGGGTGGAGATTCAGATTCGCACCGAGCGCATGGACGAGATTGCCGAGCGCGGCTTGGCTGCCCATTGGCGCTACAAGGGCGTGAAGGACAGCGGCAGCAAGCTGGAGGACTGGCTGAAGGACATCCGTCTGGCATTGGAAAGTCATGAGGTCGAGAGCGATGCCCAGCTGATAGATCGCTTCAAGGTGGACTTGTACAGCGACGAGGTGTTTGTCTTCACCCCAAAAGGTGACCTCTTCAAACTGCCCAAGGGTGCGACGGTGCTCGATTTCGCCTTTCAGATACATACCAATGTGGGTGCCCACTGCACAGGTGGCAAGGTGAACGGCAAGAACGTGCACATCCGCACGGAGTTGCAGAGTGGCGACCAAGTGGAAATCCTCACTTCGCAGAAGCAGTTGCCCAAACGCGACTGGCTCAACATTGCCATCACTCCGAAAGCAAGGGCAAAGATTCGGCAGTCGCTGACCGAACAGGAGATGCAGGTCTCCACCTTTGCGAAAGAGGCGTTGGAACGGAAGTTCAAGAACAAGAAGATTGAACCCGAAGAGTCCATCATGATGCGCCTCATCAAGCGCATGGGCTATAAGCACGTGACCGAGTTCTACAAGGCCATTGCAGAGGATGCGCTCGACGTGAACACTGTCGTCGAGCAGTATCTGGAATTGCAGGAACGCGATGCCAACCCCGGCGCCTTCTCCACCGAGCAGCGCAGTGCCGGCAACTATGTGGCCAACGTGCAGGACGACCGCGCACAGGGCAATGCCGATGTGCTGGTGCTGGACAACAACCTGAAAGGCGTGGATTACAGCCTTGCCAAATGCTGCAACCCCATCTATGGTGACGAGGTGTTTGGCTTCGTCACGGTCAATCGGGGCATCAAGGTACACCGCATGGACTGTCCTAACGCGCAGTTGCTTCGCGACCGCATGAGCTATCGTGTGCTCCGTGCACGATGGGCGGGCAAAGGCTCGAAGCAATACCCTGTGGCTCTGCATGTGGTGGGACATGATGACATCGGCATCGTCAACAACATCACCTCCATCATCAACAAGGAGAAAAACGTGATGCTGCGCGGCATCAGCATCCAATCATCGGAGGACGGGCTTTTCTCAGGCACCCTGACGGTGATGATTGATGACCAGAACCAGCTCACTCAACTCATCAAGAAACTCTCTACGGTGAAGGGCGTGAAGAATGTGGCACGATAGCGGAATTTTAAGTGAACGGAATTACGTTATAACGAAATGACGAGGGCAAACCTCTCATCATCCTCATTTTCAAAGACTCTTCATGCGAATAACACTTCTTTTGGTCGGAAAGACCGTCAACAAACATTTCGTCGAACTGATTGATGACTATGCCGCACGGGTGAAGCACTACGTGGGTTTCGACATCGTTACCATCCCTGAACTGAAGAACACCAAGAATCTCTCTGCCGATCAGCAAAAACAACAGGAGGGAGAACTGATACAGAAGCAGTTGCAGGCAGGCGACCATGTGGTGCTGCTCGACGAGCATGGAAAGGAATTGCGTAGTGTGGAGTTCTCCCGATGGATGGAACAGAAGATGCAGACCGTTGGCAAGCGGTTGGTCTTCATCATCGGAGGTCCCTACGGCTTCTCTCCCGATGTCTATGCCAAAGCCAACGAACAACTCTCGCTCTCCAAGATGACCTTCTCGCATCAGATGGTGCGACTCATCTTTGTGGAGCAACTCTATCGAGCCATGACCATCATGAAGGGAGAGCCTTATCATCACGAATGAAGCGGTGCTTTCGCCACTTCTCAAAAGGCTTTCTCACCCAGCATGAGTCGAAAAAAGTGCTTTTTGTTTGGTGCTATAGATAGTTTGTGCTAACTTTGCCAACGATAACGGCTTCAAGCGAAGGCCTGCATTGGAGAAACAAAAGTTTTTTACATAACAATAAAACCAGTTATTAACCATGAACGTAAAACATTTTCTATTGTCGGTTTTGGCAATGGGTGCTCTGACGGCACAGGCACAGAAAACGCTTGTGTGGTGCGACCCCAATGTCAACGAAATCAACCGAAAGATGGACGTGGCCAACTATTTCGCCTATGAGAGCGAGGCGTTGGCACGGCAGTCACAAACCCCAAAAGCCAACCCAAAGGCAAAGTCCAGCCGCTACATGAGCATCGAAGGCAAGTGGAAGTTCCATTGGGTGGAAAGCGCCAACGAGCGTCCCACTGACTTCTACACGCTGAAGTACGATGATTCCAAGTGGGGCACCATGCCCGTGCCTGGCATCTGGGAACTCAACGGCTACGGTGATGCTATCTACGTGAACAACCACTACGCTTGGCGCAGCGATTGGGTGAGCGACCCACCAGCCGTGCAGGACAAGGGCAACCACGTCGGCTCTTACCGCCGCTCCTTCACCGTGCCTGCTGACTGGAAAGGCGAGAACATCTACATTCACATCGGTTCCGCCACTTCTAACCTCACGCTCTATGTGAACGGCAAGTATGTGGGCTACTCTGAGGATTCGAAGGTGGCTGCCGAGTTCGACATCACCAAGTACATCATTCCTGGCAAGGAGAACCTTATCGCCATGCAGATTATGCGCTGGTGCGACGGTTCTTGGAACGAAGACCAAGACTTCTGGCGTTTCTGTGGCATTGCCCGCGAGTGCTACCTCTATGCACGTCCACAGGCACACATCGACGACCTCTTCATCACGCCCGACTTGGTGAACGACTATAAGGATGGTGCGCTGAGGGGTAAGATTGACCTCGTGAATGGTAAGGGCAAGACTGTGAAGATGCGTCTGACCGATGCACAGGGCAAGGAAGTGCTCAGCGAGTCGGTGACGGCTCTCGACAACGGCCCTGTCACTTTCGACTATCAGACAGCAGCACTGGCGAACATCAAGAAGTGGACAGCCGAGACTCCCAACCTCTACAACCTCTACGTCTCTCTCTACGATGGCGACAAACTCCTGGAGTGCATACCTCAGCGAGTGGGCTTCCGCAAGGTGGAAATCAAGAACCAGCAACTGCTGGTGAATGGTCAGCCCATCCTTATCAAGGGTGTGGACCGCCACGAACTCGACCCCGATGGCGGCTATGTGGTGAGTGTGGAGCGAATGATTCAGGACATTCAGGTGATGAAGCAACTGAATGTGAACGCTGTGCGCACCTGCCACTATCCCGACGATCCACGATGGTACGAGCTTTGCGACGAGTATGGCATCTATGTGACCGCCGAGGCAAACATTGAGAGCCACGGAATGGGCTATGGCGAGAAGTCTTTGGCAAAGGATGCTCGTTTCCACGATATGCACATCGAGCGCGAACGCCATAATATATATGTTTTGAAAAACCATCCTTCCATCATCGTCTGGTCACTCGGCAACGAGGCTGGCTATGGTAAGAACTTTGAGGATGCCTACGACTTTGTGAAGGCTTACGACTCATCACGTCCCTGCCAGTATGAGCAGGCGGGCAGTTGGGGCAAGACCGACATCTACTGCCCGATGTATGCCGATTATGGTCACTGTGAGCGTTATTGCAAGGAAGGCAATGTGCGTCCACTCATCCAGTGCGAATATGCCCACACAATGGGTAACTCAGGCGGTGGTTTCAAAGAATATTGGGACATGATTCGCCGTACGCCCAACTATCAGGGTGGCTACATCTGGGACTTCATCGATCAGGGACTGCGCGGCAAGAGCAAGATTACAGGCAAAGAGATTTGGACATACGGTGGCGACTACGGCCGCTTCCCGGCATCGGACAACAACTTCAACTGCAACGGTGTCATCAACCCCGACCGTGTGCCGAATCCTCATGCTTATGAGATTCAGTATTACTACCAGAACATCTGGGCAACGCTCGTTGATGCCAAGGCTGGTAAGGTGGAAGTTTACAACGAGAACTTCTTCCGTCCGCTCGACTATGTGTTGTTTGAATATGAAGTGTTCGTTGATGGCAAGTCCGTGGCAAAGGCTACCGAACACATTCCAGCTGCTATTTCTCCACAAGGAAAGGCCGTCTTTACTATTGATGCCATCGCTCAGGCAGTCGCCAATGATGAATACAAAGGTAAGGAAATCCTTGTGAATGTAGATGCCCGTCTCCTCAACAACGAACCTCTGCTGAAGAAAGGTGAAGTGGTGGCACATCAGCAGTTTGAAGTGACCCCTTACACTTTCCCGACTGTTGAGGCTATCACGGCTCAGCCTGTTGCTGACAAAAAGACAAAGAAAGCTCCCGCAGCTGTCACTCTCGACGACCGCGCTGTCTATGCAGTTCTCTCAGCCAATGGTGTTAACGTCACCTTTGACAAGCACTCTGGCTATGTGGCATACATCGATGTCGATGGCACTCCCATGATGACCGACGCATCACAGCTCACTCCCGACTTCTGGCGTGCAGCCACCGACAACGATTTTGGGGCAGGTATGCAGAACCGACTCGCCGCATGGCAGCATCCGCGCCTCGAACGCAAGAACTTCAATATTCAGCAGGACGGAGCCAATTATGTGGTTACAGCAGAGTATGACATCAAGGCACTGGAAGCAAACGTGAAACTCACCTACACGATGACCCCCGCAGGCAAGCTCGTTGTGAAACAAGACCTCACCGTCAGCGAAGAGGCCAAAAACCGTAAGGATGACAGAGGCAGACTGGTGATGCCGCAGTTGCTCCGCTTTGGTATGCAGATGCAGATGCCTAAGGAATTCTCGCAGATTGAATACTACGGCAAGGGTCCTCATGAAAACTACATCGACCGTAATAACAGCCAGAACCTCGGCATCTGGAAACAGACCGTTGCAGAACAGTTCTGGGGTTATGTGCGTCCACAAGAGAATGGCACCAAGACTGGCGTTCGCTATTGGGCTATCACCAATCCATCAGGCAAGGGACTCTGCTTCCAGGGCATCGAACCGCTCGAAATGCAGGCACTCAACTACACCGAAGATGACCTCCAGCCCTCACGCAACAAGGCGCAGTGGCATAGCGGCGACCTTGTGGAACGTCCTTTCACGGACCTCCACATAGCCTCTCGCTCGATGGGTGTCGGTTGTGTCAACTCATGGGGAGCATGGCCACGCCAAGAGTACCAGATGCCTTATCAAAACTACAGCTATACTTACATCATCTCACCCGTGAAGTAAGCTAAGCAAACCCTCTCGCACACTTCATTTGGATGGTGTGTCGTAATGAAGTGAGCCCCAAAAGTTTGACAAGAAACTTATGGGGCTCACTTTTATATATAAAGAATGGAAAAAGGGATGTTCACCTTCGGGAGAGCGTGAAATCCCATCTTTAGGAGAATGTTAATTTCCGCCTTTGGGAGCGAATGAAAATGCCTTCGGATGGAATCAATTCACCTGATTCATCGGTTCTCCATCCAGATAGGCTCTGACGTTTTCAGTACAGATGCTGATGAGTCGCTGTCTCGCCTCGCGTGTTGCCCAGGCAATATGGGGGGTGAGATAGCAGTTTTTGGCAGAGAGGAGGGGATTGTCGGCTGCGGGTGGCTCGGTGGTGATGACGTCGGCTCCGTAGGCAGCAAGCTGGTCGCTGTTGAGGGCTTCGGCCACGGCTGCATCATCGACGAGGGGACCTCTGCCTGTGTTGATGAGGATGGCAGAGGACTTCATGGTGGCGAGTCGTTCGGCATTGACGAGATGAAGGGTGTCCTCGGTGAGGGGGCAGTGAAGGGAAACTATGTCGCATTGCTCGAAGAGAGTGTCGAGGTCCACTTTCTTGATGCCGTAGGGGAGGTTGTCCTCGTCTTTGGAGGTGTAGGCCAAGACTTGAAGTCCGAACGCTGTGGCGATGCGAGCGGTGGCCATGCCTGTGTTGCCAAGTCCGACGATGCCCATCTTCTTGCCGTTGAGTTCAATGAGGTCGTGGTCAAGATAGCAGAAGTCGGGCGAGTTGCTCCAACGGCCTGAGCGGTTTTCGATGGCGTAATAATCGACGTGGCTGACGATGTTGAGCAGATGGCAGAAGACCATCTGTGCCACGCTCTCAGTGGAGTAGGCGGGGATGTTGGTCACCACGATGTTTTGGCGGCTGGCCACTTCGAGGTCCACTACGTTATAGCCAGTGGCGAGCACGCCGATGTATTGCAGGCGTGGCAGCATGTTGAGCACGGATGCATCAAGCACCACCTTGTTGGTGAGCACCATTTCTGCGCCCTTGCATCGGGCAATCACCTCATCGGGTGAGGTGCGTTCGTAGGCCTCCACGTCGGCCAGTTCTTTCAGTCCGTCCCAAGAGAGTTCGCCTTGGTCCACGGTGTATGCGTCGAGTATAACTATTTTCATAAGTGAATGTTTTCGGTGCAAAATTAGTCATTATTCAAGAAAAAAGCGGTATCTTTGCACGATATTTTTTGAAAATGGCAGAAGAAACTCCTCATAAACTCATTGACTCTCCGAAAGAGACGGATGCAACCTACGACCATGTGATTAAGTACACAGGGCTATTCGGAGGGGTTCAGGGCATCATGATGCTTGTTGCCGTGGTGAGGAACAAGGTTGTGTCGGAGCTTCTGGGTCCATCGGGTGTGGCATTGATCAATCTTTTTAACAATGCCGTTAAGCTCATCAGTCAGTCAACCGATTTTGGCATTTCGTTCAGCGCGGTCAAGCATGTGGCGGAGTTGTCCGATTGTGGTTCAGAGGCAGAGATACAGAACTTGGTGCGCACAGTTCGCACATGGTGTTTGCTTGCTGGATTGTTGGGACTGCTGGTAGCGTTGGCCTTGTGCAAGGGACTGAGTCTCTGGACATTTGAGACGGAGGACTACACGTGGCACTTTGCGCTTCTCTCCTTGTCGGTGTGTCTGCTGACCATTCAGGGAGGTGAGATGGCCATTCTGAAGGGGCTGAAGAAACTGAAGAAGGTGGCGCTCATCTCTGTGTTTGGTGCGTTGGCCACGTTCATTTTATCTGCTCCCATCTACTATTTTTGGCGAATGGACGGAGTGATCTATTCGTTGGTGCTGTGCAGCATCGTGACGATGGCCATCCATCTGCACTATTCGGGCAAGGTGGTTCCTTGGCACGTGTCGCTTTTCTCACAATCCGTCTATGCCCAAGGTCTTCCGATGCTTCGGCTGGGTCTCGGATTCATTGTTGCCGGCATTTTCGGACAGGGGGCTGAGTATGTTATCCGCACGTTGATTCTGCATTTTGGCGACTTGAACGATGTGGGGCTTTACACCAGTGGATACACGCTTGCTGTCAGCTACTCCAACCTCATTTTTGTGGCTTTCGAAGCCGATTATTTCCCACGCCTCTCGGCTGCTCAGCATGATTTGCGGCGCATGAACCAGACCGTCAATCAGCAGATGGAAGTGGGTGTGCTCCTGGTGGCACCCATGTTGGCACTCTTCGTTCTGGCCATGCCTGTCCTCGTGCCGTTGCTTTTCTCTTCCAAATTTGTCGATGCGGTGCCGATGGCAATATGTGCCACTTTCTATGTGTTTTTCAGGGCTTTCACTTTGCCTGTTTCCTATTTGGCCTTGGCTAAGGGCGACTCAAGCATGTATATGTTGACGGAGTTGATATATGACATTTTCATAGCGCTTGCCATTCCCTATGCGTACAAGTTCTGGGGATTGTCGGGTGCAGGTTGGGCACTGTCGGTGGCAGGGGCGCTGGACATGCTTTCCATCCACCTCGTCTATGCCATCAAGTACCGTTTCCGTCTGAATGTCAACCGACTGAAGATTTACCTCGTGCAGTTGCTCTGTTTCTCGGTGGCCGTCTTTTCGGCGTTGCAGATGGGCTGGTGGATGAAGGTGGTGACGGCTGTGGCAATGCTGGCATCGGCGGCGATTTCCTTTGCCGTCATGAAGAATAGGACACACATCATCTCTAATTTGAAGAAGAGGCTATGGCGAAAGTAACGGTGATCACTCCTGTGTATAATGCGGAAGCATATCTGCGCCAGTGTCTGGACTCCTTGCGTGGGCAGACATTGACCGATTGCCAGTTCATCTGCATTGACGATTGCTCCACCGATGGCTCTTGTGCTCTGTTGCAGGAGTATGCCCGTGCCGACCAGCGTTTTCAGGTGTTGCACACCCCTGCCAATAGCGGACAGGCGAAGGCACGAAACTTGGGACTTCAGTTTGCTCGGGGCGAATACATCGCCATGCTGGATGCCGATGACTGGTATGCACCCGACACATTGGAGCAGGCCTATCAGTCGCTGAAGGACAAAAATGCGCAATGTGCTGTCCTTCATCTGGTGATGTGCGAGGAGAGCGACGGAAGCGAACGGCTCTATCCTTTCCCCGACGAACGCATGGAGTGGAGTGGGGAAGAGGCGTTCCGTCTCAGCCTCGACTGGTCGCTGCATGGGCTGTATGTGGCAGAGTCCGACCTCTACAAGCGTTTCCCCTTCGATGACACATGTCTTTTGTATAGCGACGACAACACGACCCGGCTGCACTATCTCAATTCTCGCAAGGTGGTGCGCTGTCAGGGACGCTACAACTACCGTCAGCACTCATCTTCCATGACGAAGGCTTGCTCCATCCGCCGTTTCGACTACATGACAGCCAATCTTTCCATGAAACGCCAGATTGAAGCCTTGCCCTTGAACGGCAAGCAGGACATCCTCAATCTCTATGAGACACACCGATGGCTCATCCTCATTGACTGTTACAGCTATTTCTACAAGCATCTGGCTGCTTTCACACCAGAGGAACAGCTGCAGATTCAGGCTCTCTTTGCCCAGATGCTTGCCACCATTGAGGGGCATCGCATCCCTTGGCGGCTCAAGGTCAAGTTGGGCTATTATCCCTTCCGTTCCTATTTCCTTTTTTCTCATGTGGAGAGCCTCTATTTCGGTCTGCGCAAGATGATAGGACGCTGAGTGGTTCCCTTCTTCCTGTTCTCAAAACGTCCTTCCGTTGCATCTCTGAGCTTTACGCCGTAAGGCTCGCGAGGGTAGTGGGGGAAAGTCCGTGAGCTTTCCGACGCTGCGCATAGAGTGCCTCCGTCATGAAGGCGGAACGACAAAAAACAGGAGGTATCGCCTGATGGTGAAACCTCCTGTTTGCTTAGATTCTTTATTCTTGTGACCATTCTTTGGGAACATCCCCTCAGAATGCTTACTTCTTCTTCATGGCGGCGTAGCGGTTCATGAACTTATCGACACGACCTGCGGTATCGACGAGCTTAGCCTTACCAGTATAGAATGGGTGAGAAGTTGAAGAAATTTCAATCTTGATTACTGGATACTCCTGGCCTTCGAACATTTCAGTTTCGCTGCTCTTGGCAGTGGAGCGGGAAAGGAACATATCGCCGTTTGACATATCCTTGAAGATGACGGGGCGATAATTGTCTGGGTGAATACCTTTTTTCATTGTTTTGTTTTGTTTTATACAGTCAATATACTACTGCTGGTGTAACAAATTATTTTTTTCTCTGATGCCTTTTTTGCAAAAGCGGTGCAAAGGTAGCGCAAATTCCGCAAAATACAAAATAAAAAACGCTCTTTTTTCATTTTTTGGGGTAAAATGCCATCCTTTCAGTCCATTTGCAGCATAGCTTTTTATGAAATGGACAAAACAAAAGCGCATGTTTTGGTCTTTCCAACAAAAAAAGTGCCTCGAAAAATGAAAAAAACTCCTAACTTCTAACTCCAAACTCCTAACTTTTCACTACCTTTGCAATCGTTTTTGTGAAAACACATATATTTATTAATAATATAAATACAAATTTTATTATGGTAAGCTACAAAGAACTTGGTCTCGTGAACACTCGCGAGATGTTCAAAAGAGCTGTTGCAGGCGGTTACGCCATTCCAGCTTTCAACTTCAACACAATGGAGCAGATGCAGGCTATCGTGATGGCTGCAGTGGAAACAAAGTCTCCCGTTATCATGCAGGTCAGCAAGGGTGCCCGCAACTATGCCAACGGCACCATTCTCCGCAACCTCGCCAAGGGTGCTGTGGAGTATGCAAAGGAACTCGGCTGCGAGCATCCTGAAATCGTGCTTCACCTCGACCACGGAGACACCTTCGAACTCTGCAAGGAGTGCATCGACAACGGTTTCTCTTCTGTGATGATTGACGGCTCTTCACTCCCCTACGAGGAGAACATCGCCCTCGCCAAGAAGGTGGTTGACTACGCTCACCAGTTCGATGTGACCGTTGAGGCTGAGTTGGGTGTGCTCGCTGGCGTGGAAGACGAGGTTCAGTCGGCCGAGTCTCACTACACTAAGCCCGAAGAGGTGATTGACTTCTCTACTCGCACTGGTTGCGACTCTCTCGCCATCTCTATCGGCACTTCTCACGGTGCCCACAAGTTCACTCCAGAGCAGTGTACTCTCGTCAACGGCGTGCTCGTACCTCCACCATTGGCATTCGACATCCTGCACGAAATCGAGAAGAAACTCCCTGGTTTCCCCATCGTGCTCCACGGTTCTTCTTCAGTTCCAATGGAAGAAGTGAACACCATCAACAAGTACGGCGGTCACCTCGAGGCTGCTATCGGCATTCCAGAAGAGCAACTCCGCAAGGCTGCCAAGTCTGCCGTTTGCAAAATCAACATCGACTCAGACTCACGTCTGGCCATGACGGCTGCCATCCGCAAGCACTTGGCTGAGCACCCCGGCGACTTCGACCCACGTCAGTATCTGAAGCCAGCCCGCGAGAACATGAAGAAGATGTACATCCACAAGATTGTCAACGTTCTTGGTTCTGATGGCAAACTCGCTCAGTAATTCGCAAAATTCTTAATTAACTCGATAGGCGCAACTGCAGACACTTTTGCCTGTGGTTGTGCCTTTTTTTGTTGAATTGATAATTGAGGATTTTCATGCGAAGTCTTATTTCAGTTCTCCTTCTTCTCTTCCCCCTGCTGTCTGTCTCCGCACAGACCCACCTCCCCGATTCCTTCGTCGTGGCCACACCCACTGTGCCTGTGCAGCAAATGGATTCGACCTATCTGGCACAGATAGACTCCCTCATGCAGACCTATGAAACTGTGCGCCAGCAGCAAAAAGTGGAGGCGGCGGTCAGGCAGTTTGAGGCATTGCGGCTGAAGAAAGAAATGTCGATGAGCACCGATGGTGTGCTGCCGTTGGCACGAGGCTTGCTGCTCACCTGGACCGACCACAACTCTATCACCCATCCAGCACAGTTTGAACGCAAAGGTGACGGATGCAACTGGATTGATTATGGAGTGGCCGGTGTGCCTTTAGTGGCCAACTGGGTGATGAAAGCCGCAGGTGTGAAGAGCCGTTCAAAACTCGAACGTATGCTGACTGCCAACGCCATGGCATTGAGCATCTCCTTTGGTGCATCAGAACTGCTGAAGCACACCATTCATGAGACTCGCCCCGACCGTAGCGACCGCCATTCCTTCCCGTCGGGCCACACCTCCTTCGCCTTCGTGTCGGCCACGGTGTTGAGCCGCGAGTATGGCTACATCTCCCCGTGGATTTCGGTGGGCAGTTACACCACCGCCACCGCCACGCAATTTCTGCGCATCAAGCACAACAAGCACTGGATGCACGACCTCTACATGGGTGCAGGCATCGGCACGGTGAGTACCAATCTGGCCTATTTCCTCACCGACAAGATTTTTGGTGCCGATGCCATCAACCGCCCCGAAGTGCGCCGCAAGGACGTCCTGCGCCTCATGAAGTTCAACGCCCAGCCATCGGGCTATTCCTTCGTGGCAGGCACCGAGATAGGCAACCGCAAAGTGAAATTCGACGATGCCACCCTGAAGACGGGTGCAGCCATCGCCGTGGGTGCCGACCTCTCTTTTCACACATCCCCTTATTTTTCCATCGAACTGATGGCTCGTGCCGTCGATGCCCAGATGAAGGTATATGGCAATGAACCCGCCGACGCACCCATCTTTACAGGTGGCAATCTTGACATCTACCACTTCGATGCAGGAGCCAAATACAGCGCCCCTTTTTCTCTCGGTCAGCGTGTGGGTGCCCGTGCTTTTGCCGGTGTCCGCATCATGGACGGCATCACCCTCACCAACGGTGTGAAGTCCTACACCATTCCCGACGAAACCAAGTTCGAATGTGGCATCGGTGTTTCCTACGAATGTCTCGACACCGACAACTACGCCTGGGGTATCATTGCCGACTACTACCACACCTTCTCCCACTACATGAAAAACCGCTACAGCATCAGTTCCGTCTGGAAAATACTGTTTTAGTGCAGCCACAAGCCGTCAGTCAGGCAAAGCAGATAGATGAAGCCTTAAAAGTTTAATTCCACATGAAAGCGAAACAATAATCTCACTTTTTTCAAGCCTCTGCCACTATTTGGCGTATCTTTGTGCTATCTTTGCAGAAAAATACCAGAACTATGATGAAAAATGACAGAGGACAGACCTTGATTAACAAGTATGTGTGGGTGATAGACACCATCTATCGCGCAGGAAAGATTTCGTTCAGGGAACTGAACAGAAGGTGGGTGCGTGATGAGGAAATCAGCGAGGGTGTGGAACTTGCCAAACGCACCTTCGACAACTGGCGCTATGCCATCAGGGATATGTTCAAACTCGATATCGAGAATGAGAATTGCGGTGAATACCGTTATTATATCGAGAACGAGCGGGACATCTTCAACAATGGACTTAGCTCATGGCTGATCAACACCATCTGTGTGAGTAATGTCTTGACGAAAAGTGAGAGCATCAAAGACCGCATCCTGCTGGAGTATGTGCCATCGGGGCAGGAACATCTGCAAACCATCATCGAGGCGATGAAGGAGGGCAAGGTGCTCAACATGACCTATCACAGCTATTGGAAAGATGAGGAGAACTGCTTCGATGTGCATCCCTATTGTGTGAAGCTCTTCCGTCAGCGCTGGTATCTGGTTGCCCTCAGCACCTATGCCTACTACCATCAGAAGGGATCAAGAATTTATGCCCTTGACCGCATTCTGGACCTGCAGCAGACGGAAGAGTCTTTCGAGATGCCCAAGGATTGGAATGCGGAGGAATATTTTGATGGGTGCTTTGGTGTCATTGCCGACCACCACACGAAGATTCAGACCGTGAAGCTGAAGGTGTCGGCAGGGCAGGCCAACTATATCCGTGACCTCGCTTTGCATGAGTCGCAGAAAGAAAGGGAGCGCAACGAGGAATACAGCATCTTCACCTATCGTCTTCGCCCCACCTTCGACTTCCAGCAGGAACTGCTCTGGAATGGTGAGGACATGGAGGTGCTGGAGCCAGAATGGTTGCGCAAGGAGATGGCAGGAAGAATTGAAAGAATGTGGAACAAATATAAAGATGACCCGAAATGAAGGATTTTGCAGCTATAGATTTTGAAACGGCGAACAATGAGCGCAGTAGCGTGTGCTCTGTGGGTATTGTGATTGTGCGAAATGGTGAGATAGTGGACACGTTCTACTCGCTCATCCAGCCAGAGCCCAACTATTATAACTACTGGTGTTCGCAGGTGCATGGACTTTGCCATGAAGACACGGACGATGCCCCCGTGTTTCCCAAAGTATGGGCGCAGATAGAGCCTCTGATTGAAGGCCTTCCCCTTGTGGCTCACAACAAACCCTTCGACGAAGGATGCCTGAAAGCCGTGTTCCGCGTCTATCAGATGGACTACCCCGACTACGAATTCTACGACACCCTCCGTGTCTCTCGTCGTGTCCTTCCTCATCTGGAGAACCATCAACTGCAAACCGTTGCCGAAGCCTGCGGGTACTGCCTCAAAGACCACCACCATGCCCTTGCCGATGCAGAAGCATGTGCTTGGATAGCCAGAGAGATTTTGTGAAAGAGGATGTAATATTTTCAATGAAAAGACGTATCTTTGCAAAAATAATTGAAAAGTATGGAAGAAGATAAAATTGTCATTTATCAGACAGAAGATGGACAAACGCAGATAGATGTGCGTCTGGAGAACGAGACTGTGTGGCTAAACACTAACCAGATGGCTCTTCTTTTTGAAAGGGAAGACTCAAACATCCGTCGCCACATCATTAATGTATTTAAGGACGGGGAGTTGGAGAAAGATGATAACGTGCATTTTTTACACGTTAATGGAATCAAAAAGCCTGTGCCATTTTATAACCTCGATGTTATCATCTCCGTTGGCTATCGTGTGAAAAGCAAACGAGGTACCGCTTTCCGTATCTGGGCACGAAAGGTTCTGAAAGAGTACATGGTCAAAGGTTATGCCGTCAATGAGCGAATTCGCCACGAACAGATTGGGGAGCTTCGCCAGCTGGTGGGTATGTTGGGGCGCACCCTCCAGAACCAATCACTTTCCACAGAAGAGAACAGGGCCTTGTTTGAGGTCGTGACAGATTACACCTATGCTCTCGACACACTCGACAACTACGACTACGAGCGGTTGACCATTGAAAAAACCACGAAGGAGGAACCCTTTCACGCCACTTACGAAAACGCGATGAAAGAGATTCAGCGACTGCGCGAAAAGTTTGGTGGCTCTGTTCTTTTTGGCAATGAGAAGGACGATTCGTTCAAAAGCAGTATTGGGCAGATTTACCAGACATTCGGAGGTGAGGAACTCTATCCCAGTGTGGAAGAAAAAGCTGCCATGCTGCTCTATCTTGTGACGAAGAACCACTCCTTCAGCGATGGCAATAAACGCATTGCCGCCACCCTGTTCCTTTGGTTCCTCAACAACAACGGCATCCTCTATCGTGAGGATGGTTCGAAGCGATTGGCCGACAACACTCTTGTTGCTCTCACCCTGATGATTGCCGAAAGTAAAACAGAGGAAAAGGACGTGATGGTGAAGGTGGTGGTGAACCTGATTAATCAGCAAAATGTATAATACAACATGTGCTTGGATAGCCAGAGAGATTTTGTGAATTTGATTTTGAAAAGTTGGACTAAATAATTTACAGTTATGGAAATACAAAGAAACTATTGGATACATCGCATTAGCCATATTGCAGAGATTTCGTACCCATTGCTTGACAACAACTATCTCAGCTATGGGTGGAGTGATTTTGAAGAAGATGGTTTCATTGAAGGTGTCAGAGGAGATAATGGCTGGCAGTTCATTGGAGAACAGTTGATGGTAAAATGGGGTGAACTCTCAAGAGGACGTTACCAGTTGTGGAACTTCATTAAGGAAATGAAAGCTGGTGACTGGGTTGTTGTTCCGACCTATGGTGCTTTTTCCATATTCGAATTACTGGATGACAAGCCTATCATGGTTAAGGATATAAGAGATGTGGTCATAAAGAATTGGAATGGAGATGAGATACTAAGAGATGATGATGGTTATTTGATAGACTCCAATCATGACAAGATAGATCTTGGCTTTGCAAGACGTGTAAAGATAATCCAAAAGGGTATATCTAGATATGATTATGCTGATAGTGCATTAACAGCAAGATTGAAAGTTAGACAGACGAATGTCTGCATAAACGACCTAAAAGAAAGTGTTCTTAAGGCATTGGAGGGCTACCATCAAAACAAACCTATTCATTTCCGAAATGAAATCAACGATGTGGTTCCCAATATTTGTTCTATTATTCAAGAAAAGTTGAATCCGGATAAGTTTGAGAATTTGGTTAAATGTTTTTTTGAGAGAGTTGGCGCCAGTTCCGTAGTGATTCCTCCTAAAAATCCAACGGGCAAAGTTGACTATGAGGATGTAGATGTTATAGCTACCTTTGACCTTTTGAAAACAATTTATTATGTGCAAGTAAAACATTATCGTGGAGAAACCAATAGCTGGGCTACCGAACAAATATCTCATCTGAAAGAGTTAAAAGGCGATAGGCAAGACGATGGGTATTCTAAAATATATTGGGTGATATCTTCATCTGAATCATTCACTCAAGAATGCATTAATTTGGCAAAAGAGACGAATGTCCAATTAATAGATGGTAATAGTTTTTCTTCTATGCTATTAGATGCAGGTTTTCTTGGGGTTGGTAATAATCTTTAATTATCATGTTCACCTACATCTCCAACTCATCCCACTACAAAGAAGTGCTTTCATGTGCTCTCAATGCGAAGCACTCGCTTTGGAATGGTACGGCTGACATTAAAGATGCGGACGAATTAGTGAGTGAAGCAACCTGTGTAGAAATTGCACAAGTTCGCTCAGAAGGTAAACTAAAGCATGTGCTTGGATAGCAAGAGAAATTTTATAACATTAAATTTGAATCGTATGAATAAAGAAAAACAGCATTTGGTTGATTTGCAAAGCAAAATAGACCAGAAATCAAAGGAGTTGAAACAGCTTAGAAAGGAATACGAAACGTATTTTTCTGCTATCTGTAAATCATGGAGAGAGCAGACTAATACCATGTTTCCCAATCTTCAGCCATGTAACATTGGCGAATATGTTGGTGTGGATATTATTTATGAAGGAAAGATATATAATCTATTTATTACAAAGGAGAAACAAAAGCTTATCTGTATGTTCTCCCATAATAGAAAAGACAGAAGCACTTATGATTTAACTCTTAAAGACTCTGGAAAGAAACTCGTTGATAAACTGAATGCCATTTTTACTGAATATCCAGCTTATAAATCTTCTTGTGCATATGTAGGTCATGGGTTTTACAAGAATTTCAAAAAAGAAGATTATAACGAAGCATTTGAGTTTTTCCTGAAAGTAATTAATTCTTTTACTTCAGTTGATTCATAAGTTAGACCATAGGATGAACAACGACAAGATAAATATTGGCTATTACCTGCCTTTGCTTCAAGAATATTGCCGTCAGACCATGTCCCTTTATGATAATCATTATCATCAGGGGCCATTTATCCCATACACGATGTCGAAATACAAAGATGCTCCTCTGAAAATCATGTATGTTGGGCGAGATACATTATCTTGGGAACCTGTAGAAACACTCAAAAAGGCATATCAAGAAAACAAACTTGAAGATTATCTGATAGCTAACACGAAATGTGTTGACGTGGAAAAAATGTTGGAGTGGAAAAATAACACAGGATCTTTTTGGAATTTTGTTGATAAACTGCATTTGTTGATAAGGACAGGACAAATGGTTACTGATATAAATTCTGTGTCTAAGCAACAACGAGACATCCTCGAGGAAATCGGATATGGCAATTTACATTCTATCGAGTTAATAGAAACTCTGAGATATCGTTTTGGAGAACCTGAGATGCCCGTTACACAAGAATACCTTACTATTTGTAAAGCGGCAAAGCCTTTCGAAAGTTTAAAATCAATGATTGAAGCATATCATCCCGACTATGTGTTTGTTCTATCATGGATAGAAAAGAATGATTTTTTTGATGGAACAGATTTTGAATGGCAGGAAAATATGTATAGAGATAGAGATAAGAAATATCGTGCTGTTTATTTGAGCAAGAAGTATAAGACAAAAGTTGTCTGGACTTTACATCCCAATGCTATGTGGAGAAAAGGACTAACCAAGGATGAAACACAAGATTTGATGGAGTTCTTAGCCAACACATATAGAATGCTGGAATCAAAGTACAAATGAACCCAGAATGAAAAAGTACGTTAATTACAATGAATTGTTAGATACGCTGTTCAAGCGATGGAAAAACAGCTATAACGAAGATGACAGAGATAAGTTCTGCCAAGATGGTATAGTGTACAAAAATGATTCGTCTATTGATGTAGATTTACTTTGGGGACAATCATCAAGACGAGTCGCGTTTCTGTTAAAGGATTGCCCCGATGGGTATGGATATGATACCCGTGAGTTGTTACTTGACAAAATAGGTATAGAAAAAGCCAATAAGAACAGAGAACTTAAAGTAAAGTTCCTGAAGAATCTGGCCAAATTGCTATTTGGTCTATTGGAGATGAAAGCAGGGTCTGTTTTCAATGACAAAGACGTTGACAATCGTATTCCGAAAGTTATCGATTGTTGGAATAGCAAACCTTTCGTTTTCATAGAGTCAAAGAAACTTGCTGGAGGCAAGACTGTTAACGAAAAGACTATTGAAAATGCGCTTTCTCGTGATGAAGGTTTCCTTAAAAAAGAGCTGGATATACTTCGTCCAAATATCATAGTATGTTGTAATGCCACTGGAGATTCCATATTCAATTTCATAACAAAAAAATATTTCAAGGGGAAGGAAGCTCTTCCTGTTGGTGGAGACTACATTGTCAACGACAAGGTCGTGCCAGATATGAAAACCTGCCTTTGGTATTATCCTCAAGATAATGTAGTTGTGATAAAGGCGTTTCACCCTTCTGTCGCAGCCAATTGGAAAGTATTGGAAAAGGTTTTCAGTCCTTTCAGAGATTTTATTACTAACGTCAATCCCGCTTTCTAACGATGACAGAACTACAGCAGAAATATTTGGAAATATCAAAGGATATAATCTCTGTCCTCGATGATATGAAATCGAATTGGGACAGATACCCCGATTATTTAGGATGGTTTGATTTGAACGGCCCAATTATCGAACATCCCGACATTCTCTTTATCGGCATTAATCAAGGACCAGGAAGATATCTGCAATGGAATTGGGACAACTGGGACGAAAGGCAGAAAATGCTTATTGACCCTGCAAAGAATAAGCTTCCAGACGATTTTCCAACCCTATGGAGAAGTCGTTTGCAATGGCTTATGCCCAATAACGCAAGAGAGAATGGTGAATGGTGGGAAGAGAACAAAACAAAAAAGAATTTCTTTCCATATTATATGTGTGAACTCCTTGTCAGAATTTATCGAAGAGAATATCCTAATGAAAGCCGAGAGAATTTAACAAATATATTCGAACAAAGGGTGATGGCCACAAACCTGTATCCAATGTCCACATTCGATACAAAGGCTTTGCATCGTTTGTTAGACTCTTACTACAAGACTACTGGAGTAGATTTGAAAAAATTGTGCAGTGATCGAGTTGTTGAGTTGATTAAGATGGTCAAGCCACATTGTGTTGTACTATTAGGCGACAGCATCAAAGATGAGTTTGCCAAAGAGTACAGCGACTATTGTATTAGTAGAAAACATGGATGGCACGGAAAAGAAAATATCCGTAATCTGGCAAATGACATCTATCACTTGATGAATTCATGATTTTTACATATTGATTTTAAGGATAAAAATTTCGAATATACGTGTTTTAACTACAATGTGATTTATGGAAAATTTACTAAACGTTATTGAATCGTTGCCAATATGGGCAAAAATACTGATTCCATTTTTTCTTTCTGTTGTATGTAACCTCATATTTGTCATAATTAAGTACGGCACAAAGAATGTTACAATCATTGATGACATTAAAACAGGCATAAAATTGGTTTTTACTGGCCTTGTTTTATACATTGCCTTTATAATTATTGTCGGGATCGCTCAATTAGTTTTAAATATGTGGAATATACATATATGGTCATTTGTAACAAACCACATTTGGACTTTATTCTCTGTTTTCATTGTGTGTATGTATATATATGTCGCTTTTTTCCCAAAAAAACATAAGAGTACAAACTTTTCTTACAGACCGAGTAGCCCAAATAAGAAGCCGAAGAACAGTGAAACGAAGAGCAATGTTAAACCTGTGGTCGTTCCCATAATAAAATCAAGAACAAATGAGAAGTTGGATTCTATTGCCCCATCAAACATGACTGATGTGGAGAATAAGTTGAGAAATGGTATTGATGTAAAATTAGATTTTGACAAAACATATTCGAAGATTTCTGAGGCTCTGAGAATTATAAAACATTCTGGGGCTAAAATCACCTTTTGCAACATAAAAAATCCCAAGCAAGGCGGAACTTTTGGAAACATGAAACGGATTGCTTCTCAAGCACCTGGACTTATTATATATGATATTGTCATTGAAGCCGGATTTGAAGCCAAGGAACTCGCCGCATCAGGAGCTTGCTTTACTTGTGATTGTAGTAACAGATCCTCTATTATACCAGATATTGCAAAAGCGGCTAAAGAAAACAAAGGATATGTTATGTTTGTCAAATTTAACAAGTTAGATTCTTCCGTATTGAATAAAATCCGTGAATTGGGAGGATATAATATAGAATTCCAATAGGCAATATGATTACATACATTTCACTTCAAAATGTATGTTTTTGACTGCAAAGAAGTATATATCGGCAGTACAAATCTCACAGGAGCCGGTATCGGCATGAAAGGAGAAGACAAACGAAACTTTGAAGCAGGAATTTTGACGGATGAGACTAAAATAGTGGAACAGTCCATGAACCAGTTCGACGAGGTATGGATGGGCAAGCATTGCAAGAAATGCAAGCGCAGAGACTTCTGTGCCGACCCCATCATGTGATATTTTGGCAAAGCGAACGGTACTCATTTTCATGTTCTATGTTTTCAAATTGGCTCAAAAATGATAAGAAATCGGCTCAATTTCTTGCATAGTTGAGCCGATTCTTGTACTTTTGTGAGCCAATTCTATTTTTTGTATGGATAAGAACATCGTTTTACGTTACATCAAGGACCATCCTGGCGTATCTTCGAAACAGATTGCAGACGCGTTGGCAGGCGAGGCAAGCCTTGCCACCGTCAAACGTGCCATTAATGAATTGTCAAGCTCATGCTATATCAACGTGGAAGGGAAAGCAAGGGCTACAAAATATTATATTTCGTCACTATTCGCTCCCGTCGATTTGGATGAGTATTACAGCAAAGAGGTGGATGAGCGACAGATACAGACAGGTTACAACTTCGATTTGATTCCCCAGGTCTTGAGTCATGTACATCTTTTCACAGAACAGGAGATGTCCGAACTGAACGCTTTGCAAAAGCAGTTCGCCCAAAACTTCTCTATGCTCCCAGACGAACAAAAACGTAAGGAGATGGAACGTCTGGGTATTGACCTCAGTTGGAAATCATCACAGATAGAAGGCAACACCTACTCCTTGCTTGAAACAGAACGTCTGTTGAGAGAGAAACAAACGGCTGCAGGTAAGACCAAGGAGGAGGCCATCATGCTGCTCAACCATAAGGATGCGCTTGACTTCATCGTTGCAAATCCCGACTACATGGAGCACTTGACCATCTCGCGTATCGAAGACATCCACAGCCTGCTTATTAAGGATATGGGCGTTGACCGCAACATCCGTACTCGACGTGTTGGCATCACAGGTACCAACTACCGTCCTATTGACAATGAGTTCCAGATTCGCGAGGCTCTCCAACAGACTTGCGACTTGGTGAACAGCAGAACGAATGTCTTTGAGAAAGCGTTGTTTGTACTGGTATTGCTTTCGTATATCCAAGCCTTCAATGATGGCAATAAACGCATTGCCCGCATCTCCAGCAATGCAATTCTTATTGCCAACAGCTATTGTCCCATATCTTTCCGCACAGTTGACAGCATTGATTACAAGAAAGCCATGCTATTGTTCTATGAACAAAACAACATATCTGCCTTCAAACAGATATTCATCGAACAGTTCCGCTTTGCTGTCAATACATATTTCTAATGCATACTGTTTTTGGTGCGGCAGAAAACAGCAAGCGAGGATGTGTACCTCTTTTTAGGGGGAAGCACATCCTCGCTTGTTTGTATGGTGTTGTTTACCAAAGACTTCTTGACGGTTCTTTGTCGCCCCAGATGCTTCTTCGGTTCGATAGGGCATTGCCTGCGTTCACCTCTTTCGTTGGGTCAACCTTGGCCGATGTCTGATCACCGTCCGATAAGACCAAGATGTTCTGTGCCTCCACCACGATGGTGTAAATCATGGGGGCTTGATATGTGTTTCTTTTCATTTCTGATGCTTTTTATTTGATAAAGACTTTCTTGCCATTCACGATGTAGATGCCTTGCGATGGATTATCCACGCGCTGTCCTTTCAGGTTGTAGTAGATGCCATCGTTCTTCGAGGTCGGAGTGCTTTCCATCTCTTCAATGCCTGTGCCGATGCCCTCTTCGATGACAAAGCGCAGGGGAGCATTGTTGTAGACGGGCATGATGGTTTTGTAAACTTTTGACAGTGGCAGATAGGCTTTTCCTGCGGCAAGCGTGGAGCCGTCGGTAACGGAATAGAATCCGATTTCGCCATCAACGTTGGCCAAGATGAAGTTCATGTTGTATTCATCTTCTTTGCTCAGCACAGTTGGTTCGGTAACACCCTGGAGCATGTTTGACGTGATACTCAGACCTGTGCCAACAGGAATGTAGTGTGTGTCGGCTTCGCCCAGCAAGACAAGTCCCGTGTTGGCAGGCACATCGGTTACTCTGGTCAGAGTCACCATTCCTGTGCTTGGAGTGAAGGCTGATACGATGTAGGCTTTCACGTTGTCGAGGGTGGAGAAGTCTAATGGTCGGGGGCTGCAGTAGGTGGCAACCCCTGCACTGCCAATCGTGGCGCGGTCGCCATACACGCCTCCCCTGAAGTAACTGCTCGTCCATCCTTTTTCGGCATAGTCCTCGACCGTTCCTGCCAGCAGCACGAGGCGGCTGTTGGTGTATTGGTTTGAGGTGATGCCTGAACGGCCAAACATTCCACTTTTCAATTCAGGCGGCGTTTCCATCCACGAATATACTGTTTCTAAATTTGTACAATTCATAAAAGCGTTAGAGTTTAGGCTGGTCAATGTACAGGGCATTACAACCGACTTCAATCCCTGACAGCCATAAAAAGCGGCGCTCTTGATGGTGCTCACCCCTTCTGGTATCACCAAGTCGGTGATTTCGTTTCCGTTCTGGTCGTGGATATGCTTGCAGACTGTCACGGGATTGCTGCTGCTTAGGGCGTTGATGGACGTGTTGCACCATGCTACAATATCAGCCACTTTTACAGTAGTCAGTTTCGAACAGTATTGGAAAGCGCATTCGCCGATGTTTATGAGTGTGCTGGGGATGGAAACCGAAGTTAGTCTTGAACATCCTTCAAAAGTACGTGCCCCGATGGAAGTATAACCATTTGGAATGTCGAATGATTCCAATCTGGAACAGCCTTTAAACATGTAACTACTGAGTGATGTTAGATTTCCTTCTCCATTCGGTATTGATACAGACTCAAGGCCAGAACATCCTGCGAAGGCATAACTTCCCACAGTCTCCACGCTGTTGGGAATTGATACAGAAGTCAGTCCTTTGCATCCGTTAAAAGCAGAAGAGCCAATGCTGGTCACTGTGCCGGGAATGCTGACTTCCAGTAATCCTTCCCATCCCCAGAATGCCTTACTGTTGATGCTAGTGATTCCGTTTGGAATGGTAAAGTTTGTGATTTCATTGCCTTGCATGTCATACATGTGTTTTGCATAGTATAGAGGACTGGAGTTTGACTCGCCAAAAGTGATGTTACACCATGCAGCAGGGGCTTCCACTATCACCTTTTTCAAAGCAGAGCATTCATCGAAGGCATTTATAGCAAAATTGGTCACAGTGCTGGGTATGGTAATGGATTCCAAACTGCTGCAATTCTGAAACCCTGATATGCTGGTCACACCATATGGAATCACGATAGACTCTAAAGCACTACATTGGCTGAATGTACCAGTGTCGATTTTAGTGATTTTTGTAGGCAACACAATGGATTTCAGCGAACGGCAATAAGAGAAAGCACTGCTTCCGATGCTGGTGATGGTGTTGGGTAGGTTAACCGTGGTTAGATTGGTGCATTTTTCGAAGGCACCATTGCCAATGCTGGTGACGCTGGTCGGCACGGTCACCGAAGTTAGCCCGCTGCAATTGGCAAAGATGCGATTAGGGAGAGATTCCAACGAAGAGGGCATACTGACGGAGGTAATCCCTGTGCAGCCATCGAAAGCGTTACTTCCAATGGTGGTCACGCTGTTGGGAATGATGAGTTCGCCCGTCAAACTGGTACAGCCAGAATAGGCGTAACTTCCGACGGTGGTGACATTGTTGTAAAGTCCCGTGCTTTCAAGGCTTGAACAATTTCTGAAGGCATAAGTGTCAATGGTTGACACATGGCTCGGAATGCTTACAGATGTAATCTCTCTGCATCCATTGAAAGCATACTTGCCGATGCGTACCACTGTGTAGGAGTGGTCAATGTAATAGACCGTTTCGGGGATGGTAACATGTCCTTTGGTGGCAGTGCTGATGGCTGGATTATAACTGGATGTTTTGTAAGTGCCTTTCACCTCCACCCAAGGCTCAACACCCTCGATGATGGTGTAAGTCACTTCCACCCCTTCCACCGTGGTGCTGGTGAAGGTGGTGGCGGCAAAAGCGGACGCGCCTTGTAGCAGGCACATCACCAAAAAGAGTAAATGTTTTGTTTTCATGCTGCGATGAATGTTTTTTAGATGCTGCGTCTCCCATCCAGCAGTTAACGTATGAGCACAAAAAAAGCGGGGAAACTGACCCATCGCTCGTCCCGCTAACCGAGGCCTTCGCATTGCCCATCGTAAAAAGAACGAGCAATGCAGAACCCACGCTATAGATGTATATATACCACAACAATGCAAGGGTAAAGAAAAACCCTTACATCATTTGGATGGTGATGATACATCCCGTGAGCATCTACCATTGCCTTGTTCTTGTCTTACGATTGGAGTTTGCGAAGTTCCGGATAGCCAAAGAACAAAGCGTTTGAGTAAACGCCTTTTTATCCATAAGTACCCACCCTTTATGCACCAAACCCTGTATGTCAGGACTGTTCGCATCATAGCGTGGAGAGAGCGTTTCTCGTGTGTTCAGCCTTACTCCTTCCGTATGGGGAGAGAGGCGGCAAAACGCTGTTGCTTTGGTGCCACACGCCACGTCTCGGTGGCAAAGGTACGGATTTATTTTAAGACATACAAATGAAAACAAAAAAATATAATTTGAAATCAAAAGAAAACGCCATAAAGCGCTCTGATGTCAGATGGATGCCAATTGGTCAATTTGTATACACTCGTTGCCTCGAAATCGGTGTGAGTCACACCTATGGTAGGGGTGTGACTCAGACCGATGAAGGGGTGTGACTCAGACCGATTTGACGATATTTCAATTAGCCAATTTGTATGATTCTTTATTGATAGCTTCCGATGAAGAGGAACAGCATGGAGAGGAGCACGAGGAGCAGGTCGATGACCTTCGGCTTGAGATTCTTCTCGCGGAAGACCATGGCACCGAAGAGGAAGCTGACGATGACGGAACCGCGACGCACCATGGAGACGATGGAAATCATGGCTCCGTCGAGTCCGAGGGCGTAGAAATAGGCGAAGTCGGCGGCGGAAAGGAAGAGGGAGATGAGGATGATGCACCAGTCCCAACGGAACGGGGTGGTCTCATGGCGCAGGGGCCACCACAGGAAGCTGAGCATGGCGGTCATCAGGAAGAACTGGTAGAAGGTGTACCATGACTGCACGGCGAGTTTGTCGAGTCCTACGCCGCCATTTTCGGGCGATGCCATCAGGAACTTGTCGTAGAGTCCGCTGATGGCTCCCAGCACATTGGCGAGCACCACGAAGACAATCCATTTGTTGTGCTTGAAGTCGATACCTTCCTTCTTGCTGGAGCGCGAGAGCATCCAGAGTCCTATCATGGCGATGATGACACCCACCCATTGCCACACATTCAGCCGTTCGCCAAAGAGCGTGATGCCGCCGACGAGCACCCAGATGGGGCGAGTGGCGTTGATGGGGCCAACGATGGTAATGGGCAGGTGTTTCAGCCCGAAGTAGGCGAAGAGCCAGCTGGCAAGCACGATGAGCGACTTCAGCAGGATGTACTTGTGTTCTGCCCAGCCGTACTGGTGGGTGTAGAAAAGGCTGTCCTCAGAGATGTACCCTTGTGCCGAGAGGATGATGAACGGCAGGAAAATCAGTGAGGAAAAGAGGGTGTTGAGGGTCAGTACTGGAATGACCGCATTCTCCTTGAGCGACTTCTTCTTGAAGACGTCGTAGAAGCCGAGGAGGGTGGCGGAAAGGAATGCTAATATGAGCCACATAAATGGAATTGCTTTTTACAAGTTATTATTCATGAACATTCGTGGACATTACATGGGCATTCGTGTAAAAAACAGGAACTATTTTTCTTTTTAACATATAATGTCCATGTAATGCCCACGAATGTTCATGAATGTCTATTTGTGTATTTATTCTTCATCTTCATCCCAATCGTTAGGGGTTGAATAGACGATGTTCATGTCTTTGTCGAGGAGAACGCAGTCGTTGGTTTCTTCAATGTAGGCATAGCGTTCGCCTTGTAATCGTTGAGAGCCAAAATTGATGAGCAGCCCAATGGGCTTTTTTGTCAAACGTAAATAGTTGAAAAGTTGTGCTCGATGGGCTGATATGAGTTTGTTGACAGACTTAAATTCTACAATGACATCATCTACCACCATATCCATTTGGTAGTGTTTTTCCATCAGGTGATGCTTGTAGTAACATGGCAGAGGCTGTTCTGTCTCGTTCTCAATGCCTCGGTCGAGCAGTTCCAAATGCATAGCCTCATTATAAATGGGTTCTAAAAGTCCCCAGTTCAACTCGCTATGTACTTTCATTGCAGCTCCAATAATCTGATACACAATATCTTTGTACTCCTTTGGATTCATCTTCATCTAAATTTATGATAAATTCGTGGGCATTATATGGTCATTTATGTTCAATAAAAATATCGTCGGGATACGTCACGTCAGCCAGGAACAGCGCGTTGCCGGGCACGGACATTCCTGCGGAGCAACGGTCTTTCTTCTCGATGATTTCACGGAACTGCTGGATGGTCAGCACACCGCGTCCCACGTCGAGAAGGGTGCCGACGATGGCACGAACCATGTTGCGGAGGAATCGGTCGGCAGTGATGGTGAACTGCCACTTGGGGGTTGACAGTTGACAGTTGACAGTTGACAGTTGACAGTTGACAGTTGGCAGTTGGGGGTTGGCAGTTGGCAGTTGGAAGTTGACTGGTGCCCACTCTGCTCGCATGATGCGGCAGTTGTTGGTCTTCACGTCTGTATGGAGTTTGGAGAAGGAGGTGAAGTCGGTGTAGTCGAAGAGGGTCTGTGCTGCCTCGTTCATCTTGTCGAAGTCGAGCGGCTGAGGGAATCGGTAGGCGTAAGGTTCGAAGGGAGTCTTGGCTGTGATGATATAATAATGATAGGTACGCGAGGTGGCGGAGAACCGGGCGTGGGCATCGTCTTTCACTTTTCTGATGTTACTGATGGCGATGTCTTGCGGCAAGAACTTGTTCAGTCGATACACTAATTGCTCGTTCACTTCTTGTGATGTATCGAAGTGTGCCACCATCAAACTGGCGTTCACACCCGCATCGGTTCGTCCTGCTCCTGTCACTTCAATAGGCTCGTGCAGGAGGGTGGAGAGTGCCTTGTTCAGCACCTCCTGCACACTGATTCCGTTGGGCTGAATCTGCCAACCATGGTAGCGCGTACCGTCGTAAGATAAGTAGATGAAGTAGCGCATTATGGTGTCACTCTGTTATGGAAGAAAACGCGTTTCAAAGTGCTGTTCATACGGGTGCGTGGGGCATGAATCGTCGCCTTGTTGCGGTAGAAGTGCCAGAGCAGGAGGGCGGCTGTGATGGATGCCACTCCGTCGGCGGCGGCAATGCTGATCCACACTCCGTCGGTGCCCCAAATTTCGGGAAATATCAAGAGGAAGGGCACGAGGAACACGAGCTGGCGGCTCACCGACATGAAGATGCTGCGCTTCGCCATGCCGATGCTCTGGAAGAAATTGCCCGTCACAATCTGGAAGCCCACGATGGGCGACATGATGACGATGATTTTCATGCCCGACACCGTCAGGTCTGCCAGAGCAGGGTCGTCGGTGAAGAGGGCAACGGGGTAGTGGGGGAAGAACTCGCACAGAATGAATGAGCAGCACATGACGATGGTGGCGAGGACGATGGCTTTCTTCAGCACTTCATCGACACGCGCTGGCAACTGCGCTCCGAAGTTGAAACCGGCGATGGGTTGCATGCCCTGACAGATGCCTAAGACCACCATGATGAAGAGGAACGTGATGCCGTTCACGATGCCGTATGCCGCAATGGCCAGGTCGCCTCCATGCTTGGTCAAGCCTTTGTTGATGAGGATGACCACCAGACAGGCGCACAACTGCATGGCAAAGGGGGACATGCCGATGGTGAAAATGCTTTTCACGATGCGCTTCTGAAGTCCGTAGATGCCTGAATGGAGATGGATTAAGTCTTTCTTGTTGGAGAGCACGAAAATGACGTATGCCAGGGCGAACACCTGTGCCAGAATGGTGGCGAAGGCGGCTCCTCGGATGCCCATGCCGAAGGTGAAGATGAACAGCGGGTCGAGAATGGCATTGATGACCACCGTGGCAATCGTGGCACTCATTGCCACATGGGGATGTCCCGTGCTGCGCAGGGCACTGTTCAGACCGAGATAGAGGTGGGTGACCACATTGCCGTAGAGAATGATGGTCATGTAGTCGTGGGCATACTCCAACGTGTTTTCCGATGCCCCGAAGAACAGCAGCAGCGGGTCGATGAACACCAGGCCGAGCGCACCCACCACGATGCCGATGATGACATTGAGCGACACCAGATTGCCCAGCACCCGTTCTGCCGTCTGGTAGTCCTTCTGTCCCAGCTTAATCGACATCATCGTTGAACTGCCCACTCCCACCATCGCACCGAAAGCAGCGCTCAGGTTCATGATGGGGAAGGTGACCGCCAGACCGCCTAATGACAGGGTGCCCACATCGGGAATGTGTCCGATGAAGATGCGGTCCACCATGTTGTAGAGCGATGAAGCCGTCATTGCCACCACTGCCGGTACGGCATACTTCATCAGCAGTTCGCCAATGGGTCTCGTTCCCAATTCCTTTGTTCTATTATCCTGTTGCGTCATCTTTTTTTCTGTCTTTTCTCTGAAAAACGCTGCAAAGTTACGGACTTTTTCCCTTCCTACGTATTCTTTTCCTCCTTTTTATTTGAGTTCGTCCCATTCTGGTGGCTCCACGCCCAGGAGGTTCTTCACAAAGAAGTCGTAGCGTTTGTGCTCGCCGTAGGAGTCGCCCATGGTGTGGTGGGCACCGGGAATGAGGATGAATTCAAAGTCTTTGTTGGCCTTGATGAGGGCGTTGACCACTTGGTAGGATGAGGAGGGATCCACGTTGTCATCCATTTCTCCCACTACGAGCATGAGCTTTCCTTCGAGGTTCTTGGCGTTTTCCACGTTGGAGCACTCGATGTAACTGCTGTCCACGGGGTAGCCCATCCATTGCTCGTTCCACCAGATTTTGTCCATGCGGTTGTCGTGGCATCCGCAGGCGGCGTAGGCGGCTTTGTAGAAGTCACCGTGGAAGAGGAGGGCACCGAGGGCTTCCTGTCCGCCAGCCGAACAACCGTAGATGCCCATGCGGTCAATGTCCATGTAGGGGTATTTCTTGGCTGCTGCACGTATCCATTCGATGCGGTCGGGGAAACCGGCGTCCTTCAGGTTCTTGTAGCACACCTGCTCGAAGTCGAGCGAGCGGAAGGAGGTGGTCATGGCATCGAGTTGGACAACGATGAAACCGAGTTCGGCCAAATCGTCCATTGTCCAAATCCACGGGGTGAAGGACTTGGGCACATACTGGTCGCCGGGGCCTGAGTAGATGTATTCGATGACGGGGTATTTTTTCATAGGGTCGAAGTTGCGCGGACGGCGGATGAGTCCCCACATGTCGGTCTTGCCGTCACGACCAGGGGCGACGAACACTTCGGGTGCCTGCCATCCTTCTGCTTCCAGTTTGCTGATGTCGGCTGTTTCGAGGGTGGAGATGATGTGGCCGTCGGTGGCTGAACGGAGCAGGGTGACGGGTGCTTGGTCCACTGACGAATAGGTGTCGATGAGGGCGGTGTGGTCGCTGTTGAGGGTGATGCTGTGGTGGCCGCGTTCGGGGGTGAGTGCGATAAGGTTCTTGCCGTCGAGACCGATGCGGTAGTAGTGAATGTTGTAGGGGTCTTCTTCTGGTATCTTTCCGTCAAGGCTGGAGGTGACCTTACCCATGTTTTTGCAGTTCATGCCGTTGGCAGAGAAAATGATGTATCCTTTGCCTTTTTCGTCAATCTGTGCATGCTGCACGCCGCGCACCCAGTAGTTGCCTCGGGTCACTTGGGTCAACTTTCCGTTCTTTCGGTTATAGATATAAAGATGTGCGTGTCCGTCGCGGTCGCTCTTCCAGAGGATGTGGTTGGCATCGAGGTCTTGGCGGTAGTTGCGTGAGTAGGCCACGTATTTGTCGTTCTTCTCTTCGATGAGGGTGCGGATGTTGCCTTCGAGGTCCATCTCCAGCACTCGGTAGGTCTTGTGACCGCGTTCGTTGAACTCAAAGGTGAGAGTCTTGCCGTTGTCGTCCCAGGCGGGTGCTGTCACCTGATACTGAGAGGCGAACAGTTCGCACGACTTGGGATAGATGGTCTTCTTGTTCACCACATCGACCACCACAGGGATGCGATAGTTGAGCGAATCGCCAGGCTTGGCGTATTCCTGCTGGGAGTATTTGGGCTGCACCTGGTCGGTGGGGGAGGAGAGGGTGTAGGTGACATAGTGCTTGGGTGCTGGTTTGATGAGGACGGTGGCGTAGTATCTGCCGTCTTTCGACCATCGGCCCCAAGAGGAATAGTAGCAGGTATCGACTCCATCGGTAGTGATGGGTGTGGCACCCGCCATGTCATCGCCCCTGAGCAGGTAGAGGTTGTTGTCTTTGTGAATGATGAAGGTGCCTTTCTCTGCAGGGCTTTCGGCACGTCCGTCTTTCTCGTCGCGCACTTCCATCCAGTGGTGTCCGTCGCCCTGCCAGCGGTTTTGGTGGCGAGGTTCGGGGTTGGCAATCTGCTTTTTCTCGCCAGTCTTCGCATCGACCTGATACCACACGGTGCTGTCGCCGTTGTAGGTGGAGTAGTTGAAGTAGGTGGGGTTGACGTGGTAGGGTGACTGCACATGGACATCGCCGTGTGTCATCTTCCACGAGTACTTGCCACGGGTGGAAAAGGCATTCTTGTAGTCTTGCACGGTACCTTGTGCATGGATGCTCAATGTGGCTGTAGCCAGCAGAGCGAGTAAAAGTAGTCTGTTCATTTTTTTCAGTTAATATAGCGTTTTAATAAATGGTGAAATCGGTGTAGAAGTAGTAGTACCACCAATAGGTGTCGCCATACGTGGGTCGGAGCCGTCGTGCCATTTCCTCGTTGCTTAGCCCCTGCTGGGAGAGTTGGTTGTAGTTTTGCACAAATCGGTTGTAGCGGTCTGCCACGAAGGTGTCGAATTTGAAGCCTTTGAAATCGATGGGCGACTCGTCTGTGTTGCCGTGCAGGATGGCTCCTTCCTGGTAGAGCGTGGGGATGCTTTCCTGGGGATGGTGCTGCACATAGTCGTAGAAGTGGATGCAAAAGGAGTAGGCATCTTCTCGCCAGAGCGAGAGGCATAGGATGACCTCTTCAAGTTGTGGCGAAGAAGCATGTCGGAGGGTGGAATAATGGTCAAGGATGTATTGCTCGCACCGTCCCTTGTCGTCGTCGAGCACGTTCGGGTCGTCATCTATCAGTGGGGCGATGGCCTGAAAGTCACGGCTCTGGATGAAGTTGGTGCTGTTGTACATCCATCGTTCATGTTCGATGGACCAGTCGCGATGGAAGAGGCTTGTTTTCAGCAGCAGGAGGTATTTTGCTGCCACGTCGAACTCTTGGTTGAAGATGGAGCATAAAGCCATGATCTTCAGATTGCGGAAACTCAGTCCGTAGGTGACGGAGTTCTCCATAGCCCATCGGTAGGCGAAGTTGATTTGTCCAAACTGGTAGTAGATGAGGGGTGCGCCTAATTGAGAAATGTGAATGCGTGAGGAGAGGGTGGAGTCGGCGGCGAACGGATTGATGCCACAGTTGTTGGTCTTGAACAGGTCGGTCAGACGTCCCGTGTGCATCAGGGCGATGTTCTTGTAGAGCACCATTAGGTTGGTGGGTGGGGTTTCGTTGTCGGTTGGCATCTCCTTGAGCACATCGTCATAGCGGAACTCATCGAGGGCACGGTACATACGTAGTTCGTGCTTGAAGTTTGAGTCGGTCAGCGTTGTTTTGATGGAATGACGGAAACCATAATTATAATGCCAAGGTGAGGAGGGCCATAAGAAATTGCAAACGTAAATGATGGCAACTAAAAGACCGACGCAAATGAGTCCCTTCATTTGCCAATTGATTTTGAGGTTCCGGGTCAGATACAAGATTCCCCATGTGTACAGCAAACAGGCAAGAACCAAGATGGTGTGCAGAAAGGGAAGACCGGGCGTCTTGGCATAATATATCCAGTATCCATAGTCAAGCAAGTGGTAGAGCAAGATGGCAGGAATAATCAGTGCCAGAAAACTCCATTTATCCTTGATGCCAAACATCAGGATGGTCATCCAGTAGATAGCCACCCAGAAGAGGATGAGGATGGTGCTACCCAACCAGGGGTAGTAGAAGAACTGGGTGAGGTAGCGAGCCACCCAAGCGAACCAGCCACCTTCATAGCGGACGGTGTTCATCATGAACGTATGGCCGCTGATGAAGACATCGTTGTCTTGAATGGTATAGAGATAATCACCATTCATCACCGGCAGCAGAATGAATGCTACGGTGATGAATGCCAGCAGGTAGATGTGTCTGTGCTTACCTTTGACCGTCATGCTCACAGGGCTATCCTATATGTGATGTTCTTATTGGGCATACTTGGCCTTCACAGCATCTTCCTTCGCCTTTTGGGTGAACTCCTGCGGTGTGATGCTGACGGGTTCAACCATGAACTCGGGACGGTTGAACGAACGCAAGTAGAAGGTGTAGAAGTTGGGGTCTTTCTGAGGAAGCATGAAGGCTTTGTGCGCCTTGCCCTTCTTGTCGAAATAAGCAATGTAGGGGCGTGTGTAGTTGCCGTCATCGCGTCGGGAATCCACCATGATCCATCGGCCATTGCTCGACCAGGTGGGATAGCTCTCCGAACGGGAACTGTTCACAGCATCCAGTTTCTGCACCTCGCGGGTCTTCAGGTTCATCAGGTAGATGTCGGCATCGGCATGCCATACGTGGAAGCACCCGAACTCGGCCTGAGCAAAGAGCAGATATTTCCCGTCAGGACTGACGCGGGGCAGGGTGACGCTCTGACCGAGCGAGTCGGAAGCGTTATAAATCATCTCCACGTTGCTGAACTCCTTGGTGTCAGGATTGAAGTCGGCGCAGTAGAGGTCGTATTTCACTTCTTTGTATCGTTGAATCATCTCAGTTTCCTTGGCAATGCTGTCGTTCTTGTACTCGAAATGAGCCGAGCAGAAATAGAGTTTCTTGCCGTCGGGACTCCAGGTGGGGAACACCTCCAGTTCGTCGTCCAGTTCGGAGATGATGCTCACCTCGTTCTTGTCCACATCGTAGAGGATGAGGTCGCTCTCAGTGTCCTGCACCTCAATCTTGTTCAGGTCTTTCGTGTGGAACGACTGACCGGTGGAGTTGGTGGAGAAGGCGATGAGGCGTTTTGTCGGGTGCCATGCAGGATAGACGCCGGCGCTGAGTGTCTGGTCGGTCTTGAGGTCAATCTTGCGGAGCTCTCCGTCCACCACCATCATGGTGCCGCCCAGTCCTTGGCGCATATGGAAGAGCATGTTGTCGGTCTTGAAGTTCTGGTAAGAGTGGCAGTTGATGCACTGACCCACCTCTTCGGTGCTGACCGACATGTTATTGTAGATTTCCTTCTCGTCGAAATTGGTGAGGTCGCGCTGGTTGATGCTCAGCTTCTCGTATGCCACATAGGATGGCTGGATGACGCGATAGGAGATGTAGTTGTCGATGCTGTCTTCTGCCACATAGATGTTGAAGGGCTTGTAAGCCTTCCATGTGTCCCCCGTCTTGGCATAGACTTCCACCTGCATGCTTTTGCCCTTGGCGGCTTTCAGCATGAGTTTCCATTCCTCCTCGTCGATGAGCACTTTTTGGTCTTTTCCATAGGTGGCCTCTCCGTTCGGGAAGGTGAAGTGCGCCACTACCTCGCTGGCATCTTCACGCACGGCAAAGTTCAGCGGACAGATGTTGCAGGGGATGGTCACCTCGGTGTAGTCGGGATAGATGCGGGGCAAACGCGATTCCTTCTGTGCGTTCTCAGGCACAGTGGGGTGGGTGCAGGCCGTCATGATGGCAGCGATTGCCCACGTTGATATGATGTGTTTCACTTTCATAATCATAAAACTTTAATACTCAATTCCAAAACCTTATAACCTCAGAACCTTACCATCTCAATACGAATGGATGTCGCGGCAGAAGAAGTAGAACCAGTAGAAGGTACCTCCGTAGGTGCTCTTGATGCTTTCGCCCACATCTTCGGCCTTCATGCCTGAGGAGAGCAGCGACTGGGAGAGTTGCTGGAATCCTTGATAACTGTCGTTCACCTCCTTGTCGAACGGCATCTTCGATATATCCACATTGTCCGGTTCCAGATTGCCGTAGAGTTTCGCCGCTTCCTGATAGTGGACAGGCATCTTCTCGTTTTCGTGCATTTGTGCATAGAGGAAGAAGCGAGGCCAGAACAGCTGAATGTCCTTCTGCACCAGTGCATAGTCCAGTGTCAGCTCTTGCAGCAGTTTGCTGTCCTTGTTCATCGTGTGGCTGAAATAGTTGAGCAGATACATCTCGCACAGACCATTGTCACCGTCGAGCACCGTGCCCATGTGGTCGCGCAGTTCGCGCACCGTGTCGAACTCATGATACTTTTTGATGAGTTCTGGCTTTTCCGTGATGGGCCAGAGCCTTTCAGCCCAATCCTTGTAGAAGAGGGTGGTCTTCAGAATGGTGAGATATTTCTGAGCCGCCTCCATCTCGCCGCCTACCAGTGCGCAGCGAGCCAGCAGCTTCAGATTGTCGTAATCGGTGCCAAACTCCACGCTGTTCTCAATGCACCAGCGCACGGTGAAATTTGTCTTGCCATGATAGTAATAGAGCAGGGGAGCCACCGTCTGCACCATGTGTACGTGCAGCGTGTCGAATCCGTTGGTGGGAGGCTCGCCCATGTTGTTGTACTTGAACATCTTCGAACCCATCTCGCCCGTGTTGAGCAATGCCACATTCTTCAGCAGCACCATCTGTCGTGAGGCATCGCCAGGAATTTCGCTCATTTCGTCCAGCACCTTCTCCCAGTCGCCTTCGTCGGCAGCCCTGTACATGCGCATCTCGGCATGATAATTGTAGTTCTGGAAGTCGCTCTTTTCAGCCCAAACGAAGCCGCCTACCCACAAGAGTGCGCTCACCGTCCAAACCACTCCTGCCATGCTGCCTTTCAGTTCCTTGCGCTTGGGCAGGAAGGGGTAAACGATGGGCGTGATGGCCATGATGATGAAGGGGATGGTGGGCACGACACTCGTCACCGTGTCGTTTTGGAAACGGGGGAATCCGCAAATCCAGACGTCCTCAAGACGGATGCCGGAGTAAAGCCCATAGCAGAGCAGCGGTATCACGGCAGCGAGTGCCAAGGGGAAGATGGGGCGCAGAATCTTCAGGATGGTGTTTTCATCTTTGGCAGGACGCACGATGGCCATCACCGCAATATAGACCAGCGCCAGTAGCGTGTACCACCCGAAGAAAGCATAGGTGAGGGCGATGAGACACGTGGTGATGATGCGGTCCAATCGCTTCCGAAACAGGCTGTGGAACCACACCAACGCCATGGTCACCAGATAGCCTACGGTGCCGTAGAACCAGTAACCCGTCTGCTTCACGTAATATATCCAGTAGCCCACGTCGATGGTGCTGACCAGCAGACAGAAGGCTGGCACTGCCAGCACAGCCATCCAGGCCCATCTCACCTTGAAGGCCAACGAACTTAGCCACATGCTTCCCACCCAGATGGCTATCAGGATGGAGGCTCCAAGGGCTGGATAATAAAAGAATTGCGTCAGGAATGTCGCCACCCAGCTGATGAGGCCACCCGGTTGCTGCATGCACTCGGCCATGTGGGTCGGGTCGGTGGAGAAGAAATCCTTGCTCTGTGCCATGAACAGCATGTCGCTGTTGCGCACGATCAAGTGAAACACGCCTGCTGCCACCACCAACACGGTTGTGGCTAAGGCTATCCACAGCGATGTCTTCTTGCCGATGACCTTCTCTTTCCCTTCTGCTGCACGTGCCTGTCCCTTGGACTTCGTCGTGGTCATCGGTTTGTTTTCCTTGGGTGCTCTCTGCTGAGAGCCTTGACGGGACGAGGTTTCTTTCCCTTCCGCCGTTTCCTCTTTCTTATAGTGTTTCTTGCTCATAGTCGAAAATGTACAAAAACGTGGCAAAGTTACAAAAAAAAGAAGAAACGAATCAATTTTTCGTACAAAAGAAACACATCCCCCTGCTTTTTTCTTGCAGAGGGATGAAAAAAAGACCTTCATGAAGCAGTTGGGCAATGTCCTTCTCCTGTCATTCCATGTTGCCGCCGGGTTCGTAGCGCCATGATTATGATTGAAGTGTCCCTTGCACCGATGGGGCAAGTAACTGGGTCGTTTGCACCCAGTCTTTCCCGCATCGTTGATAGTTGCAGATTTGGACAGCTGTCCGGTCGGGCATTTCAGTGTACACGGTTTTGTACATGGGGGAAGAGAAGCGTTGCTTGTTCTTGTCCCAGTAGGAGATGGACACAGAATAGCCGTCATCGGCATAGGTGTATTCCAACCGAGATTCGGGTCCCCATTGCTGACCATTCCAATGATGAGATGTACGAACGGACAGGCGTTCTTCGGCATCGTAGTTGTAGTCATACATCCGGTGAGGCTCCAGCATCTGATAAACCTTGTTCTCGTAAGGAACGGCGACTTTCTTGTAGATGTATTGGGCCACGATGTGGTTGTTCTCTATCTCCGTGTTGTGATAGAAATCTGTTTTCTCTTCCTGGGCTGTATTCATGGTCGCGGACATGATGACAGCAGCTGTGATGACTAATAAATTCATAATGTTAAAAATGAAATGGGTTGATAAATTTGATCATGAATTGATGCGTCTGAATGATTTTCGACTGCAAAGTTATGGCGAAGGTGTTTTCCATACAAGTTTTTGGGATATACGGCACGTGTTTGTGACGAATGGCAAAGGATGTGTGATAAATGGCGAAAATGGTGACGAATGGTTAGTGGTCACAAAATCGGTGTGCCCCACATCGGTCAATCGACATGGGGCACATGGGTTAACCGACATGGAGCACGTCGGTTAGGAGGTTGTGGAGTAGTCTTGATGGAAGGTTTGGCTGTTTGTCAAACCGTTCTTGCCAATAGTGGAAATTTCACTTTTGGATGAGTTTGGCTGCAAAACCGCCGCCGCTGGCCATGTGGACGGTGACGGACTCGCTGACGGTGTAGGGGAGGGTGAAGGTTTGTTGCCACACCTCGTAGTCGGTTGCGGTCTTGTCGGCATTCATGCCATCGATGAAGGCGGTCATCTCGTAGGTGCCTGCCGGAAGGAAGGAGGCGCTCACCTGCACGTCACGACTCTGCCAGTTGGTCTCGCCTGCCACATACCAGTCGTTGCCCTGACGACGCGCCACGATGATGTATTCGCCCATCTTGCCGCTGAGCACACGCATCTCGTCATAGACGGTGGGGAGGGAGGCGATGAAGGCGGTACATTCGGGCTCTCTATCGTAGGCAGTAGGATTGTCTGCCAACATGGTGAGGGGTGATTCGTGCACGATGTAGTGTGCCAGTTGGTGGCAGCGTGTGCCCATCGTCATGGGGTTGTTGTAGATGGGCTGGAAGTCGGCTTTGGAGGCGTTACGCATGCCGCCGGGAGTGAAATCGACAGGGCCGGCCATGCCACGGATGAATGGGAAGGTGACATCGTAGAGGGGCATGTCCTTTGAAGGCTCATCCACGGTTCTGCCATCGCGCTGCATTTTGGCACGTTCCGTCCACTTCACCTCTTCCATGCCGAAGACTGCCTCGAAGTTGATGACATTGGGATAGGTGCGTGTGATGCCTTGCGGGGCAAAGATGCCGTGATAGTCGAGCACCAGATGGCTTTGGGCACAACGCTCGGCAATGCGGTAAATCATCTGGGTGGCCTCTTGGTCATAGCGGTCGAGGAAATCGACTTTGAATCCTTTGATGCCCATTGCGCTGTATTTCTCGCAGGCCTCGTCAAGTTGCTTGTCCAGCACGTTGAAGACCGTCCACAGGATGATGCCGACGTTCTTCTGTTTGCCATAGCGGACGAGTTCGGGCAGGTTCAGGTCTGGGATGACGGTGAGCATGTCGCCGCTCTTGGGCGTGTACCAACCCTCATCCAGAATGATGTATTCAAGTCCGTGTTGGGCGGCGAAGTCGATGTAGTGGCGATAGGTCTGCTGGTTGATGCCTGCCTCGAAACCCACACCGGAGATGCCCCAGTCGTTCCACCAGTCCCAAGCCACCTTGCCTGGACGAATCCATGAGGTGTCGCCTTTGATGCGCGAGGGGGAAGCCAACTGATAGGCGAGGGTGTTGGTGGGCATTTCCGTATCATCATGCGTGATGGCGAGGATGCGCCACGGAAAGGTGCGGTTGCCTTTGCCTTGGGCAATGAAGTCTTCGGTGCCAGTCACATATTTCTGCACTCGCCAAGGATAGTAGTCAAAAGTCTTGGGGTAGGGGGCGAAGGAGGCTTTCAGGGAGGTGCCGTTTCCTTTGACGAACATGCCGGGGTATGCCTCCACATCGGTCTCCAGCAGTGTGACTTTGGCGGTCTTGCAATCGATGGTGGCAGGCAGGAAAGCATCGAGGTTCTTGCTCTTCGAGAGGGGTGCTGCGTCGTAGGTGGCTTGGAAGGCCATCGCTTTCGGGTTCTTCTCGTTGGTTGAGTAGGGGAGATAAGCCGTGAAGTCATCGGCAAAGGTGAAGGTAGCCACCTCGTCCTTCACGGTCCATTCGCCTTTTGCCGATGTGGTGACGAAGCGATATGCCACACCGCTGTTGTAGGCGCGGAACTCCACATTCACACCGTTCTTGTTCTTCACGATGAGTTGGTTGTACGCATCATCGAACGAGGTGAGTTTATAGTTGGGCGCATTGAAATGCTCCTTGATTGACTGGGTGGCGGTGCCGTTGTATTGACTGGCTTTCTTGCCGTTGAGCAACAGGTCTGGAGTGCCAGTCAATAATGATACTCCGCTGTCAATTACTTTGAAAGTCAGTTCTTTGTCTGCATTTACTTCAATCTTTACTTTTCCGTTTGGAGAAGTGAGAGAAGTGTTGATTTGTGCCTGCGTGGCACTGATGCATGCCGTCAGGCTAAGCAGGAGAAATGTGCGTTTCATTTTGTTTTGAATTGATATTTATAAATGTGTGGTTCTTCGGGTTTGCTATCCTCGTCGTAAGGGTTGAACGTGTAGGGCTTATATTCGCCGAGCGGATAGCCCGTGATGACCAGATACACACCCTTGGTGTCGGCAGGGAGGTTCATCTTCAGTTCTCCTTTTGTGCCTGTGGCAATGTCGCCATAGACGGCCTTGGCGTTGTTCTTCACTGCCACCAGCCGATAGGCATAGCCGTCTTTCTTGTCGTCACCATCGAACTTCACCTTCACGGCAGGTTTTCCGTTCGTGTCGAGTTTGATGACGTTGGCACCGAACACCTGCAAGGGCTTTTGGTTCACAAACTCGCCCGCATACTTCTTGTTAGCCTGATGTTTGCCTGGGAAGTCGAAGGTGAGCAGACGCGAGTAGCAATCGACGGCTTCTTTGGCAAAGTCCCCGTTGGTCATGTTGAACATCTTCATGTAGGTGGATGCAGGGTCTTCGCCCCGCTTGCCGGCACGGAAGAGGTCGCCGATGACGGTCTTTCCATGCTTCAAGCTCCAGTACTCCAGCAGATAGGGTGAGTGGTAGATGTTTTCGCCATCGAGGAAACGCAGGTTGGCGTGGTCGATGAAGGCTTTCCAGTGGTAGTTCTCGTCGGTGGGCCATTCGGGGTTCACGTTGAAGAGCATCCATTGGCTGCACATCTCGAAGATGCCGCCACCGCCCCAGCTTTCGCCCTGATGGTCGCAGGCAATCATCGATTGGAACGAATGTCCGAGTTCGTGGGCGATGCAGTTCAGTTTCTCGTCCTGCACACGGTTGGGCGAAATCCAGAGCGCACCAATCACTCCGTCATAGTCGCCACCGTAGGCTGTGCCCTCCAGCGAATAGTTGAGCATAACCATCATGCGGTAGCGGTCAGCGTTGGAACCAGGTTTGATGAACTGAAGTTCGTCCTTGTAGAAGTCATAAAATGACTGGATGCGCAGGAGCAGATTCTGTAAATCCACCTTCATGTTGTGTCCCTCAAGGTCAGGCGCCTGACTCAGGTCGTGTCCGAAGGGCTTCTCCCAGAAGATGATGATATCCTCCGTGTAGGCGCACCGTGCAAAGCTCCACTTCGACTCAGGGTCGGTGAAGTCGTTGTCCTTCAAATCTTTTGGAATGTAGATTTCTTTCCCTTTCGGTGCCTTGAGGGTGGGGAGCTTGATGGGTTCCGTCACAGCAGTTCCCGCTTGTTGCCCGTTCGACACTTGTGCAGTCATAGTGTCCGCATGTCCCATGAGCATGCCAGTCAGGAGAGTCATGCCCATCCATGTTTTTAGTTTTGTTTCCATCATTTTGTAAGTTTTGTCAGTAAAGCTAATCTTTAGTTTTTGGTGTTGCAAATCTACATAAAAAACTAGACTTATGAGATAGTCTCGATAAAAAACTTAAAATATCGGGACAAATGAGCGTTAATTATTGGAAAATATCGTTTTTCCCAAGTCATTTGTGAGTATCAGAAGTTTCATCAGAGGTCCACAAATCCCAAAACATCTTCACTCTTGCAAAATACTCACGCACATAAATCATGACGGCCATTTCAGAGAAGGGGCTTCTGGCATTGAAGGCTTGAAGGTCCTTCACATCCAGCCCCAGATGTTCCGCTTGATACAAAGCCCGCTCGTTGTGGAATCGCTGGGAGATAATCGTGTAACTCTTCAATCCATACACTTGGTTAGCACGGATGACCGATAGAATCGTTCTGAAGCCCTTCCCGTCCAGCATGATAGCCTCCGACGGGACACCCCTTGCAATCAGCGAATCCCTCATGCACTCAGGCTCATTGATGCCATCCAAACTGTTTTCGTCGCCACTAATCAGAATCTTCCCAATCTTTCCCGCCTTGTACAGCTCCTCCGCAGCATCGATGCGATACAGGAAGAACAGATTCCTGCGATTCCCAATCCTCGTCTGTGGAGTTGTCCCCAACAAAAGCCCCACCTCACGATACCCGACACCATCCATCTCATCCCAAGTCTTCCCCTCCGCATTGTCTACAACCATCTGATTGCAGACCCACATCACCGCACACATCATCACCAGGGAACAACCCATTCCCCACGCAATCCATCTCAAGATTCTCTTTCTTTTCATTTACCTTAATTCTTCTGTGCTTTTGCAAAGGTACGACATTATTTCCACAATATATAAAAAAGGGATATTTTTTCCGAATATAAAAAATACATTTATTGTTGCCACTATACGATTGTTTTGAGGACTTCACAAGAAAGTCTGTGAAGTTTTTTCGAGAATGTTTGTGTGGTTCATAAATCTTTCTTACTTTTGCAATCGGTTGGGGGAGAAATCCCGACCATAACAAAGCATTCGCTATTATTTCGCGTTCAGCCAAAAGCCTCGGAAACTTATTGGAAATAACGTAACACAGAAATAAAATGTGAAAGGTGTTCGGTATGGACATCTTCCCATCTATACAATAGCAATGCACACGCTCTGCGTGATGCATTCTTGTTTAGATGGGTGAGGTTTCCATTCCGAGGCTGCCTCAAAGCTGAACGCAATAAGGTGCATCACGCCTTTTTTGCGTCTTGGCGTGATTGATAGTTGGGTGCACAAAAGACTATCAATCTATATGGCTGACCTTTCATTTTCAAAGAAGTACGAGAAAGAATTGCAGGGACAAGTGGATTTCCTGCAGAAGTATTTGCAACGTGTAGATTCCTCACTTGACGTGTCGGATGTGCAACGAGACTATAGCGATGGCATTGTCAGGGGGAATCTGATAGAGTTCAAGTTGATAATTGACAATTTGAACACGGTGCTCTTTCAAACTATCAAACTGCTCTCAGCCATGAGAATAAAGGGGAAGCCCCTTCCTGCCAACATTTTGTTGGTGTCGTTGAATACTTCAATGGCATACCTGTACCATTCGGAAGACTATTTGAGTCACATAGAGAAAGTGTATGTGGGAGGGGCTTCACGCAACAATACGAACTTTGTGGCAAATGATGCTATCAGAAGGTTGGATTTTAGCAATCCAGCGGAAGAGGAAGAGATGATTGGTATTTTGCGGACTAACAGTTTCACGAAAATCAACATTGACGAGAATTGCATTGTTGGATGGGCTTCCAGTTATTATAAACTATACCCTAAAGCCACAAAGGCTGATTTTATTGGAGATGAAACAGGGCAAGTGAAAATCATTGGGGAAATCAGATTGCCTGACAAATTCCGTGAGTACATCCATCCGTACCGAGGAAAGAGCAATGAACGTTTCCGCTATCTGATGGATAGGCTGAATGATGACCTCCACAAGAAAGACCTTGGCGCATTTTATACTCATCCTGTATATGCCATGAAATCCTTGGAACTTGTCCGCAAGGCTATCGACCGTATTCCGAAGGGCAACGACTATGTTATCATAGACAGATGTGCGGGAACAGGCAATTTGGAGTCACAGATGACGCAAGAAGAACTGAGCCACACCATTGTTTCCACATACGAGTATTATGAATATAAAGTGTTGCTCGAAACACTTGGCGATAAGGTTAGGCACATTATCCCTCCGACGGAACAGACAGACACTTTCAATGGTGGTATGGTGCGTGGTGCCAATGCGCTCAGCATGGAATACATCGAGAATGAAATCATCATGCAGTATGTCAACAATCCTCTATGCACCATTATTCTCTTTGAGAATCCACCCTTTGCAGACACCACCTCCATCGAGCATCAGAAGAAGAATGCAGGAAAAAAGAGCTCGGAATGGAAGAAATGCGAAGTCTTTAAGGAAATGAAGAAGGAGGTGAGAGGTACGGCTCTGAATGAATTGGGAAATGTCTTTATATGGTCTGCCTTCAAGTATTATCTTCGCCAGCCGACGGATAGTTATATCGTATATTCTCCTGCAAAATACTGGAAGGTTCAGCATCTCATTAGCAAGAGATTTCTTGGTGGTTTTGCCTTCAACCGAAAGCATTTCCACACCAATATCGCTGCCACTATTATGGTTGCATTATGGAGTAACGAAGATGATAAGGAACTTGATAGCTTTGAAATAGAAGCCTATGATATAGATTCCTCTGAACAATTATCTTATTTCGGCACACTATCCATCAAAAAAATTCACACATCATATAGCAAAAGTTATTTCGACAAGAGAATTTTTTCGAATGACGAAGTCAACAAAGGAATACTTTGTAGTAAAGATGGTACAGAGAGAATACATTCAAATACTATTCGACTGAAACCCGTAACAAACGAGAACATTCTTGGATATATGGCTGTATATAGTAGTGGATTTGACAATCCAGACAATATGGCAAGCCTTTTAATAGCAGGAAGATATGATGGTAATGGTTTCTATCTCCGTAGCGACAATTTTCTTGAAAAACTCCCAATGTTCGCATCCAGTCGATACATTACGTATAATAGAGCATGGACAGAACGAGGCAGAATAATGAAATCTGGGGACGGGGCACAAAGATATGAAAAGGATGTAGCCAATGGAAAGCTTAGTGCTTATCTATTGAAATGCCTGTTATTCACGGTATTGGAGCCTCAAAACCACATGCGTGAATTCATTGGAACAGATGGCAGACATTACAAGAATCAACTGTGTCTCGACACCACAAACGGAGAGACATTGGCTTTTACCGCTCTTCGTAAGATGTCAAAATCGAACGAAGAAGAAACTCTTTTGAATTTATGGGAAAAGATTTTGACAGACGCTAAGAAAACTGCAGGGTATCAACCTAAATACAACTATGGACTGTATCAGATAAAGACAGAACTGAACACGTTCCATACAGATGAAGACACGGGGGATAATGTTCCCGACTATCCAGAACTAAATGGAAATATCGAAACACTGGCAGGTCTTGTAAAAGAATATTACATCCATGAGATTGTACCCACTTTGTTTGGGTATGAATTCCTAAAATAGGACACATATTCCATCTAGCAATATTGTGTTCATACAAAGGAAATAATCCAAAGATTGAACAGGAACTAAAAAATGATAGAAAAATGAAAAAACACTGAGAGAAATTTGGAAATGCAGCAAGTTTGCCGTAGCTTGTGCAAACAAGAAAGGAAAACGAAGCATCTTTCATGATGGGAGTCGGGGTTGCGTTTATACATCCCCACTCACTGGGTCGCAGATGGTGGTTATGATTTTCATTATACGAGGTGTCCCACCCCCAAATTTGTATTTCCACACTTTTATTGGGGGGGTGATTTCCATACTTCGGGGTGTCCCACCGGCTACAAACGGTGGGACTTTTTTATGACCATGTCGTTGTATCTACAATTGCCAAATGTTATGTGGGGAGTACAACAGAAGGAAAGGGAAGAAAATAAAGGGTGAACATGTTGAAAAAACAGCGTCGGGCATGCCAAACAGACAGACCCGACGCTGTTTTCATTCCATTGTTTCGTTGATAATCCGCAATGTCTCCTTTTTGTAGTCGAGGCGACTGTATTCGTATCCTCGACACATCCAGCAACTGCATGGCGTTCTAGTGGTTTTGTACACTTGCGCCCAGTGGCATTTTGCCAATTCAAACCACTGAGGACGATAGACACGACGTCCGTCGTCCATGACACACACATCCATGCCCGCCACATAATACTTCAAGCGGGCTTTGAAGACACGAAAACCTTGTTCACGTCTCCATAATTTTGTTCTTTTCTTTTCCATCATCTCTTTCAATTAAGGTGATTAGGAGAGATGATGAATTTTTAAAGAAAAGTTTTGTGTCCATAATGTTCCTATTTTTTGTTTTTGATGATAGTCCAACAAGAAACGTGCCAAACGACAGAATGGCAGGGATATCTCCTCATCTTTTTCTCAGGTAGCAAATAATAACTCAATTCGTTGCATTTTGCCACCAGCGGCACGAAGCTTCAACTGGTTACAATTGTAACGGTTTCATTTCCTTCTTTTCTGAAACAGTTGTATTGCTTGTTTCTTGGCCATGTTTTGTTGATTTCAGATTGTTCGTTCAACTGATTTGTCTCAGCTGTGTTGAGAGTTTTTCGTGTGCAAATATAATCTGTCTATTATACAAAAACAAACATTAAAGGAGTAAAATGTATCAATCATTCAAGAAAAATTCACATCCTATATTTTTCTGTATTCATTTTGACCTGGTTAAAAGTAAGAGCTTTCTGTTCCCCGAAGACCACGGTGCAAATGTACAATGATTATGTGATACAAAGAAAAACGTGAAAAATTTGTAGGAACCAAAAGGAAGCGTTACCTTTGCAAACAAGTTTTGAAGATTCTACACAAAAAAGGTCTAATGAGTACAGCAGAAAAAACAGCCATTGATTTCTATAACACTTTCCATCTTGCAGCTATGCCTTCGGAGGTGAAACGACACTTGATGATTCTTTTGTTGCAATCCCCTTCGACAAAAGAGTACACCTCGTATATGGACACAGAAGATGAGAAAGATTCTGGTATTCTTGCAGAGCCGGAGCCCTTCACGATGGAGGACATCAACAAGCGTCTTGATATGGCAGAGGCTGATATGAAAGCTGGAAGGATTATGTCATGCGAGAATGTTCATGCGAGCTTGGAACAAAAATTCCCTTGGCTATGCGAGTAGTGTGAAGAAGATTGTCTTTATATTGCGGACATCTGGGACACACGACGATTGCCAGAAATCTTGATGAAGGATTTGTGAAACAAAGATCGCGAAGTTTCAACAGGTTACTTTTATATTTTTATTTGCCAACAAAGTTATAACTATCTATTGCTAATCGTAAAATTCAGTGTCATAAAGGTGGTGCTTTTCTTCTTCTCGGCAAAAAAAATGATACCAAATAAGAAGTTTTTCCTTTTTTTGTGTGGTCTTCTAATTTTTATTTCCTACTTTTGCAAACGTGAAAATAAAAGATACACATATTTTTTTATTTAATTAACTAATTTGTTTCACAATTATGGTTTATTCAAAAGAAGTACAGGAAATGTGCTGTGTAGCCAAAGGTCCTAACCACGGACCCGCTCCAATTCCCGAAGAGGGCAAGTGGATTCAGGCTAAGGAGATTAAGGACATCTCAGGCATGACACATGGTATTGGTTGGTGCGCTCCTCAGCAGGGTTGCTGCAAGCTCTCTCTGAACGTGAAGGAAGGCATCATCGAGGAATGTCTCGTCGAGACTATCGGTTGCTCGGGTATGACTCACTCTGCCGCTATGGCATCTGAGATTCTCCCTGGCAAGACTATCCTCGAGGCGCTGAACACCGACTTGGTTTGTGACGCTATCAACACGGCTATGCGTGAACTCTTCCTCCAGATTGTGTATGGACGTACTCAGTCCGCATTCTCTGAGGGTGGTCTCGTGATTGGCGCTGGTCTGGAAGACCTCGGCAAGGGACTCGTGTCTCAGTGTGGCACTCTCTACGGCACCAAGGTGAAGGGCACTCGTTACCTCCAGCTCACTGAGGGTTACATCACGAAGATGTTCCTCGACGAGGACAACGAGGTGTGCGGTTACGAGTACGTGCACATGGGCAAGTTCATGGAGGCTGTGAAGAAGGGCATGGATGCCAACGAGGCTCTGAAGAGCGTGACTGGCACTTATGGCCGCACGAAGCCAGAACAGGGAGTTGTTAAATCTATTGACCCACGTAAAGAATAAGGAGGAAACAGACTATGATTAGAGAAGTGAAATTCGAATCACAAGACCGTCGCATGAAGCAGATTCTTGCTGCTTTGAACGAGAACGGCATTTCCTCTATCGAAGAGGCTAACGAAATCTGCGAGAAGGCAGGTCTCGACCCATACATGACATGTGAAGAAACTCAGCGCATCTGCTTCGAGAACGCTAAGTGGGCATACGTGGTAGGTTCTGCCATCGCTTTGAAGAAGGGTTGCAAGAACGCTGCCGACGCTGCCGAGGCCATCGGTATCGGCTTGCAGGCATTCTGCATCCCCGGTTCTGTGGCTGACGACCGCAAGGTGGGCATCGGTCACGGCAACCTCGCTGCCCGTCTGCTCCGCGAAGAGACTGAGTGCTTCGCATTCCTCGCAGGTCACGAGTCATTCGCAGCTGCTGAAGGTGCCATCAAGATTGCTGAGATGGCCAACAAGGTGCGCAAGAAGCCACTCCGTTGCATCCTCAACGGTCTTGGCAAAGACGCTGCCATGATTATCTCTCGTATCAATGGTTTCACATACGTGCAGACTCAGTTCGACTACTTCACTGGCGAACTCAAGGTGGTGAAGACCAAGGCTTATTCTGATGGTCCTCGTGCCAAGGTGAACTGCTACGGCGCTGACGACGTTCGTGAGGGTGTGGCTATCCTTTGGAAGGAGAACGTGGATGTTTCCATCACTGGTAACTCTACCAACCCAACCCGTTTCCAGCACCCAGTGGCTGGTACTTACAAGAAGGAGCGTGTGCTCGCTGGTAAGCCTTACTTCTCTGTAGCATCTGGTGGTGGTACAGGCCGCACACTGCACCCAGACAACATGGCTGCAGGTCCAGCTTCTTACGGTATGACCGACACGCTTGGCCGTATGCACTCTGACGCTCAGTTCGCAGGCTCTTCTTCTGTGCCTGCTCACGTGGAGATGATGGGCTTCCTCGGCATCGGTAACAACCCAATGGTAGGTTGCACCGTGGCATGCGCCGTGAACGTGGCTCTGGCTCTGAACAAGTAATCACACATTATTCAATAACAAAGAAGAGGCTCGCCTCCGTCTTAGGCGGGGTGAGCCTCCTTTTCACTAAACCTATACCTATTATGAAGACAAAACTATTTTTTTGTGCATTGTTCGCCACCTTGTTGCTGACCGGTTGTGACAGCAAGGAAGAGGGCACCATCAGCGGTGTTTTTTCAGTGAGTGCAACTCAGCAGGTGAAGTTCTCGAGCGGTAACCTGCAATACACCAAATCTACGAAAACCTTCCAGTTTGCCGAGCATCAGTGGACGGTGCTGGGCAATAAAGATGCGGACTTTGACGAGAAAGACACGTTCGACCTCTTTGCATGGGGCAGCGGCGACAATCCAAGTCCCGAACGTCTCGAAAGCGAGGAAGGTGCGAAGTTTACAGATTGGGGTACCAATCCTATTGCCAATGGTGGCGAATTTAAGTGGCGCACCCTCACCAACGAGGAGTGGAACTATGTGTTCATGGAGCGTCCCAACGCCCTCAACCTGTTGTCTTACGGACAGGTGGAGAGCGTGAAGGGCCTTATCTTGCTGCCCGATGCATGGGAGCAGCCTTCCGATGTGCAGTTCGTGTCGCTGGTTGACACCGCTAAAATCACGTCCAGCACCATCGACGTGAAGAACAGAAGCGATGAGACCGACCTCACCAGCCTCAATGTCTATGATGCTGCCACTTGGCAGAAGATGGAAGATGCAGGCGCAGTGTTCCTTCCCTTCACCTCATGGAAGTATTCGGACAATGGCGAACCAGTTGAGGGAGAGTATTGGTCAACGACTGACAGCGGCTTGAGCTTTGATTACATCTACATCTGGCCTGACAGAGGCAGCTCGATCGATGCCAATTTGATGGCAGTCCGTCTGGTCAAGGACGTGGTGAAAGAGTAGGGGACAGGGCATCTCTGCTCAAACTGCACCGTCGTTGCCTCTTTGGGCTTGACGGAGAAAGGCTCGCGAGGGTAACGCCGTTGCCCTCGCGAGCTTTGTGGAAGTGGACAATGGCATGGTCTTGCAATAAATTGTTCCCTAAAATGAAGTTTTTGATGATGACTATCCGATAACTCGCAGTTTTTGTGTACATTTGCACAGCAACTATGAACATAACTAACGCACAAAACCTATGTTGAACATGAAAAAAGCATTACTTCTCTTTTGGATGGGATTGACCTCGCTGAGTGGATGGGCACAGGACGACGTGACCCGCTACTATCTCACCAACTACGGTTTCGACTCCGACTTCGACTACACAGCCTCCCAAAGGGTGGCGGTGGCGCAGGAGATTCGTGAGATACCCGGATGGACAGCCAACCTGAGTGCCGACTACACCGTGACGGGTGTCTATGAGTTCGGCTTCGGAGGCACTTTCAACGGTACGAGCGTTCCTGCCACAGGTGCCGATGGCGAGGCAGGCGGTGCCTTGGCACTCTCCACCGGATGGGAACAGACCTTCTGCTACACCCAGACCGTCACCTTGCCTGCCGGTACCTACACCTTCAGCGCAGCCACCTACAATGCCAAGGGTGTGACGGGCGGCACCTCCCTCCTGGCGTGGATTCCCAATAGCGGCACGTCGGTCACCTCCACTCTGAAGAGCTATCCTTCACGGACATGGAAGGAGGACAAGATTACCTTCACGCTGACCCGCTCCACTGTGGGCAAGCTGCAAATCGGCTACAAGGCCGCGGCTGGAGGGTCAGCCAATTCCGCCAACCTGCTGATTGACTATGTGAAGCTGACGGGCGAGAACATGGCCGTGAGCAAGACTACGCTCAATACCAGCATCAACGCCGCCAACCGTCAGTATGGCGATGGTACGGGCAAGGGAGCCGCCGAATTCAAGGCGGTCATCGATGCTGCCCAAGCTGTCTATGACAAGGAGGAAGCCACCATGCCCGAAGTGCTGGAGGCCAACTACAACGTGAAGGAGGCCACCGAGACCTACAAACTGAGAAATGCCACCGAGGCCAAACCCGTGGACCTCACCAGCCGCATCACGAACCCCTCGTTCGAAACGAACGGCACCGCCGGATGGACGGTCAGCGGCATGGGCACACAGAGCAACAGTGTCTTCCGAAGCAAGAGCGGCACCTACTATCTGGAGACCTGGGTGAACATCGGCAAGACCATATCGGCAGCATCCGTATCGCAGACCCTGAGAAACCTGCCCAAGGGCAATTACAAGCTCAAGGCCAACGCACTCCACATTCAGCAGACCGCCAGCCAAAGCACCGTCAACAAGGGCGATCCGCAGACGGGTGCCTACCTCTTTGCCGGTTCTGCCCAGCAGGAGGTGACCAGCATGAAAACCTATGAACTCACCTTTGCCGTCATCGACGAGGGAGAGCACATCGGCATCGGTCTTCGCACAGAAAATCCGACGGGCAACTGGCTCTGTGTCGATTACTTCCGTCTGCAATACATCGGCGAACTGACGGCGGCCAGCTATGTGCAGGAGCTGCAGAACCTCTCTGCCAAAGGGCAGGCCCTGCTCGACAAGGGCATTCAGGAGACAGCCGCCGAGGCGATGAGAACCGCTCTGGCATCGGCACAGACCGCCATGGAAGGCATTGGCACCGATGGCAGCGGACAGACCCTCTACGACGAAACCGCATTGGCTGAGGCACATGCCGCCCTGCTGGATGCCATCGCGGCAGGCGAGGCCTCGCGTGTGCTCTACGACGCCCTGCAGGTTCGCATCGACTATGCCCAGACCGTGGCAGGGTGGTGGGAAGGTGTGCCGCGCAAGGCCAACACACTCGCCAACCTCAAATCGGGCATCGAGACGGCTCAGGCGAAGATGGAGGACTACACGCTCACTGACAGTCAGCTCCGTCTGGCCGTCACCACACTCAACACCCGCATCTCGGCTGTCGATAAGAAAATCTATTGCAGCGCCAACGCCTGCGGCACCGATGCACAGCTGAAAGTATCAACCAATCAGTGGTGCTACGACCGCTCTGTCCAGTCCAAGCACTGGATTCTCTTCTGGGAGGCAGGCTATGGCAAAGAAGTCCCGTCGGCCGTGCCAGGCATTTTGGAAAGAGCCGACCAAATCTTTGAGTTCTATGCCAACGACCTCCATTTCATCACCATCAACGAAGGCAAGTCGAAGACCGACACCTACAAGATGATTATCCGCCTGCGCTACACCACCGACTGGGAAGCCTCTGGCAGCGGCATCGACAACATCATCGGCCTGCTCACCCTCTCCAACGGTGCCCATACCTCGCGCAGCGGACAAACCGTGGCGCACGAGATTGGTCACTGCTTCCAGTATCAGACCCACTGCGACAACAACAACAATAACGGGTGGATGTACAACTGGGGACTCTCCTCCTACAACGTCTTCTGGGAAATGTGCGCCCAGTGGCAAGCCTATAAGTTCTATCCCGACATGCAGTTTGTGTGGAACAATCCCGACAAGGGCAACGACTGGCTCGGCGGAACCGTCAACGGCCTGCATCGCCATCCGCTCTGCGTAGGTTTGCGCTACAACAACTACTTCATTCAGGACTACTTCTGCCACAAGCACGGCATGGACATCATCGGCCGCCTGTGGAACCAGTCGCGCAGCCCCGAAGACCCCTTCCAGGCCTACATGCGCCTCACGATGGACGCGTCCCTCACGTCGGCTGAGAAACTCGAACAGTTCAACAACGAAATGTGGGAATACGGCGCGCGCATGACCACCTTCGACCTCGACCCCATCCGCGACCGAGGCGCAAACACCATCGGCAAGCGCAATCAGACCGCACTCACCAAGGACAACCAGGGCTACTGGTGGCCCACCAAGGATGACTGCATCGAAAACTTTGGCAACAACGCCATCCGCCTCAATACACCATCCACAGAAACCACCGTCTATGCCGAACTCACGGGCGAGGCAGGCACGTCAGGCTACAACGTCCATCGCATAGCCAATGCCGGATGGAAATTCGGCTTCGTGGCCCTCAAGCGCGATGGCACACGCATCTATGGCGACATCGCCACAGCCAACAGCAGCGCCCCCACCCAGATAGCCATCTTCCAGTGTCCTGCCGGATGCCAATACCTCTGGCTCGTCGTCAGCGGTGCGCCCACAGCCTACTGGACCCGCGACTGGATTGGTTGGGACGTGGAAGGCGACGTGGAGCAATGGCCCTACAAGGTGCGTTTTGCCAAGACCAACGTGTATGGAAAAGCCAACGACGCCAATGACGACATCATCGAAACGGTGGGCATCGACGACATTGCTGCCACTCCAAAGGCCGACGACAACAATGTCTATTCCATCACAGGACAGATGGTTCACCAAGGCAGCACCTCGCTCGACGGACTGCCCAGCGGCATCTACATCGTGAGAGGCAAGAAAGTTGTGAAAAAATAAGTTGTGAAGAAAAGAATTGTGAAAAAAAGAATGGTGAAGAAAAAAGAAAATCCGCATTCTTGAAAACAAAAAAGCAGGGGCAGTGCCAACGTGAAAGTAGCACTGCCCCTGTTCGTCTTGATGGGTTTTCAAATGTCTTGAGCGTTATTGGAGCCGCCGCCAGGTCTCTGACGGCCGCCGCCTTGACCTCTGCCGCCCTGACCGCCACGGCCGCCGCGCTGCATGCGCTCCTGCTGAGCCTTCTCGTAGGCAGCAAACTGCTCCTCGGTCAGAATCTCCTTCAGCGCCGCATTCGTGGCTTCGCGCTGCTTCTGCATTTCCTCGCGGTCGAAGCGTGGACGCTCGCCCTTCTCCTGTGCCTCCTTCATCTTGGCCTGCGACTCCTGCGCCTGCTTCAGGAAAAGGTCATACACCTTCTGATACTGCTCGTCAGTGGTCTTGGCTGCCTCCTTCACCTGGTTAGCCCTGCGGGTAGCCTGGTCTTCGGGTTTGAACTCGCGACGCTGACCGCCGCCCTGCTGTGCAAATGATGTGAGCGAAATCGCTGCCAACATCATCGAGAAAAAGAATTTCTTCATCATGATTGTGTTTGGTTTTAGTTGTGTTGTTAAATGATTTTTGTTTGTTGCAAAATGTTTTGAAAGTTATGATGTTTATTGATGGTGATTCTGTTGTTTGTTTGTTGAAACGAATGATTGTAAGTGGCAACCTTACTTCTCATTGCTGTTTACGTTTATTATGACCACCGTCCTCCCCAAAGGTTTATTCCATTCCTTCATTTTTATCAATTTTAACAAAAAATACTCCTTTCTCCTCCTCTCCCCACATAAAAAACGAAGAACGCCGGCACGATGTGCCAGCGTTCTCGCCTCCTTAATGATGATGAACAGCCCCTCTTGCTGTGCACTCTGAGAGTGCGTAGGGACGATCGGGTTCGAACCGATGACCTCTGCAATGTGACTGCAGCGCTCTAAACCAGCTGGGCTACGCCCCTGTCATCATCATTATCCGGCTGCAAAGGTACGCATTTCTTCCGAATCTGCAAGCATCTGCCCCCATTTTTTTTAGAAAAAGTGAAACATTCAGGCACAAAGATGCCGCAGCCGCAAGCAAAAGGCCTCCCTTGCCTTAAAAATTCGTCACGCGGTCGAAGGGGATGCTATCCTTCTCGTCATCCACTCCAATCTCCAATTTCGACGATGTGAGGCTCTTGATTTCGAACTCCTCGAATGGATCAGCAAGCTCCAAGAGGTCATTGCCATCTTTCTTCAGCTCTTCCTCCATCATGCTGTTGATCAGCTTCAGTAGCGATTCGCGAGTGGTAGGATTCGCAAGCATACCCTTGACTTCCTCATCGTCCGACTGCAAGTCAAGAATGTTGATCTCAACCTTCTTGGCATCAAAATTACACTTCACGTTGTTGCCGTTGCGCTTGTAAGTGCCAGGAACACCGACCCCAATCTTCATTTTCATGCCGTCCGACTCCACGCTCAGCATCATGACCACCTTAGCCTCCTTGTCCGTGAAAGACATGCCAAACCGGTCAATCGTTGCCGAAGAATCATCCATCTCCTTGTTCAGTTTCGTCATCAACTCCTGAGCCATGCTCCAGTTTCCATTGAGGCTCTGCGCCTGCAGCCCCAGAGCCAGCAGCATCAAAGCCGCCAGAGTAATCATTTTCTTTGTCATAATCTATAGGTTTTAAGTGTGAAAAAAAAAGTTTGTTTCGTTCGTCAGTACCCTCCGATGGCGAGAAACGCTCTCCTCAAAAAGCACCTCCTCCCTCCCTTTCATCCGCACCTCATCTCTCAGCCAACGTTGCAAAGGTACAAATCCCCAGCGAATCATGCAAAAAACGCCCACCTTTCATGCAAAAAATGCCCAAATAACACCCGCTCGCCCTCAAAATGACAGATTTTGACCGATTTTTCACTAAATTTGTGGCGAAATCAAAGCGACATCCCCAAAATGATACAGCAAAAAGAACTCACACTCAGCCCCAAGACGAGAGGCTTCCATCTGGTCACAGGAGAAATACTCCGCCAGCTGCCCCGACTGCCCCAGACTGGCATCCTCAACCTCTTCACCAAACACACCAGTTGCGGACTCGCCATCAACGAAAACTGCGACCCCGATGTGCGCGTCGATATGGAAACCATCTTCAATCGCCTCGTTCCCGAAAACCAGCCCTGCTACGAGCACACCCTCGAAGGCTCCGACGATATGCCCGCCCATGCCAAGTCCGTCCTCAGCGGCGTGAGCATCACCATCCCCATCACCAACGGCCACCTCAATCTCGGCATCTGGCAAGGAATCTACTTCTGCGAATACCGCAACTACGGAGGAGAACGTCAACTCGTCGCCACCATCATCGGCGAATGACCCCATCTCAGTTGCCCCATGCTTCACTCGTTGTGATTTGCTTTCAAAAGAATCTTCCCGTCTGAGGCCGTTCTTTCCATTGTGGAAACAACTGAATCTTCTTTCAGCCGCATCCACTCCCATTGCCCACCCATGTCTTCGTCCTTCTCGCAGACATCATTACAGTAAGCATTCGATAAACTACAGGTGTTAACACCTATATACTATAACAATGGCAG
>CAMVIM010000014.1 GCA_947167515.1 uncultured Prevotellaceae bacterium | reverse complement strand
TCCTCCACGGCAAGGTGAAGCTGACCCTCGAAGGCCACGACCTGCTGCACCAGCTTTCCAACACCACCTACGAGGTGAACGCCCAGGGTCGGACCGAGACCTGGTACCGCGTCATCCCCAACTACGTCATGCTCCGCGTGGCCTGGCAGTTCAATAGAAGTCCAAAGAAATAAGTATTTATGAAGAAGGAATACGACTATCTATTAGTTGGTGCAGGGCTGTTCAATGCGGTATTCGCACAACAAGCCAAGATGCATGGGAAACGTTGTCTTGTTATAGACAAGCGTTCTCATCTTGGTGGCAATGTATATTGTGAGGACATTGACGGTATCACCGTGCATAAATATGGGCCGCATATTTTCCATACCAGCAATAAAGAGGTGTGGGATTACGTCAACTCATTCGTCTCTTTCAATCGATTTACGTTAAATACTATTGCAAACTACAAAGGTAAAATTTACAATTTGCCTTTTAACATGAATACATTTCATCAGATGTGGGGCGTAGTAAAACCTGATGAGGCGAAAGCTAAAATGCAGCAACAAACAGGGGGTGAACGACGTGGTGCAGTGCCATCCAATTTGGAGGAACAAGCCATAGCTTTGGTGGGGAAGGATATTTACGAAACATTGGTAAAAGGCTATACAGAAAAGCAATGGGGGAAACCGTGCTCTGGACTGCCTGCATTCATTATTAAACGACTTCCTGTTCGTTTTACATACGACAATAATTACTATAACGATAGCTATCAAGGTATTCCAGAAGGTGGTTACAATGTCTTAATAAACAGATTGCTTAATGGTATAGAGTGTCATACCTCCAGCAATTACAATGATAATCGCAGTTCATTTGAGCGCATAGCAAATAAGACCATATACACAGGCCCAATTGATGAATTCTTTGATTATAAGCTGGGAAAAATGGAATATCGTAGTCTGAGTTTTGAGCATGATTTAATGTTAACCAACAACTATCAAGGTAATGCCATTGTAAACTATACTGATTCAGAGATACCATATACGCGAATAGTAGAGCACAAGTGGTTTGACATTAATAACTCAGATGCAATAAGTGCACCACATACAGTTATCACTCGTGAGTATCCAAAGGATTTTACGATTGGCACGGAACCATACTATCCCATAAACACAGTGCGTAACATAAAAATATATGATGAGTACATAACTATGGCTAAAGAGAAGAGGCCGGATGTGATTTTCTCTGGCAGACTAGGTCTGTTTAGGTATCTTAACATGGATGAAATAATAAAAATGGCATTGGATTTAGAAAGACATATATGAATATGAATGAAGATTTGAGGAAAATAGTGGATTACCAACTATTGTATAGTCCGTATATGCGTGATATAGGCCTGTTCCATGGCAAGATGGGAGTGGTCATCGCTTTGTATATGTATTCAACGAAATATCATGACGAACTGATTTCGGAGTACGCATGGGATCTTCTCCAACAGATATACGATGGTATTTATTCAAACATGTCCATTGGGTTAGAAGATGGATTGGCAGGAATTGGTTACGGTACCACACTTCTATACAAGCGTGGTCTTGTAGACTGCGACTTAAATTCCATATTAGTTGATGTAGATTCCAAAATAATGGAACATGATCCGAGGCGAATGAAAGACCATTCGATTCGTTCTGGAGTTAGAGGATTGAAACAGTATATAGATTTGCGTAAAAGCACAGGTGAACCATTGGATACGTTTGATGCACAATTTCTCTCAGAATTGTATGCTACTGCTGAACCTATTGCCTCATCCTGTCTTGATACGAACATCATAGGGTTTATAAATGTTCCCACATTCTCTATTGAAGAATACATAGAGAAACCGCTCGGGATAGACAGTGGAAGTGCGTATTATATATTGAAAGACACATTAACATGATAACACAGGTATTTATATTTAACAATGCAAGCCGTGCGGCCAACTATGGGATTGGCACATACGTCAAACAATTGTCTGACGGATTAGCAGTTTTGTCTGGCTTTAAAGTGTCTTTTGTAGAGATGTACGCCGACACTAAAGAATTTACTATCACAGAAGATGAGAGGGGCATGTATCATTACCGAATTCCTGCATTGTCATCAGGTATTGAAAGCGAAGTTTACTGCCGTAGCATCTTTTATTTCATTGCAAGAAATATTGAAGTTGAAGAAAGTGACAGAATAGTATTTCAGTTCAACTATTTCCAGCACCGTCCGTTAGCATCATTGCTCAAAGGACAATACCCGCACAGCAGAATTATTTTGACGGTTCACTACCTTAACTGGTGTTTTGAACTAAAAGGCAATGTTGTGAGAATGAGAAAAATTATTGCCAAAGGGCATGAGGCGAAAGATGACACGGAACGACGTGTTGTATCAAGCTTTGCTGACGAAAAGACTTTTCTCCATCTTGCTGACGAGGTGTTAGTACTTTCGAAACGAACAAAGGCAATTCTTATAAACGATTATGAGGTGTCTGAAGACAAGGCTCACCTTGTATTCAATGGCATGGGTAATTGTGTTTGCTGTAGGACTTCCTCTCATAATAGTAAAAAGTGTCAGAAGGACGTACAACGCATCATTCTGTACGTTGGACGATTGGACGAGATTAAAGGTCTTAAATACTTGATGAATGCATTTGAAGAAATTGCCAATAAACACCCAGATACTCACCTTGTGATAGTAGGAGACGGAGATTTTCAGCCTTACTTGGTGCAAGGTAGAAAACTAAAGGAACGTGTAGCCTTTCTCGGCAAGATGCAGAATGATGAGGTGGATGATGTTTATAAGTCTGCCTATATTGGTGTGATGCCATCGTTTCACGAACAATGCAGCTACACCGCTATTGAGATGATGCGTCATAGCATTCCTATTGTCGGAACAGACTCCACAGGACTTGCGGAGATGCTTGATGCCACACCGCAATTGCGAGTTCATATTGATGAGGACTCTTTTAATGAGAGGACTTTTGTTACGCAGATAGCTTCAAGGCTGGATTTATTACTATCTGACGAAAACGCATATCGTGAGGCATCGGATGCAGTGTGCAGACTGTACGAAAAAAGATATAAGATTTCATCCATGACGAAGGGAATACAGCAGGTCGTTCTGTCATCATTTAACAGAATGAATTATACGGTATCCCCTGACTATTACAAGCACATCGACTCCCGCATGATGCAGTTAATCAATCAGCGTCCAGACATAGATACCGAGTTTTTTGGTATGAGTGGAATAGGTGTTTACCTATGGTGGAGAATTAAAAGTCTGGCAAATAATACAAAAGAAGAATACCAACAAACTATGTTACAGGAATACCTTATATATTATATTGATTGGTTGGGTGATGCAGCGCTCTTATCTTCTTTGCCAGAGGAAATGATTGTAACCCTAATGGATATGTATAGCGAAGGATTCTATAGAACAAAGGTGAGAGCCATATTGGAAGGACTTCAGACAGGAACTGAGAATGAAAACATCCTATTACCCTCAGAAGATGTAATAATCAATAATAGTTTACGGATATGCAATTGCAAGATATAAATATTCAAAACACCCCATACGATAGGCCAGACTTATCGAAGCTTCTAACAATCGTCATGCCCGTGCGCATTGAAAGTGCTGAGAGGGAGGCTAATCTAAAGGCTGTACTACACCATGTCTGTGGTTTGGGGTGTCGTGTCATCTTGTTGGAGGCAGATAAACAATCTGCAATTAAAGATAAGAAAGAAATGAGCATGGAAATGATGAGATGTTTAGAATATGAATTCGTGGCTGATTCTTCCCCCGTTTTTCATCGAACCAGATACATCAACAGGTTGCTCAATGAAACCAACACTGAGATTGTTGCTGTGTGGGATGCCGATATTCTTATTGCATATCATCAAGTATATGAAGCCGTGGATAATATTTTGAAGGGATGTACTATTGCCTATCCATATAATGGTGAATATGTGATGCTTTCAGAAGTTGAATCCAATGCTGCAAGACGGAATTTTGATATAGAGAATCTTAAGAGTCTAAAGCTACAGTCCGTGTTTGGACGTCCGTTCTGTGGTGGTGTGTTCCTCGCTCATCGGCAGCGATACCTACAGTGCGGAGGTGAGAACGAACATTTCACGGGTTGGGGGCCAGAGGATGCAGAACGGCTGCGTAGGGTGAGCATTCTTGAACATAGTGTGAAATGGACCGAAGAAGGCCAAGCATATCATCTTAATCATTCACGTGGTAAAAACTCAAATTTCTACTCAGAAGAAGATGCTATCAGAATGCGAAGAGAACTTGTCAAGGTATGTAATATGGAAAAAGAAGATCTACAGAACTATATAACAGGAAAATCATGGAAATAGTAGAAAAAGAAATGACTATATGGCTCACGTATCATGATGATGCACAGATTGAGCAGTACAATCTGAAAGAGGATGATACTATCCGCCTGTTCAAAGGCAATAATACAGAAGTTGAGGGGGAGAACATCAATCACCTCAACAAATTCTATTCTGAGATGACAACGATGTATTGGGTGTGGAAAAACATGAAAAGAAGTAAATATGTTGGGTTTTGTCATTATCGTCGACGTTTCACTCATTTCATGGAAATAGAACATGAAGAATGTCAAGTCATGGAGATGGTAAATTTTCCTTTCACAGTATTTCATCATTATAAGGATGCCCACAACTACAACGACTTTTACGACATAATTGACATTCTTAATGAGAAATATGGTGAGGGTAACATATACTCAGAGTATATGCTCAATAGCAAGACCTTCATACCATTCTGCAGTTATATCATGCACTATGATGATTTCGAATCTCTCTGCGAGTTTTTCTTTCCGATACTATTTGAGTTTGACCATAAGCACTGCCTTAACATGGATGCAGACAGATATTGGGCAAAAGCAGAGAAGGATTTCCGATATGACAACAAAGAATATCAGTGCCGAGCAATGTCCTTCCTTGCAGAAAGACTTATCAGTTGTTATATCGTATGCAATATGAATGCGGTGTGCGTTAAGGCTTTGGATACTAAATTGGGATACTACGACTGATAAATAAAGAGTAAAAATGAAAAATATACTTGAATATTTTCTTGACGAGATAGAGGTTCCTTATACTAAATCATTTGCAGACAAACTCTACAATGAACATCCTCACAAATACAATATGTATGGTCTTAAAAAGATGCTGGACGTGTATGGAGTAAAGACACTCGGCGTACGTATTGATAGTAAGGACCTTTTAAGTCTAAATTATCCATGCATTCTGCATACTTATGGCGATTTCGTCATAGGGTTAGACTGTGGAGCGGATACAATTACATTTTTGCAGAATGCCAAGAGGATAACTATTTCACACGATGCTTTCAAGCAAACATGGACTGGTAACGCACTTGTGGTGGAAGAAACGATCGAGACCGATGAGCCTGAATACTATAATCACCGTAAGGAGGAAATTCTTGCAAATGCTAAGGTCTATTCCATCCCTATCATGCTAATCCTATCGTCAATTATAGGTATGGTAGCGCATATTCAAGAAATGGAACTATTTTCTATCATAGGATTAATACTGAACATAGTTGGCATATTTGTCTGCGCCATGCTCATGCAAAAGCAACTGATGGGAGAAAGTCGCTATGGCGACAGGGTTTGCAACTTGTTTAACCATGCTGATTGCAATAGCATTCTTGATGGCCCCAAAGCAAAAATTTTCGGTATAAGCTGGAGTGAAGTCGGCATGGGATATTTCACAGCCAGTATCTTACTAATAACGCTTTACCCTGAGTCTGTTGGAACGGTATCAATTATAAACTGGATAGCTATGTTCTATGGTGTATGGAGTATCTACTACCAGTGGCGCATAGCCAAAAGTTGGTGCGTGCTGTGTGTAATATCTCAAATTGTTATCTGGTTAATTGGTATAATTGCAATCATTTCATGCATTTCTGTACCGCTCTCTTTTAATGTCTTTAGTAGTCTGCTTTCTTGCATAGTGTATGGCATCTGTATTATGGCAGTTCATCACTACGCTATAGGCTATGCAGCGGAAAAAGGACGAATTCGAGCCGTTCAGAAGTATAGGGCTTTGAAGGCGAACAACAAGGTTTTTAACGCACTGATTGAAAATGGAGTATATTATGAGACATCACTTGAAGACTCTTCAATTATATTCGGCAATGCAAAAGCAAAGATGCGTGTAACGATATTAAGTAACCCACATTGCAATCCTTGTGCACGGATGCATAAGCATGTAGAAAAATTATTACGGCTAAGTGGAGGCGAAATATGTATACAATACATTTTCTCGTCTTTTCATGAGAATTTGGAGGATAGTAGTAGATATCTTATTTTTTGCTATTTCGAGTATGGACAAGATGAAGCACTAAGCAAATTTGCCGATTGGTATTCAAAAGATAAGTTTAATCATAAGAATATTGTCTCCAAAAATGCTGCACACATACATACGGTGATAATAGAGAGAGAGATGGAAATGCATAGAAAATGGCGTACTAGAACCTCTCTAATTGAAACTCCAACTATTTTGGTAAATGGCTATAAGCTTCCAGATGAATATGAGATAGAAGATTTGGCGATGATTGTCAACACAATAAAAGAAGAAAATATCTTGCAAGATATCAATGGCCGAAGCACTACGCCATTGGGAGCAGAATAGCTATCTGCAGAAGAGACAGTGTTAATCACTAACTCCTAAAACTGACAATAATGAGAAAGTTGAAGCGCTTTTGTTTGTCCTCCTCTTGCGAATCACTTTGCAATGAGGCCATGATTGAGATTGTTGGTGGTGTTGGAAATGATACTACTTGCAAATTCAATTCTTCGTCAAAGTCTTGTTCTGGAACTTGTAGTTATGCAGGTTACAGTGGTTCTTGTGTCTATGGGACTGTGGCGACATTGACAGGTTGCTATTGCAGCATCCCGAAACTGTGATTATGTTGCGCTACTCTTTTATAAAAGGGGTAGCGCAACTTAGCGCAACTTAAGGTGAGTTTTTTGTAGTGAGCAAGTTGTTTTGGTTCCGAAATTGTTTAATGTAAAGCTAAAGATGAAAGGACAATCGTAATGAAAAAGATTTTAGTAACAATGATGGCCTTCCTGCTGACGATAGCAGCACAGGCACAAGTAGAGACAGTTGACACGGCACAGTTCGTGGCTGTGTACGACTATGAGTGCAGAACGCTGAACGACGAGGCGGCATCCGTCACGGACAGGATGCAGGTCGTAGTGCAGGTGGGACGGACGGTGACGAAGTCGATGCCGTACTCGGCCTATCCTGTATATGACGACGAATCAAAACCCGATGTGGCAGCAGGATTCCAAGAGGCTCTGATGCACATGCCGACGGTGTGGATAGGCTTACCCACAGGACAGACCACCATGCGCGAATTCATCTTCCCGCATGAGTATGAGGGCTATGAGCCGACACCCGACATCACATGGACGCTCACTGACGATACGCTGACCGTGAGCGGCTACCTCTGCCAACAGGCTATGGCAACATTCCGAGGCTTGGAGTGGCATGTATGGTACACCGAGGAGATTCCATCGTCAGCTGGGCCGTGGCGGTTGCGTAGTCTGCCAGGGCTGATAGTCAAGGCAGAAAGTGAAGTGCACACGTTCTGTCTTGCGAAACTGCGAATGGAGGCATCACCCATCACTGCGCCAGAGCAAACCCCCGAAGTGCATAGGATGAAGTACGCCAAGCTGTTGAAGTACAAGAACGAGATTTATGGCAACCGCGAATATGCCAAGAATCCCACATATTATGTGCCAGATCTCATGGGCAGCATCACGGACATGAACGTCTTCAACCACAACGGCCAGCAACTTGTGCTTGCCAATGGCGGTCATCCGCTGCTGACAAAAGCACATGTGTATCAACCTTTAGAATTTTAATTATGAGAAGACCAATCTTATTTCACGGCCTCACCTGTCACATAACATATCGTGATTGTGCATGCTTGGATATAAATTACAACCCATTTAAATACAATAAATTATGTTTAAATTGAAGAGATTTGTTACCCATAATGGTGTAAAAACTCTAGGAAACGCAGAGATGGAGGCTATTTGCGGGCGTAACAACTCACATTTCTGTAGTACTGATGACAGAAACAAAAAAACTTGTAGTGGATATTGCACTGATCTAGGAAGACCATACTGTGGTTGGAGTTCTAATCTTTCTACCTGTATATGCAAAAGTTCCAGTGGAGACTACGCATAATTCACAGGTCTCAAAGAAGAATGAGGATGTGCCTATTTTGACACACCCTCTTCAATTCATATAAATGAACAGCTTTAATAATCCGACCTCTATGTCACGTTTTGCCTGGATTGTCTTTATGCTATTCGGCTTCAAAGCCACATTTGTTGATGCTCAGACGGTGAAGACCATCTCTGTATATCAGTATGTGAAGGATAGTTTTACAAAAGTTGGAATCCCAAACGCCAAGGTAACCCTAATGGATGAAACACTCACAGTCATTGACACTATGAGAACAGGAGGGAGTAATGGCTATTGGCAGAGGGATTTGGAACGGACTCCACGCAAATACGTTGTAAGAGTGGAACATCCTGACTACGAAACAGGAGAGATGAAGGTAGAGATGAAGAATCTGCATCGTAATAGGTATTTGGAACTTTCCACCCTGCTGATGAAAAGGCGGTTCGTTCTCGACGAGGTTGTTGTTACGGCCTCAATAGTGAAGATAGCCTATAAGGGGGATACCATAGAGGTGAATGCTAATGCTTTCAACATTCCAGAAGGCTCCATGCTCAGCGGACTCGTTGGCAGCATTCCCGGCTGCGAACTGAAACCGAACGGGGAAATTCTGATGAACGGCAGGCGGGTGGACTACCTGTTGCTCAACGGAAAGGAATTCTTCAGAGGCGACAACAGCGTCATGCTCGACAACCTGCCCTATTATATAGTTCAGAAACTGCAATTCTACGAGAAAGAGGATACAGAAAAACATGCCAGCACGCTACATAAAGACTATGTGATGGATGTGACGCTGAAACGAGACTATCAGACAGGTATGGTTGGCAATACGGAGCTTTCCGGCGGAACGAGCGACCGCTGGCTGGCTCGCACCTTCAATCTCCGTTTCACCAATAACTCCCGCTTGTGCATTTTTGGCAATGCAAACAATGTAAACCAGACTAACAAACCAAGCAATGATGGCGACTGGACGGCTTCCACTCAGACAGGTGAGCTTACCACCAAACGGCTTGGCGTGGACGTGAATGTGGATGACAAGGACGGCAGGTTCAGCGAGCATGCCGAGGGAACTATCAGATGGGATAAAAGCGAAGACGAAATGCGCAGTTCCACGGAAAGCTATCTTGCCTCAGGCACAGCGTTTGACAGGAAGCATGACTTCTCGATAGGACGCAACAAACAGATAGACTTACGAAATAGGTTTCAGGTTGGAGCATTGACCCTTAATTCTGAATGGAGCCACCACAAAAACGACGGGACGGCCATGCGACGCTCGGCCCAGTTTGCAGCATCGCCATCATCATTTGGCACTACGACCAGCATCCTGGACTCACTGCTACAGGCAAGCACGTCTTCGGCTTTAAGGAGTATAGCGACCAACAGCATGAGTAACAAAATGGAAACAAACGATACGGAATGGAGGCTGGGCCAGAAAGTGGACTGGCAAAAATACACAACGTGGGGCGATGACTACACCCTGGATTTTGACGGCTCTGTGGGTAGCATCAACCGTGACAACACGAATCTCTACGGGCTGAACTTCTACCAGTCACCGACACGGCAGGAGGGACGCGACCAATACCGCGAGCATGACGAGCACAGATACCGCTATGCCATAGGCGGGGCCTATCGCTTCCATCTGCTGTCAGGACTCCATTTCGGTTCAAGCTATCATTACCAGCAGAGCTATAATTCCACGCGGAGCAATCTCTTCAAGGCCAGTTGGGATATTGACGAACTCCCTTCGGTCACTGATTTCAAGCGGCAAAAGGACTTTGCCAACAGCTATACCAGCCGTCATTACGTCCACAAGCACGAAGCAATACCCTATGTGGCATATCTCCAGGGACAGGGCCAGGAGCAACTGATGGTATCGCTGGAGGTGAGAGTGGCACACCTTAATGAAAGGGAATGCTACCAACGCGGAGAGACTGACGCGAATATAAGTAGGAACTATGTCTTGATAGAGCCTAACCTGCAATTCTCCAGGACTAAGGGGAAATGGTCATGGAGCGCGGACTATGCATTGAAGCGCAATGTCCCCGACATCATTCAGACAATAGGATATACCGACACGTCAGACCCGCTGAGAAAGGAACTTGGCAATCCTGACCTGAAGCCCTCAGACAAACATGCCATGAGATTCAGCATAACAAGAATCCTGAACGACTATTCGCAAAACATATCCTTCATGCAAAGCGTAAACGTCATGGACCGGCTGATAGCCGAAAGTTTTGCCTACGATGCCGGGACGGGTATCTATACGTATAAACCCGAAAACGTCAATGGCAATTGGAACAGTCAGACCCAGCTTAATGTCAGGAAGGCGATAGACAGGCGAAAAAGTCTGTTCGTCAACTCTACCACCCGCTTCAGCTACTTCCGGAATGCAGACCTTGCGATGTTGGAAGGTCACAGTGAAAGCATACTAAGCAAGGTGAACAACTGCCTCACGGAACAGGACCTGAACGTGGAGTATCAGAAAGGCAAGTTCTACATGGCTCTCACTGGAAACATCGCCTGGAACAAAGTGTATCGAGAGGGCGATGACGAATACGACGTGAACGCATGGAACTACAGCTACGGCCTGAGTTGTCGCTACAGCTTGCCTTGGGAAATAAAGCTATCCACCAATCTGAAGATGTATTCCCGACGCGGCTACGAAGACCATCTGTTGAACAGTGACGACTTGGTTTGGAATGCCACTATTACCAAGTCATTCTTCAAAGGTAGATTTATCGCCCAAATCGAAGGGTATGATCTGCTGCATCAACTGAGTAACGTGAACTATATAGTGAACGCCCAGGGCCGCACCGAAACCTGGTACCGCTCCCTGCCACACTACGTCATGGCCCATCTGGTGTATCACTGGAATAAGAATCCTAAGAAAAAATAATCAAGGTTATGAAATTCCCCAAACACTTTCCTCACTTTAAGCAGAATAACTCCTCTGACTGTGGCCCGACATCCCTGCGTATGATTGCAAGATACTATGGTCTTGATTATTCGACAGAGATGTTGCGTAAGCATTGTCATATCACAAGACAAGGGGTTAATTTACTCGGCATAAGTGAGGCTGCTGAGTATATTGGTTTTGAAACAGCTGGTTTTAAGGTTACCTTTGAACAATTAGCAGAAGAAGGTGTGTTTCCTTGTATCCTTCACTGGAACCAAAACCATTTTGTCGTATGCTATGGTATAGAAAAGTGTAAAAATGGAGGGTTCAAAATACACATATCAGATCCAGCGTCTCAACGTCTTACATATACCAAGGATGAGTTTGAACGATGTTGGATAGGACCTCAGGCAGATGAGAACAGCAACGGCGTAGCTTTGATGCTTGAACCTAGTGATGATTTTGGCAAGATAGAAGACGAATACCGTAAAAACAGCCGTAGCATGCTGTCTTTTGTCAGATATTTCACGCCCTACCACAGCATGATAGGTCAATTGGTACTGGCCATGCTCGTTGGCAGTGTGATACAGATGATACTGCCCTTTCTCTCACAGGCTATGGTTGACCAAGGCATCAACGGGCGCAACCTGAATATAATTACCTTAATACTTTTTGCCCAGCTTGGCTTCTTCGTTGCTACATTAAGTATAGATTACATTCGCTCGTGGATTATGCTCCACATGAACTCGCGCATAGACATCCAACTCATAGCCGACTTTTTGATAAAACTTACCGCCATGCCACTACAGTTTTTCGATTCACGCATGACAGGTGATATTCTACAGCGCATTGGTGACCATGGCCGTATCAAGAACTTCTTGCTATCCAACAGCATGAGGATTGTTTTCTCTCTCATCAATTTTGTGGTTTACCTTGTTATTCTTGCCTATTACAATGTGCTCGTACTTGCAATATTTGTTGTAGGCAATACTCTATATGTAGCTTGGATTTCCTTCTTCATGCGCTATCGTAGAGAGCTGGACATTAAGCGTTTCAACCAGTCTGCCTTGGAGCAAAGCAAGATGATACAGTTGGTGCAAGGCATGCAGGACATCAAACTCAACAATTGTGAGAGGCAGAAGCGATGGGAATGGGAGCGCATACAAGTTCGTCTGTTCCAAATTGGGCTGAAAGGATTGCGAATTGGTCAAATACAGCAGTCTGGCTCGGTGTTCTTTACGCAGACCACACACATACTTATATATTTCATAGCTGCCAAATCTGTTGTGGAGGGTTCAATGACTCTCGGTATGATGATGTCACTAACTTACATTATCGGACAGGTGTCGGCTCCTATCGGCGAATTTATCGGATTTGCGCAATCATTTCAGGATGCAAAGATTAGTCTTGAACGACTGAATGAGATACATTCCCAGGACGACGAAGAAACCAATATTGACAAGAAACTATCCACATTACCTAAAGAACATGACATCGAAATCAAGGATTTATCCTTCAGCTACACAGGCTCTGAGAGAGAGTTGGCCTTAAAGAATATTACACTGTCAATCCCAGCCCATAAGGTGACGGCCTTAGTGGGCGAGAGCGGCTGCGGAAAAACCACCCTTATAAAACTTTTGCAGGGTTTCTATGAGCCAACACATGGTACTATAAAGGTCGGTGGAACCATACTCTCCGACATTAACCCTCACACGTGGAGAGCAGCCACAGGTTCAGTGATGCAAGACAGTTTTATTTTCTCCGATACTATAGCTAATAATATAGCAGTCAATTCAGACGAAACAGATAAAGAACAGATGAAGAATGCAGCACACATGGCTCGAATTGATGATTTTGTAGAGTCGCTGCCGTTGGGGTACGATACCATAATTGGGATGGAGGGTAAAGGTGTTAGTCAAGGGCAACGTCAGCGCATTCTAATTGCCAGAGCAATTTATAAGAACCCTAAATACATTTTTCTTGATGAAGCGACAAATTCTCTCGATGCCACAAATGAGGCAAAGATTATGGACAATCTGCGAAAGTTCTATGAAGGACGTACTGTCGTAATCAGTGCCCATCGTTTGAGTACTGTTCGTGATGCAGATCAGATAATAGTTATGAATAAGGGTGAGATTGTTGAGCGAGGGAATCATAAATCTTTACTAAAGAAACGAGGACGATATTATGAATTAGTGAAGCATCAGATAAATGTTATAGAAGAATAAAACAAGATGAAAAAAAGAAACGACATACATCTACATTGTCCTGAGGTAGAATACCTAATGGGTGGCAAGATGCCTTTTATAACACGATATGGCATAACACTTGTGGTTGTTGCCCTTATCGCTGTTATTTTTATACTTTTTATTTCTGGAGGTAGTCCGCATCAACTCATGAGGGAAATGATAGAGAACACTCTGGAGCAAATAAAACTAAAAGACATATAGTCGCAAACATATTGTAAACGATGTTAACATCAACATACCATACAATAGAGGTCGTGGTGAGTATGGGAAAGGATTAGCTACCCTTTTAAGATTCCACTTTTAATAACTTAATAAAAAGCAAAATAATGAGAAAAATTAAAAGAATGGTTTTGCATGAGAATTCTCACGTCTTACCCGTTGAAGTAATGAGAACTATTCAAGGGGGAGCAAATGTGCTTATCTATTCATGTGTATGTTCTAAAGAAGGAGTTCCTAATAAACATGGCACAGTTAAGGTTATGGCAGGAGTCAATCCTGAAACGGCCATATTGAGCTCAAGTGGAGCATGTAGTGGCTACACTAGTGCAAGTTGCGCTTTCAGTGCGTCTGTTTAATTCTATTCAATATTCACCAGACCCATCAAGATGGGTCTGGTGAATTAAATCAATTAAATTTGAACTCAACAATGAAAAAGATTTTAGTGATGATGATTGCCTTCGTGCTGACGATAGTAGCACAGGCACAACAGGATGATGGCATGGATGCTATGTTGGCAGCAATGATTGCAGCCAAAATTCATCAAGATAGTATTGACACGTCGAGCCTCGTAGCAGTCTATGATTACGAGTGTCAGACACAGGACGCGGAGGGCAAGGCGGTGACGGACAGGATGAAGGTGTGCCTACAGGTAGGACAGCACTGCACACGCAGCTATCCCTATCGGAAGTTCCGCGAAGATACGGAGGGCTATGAAAGTCTGGCACCCGACAATCTGCCCCTGTTGAGGGCTGAATCATTCTGCTTCGTACCAGAGGTGTGGACAGGATACCCCGACGGCAAGATGACGGTACGCGATGCCATTATGCCGACTCCATACGAGACGTGCGAAGAGCGAAAGCCCATCAAGTGGACGCTCAACGACGATACACTGACCGTCGGTGGCTACCTGTGCAAGACGGCTATATGTCAGTTGCACGGACGGAAATGGACGGTGCGCTACAACGAGGACATCCCTTCGTCAGCTGGTCCGTGGAAACTATTCGGACTACCGGGACTGATTCTTGAAGCAGAGGCTGACGGCGGCATCCATCGCTTCACGATAGCCGACATTCAGCGCATTGCCTCGCCCATCTACTACGAGACGAATGCCATCACCGTGAAGACTACTGAGGCGAAGCTTATCAAGAACCGCATCAGGACATTTGGCAACAGACTCTACTTGAAGAATCCCAAGTATTACGTTGGCGACCTCAGTACCGCCGACGTCACCCACGATACCGAGGGAATACTTGTCAACAACGTGTATGTGAATAACAAGGCGCATGTGTATCAGCCATTGGAACTGAAATAGAACATAATGCAACGACTCCTATACATTATATTATATGTAGTGCTGGCAGCGTCGGCATCTGCACAGGTGAAAGTAACGGGACGGGTGATAGACCTGCAGAACAAGCCCGTGAGTGATGTGATTGTGAAACTGGTAAGCGGCAGCAAGACGCTGGCGTTCACCAGCAGCAACGCTCAGGGTGTGTATAGCCTTGAAGTCAAGAACGTGCCCAGCGGGGAGGTGATGCTACAGTTCACCCATATCAGCTATGAGAAAGAGTCGGAACGTGTGACGCTGAAGGAGAAGGTGACTAAGGTGGACATGATTCTCTCTCCGAAGAGCATCAGTCTGAAGGAGGTGACGGTGAAGCCAGACCCACTGCGGCAGAGGGGCGACACGCTGAGCCATAACCTGGCATCGTTTCTGGGCAAGGGCGACGTGACGCTGGAGGACGGACTGAAGCGGCTGCCGGGCGTGGATGTATCGCAGAACGGCGGCATCAGCTACATGGGCAAGCCCATCTCGCAGTTTAACATCGAGGGCATGGACCTGTTGGGCGGCAAGTACAACCTGGCGACGAGGAACATCCCGGCGGACTATGTGACTCAGGTCGAAATAGTGCGCAACCACCACAGCCGACGGGTGGAGAAGGACGTGCCGAGCAACGAGGTGTCGATGAACATCAAACTGTCGAACAAGGCGAAGTTCAAGCCGTTCGGACAGGAGGAAGCGGGAGCGGGCTATATGGAGGACGGCGATGACAGACTGCAAGCCCTGCTGGGACTGACGGGCATGATGTTCACGAACAAGTTCCAGACCATCTGCTCGGTGAAGGGCGGCAACTACAAAGGCTTTGCACGGGCCGACATGTACGACCACTTCGGCGGCTCGGATGTGAGCACCCGCGCCACGAGCCTGTTTGGTGGATTCGACGGCGGTGCGCCTCCGCAGGGCGAATACCTCTACCAGCGTAACGGCATGGCGACGCTCAACGGCATCCATAAGCTTGACTCGGCCACGACGGTGAAGGTGAACGCCGACTACAGCTACCACCGCGCCATGCACGACATTAGCCAGAGCAGCACGTATCTGGCGGGGAACGGCAGCTACGTGACCGTGAGCGAACAGACCTCACCACTGACGAAGGTGCATCTGCCAAAGTTGACGATGAACTACCTGAAGAATGCCGACCGCGTGTATCTCAGCGAGACGTTTGTCTTGAAGGGAAAGTTTGAGCAGAATGAGGGGGATGTGGTGGCTAATCAGCAGTCGGTGGAGCAGCGACGGAAGACTTCATCGTTTGAGGTGGGCAACGAACTTTTCTGGATGGGCAGGACGGAGAAGAGCGCACGGCGACACGTCCATGCGTCGGTGTCGTTCAGGCGGACACCGACGCTAAGGCTCTCGTTCAGCCAAGACGGTACGGACTACGGGCAGACAGCGCAGTCCTCGACGCTCAGCATGAATGTCGGCTCGTCGTTCCAAATCCCCATCGGCAAGTCGTTCCGGCTGAACCTTCCCGTCAGCGTGTCAGCAATGTATGACGACTTGGAAACCTATCGCACGGCGACTGGCGAGATGAATGACATTCGCGGCTGGGCCTTCACGCCGACCCTCAACCCCGGCTTCGAGATTCATTCCAGGAACCGCCGCTTCTACCTGAGTGCAGGCATCGGGGCAGCGCTGAAGGGGCTGTACTATAATAAACTGAACTACACCAAGCCCGTGCTCAATCCCTCGATGAGCATCAATTATACCTTCTCGGCCAACAGCAAACTGTCGTTCTCGACGGGCTACACGACTTCCATCGGCGACATGATGACGCTGCTGACGGAGCCGATGCAGGTGGACTACCGCTCGGTGCGCACCTCGTCGGGCATCATCGGCGAGTCCAACACGTGGCACACGTCGGGCGACTGGAAGTGGCAACTGCCCATGCAGTACTTCACGCTGAGCCTCGCGGCCAGCCACAGCGAAGGCAAGCAGAACACGCTCACGTCGCAGTCGGTCAGCGGCATCGACGTGAGCAGCACGGCCCTGCTCCGCGACTCCCGCAGCCGCTCCACCAGTTTCTCCGCTTCCGTCACGAAGAACATCCCCACGCTCTTTGCCAAGCTCGGTGCCGACGGCAGCTACAGCTTCGGCAGCGGCGAACAGGCAATTTCCTCCTCTATGGGGGGAGGTCAGGAGGAGGCCACCGTCATCGACACCCGCACGAACAGCTACGCCCTACATGGCAACGCCACCATCACCCCCGTCCCCTGGCTCGAACTGCGGTACGACATCAACTACGGGTGGTCGCGCTCGCGTTACTCCGACGAGAGCAACACAACCACCTCCCTCTCCCACAGCGGCGCCGTCCACATCTTCCCCATCGCCACCCTCGACCTCTCCTTGGACTATGACCACGTGCGCCGCCAGCTCACCGCCGACCAATACAAGCGCATGTCTCTCTTCAACGCCTCCGCACAGTACAAGTGGAAACAGTGCGTCCTCCGTCTGGAACTCACCAATCTCCTGAACCAGCGCAGCTACTCATACACAGTCTTCGACGGCATCAATACCTACACCTACGACTACGGCCTCTGCGGCCGCACTGCATTGATAAGAACAACATTCAAATTATAAAAGTTATGAACAATTTATTGAAAAAGTCATTCGACCAGTCTAAGGATGTCATTACCATTATCCTCTGTAGCATTGCCCTGCTCTGCGGCTGTCAGGAAAAGGTGAAGCACATCTACAGGGTGCCCACGAGCGCCCATCTGGCACAATTGGAACAACAGGAGAGGGCCTTGAAGGACTCGCTCGACAAGTACTGTGCGGTGCTCGACACCGCACAGATCAACTATTATCTGCCTCTATGGCAGGCGGCCCGCGACACCTGCGGCGTCGTACTGCACGAGGAGACCGACGCATTCATCGCGGCGGTGGAGGAGGCGCTGGACAGCGAACGAGACGCAAGCAAGACCACCACGCTGAGCATCGTCCTCTATGTACTCCTCGTCCTAGCCATCGCTGCCATCATCTTCGCCCTCAATGCAGGCATGGTGTGGACCCGCATCGGCTGGTTCTTCCAAGACCAGTGGAAGCGGCTGAAGCGCAACTTCAACGACTCCAGCCATAACTCCCTTCTCGTCTGCCCCTGCTTCGGTCCGGAAAACCTTACCGACGAGGACATCCACGAAATCATGAACATCATACACCAGGGCAACCCGCCCAAGTATAAGATTGTGAGAGAGGAGAAGAAGAACGGACGAATCATCCGGACAACCTGCGAGGTAGAAAAAGACGATGCTGAAGGCGACACCTCTCGATAACTGTGGTTAACCGCACGTAAAGAATGGTGGTGTCATCGACAGCCGTACAGGACAACTAAAGCCCAATCCGTTTCTGTATGAACCAATAGTGAAAGAATGGTTAAAATCATATAATACGTTTTCTTATGTATAAAAACGTTGGCAAAAAAGATGTGGTAATCTTGTCTACGCATATTGTTAATAATTATGTTATTCAAAAATACAGAAAACTATGTGTAGAATTGAATAAGGAAAAATATGACATACTCCTTCTTCTAAATGTTGATGAAGGACATGAGTGGCATATTCCAGAAGATATAGTCTTCTTTAACACGAATTGTGAAAGTTTAAATGCATTGTTGTATGAACCTATTGAGGAAACATTACTTCCAGGAAGTTGCCATTTCCCTTTGTTACGTTTCTACATTGACAATCCAGATTATAGATTCTATTGGTTCATTGAGTATGATGTGGAATTTACGGGCAACTGGTCTTCGTTTATGAACGACTGTAGTGCCAATCTTTCTGACTATGATTTTTTGAGTTGCCATATAGAAAGATTTGATGAAAACAAAAACAAGTATTGGGCATGGTGGCACAGAAGCAACAACGTGGGGTACACCCTAACAGATTGCATAAAGGGCTTTAACCCAATATGTCGATATTCAAATGCTGCTTTGTCTTATTTAGACCATTATCAGAAAAAGGGTTATTCCGCACATTCGGAAGTCATGATTACCACATGCTTGTATCATGGAGGTTTCAGAATCGGTGATTTCGGTGGACGAGGCGAATTCGTTCCTGAAGGATATGAAAACAGATATTATATCCCGAATATGTCAGGGATTAATGACGGCACCATGAGGTATCGCCCATTATATACGCTGAAAGAAATTGAAGGGACAGGATTGCGTAACAAATTGTTCCATCCATTGAAAGAAATCAATAATCGACAAGACTGCTCCGTAATGAGTGTGAATAAGACAGCATCTGGCGGGCATGAAAACTGTGCAGTTTTCATAACACACAAAATAGATAGCCTCATGCTTCATTATCTGTCATACCTGAAGAAAGAGACGGAGAATATTATGGATTTTGTCATACTCTATGACAACAGTTCGCAAATACTTATTCCCGAAGAATACCCTGACTTCCAGTTTTGCGTGTTTAACTCGGACAAGTTGGATGGATTCTTCCATTATGGTGAGAGAAGATTGCCCAATCCCCTTGTCGCATTAGTGGATTTTTCGAAAAAGTCAGAATACAAGCATTATCTCTTAATAGAAAATGACATTGTCTTTACAGGAGATATGGCAGAATTCATCCGAAATATCAATACTATAGATACTGATTACATCCATATTGCTACAGATATTTTGGGTGGGCCTAAGAATCATTGGCCAATAAACTATATTAGGAATAATCCTTTCAAGAAATTGTATTTTTCCTGGTGTCAACTTTTCTATATAAGTCATCGATACTTAACAGACCTTGATACCTTTATGAAAGGGAATAATTCCTTCTACTATGAATTCCTTTTGCCTACAATGGCATACAATAACGGCTATTCCGTAATGCAATTTGAAAATCTCGGTTATCAATTCCAACTGTCATGGGGACCTGTGGAAATTTATGAATATAAATATCAATATGAGCGGATGTATAATACATTCTACCATCCTATCAAGAATCTTGATATTGTTGATAAGTAGACGAGATAATCATATAAAGGTGAGCCGTTTGTCATTGCTTAATGACATAATCAAAGACAATCTTGGTTTTGTTTAACATAAATTGTATATAATAATTTCAATTTTATAGTTTTTTTCTAACTTTATATTTTTAAAACAACCTTGTTAAGGTAATAAAGATTGTTTAAATGGAATATAGTAACTCTATGGTGCGTCTGCACCTAACGATGTTGGGCGGGTATGTCTCGCTCATCGTCGTGTTTATCATAGCCTCATGCATCATTATTACAAAAAGCGGTGCATTGGAGGAGAACAGCATAAAGTACAAGGAGAACATAGAACGACGTACTCTTTCAGAACGGGCGTTCTTTCAGTTGTTCGATTTGACACAGATGGACGGTCAAGCTGCTATCTTGGATGATGAAAGGATGGCCGTCTATGAAAATAAAGAGAAAAATGTGCTGGGGATGCTTGACTCCATGATACTGACGATACCAGACACAGCACAAGTGAGACGTGTGAGGGAAATAAAAGACCTCGTTTGTGAAAAGAAAGCCTACTTGGTTGCCATTCATGAGGATTTAGAGCAGTTGCGCGATGTGAACGGACTGATGAAACAACGGATGCCTGAGATTATCAAACAGGCAAATCGTGCCAACCAACGGCTGACTGACGAGGTTAGTGAGAATCTGAAAGAAAACCGACGAAAGACAACTGGACTTGGCGGGGCTTTCAGAAGCAAGAAGAAGGCCAATGCCGAGACGGAGGCAAGCAACCAACAGGCTTTGAAACGTGCGAGACAGCAGACAGACAAAATTCTGGCATCTTTGGCTTCTGATATTGAGCACTCGCAGGAAAGCAGTGCCAGTCAACTGTTCCTGCACATGAACGACCTTATCAGGAAAGGGAGTCAGCTCAATGAGAAAATCAGCCAACTGGCCAGCGAGTTCAATGCTGAGGATTCACAGATGCGCAAGGCTGGTTCTACCCATCTGATGAATCACCAAAAACAGACCATTCGGCTGATTATGCTGTTTGGGTTTGCCGCCTTCATCTTGGCTGTGGTTTTCTTTTGGCTTCTACATCGTGACCTCAAAAAGAGGCATGAGAATGAGTTGCAACTTGAAAAGAGCAACCAGCACAACGAGGAACTGCTCACGCTGCGCCATAACATGATGCTGACGGTGAGCCACGACCTCCGTTCTCCGCTTACTGCCATTATGGGCTATGCCGACTTGCTGAAAGAGACAGCCAAGGATGAGACGTGCAAGCAGTATGAGGATGCCATACGGCAATCGTCAGATCGTATGCTTACTCTTCTCAATTCCCTGTTAAGTTATTATCGTCTTGATACTGGCAAGGACGAAGTGGATATGATGCCCTTCCGTGTGAAGGACGTATTGCGTACACTGATGGCAGAATATGAGCCATTGGCAGCGGTCAAGGACATAGCGATAGAAGGAGCTTTCAGTGGTGACGACACCGTGGTGGTGGGTGACCGCAAGCGCATTATACAGATAGGCAGCAACCTCATGTCAAATGCCATCAAGTTCACCAAGAAAGGCACCGTGAACATTGGCGTGGATTACAGAGACAATACGCTAACCCTCAAAGTACAAGATTCCGGCACGGGAATGAGTGAAGAGCAGATGAAACGTATCTTTGCGCCGTTCAACCGACTGGAGAATGCAGATACACAGGAGGGCTTCGGTCTCGGACTAAGTATCGCCAAGGCACTTGCAGAACTTCTGGGTGGCAGAATCGATGTGGAAAGTCACATTGGCTTTGGCAGTCTTTTCACGGTCACGCTCCCATTGATGGAGGGGGATGAAGAAGTATTGCAGCGGACTGTCATGGAGTCAACCGTCTTGCCCGAAGGATTGCGGATTGCGGTATTGGATGATGATACCGTCGTGCTGAAGATGACCGTTGAAATGCTTGCCAAGAAGAAAGTCCAGGTAGTCGGGTGTCATACGGTGGACGAGTTGTTTGAACGTATGAGGAAGAATGACTACGATCTTATCATCACCGACATCATGCTTGGCGGTATGAGCGGATTCGACCTACTGGAACTGTTACGTGATGCCAATATCGGAAACTCAAAGACAGTGCCGATGCTTGCCATGACTGGCAGGACGGAACGAAGTGCTGAGGACTTCATCAAGGCTGGTTTCCGCGGCTGTCTGCTAAAGCCTTTCTCATATGCAGAACTGACAAGAGCCATCGCCAATAGCATTAATGAGGAATCCCAGAAAGAAACTGAGTCGCCGAAGATTCCCAAGGCAGATTTCAGTATGCTTCTGAAGGGAGAGAAAGATGTAAATGGAATGCTGAGCCTTCTTATTGAGCAGACAGAGACAGAAATGAAGGAACTGAAATCTTCGATGGAAACGGGTAACATGGATTCTATCTCATTCTTACAGCATAAACTGGAATCACGGTGGGAATTCTTGGGAATCGTCAGGCCCATGCTTAGGCTTCGAGATGCACTGAAAGGAAAAGGAGAATTGGACAAGGCTATCAATGAGGTTGTGCTTACAGCAGAGCAATTGATAGGTCAGGCAAAGGAGATGATGGAAGGAGGTGAGGCGTGATAAGGATTCTAATAGTAGAAGATGACACCATTCTGAGCCGTCTCGTCGTGAACTGGTTAGAAGAAGCGGGAATGACACCGGAATGTGTCACATCCATCCGTGAGGGTTTAACCCGTCTGAAGAAAACGGACTATGACCTTATTCTGAGTGACCTCCGCTTGCCGGATGGAAGCGGCATCAAGATTCTCGACTGGATAAACGAGAACAGGAAGCCGATTCCCTTTATCATCATGACCAAGTACGGTGATGTGCCGACTGCGGTAGATGCCGTGAAGAAAGGTGCTGTAGAGTTTATCGAAAAGCCTGTCCATGACATTCCGCTTGTAGAAGCGATTCAGAAAGCTTTGGATGGTAGGAGCCGGAATACTGGCGACTCGAAAATCATCAAGCGGGTCAGCAGGGCGTATCAGGAACTTGTAGAAAGGGCGGAGCGCGTTGCAAACTACGACCTTTCGGTAATGATACGTGGTGAAAGCGGTGCAGGAAAGGAACATATTGCCCATATCCTGCATGATAAGAGTGCCAGAAGAAACAAGCCATTTGTCAAAGTGGACTGTGCTACCATTACCAAGGATTTGGCAACATCCATCCTCTTCGGACACGAAAAAGGTGCGTTCACTGGTGCCGAAACCAACTCTACGGGACTCTTTCATGAAGCCGAGGGTGGTACGCTTTACTTTGACGAGATCGGTAATCTGCCTATCGAAGCACAACGGGTATTGTTGCGTGTCCTTCAGGAACGGCAGTACATACCATTGGGTGGGACAAAGGAGGTCTGCTGCAATGTCCGTATCATTGCCGCCACCAATGAGGAGATAGAGAAAGCCGTCGATGAAGGACGTTTCCGCTTTGACCTGTGGCAACGGGTGGATGAGTATACGCTTGAAGTCCCTTCTCTTGGCGACTGTCCCGAAGATGTGCTGCCACTTGCTGCTGAACTGCTCAAACGATTCAACGGGGAGTTTCATAAGAATATTGAGGGCTTCACGGATGAAGCAAGGGAGAAACTGCAGTCCCACAGATGGCCTGGAAATGTACGGGAGTTGAAGAACGTCATACGCTGTGCCGTAGTAGAGACAACAGGCAGCATGATAGATGCTGACAGTATCATATTAAAGGCAGTCCCAAGGAAAGAAAAGGTTTTCACCCTCAAAGATGATGCGGAAGAGAAGCGCAAGATAGAACAAGCACTGGTAAAAGCCGGAAACAATCTAACGAAAGCTGCTGAAATACTAGGAGTCAGTCGTCCGACACTCTACAAGAAGATGGAAGCATTGGGTCTGAAATAGCCCAAAAGTGTAAAGTCTCTTTACAATGTTGTAAAGTAACTTTACACTTTTTTCTTGCCCTTTTTGATACCCGAAAAATTTTCAAAATTTTTATTCCATTGTGTATTAGTGGTTTACAGGGCTACTAATACAGATGTGTCATGCCGTTGGTATTGGCATTGCTAATAGAAATGATGTGCGCACAACAAAACATCATTATCAAACAAGCAAAAAAGAATAGCAATGGACTACTTCATATTGACAGAAACCAGTTTGTTCAGACTGATACGGGGCGAAGAAAAGATTGACCCGAATGCAGCCTATCAGGACTTTGTTGTGCAAGTCATCGACCTCTGTAAACATGCAGATGACAGTTATAAAGCGGTGGCACTGACATGTGCAGAAACGGAACTCCAGTTCGTGAGTGGCGTTTCGGCAGAGATAGACCTCTGCACAAAGAAGGCTTTAGCCTTTGTTCAGAAGATGCTCAAACTCATTACAGACGGTAAGGTAATCACCTTCACGCATGAAGAGAAAAGAATATCGTCCGGGCTTCGATGGACGGGACAGAATACGGATTTCATTGAATTGATCTACGGACTCCATACCAAGAAGTGCATCAACGACGGAGAGGTGTCACTGAAGGACATGCTCACGACCTTTATGCAGTTCCTGGACTTTGAGAAGCCTCTGGCAAACTGCTATATCACCTATAGGGACGTGAAGATGCGGAAACTTGATAACCGTGCCACCTTCCTACAGGAAATGACAAATGAACTGAACTGGCGCATGAAAGAGGATGACCGCAAACAGGCGGCAAGGCGTTAACAATCTCTCATAGAAAAGCAAAATTTCGGCAATAAGGCGGACTTATTGCCGAAATTTTGTTTTATCACCCTTTCTGCTGCAACAGGTGTTGCAGTGTCGGGTCGTTCTTGATGCGTTCCAGTTCATCACGTACAATCTGCTTGACCTCATCCTTGATGCGGTTGTAGTTTTCGCGGATAGTCTGCTCCATAATGTCGTTGCCGTCGGCATCGGTGAAGTCTGCGATGATGGGAATAGGCTCATAATGTTTCATCTCGGCATCCACCTTGGCAGAGTCCACCACAATCTCAGCATGGAAAATCTTCTGCTCAATACGCTCGTTGAAGTTGTCGGACACAGAGCCGACAAACATTCCCTGCGTGAGCCCGGAAATCTTGCTGGGCGGGATAAGGCTGTCCATCTGCGTATTGATGGAGGTGGAAACATCCTGTCGGTTGATGGAAATCGACTGGCGTTTCTGGAGCACTTTGCCGAAACGCTCACTGAGTTGCTTGGCTGTCTCACCCACTACCTGCCCACTGAAGATGTTGCCGACGGTGTTCATCACCACCTTTGCCTCCTTGTCGCCATAGTCGCGGACTAACTGGCTGAAGTCCTGAAATCCGAGACAGACAGCCACCTTATTGCTTCGGGCGGTGGCAATGAGGTTGTCCAATCCCTTGAAATAGATGGTGGGTAACTCGTCGATGATGACCGACGACTTCAACTTACCCTTCTTGTTGATGAGCTTCACGATACGGCTGTTATACAGTCCGAGGGCTGCACCGTAGATATTCTGTCGGTCGGGATTGTTACCGACACAGAGGATTTTCGGCTCATCGGGGTTATTGATGTCAAGCGTAAACTCGCTGTCAGACATCACCCAATAGAGTTGAGGGGAAATCATACGGGACAGTGGAATCTTGGCAGATGCTATCTGCCCCTGAAGTTGCTCTTGCGCTCCACCGAGCCATGCGTCCATGAAGGGAGAAAGATAGTTCTCCAGTTCCGGGTAGGACGTGAGAATTGGGAAAATATCCTCGTACCTGCGGTTAAGCAGTTCAATGGCATGGGGGAAGGTGCAGTACTTGCCACCCTGATAAAGACGAAGGAACCATATCACTGCGGCAAACAGGATGATAGGCGACTCCACGAAGAAGTCACCCTGCTTCTGCACCCACGTCCGGTTAAGATTGAGCATGATGGTGTATGCGCTCTCATAGGCATCGGCAATGTCTGTCATGAAGTCGGGATGAATGGGATTACAACGATGGCTGCGCCGTGGGTCGTCGAAGTTGATGACATAAAACTTCGGCTTGACCTTGTAACCGTCTGAGTGCTTCAGCAGATGGTTGAAGGCAATGGTAGAAAGGTCAGGGTACTTGTAGTCGTAGCAGTAGAGCGAATACCCCTTCTCAATCTGCTGCTTGATGAAGTTGTTCACCACGGCATAAGACTTGCCGCTACCCGGTGTTCCGAGTACGATAGTGGCACGAAACGGGTTGACTACGTTAATCCAACCTCTGTTCCATTTCTTCTTGTAGTAGAAACGGGTTGGAAGGTTGACGGAATACTCGTTCTCCATCAGCCGTGTTTCCTGCTGAAAGCTCTCGTTTTCGTTGTTGAAAACGTCCTCCATCAGATGGTACTTCAACAGTCTGCTCATCCACAGACTAGCCATCATCAGGCAGATGTAGCCAATGGAAATCGTGAGGATGTAGAGTGCCGTCACCACATCTGCGTGGATGGGTAACAGCAGCATCCACCAGTTAATGATGAAGTAGAACACAAAGCCTGCACCAAGGACTGCCCAGATTCTCGACCAAGTAATCTTCTCGTTGATGACTCCCTTCGTGCCGAGGCATGAGAGGGCAAGCAGGAGCAGTGCAAAAAGTTTGGTGTAGAGGACGGAGTGAAACAGCCCTGCCTCACGGTTGAAGTTGAGCAGGATGCGGTCAACAACACCTATATTGATGCCGTGCCCCTCTACGGTAGCATAACAATACCAATAAACATTCATCACCACAAGGATGATGCTCACGGCACGGAGAAAGTCCATGATTTTCGCCAGTGCCCTCAAATCGTCTTCTTGTTGCATAGTAAAATGGAATTTGAATTGTGATTAAAGTGCATTTGAATAATAGATAATCAGAGTCTCGGACCACGACGTTTCTTCTTCTTCCTCTGCATCCGTCTTCTGAACTCTTCTTCGGCAGGATCAACCGCTGGGTTATCAGTGGTGAACAAGCCGAAGCCGTCGAAGTCGGAATGAGAGTGGTCGTAGTCTGAAACTGGGGTTGACTGGCTCTGCCAATGGTCGGAACCAGACGACTGCTGCCCTCCACCAGTTCCATGTCCTGCAACTTCTTGTGTGGACTGTCCTTGGTCGGTTGTCTGTCCCTGCTGCGTCTGGGTGTGGTCGTGAGGACTGTTGAAGAACTGTTCCAGTGCATTGGCGGAAAGTTCCTTGCACATGCGCGAACCATTCAGAACACTGCGGCTGTCGTGGTCAATGAAGGTGGCACCATAGATGCGTCCCGTGTCCGTGTAGCGGAAAACCACGTCCATACCCTGAGCCTGCAAGCGGCTTTTGAAATTCTCAACGTTGGATGATGCCGCCAATATGGGCAGTATCTTTTCTTTCAGCGAAGCGGCTATGCCCTTGTCTGCAATCTGTTTCTTCGACCATGCGAAACGCTTTTGCACTGCCTCATAACCGACGGACGGCCCAATTTTGGATGCCTTAAACGGATTGCCAACTCGGTTGCCGTTGTCATCGGTGGCGGAATAAACCAGACCGTGATATTCCCGATTACGGGCCATGCCCCGTGTTTCCTCCACATCTATATTATATAAGGAAAGGACGGCACGGAGTTCTCCCAAAGTCTGATAGTGGTAGCCACGGACAACCGCCTTGACGGTGTTGGCTATCTGCTTCTTCACATCACCCTCACTGGCATTCACCTTGCGGAGAGGAATCTCGGAAATAGCCTGCCCACGTTCTGCCGTGTGCAGGTTGTACTTCTTCTCCAGTTCGCGTGTCGCCCTCTTGCTCTGGTAGAAGTTATTACTGGAACTGATGGCCTTGCCGTCCTCCTTTACACGGATGGTAACGATGTGCATGTGGTGGCGGTCAATGTCCTCGTGCTTATAGACCATATAGGGCTGACCGCCAAATCCAATCTTCTCCATGTACTCACGGGCAATGTTCTCCATGTCCGTATCCGTCAGCCTGTCATCGGGATGCGGATTGAGGGAGATATGCACCACAGGATTCTCCGTGCGGCATCGGTCTGGAATGAAGTGCATGAAATCCTCCATTGCCTTCCGGATGTTCACCTTGCCCGTACCGTCATCAAAGATGCGGTTGGTGGCAAGCAGCTTGCCCTCGTCCTTGTTGATCTTCTCCCCGTTGTACGCCAGTGCGCCAAACAGCGAGTTTCCGAAACTTATCTTTGCGACCATTTCTGCTGATACTCGTTTGTCAGTTCCACAATCTTCGAAGCAATCTCTACTAACTGCTGCATGTACTTCTCCAGTTTGTAGGTCAGAGCCATTGCCCTGCGCTCGGAAAAGTGGCTCCTCAGTTCCTTCAAAGTCTGGTTGTAGTTGTTGCCAACCATGCGGAACTGCGCGTGAAAATCGCTCAGTTTAGTGTAGTATTCGTGCAGTCCCTTGTCGAAAGTGACCACATGGAAAGTCTCACCGAAGAACTGCGCCTTGATGAAAGATGACTTGCTCGTCATGCCGGAACGGTCATACATCTTCAGAAAACGCATGTGTTCCTGACTGGTGAAGTTGACTGAATAGCGGTTTGTCGCTGGATCAGCCTTGGGATTTCTTCCTCCCTTATTCTGTTTTCTGTTCATTCTTGAATCTGTTTTGTTTGACAATATGGTTATCACTCACTGCTTGCATGAACAATGTGCGCCTACGGCAGTATCAACAGGCAGTCCGACTTCGGAGGACAGCCCCAGCCCTCGGCAGAGCAAGGGGTTTTATGCTGCAAACGGAGTTTCATGCAGCAGAAAACATACCTTGCTATGTTCTTGAGAACATTAAAATCCGCTTGCAAAAGCGGACGTGCTCTGACAGGTCTTAAAGACAAGTCAGATGGATTGCTCCCTATACCGCATGATGCGGTTGGATTAGTTCTTTCTACCGACATTGGCGGTTGGACATCTCTCTGTTCTGTGAAAAGAAAAAGACCGTTTCCGCCTTGCGTGAGAGGTAGGAACCTTCCCGACAGGAAGCAGGATGGACTTGTCAGGTGTCGCTCACCTGCGTATCACGTCTGAATCCGGCTGCAAAATTACGGTGATTTTACGGGCTGCGGAATAGGCACGAACCGCCACTTGCAGCCAGTTCACCGCCACTTACAGCCAACTGAGGCAACAGCCATTGAATCATGGAAAAATCAATGTTCCTTTGCATCGACAAATCGAGTCATTAACACTTTAACAATGCGAGTATGAACACATTCAAAACATCAACAAACCGAATACGCGATGCACCGAAACATCAGTGTGTCGGTGCTTTGAGTAACCCATGCAATCATGAATGCATTAACTCATGAACACATCAACACACTAAGGACAGGATTATTGAAACAGTCGAATGTTGGTTGTACTGAGATGTCAGAACGGTAAGACATTAACAACTCACTGCTTCGAAGAACCGAAATACCGACAACTCAGGTCATCAGGACATCGACATACCAGATAAACCCATATCCAGATATTGGAAGTATCAACAATTAAAAGAATCAAGATAATGAACAAAGAAACAAGCAAAGAACCAGGAAATGAAATCTTCGTTGCCATCTCATCCCAGAAGGGAGGCATCGGGAAATCCACCATCACGACCCTGCTGTCGAACTACCTCCACAATGTAGCAGGCTACAACGTGGGCGTGCTTGACTGTGACCATCCACAGCACAGCATCTACTTGGAGCGAGTACGCGAGTTGGAACTGATAGAGCATGACGAGGAACTGAAAGCCCAGGCGTGTGACGTGTTCCGCAAGACAGGCAAGAAAGCCTTTGTGATTACAGACACCAACCCCGTTGATGCACTCGACCAGGCAGAGGTCATGACTGAGGACGAGGACTTGGACATCGTTTTCTTCGACCTGCCCGGCACCATCAACTCCAACGGAGTGCTGAAGACACTCTCACAGATGGATTACATCTTCGTGCCGATAAGTGCAGACCCCTTCGTCATTGACAGTGCCCTGCAATTCGTGGAACTGTTCCGTGACAAGCTGATGACTACAGGCAAGGCAAGGACAAAGGATATTGTCCTGTTCTGGACAATGACCGACAGGCGCGAGCGGACAGAAATCTATGACATGTATGACAAGGTGATCCCAGAAATGGGCTTCCGCATCCTGAACACCCGATTGCCAAACAGCGTACGCTTCCGCCGTGAACTGACGGACAGCCAAAAGGCAGTATTCCGTTCCACTCTCTTCCCTCCTGATATGGCCCTTCTGAAAGGCAGCAATATCAAGGAACTGGCAGAAGAGTTCTTAGCAACCATTAACCAGTAGAGACAATGGGAAAGAGAACTGCCAGTAATGTGGACGAGGAATTTCTCATCAACAGCGTCCACATGAGAACCAAGGGAGGTGTGCCATTTCAGCGACAGGCACCAGTTGAGGAAGACAAGGAGCAGAGTGTGCAAGAAACCCCTGCCGATGCAGGGAATGCTCTTGCCTCACAAGACCAAGATGCCCTGTCAGAGACACAGACACCATCCACTTCATCACGCAATAAAAGAGAACCGTCACCGAGACGTTCTTCGACGAGCGGCTGTGACTATGACCAGTTCTTCCTCGTGCGTAATGAGATAAGATTTCGCAAGGCTGCCTATCTGAGTGTTGCCAATCATGATGCCATCAGCCGGATTGTGAAGGAACTTGGAAACGGGCAGCTCTCCGTCGGTGGCTATCTTGACCTGATTGTGACGGCACATCTGGAACAATACCGTGACAGGATCAATGCCCTCTACCGTGCGAAGAAAACCACCGATGAACTGATATGAACTTTTATCACAACCAAAGAGACATATGGAAATGAATACAATTTTAATAATCCTGCTGGTATGGATGATAGTCTTCCTGCATCTTGTATGGTTCGACATCAAGCCTTCGGACTTGATAAGGAACATTGGCAGAAAGCCCCAAAAGACCATACAGGTGAAGCAAAGCGTACCACAGGTAAAAGAGAGTGATTTCATGGGCAAAAGCCTTGTCAGGGCAAACGCAACTAAGCCAGTTGCAGCCAATTCACAGCCAGTTGCAGCCATTTCGGAAGAAGGTGAAGAGGTGGACGAGAAAGACGTTACTTTTGCACCGCCAAAGCATGACAGCGGACTCAGGCAGATGACACCAGAGGAAGAAGAAGAGGCTTTCAAGAGCTTTAGGTATTCCAAGGAAGAAAATGCTGATGAGACACCAGCCGAAATCTATGCAGAGGGCTATACCTACGAGGACATGGTTGAGGCAATGAAAGTGGCGAAGAAACCTGAAGCCACAAAGTCTGAGGAAGCCAAGGCTGGCAAGGTGCTCGATTATCTTGATGGAACGGAACTTCTAAACGTGCTTGAAAAGAATCAGGCAGATTTCTCAAAACGGGTACGCTCCATCATAGAGAAGTACAAGAGCCAAGACGGGGGCAATACGGCAAGTGGAGAAGAAACTCCTGATAACGGCAGAAAGCCCTTCAAGTTACCAGAGAATCCCACGGAGTTCAATATCCGTGACTTCGTATAACAATTATTAAACAACAATTAAAAATTAAATTCATTATGACAAAGAACAACAAGATTCAGATTAAGAATCAGGAGAGTGCAACAACAGAGTACAAGAACCAGTTCCTCACGGAGCGTCCAGCCAAGAGAAAGGTCGCTGTCTATATCGACAAAAACCTTTTCGACAAGATGAAGGCTGTAGTCGAGACTGCTGAAGATGTTGGTCTTACAAAAGGAAGTTTCGTGTCTTCCGTCCTTGAAGACCATCTATCGGAATATAGTGATGTCATTACGACCATCTTCAAGGAGCATCAGGAGAAAGTCCTATCTGTATTTGAAGACTAATACCAAAGAATCATCAACCATTAAACATTAACCCGCCTCGGGCGGCAACGTCCGGGGCATTAACAACAAAACTTATTTTTATGACAAAGAACAACAAGAGAATCGGAATGATCGCAGCACTCGTAGTTGCTGCAAGTGTGAACGCAATGGCCCAGGGCAACGGACTGGCTGGTATCAACGAAGCCACGTCAATGGTCAGTTCCTACTTTGAGCCCGCCACGAAACTTGTGTATGCCATCGGTGCCGTCGTGGGACTCATCGGCGGCGTGAAGGTGTACGGTAAGTTCTCCAGTGGTGACCCCGACACCTCGAAGACCGCTGCAAGCTGGTTTGGTGCCTGCATCTTCCTCATCGTGGCTGCAACCATCCTCCGCTCCTTCTTCCTCTAACCCTATACGCATATAATAATAAGGTATAGGAGGAAAGGGAAGATGGCAGAGTACAACATCAACAAGGGTATAGGCCAGTCGGTTGAGTTCAAGGGACTCAAAGCGCAGTACCTGTTTATCTTCGCAGGTGGGCTGCTCGCCATCTTCGTCCTGTTCGTCATCCTCTTCCTCGCTGGAGTAAACCAGTGGGTGTGCATCGGTACGGGTGTAGTGTCTGCCTCGCTGCTTGTGTGGCAGACCTTCGCCCTCAACCGACGCTTCGGGGAGTACGGACTGATGAAGCTGATGGCAAAGAGAAGCAGGCCCCGTTTCCTCATCAACCGCAAAAAGCCATACCAGACCATTAAAAACAAGTTAAACCAAAGAGTGAATGAGAAATATCCTGAAAGCAACGACCGTTGAGAACAAGCTGCCCCTGCTGGCTGTGGAGAACGGCTGCATCGTCTCCAAGGATGCGGACATCACCGTCTGCTATGAGGTGACGCTGCCCGAACTCTACACCGTGACCTCTGCCGAGTACGAGGCCATTCACGGCTGCTGGTGCAAGGCTATCAAGGTGCTGCCCGACTACAGCATCCTGCACAAGCAGGACTGGTTTGTCCGTGAAAGGTATGAGCCGGAACTGCACAAGGACGGCATGAGCTTCCTCTCCCGCAGTTTTGAACGGCACTTCAACGAGCGTCCCTTCCTGAACCATTCGTGCTACCTCTACCTGACGAAGACCACGAAGGAGCGTAACCGTATGCAGAGCAACTTTTCAACTCTCTGCCGTGGGCATATCATCCCCAGGGAGGTGAACCGTGAAACGGCTGCACGCTATCTGGAGGCTGTGGATCAGTTTGAGCATATCATGAACGACTCCGGTTTTGTCAGGCTCCGCAGACTGTCGGATGCGGAAATCGTCGGCACGAAAGAGAAGGCAGGCATCATAGAGCGCTACCTATCCCTGCAGCCAGAGGGCGACAAGTCCCTGCAGGACATCGACCTCGACCCTGCGGAGATGCGCGTGGGCGACAATAGTCTGTGCCTCTTCACGCTCTCTGACGTGGCAGACCTCCCCGCAAAAGTCGGAACGGATGTACGCTATGAGAGACTGAGCACAGACCGGAGCGACTGCCGACTGTCGTTCGCCAGTCCCGTGGGACTGCTGCTGCCCTGCAACCACATCTATAACCAGTATGTGATACTCGACAACAGCGATGAAAACCTGCAGCGCTTCGAGAAGTCATCAAGAAACATGCAGTCGCTCAGCCGTTACAGCCGTAGCAATGCCATCAACAGCGAGTGGATAGAGGAATACCTGAACGAAGCGCACTCCAACGGACTCATCAGCGTCCGTGCCCACTACAACGTCATTGCATGGAGCGACGACAGCGAGGAACTGAAGCGTGCCAAGAACGACATCGGAAGCCAGTTGGCAAGCATGGAGTGCATGCCGAGGCACAACACCGTGGACTGCCCGACACTCTACTGGGCAGGCATCCCCGGCAATCAGGCGGACTTCCCTGCCGAGGAAAGTTTTTATACTTTCATCGAGCAGGCTACATGCCTCTTCATCGAGGAAACGAACTACCGCAGTTCGCTCTCGCCCTTCGGCATCAAGATGGTGGACAGGCTGACGGGGAAGCCCCTGCACCTCGACATCAGTGACCTGCCCATGAAGCAGGGCATCATCACCAACCGCAACAAGTTCGTGCTGGGGCCTTCGGGCAGCGGTAAAAGTTTCTTTATGAACCATATTGTGCGCCAGTACTATGAGCAGGGTGCCCATATCGTGCTGGTGGATACGGGACACTCCTATTCGGGGCTGTGCGCCATGATCAACCGCAAGACGCACGGACAGGACGGCATCTACTACACCTATTCGGATGACAGGCCCATCTCGTTCAACCCGTTCTACGTCGAGGACATGGTTTTCAGCGTGGAGAAGAAAGACAGCATCAAGACGCTGCTGCTGACACTCTGGAAGAGCGACAACGAGAAGGTGACCAAGACGGAATCGGGCGAGTTGGGCAGTGCGCTGAACGCCTACATAGAACTGATACAGACGAACAGGGACATCGTGCCGTGCTTCGACACCTTCTATGAGTATATGCGCGACGTGTACCGTCAGCAGATGGCAGAGCGCGACATCAAGGTGGAGCGCGACGACTTCAACATCGACAACTTCCTGACGACCCTCCGGCAGTACTACAAGGGCGGTCGCTATGACTTCCTGCTGAACTCGAAGGAGAACATCGACCTGCTGAACAAGCGCTTCGTGGTCTTCGACGTGGACACGGTGAAGGACAACAAGGAGCTTTTCCCCGTGGTGACCATCATCATCATGGAAGCCTTCATCAACAAGATGCGCCGTCTGAAGGGCATCCGCAAAGTCCTTATCGTGGAAGAGGCATGGAAGGCGCTGGCATCTGAGAACATGGCGGAGTACATGCTCTATCTCTACAAGACCGTGAGAAAGTATTTCGGCGAGGCCATCGTGGTGACGCAGGAGGTGGACGACATCATATCCTCGCCCGTCGTGAAGGAGTCCATCATCAACAACTCCGACTGTAAGATACTCCTTGACCAGCGCAAGTACATGAACAAGTTCGACCAGATCCAGACACTGCTCGGGCTGACGGACAAGGAGAAGGCTCAGATTCTGAGCATCAACCAGGCCAACGACCCGTCACGGCTCTACAAGGAAGTATGGATAGGTCTGGGCGGTACGCAGTCCGCTGTCTATGCCACTGAGGTAAGCCCCGAAGAGTACCTTGCCTATACGACGGAAGAGACGGAGAAGATGGAGGTACAGGCACTTGCCGAAGACCTCGGCGGCGACATGGAACTGGCCATTAAAAGGTTGGCTGATGAAAGAAGAAACAGGCAGTGAGTCAATCAACATTATTTATTCACCCATTAAAACAAAGTAAGAATGAGAAAGAAAGCATTAGTGATTATCAGCCTCTGCATGACACTGTGCGTCGGCAGGGCAAGTGCGCAGTGGACGGTCGTTGACCCCACCAATCTGGCGCAGGGCATCGTGAACTCCACCCGTGAGATCGTGCAGACCTCGACAACGGCGCAGAACATGATTCGGAATTTTCAAGAGACCGTGAAGATTTACGAGCAGGGCAAGAAATACTACGATGCCCTGAAGTCGGTGAACAATCTCATCAAGGATGCCCGTAAGGTGCAGCAGACCATCGTCATGGTGGGCGACATCACCGACATCTATGTGACCAACTTCCAGAAGATGATGCAGGATGAGAACTTCACCGTGGAGGAACTTTCCGCCATTGCCTTCGGCTACACGAAACTGCTGGAGGAATCGACGGACGTGCTCACGGAACTGAAGAACGTGGTGAACGTCACCACCATGTCGATGACCGACAAGGAGCGCATGGAAATCGTTGACAAGTGCTACAACGACATGAAGCGCTACCGCAACCTCGTGTCATACTACACGAACAAGAACATCTCCGTGTCGTACCTCCGTGCCAAGAAGAAGAACGACCTCGACCGTGTGTTCGGACTCTATGGCGATGCAAGTCAGCGTTACTGGTAAACCCTCAAAAGGAACAGACAGACTATGATGAACCTGTTATTAGCCATCGACTTCGAGAACCTGCACACGCTGCTGCACAGTCTCTACGGGGAGATGATGCCGCTCTGCTCGAATATGGCGGGCGTGGCGAGGGCGATAGCCGGATTGGGGGCACTCTTCTATATCGCCTACCGTGTCTGGCAGTCCCTCGCCCGTGCGGAGGCCATCGACGTGTTCCCGTTGCTCCGTCCCTTTGCCATCGGGCTGTGCATCCTGATGTTCCCGACGGTGGTATTGGGTACGCTCAATGCGGTGATGACCCCGATAGTGCAAGGCGTGGCGACGATGCTGGAGGGCGAAACGCTCAACATGCAGCAGTACCGTGAACAGAAGGACAAGCTGGAATATGAGGCCATGAAGCGGAATCCCGAAACCGCCTACCTCGTCAGCAATGAAGAGTTTGACAAGCAACTGGACGAACTCGGATGGTCGCCGGGCGACCTCATGACGATGACGGGCATGTATGTGGAGCGTGGGATGTACAACCTGAAAAAAGGCATCCGTGACTGGTTCCGTGAGGTGCTTGAACTGATGTTCGACTCTGCGTCACTGGTCATCGACACCCTGCGCACGTTCTTCCTCATCGTGCTTGCGATATTGGGGCCGCTGGCATTCGCCATATCGGTGTGGGACGGCTTTCAGAGTACGCTCACCCAATGGCTCTGCCGCTATATCCAAGTGTACCTGTGGCTACCCGTCTGTGACCTGTTCAGCTGTATTCTGGCGAAGATTCAGGTGCTGATGCTACAGAACGACATTGAGCGTATGCAAGCAGACCCGAACTTCTCGCTGGACTCCAGTGACGGTGTCTATATCATCTTCATGATCATCGGCATCATCGGCTACTTCACCGTGCCGACCGTTGCAAGCTGGGTGATTCAGGCCGGAGGCATGGGCAACTATAACCGCAACGTGAACAACGTCACCAACAGAAGCGGTGCATTGGCCGGGGGGGCCGTGGGTGCGACAGCCGGAAACGTTGCCGGTCGCCTTAGGAAAATCTTCTGAATGTAAAACCGTAAATGAAACAAGAAAGAAATGGAATTTAAGTCATTGAAGAACATCGAGACCTCTTTCAGACAGATACGTCTCTTTGCCATCGTCTTTCTCGTGCTGTGTGCCGTGGTGGTCGTATGGAGCGTTTACAGCTCCTACGCCTTCGCGGAGAAGCAGAGGGAGAAAATCTACGTCCTCGACAAAGGCAAGTCGCTGATGCTTGCCCTGTCGCAAGACCTCTCGCAGAACCGTCCGGCAGAGGCGCGTGAGCATGTGCGCCGCTTCCATGAGCTGTTTTTCACGCTCTCACCAGAGAAGAGTGCCATTGAACACAACGTGAAGCGTGCCCTGCTGCTGGCGGACAAGAGTGCCTACCACTATTACCAGGACTTTGCCGAGAAAGGCTACTACAACCGCATCATAGCAGGCAACATCAACCAGACGGTGAGGGTTGACAGCGTGGTTTGCGACTTCGACAATTACCCGTATTCGGCAACGACCTACGCACGGCAGATGATCATCCGCTCCAGTAACGTGACGGAGAGGTCGCTTGTGACGACCTGCCGACTGCTCAACTCCAGCCGCTCGGATGACAATCCCAACGGATTCACCATCGAGGGCTTTACAATCGTTGAGAACAAAGACCTTCAAACCGTGAAGCGATGAAAGCAGCAAGAACTATTAGGGCCAGCGCCTACAGGTGGTGTAAGGGACTGTCAAGCAAGGAGAGCCGTGTGGTGGCGTGGGCGATGCTGGCAGTGCTGGGACTGTTGACGCTTTGGACTATATGGGACGTGGCAACAAGCATGTGAAACCATTAACAACAATCAAAGAAGAATGAACAAGGAAGAAGAAAAGAAGAATCTGACGCCTCCCGTTGAGGGCAAGGAACCGCTCACGGAGGCAGAGCGCATCAAGCGCAAGAAAATGATTGTGTATGCACTGATGGGACTGGTCTTCATCATCGTGATGTGGCTGATATTCGCCCCGTCGGGCGACGGCAGGAGGGGACTGCTCGGTGCCAAGGGCTTCAATACGGAGATGCCCGATGCCAACAGCGGTGACATCATCGGCGACAAGACCAAGGCATACGAGGCCAGTCTGATGGAGGACAAGCAACAGGCAAGGGAACAGGCCATAGGCAGTCTGGGAGAACTCTACAACAGTTCCTCCGCCAAGTCACAGACTGGCGACTTCAGCCTGATTTCAGACAGTACGGCACAGGCGTATGAGGACGATGCCAGCCGCAAGGCCAAGGAGAAAATCACCTCGTCGGCTGCTGCCTACAACAACCTCAACACAACATTGGGCGGCTTCTATCAGAACGACCAGAGCCGTGAGAACGAGGAACTGCGACAGCGTGTCGCAGAACTGGAGGAAAGGGCCAATGAGTTGCAGAACCCGAAAAGCACCGTTGACGAACAACTGGAACTGATGGAAAAGTCGTACCAGATGGCTGCAAAGTACATGCCGGGCGGTACTCAACAGCAGGGGCAGGATGCTACGTCAACATCGGGCGACAAGGTGCAGGTGGCTCCCGTCAGGAACGTACACAAGTCGGTGGTGTCGGCTCTCCAGCAGGAGCAGAGCAACGAGGAATTTATGGCAGACTATTCCGTGGAGCGAAACATGGCTTTCAATACTGCCGTCGGCATCGTATCGGCACTCGACAAGAACACCATTTCCGCCTGTATCTATGGCAATCAGACCGTCACTGACGGACAGAAGGTACGGCTCAGGCTGTTGGAGCAGATGCGTGTGGGTGACATCATCATCCCTGCCAACTCCGTAGTGACTGGCTTAGCAAGGATCACTGGCGAACGTCTGGGCATCAGCGTCACCTCGATAGAGTATGCAGGAAGCATCTACAACGTGAAGCTGAGCGTGTATGACACCGACGGACAGCAGGGCATCTTCATTCCCGGCTCGATGGAACTGAATGCCGCCAAGGAGGTAGCCGCCAACATGGGCACGTCGATGGGCAGCAGCATCAATATATCATCGGATGCTGGTGCGCAACTGGCATCGGACTTAGGCAAGGGGCTGATACAGGGAACGAGCCAGTATATTGCCAAGAAGATGCGAACCGTCAAGGTACACCTGAAGTCCAACTACCGTGTCATACTCTATGCAAACAAACAATAGTCAACCAAGTAACAACCAATCCATTTATTCACAAACAAAAATCTGTATGACAATGAAGAAAGTTTTTTCTGTTTTCGCCCTGATGATGGGCATGGTGTCTGTGGCTATGGCACAGACAAGTGACAACACGGGTGACCTCTTTGAAGGCTATACCAAGAAGATCACCTACGACCGCATGATTCCCCCTCACGGGCTGGAGGTGACGTTTGACAAGACCTGTCACGTCATTTTCCCTGCCGCCATCGCCTACGTGGATTTAGGCTCAGCCAACATCATTGCCGGAAAGGCTGATGGTGCGGAGAACGTCATCCGTGTGAAAGCCGCCAAGCGTGGTTTCAAGGGCGAAACGAACATGAGCGTCATCACTGAGGATGGTGCCTACTACAGTTTCAACGTGAAGTATGCCCGTGAGCCTCGAATCCTCAATGTGGAGATGACGGACTTCATCCACGACGGGGAGGCGGTGAACCGTCCCAACAACTCCATGAACATCTACCTGAAGGAACTCGGCTCGGAGAGTCCCGTGCTGGTGCGACTGGTGATGAAGAGCATCTGGAAGGAGAACAAGCGTCGTGTGAAGCACATCGGCAGTAAGAGCTTTGGTATCCAGTTCCTCTTGAAAGGCATCTACACACACAACGGTCTGCTGTACTTCCACACGGAGATCAGGAACTCCAGCAACGTGCCCTTCGACGTGGACTTCATCACATGGAAGATTGTTGATAAGAAGGTGGCAAAGCGTACCGCCATTCAGGAGCAGGTCGTTCAGCCCCTGCGCACACAGAACTTCGTGCTGAACGTGGCAGGTAACAGCAAGGAGCGCACGGTATGGACGATGGACAAGTTCACCATCCCCGACGACAAGTGCTTAGTGGTGGAACTGGCGGAGAAGAACGGTGGGCGTCACCAGTCCTTCACCATTGAGAACACCGACCTTGTAAGGGCGAGAGTGATTTCGGAACTGAAAGTGTCTAACCAGTAAAACGAGAGACTGAAAACTATGAAGAAGATTATGCTGACGATTGCCGTGCTTGCTCTGACTATGGGGCAGGCCACGGCTCAGAGAGTGCTCCCGAAGATGCAGGGCATCGCCATCGGTGGTGGCATGGTGGACGGCAAGGGCGATTCGTTCTATGGCGGTGTGACGGCTGAGACCTACGCCAAGGGTGGCAACAAGTGGGTGTTCGGTGCGGAGTACCTGCAGCGCAACCACAAGTATGAGTATGGTGAGGATGAAAAGCAGACTATCCCCATGGCGCAGTTCACGGCAGAGGGCGGCTTTTACAAGCAGGTGCTGTCTGATGCCTCGAAGTCGTTCTTTGTCTATGTCGGTGCATCGGCACTGGCAGGTTATGAGACGGTGAACTGGAATGAGAAACTATTGGATGACGGCTCACGGCTGAAGGAAAAGGGCGGCTTCGTGTATGGCTGTGCTGCCACGCTAAACGTGGAGTGGTATCTGTCCGACAAGGTGGTGGTGATGGGGAATGTGCGTGAGCGTTTCCTGTGGGGCAACACTTCCGGGCTGAACCATACGCAGTACGGCATCGGGCTGAAGTTCATCATCAACTGACGCTATGGCAATGGACATCGAGAAAATCAAGGATACACCGATAGCCGACTTTTTGAGTCGGCTCGGTTTCCATCCCGTCAAAAAGCGTGGTACGGTACTATGGTATCATTCGCCTTACCGCAACGACAAAAGCCCGTCGTTCAAACTCGACACCCGAAAGGAAAAGTGGTTTGACTTCGGCATGGGTGAGGGTGGCGACATCTTTACACTGGCTGGGAAACTGATTCCGTCTAACGACTTCATCCGTCAGGCTCAGTACATTGCAGAGACCATGAAACTGCCGATGCTGGAGATAAAGGGAATGGAGTACCAGAAGATGGCGGAAGACACGGAGCCGCAGTTTGCGAACGTAGAGGTGCTGCCACTCGGACACTATGCCCTGCGTCAGTACCTTGCGGAAAGGGCGATGCCCTTTGAGGTGGCTGCTCGGTACTGCAAGGAGGTACACTACGACTTGCGCAGTAAGCGTTACTTTGCCATCGGCTTTCCCAACGACAAGGGCGGCTATGAGGTGCGCAACAAGTTCTTCAAAGGCTGCATTGCACCGAAGGGAACGACGTTTATACAATGCGGTGAACAACCAAGCAGGGAGTGTAACGTGTTTGAGGGATTCTTTGACTTCCTTTCAGCGGTTACCATCAATCATAATGCAGCACAAAAGGACAATCTGGTACTTAACAGCATCATCTACCTGCGGAAATCGACGGACTTGCTGAAGCAGTACGAGCACGTTCACGCCTACCTTGACAATGACGATGCAGGGAAGAAGGCAGTGCAGACGCTGAAGGACAGTCTGGGTGAAAAGGTCATAGACCACACTGCCGACTACTCAGGCAACAAGGATCTCAACGAGTTCCTTGTGAAGAATCAACAAAAAGTAAACAACAACCAAAAAACAACGAACAATGAAAGTAACATCAACAATGAAGAAGGTAATCAAGAAGATTGTGGGGCTGGGCTGCATGGCAACCGCCGTGTTTTGCATCGCTGCTTGCGATAGCGATCTGGATATTCAGACAGCTTATCCGTTTCATGTCGAGACTATGCCAGTCCCTCTGAGGGTGACGCAGGGCGAGACGGTGGAAATCCGCTGTTCACTGCTTGCGGAGGGCAGAACGGACGACACTAAGTACACCATCCGCTGGTTCCTCTACGACGGCAAGGGTACGCTCAAATACAACAAGAAAGCCCTGAAAGCCAACGACCGCTATCCGCTGCTGACGAGCGAGTTCCGTCTGTACTACACCTCGGCATCGTCTGACTCGCACAGCTTCATCGTGGTCATAGAGGACAATCACGGGCAGAGCGAGCAACTTGAGTTCAAGTTCAACAACGAGGACGAGGAAAAGGAAACCGCAGAGAAAGGAGGGCAAGGCATTGAGAGTAGGCAGTAACCATCAACGTGCATTGGCAGGGCTGGTTATAGCCGTCCTGCTGATGCTCTGCCCGTCGGTGACGATGGCGCAGGACATGAGACCGCCAAGCAATCAGGAACGGATGACGGAATGGCAGCGTTTCAATCTGGCGGTGGAAATCATCAAGCACTTCGAGGGCTGGCACACCGTCCGCAACTATCCCTATGTCGGATGGGGTCACCAGTTGCAGCCTGTGGAACGGTACAGTGCAAGGACAATGACGAAGGCACAGGGTGACAGGCTGCTGCGCCAGGACTTGATGAAGATGTACCGACTATTCGATGGCTACGGCAAAGATCAGATGCTCTTGGCTGTCCTTGCCTACAATGTGGGGCCATACGCCATACTCGGCACAAGCAAACGCCCACGAAGTACGCTGCTGAGGAAACTGGATGCAGGTAACCGCAATATCTTCCATGACTACATGCGCTTCTGCCGATACAAGGGCAGGAAAGTGAAGTCCATAGAGCGACGGAGATATGTGGAGTTCTCGCTGCTGTATATCAGATAACAACTACTATATTTCCCTGACGCTGATAACGTCGGGGATTTTTGCATATACAAAATACTGGCATTCTGCAAGAACGGAACAAGGTTTCTTTTGCTTCGTTTCTTTCTCGCCCCCTGCTCATGAAAGAAACGAAGTCGGGCGGAATTTTCGTCCGTCCGACTTCATCGGTCAGTTGGTCAGTCCTTTTTGTCTTAGCCACTGGTCGCGCTGCAACCTGCATTGTGCCAAGGTCGGGCGGACACATGTGAACAACTCGCCAGTCTCTGCGCTGCGGTAGTCATATTGCACTGCCGTCCGCTTTGGTCGGGTGCTGACTGAAAAGGTCTCATACTGCTCTTGCCCTTTCTGAGTGGTGCTTACTCCGTTCACGGTCATTTTCGTTGTCATAGTGCTGTGTATTTAGTTGAGTTGATAAAGGTCGATGATGGTGTCCTCGTCATAGTGGAGGGAATGGGTCGGCGTATACTTGCCGATAAACGGGAAATGCTCCCTTCTCTCACGATATACAAAAAGGAACTTGCCCAATAGGTCTATGTTCTCTATTGAACCAAGGTGTACTGAGGTGTTGAAGTCCTCGGCTACTCCCCAAACATCGTTTGCCACACCTTCACGGCAAACGGCATCAATCAGTTTGAATGTCTCTTGTGTCATTGCTATTGTCTGTTCTTTAAGCGGTGGGAGTGCCGATTACTCCCACCTTGTTATTATTATGCGTGGTAGAAGTCGGCTTCAACTACCTCGGTTGCCAGTCCTCCGATGTCGGGATGCGAACAGAAGAAAGGATTGTCTGCGTCTCTGATGTCCATCACATAGCCGTGAGGAAAGTTCGCGTCAATGAACGACTGGATTAGTTCTGTGTCCAAATCATCAAGTCCGCTGTAATCGCCATACTCCAAGGGTACGATAGCGAACAAGGGGATAAGGTATGTTCCTGCAAAGTGTGCCATAATGCGCTCTCGTTAAAATTCAACAATCAGTAATCTGTTCTCGGCTACGCTGCCGTTGTAGGGGCAGACTTGTTTCACCCAAAGGTGTCTGCTTCCCCATCCCCATAGGAGGTGCTTCTTGTACTGCTCCTTGAACGGAGTGAAATCCAGTGATTGCTCTAACTCCTTGCGTGTCTTGGCAAGCGTCAGTAGGTTGAGGAAACGGACTATCACATCGTTCGTCTCGCTGTCCCACTGGTTGATAATGCTTTCAATCTTGATAGTCATAATTGTCTGTTTTTAGTGGTGGGAGGCTCTTTGCTTCCTCCCACCTTGGTTAAACTTATGCTGCCTTTCTCATTCTCTGCCTTATGGCATCTGCGTTGCTGTTTACAAGGCTCACAATGCGGTCGTGATACTCGGTGTTCTTGTTGCAGACACCTCGGCTCTGTACTACTCGGAACTCGTCAAGGCTAAATTCCACTGTTTCCACTCGCTCCCCATTGATGGTAGCAGAGAAGATTAGGCTTTCCTCGTTGAGATAGTAGGATGCGCTGAATACACAATGGTGCATGTGGCTTCCCTCTTGGCGGTGTTCCTCCACACTCTCTAACACACGGACATTGATGAGTCCATCGGTGAACAACAGACCGAAGAACTTGCCTTTCATTGCCTTGAACTTGGCTTCGCTCTTGGCTGCTCTCTCCATTTCCTCGGCTCTGCGCTCACGCTCTGCCTTTTCCTCAATCTTCTTCACCAACTTGTCGTGTACGGCTTGGAGGTCGGTGGGGCAAACATAGTGGGCATTGCGAATGTCCTTGCCAACCTTGCGGAGCATACGGATGGTGTCGCACCATAGGCTGATATTGCCGATATGGTAGTGGTTGCGCTTGGCAATCTTGTATGAGTTCCAACAGACTTCGAGGTCGGTGGAGTGCGTCATGAAGTGGCGGAAGTGGTCGATGCGTCCCGATTTGAGAAGGGTCTCGTAGCGGTTGTCACGGAGTATCGACTTGAACATCGTCAATGGTGCCAGTCCGTAGAGGTCACCCGTGAAGCCGTTGCGCTCCAGTTCGGGGATGACGTCCATCTTGGGGTAGAGGGGGAACGTGGCAAGGTGGCTGAAGGTGTCGTTGTCGTTGCGGAGTTCCATTCCTGCATAGTAGGAGAAGCAGTCAAGGTATGGTCCCATCGTGCGCTTCAGTCCTATCACCTCACACTTGCCTTGCCCGTTGATGTAGTAGCGGCATATCTCTCGGCAGGTGCTTGTGGCTTGTTCCCCCTTGCGGTGTTCGGTGTTCAGCAGGGCTACACGGAGTACCTGAAAGCCTTTCCTCGTGGTGAGCATGGTGAAGTAGGCAGACTGGCGGAGGGTGCGGTCACGGGTCTCTTTCACGTCCAACCTGCGTTCGCAGTGGGGGCATACGAGGGTCTTGTTTTTCTTTTCAGCGTCTGAGATAGTCCACTGGTGTCCGCAGTCCATACAGGTATGGCGGAGGGAGTTGGGATGATGGTAGGCAAAGTGGTCGGTGAGTTCTTCGGCTGCCCACTTGATTACTCTCTTGGCGATGGGTGCCGTGCCCTTGTCGGACTGGCACACCATCTTTTGGTATTGCGTTCTTGGTTTCATAATGCTCGGTGTTAGAAGTTGTCGAATAATGATGGCTGCTGAATGGTGGAGGTCTGTGCCGTCCTTGCCTTGGGCTTGCTGCGTTGGGAAATGCGGTTGTAGGTCTCGTTCTCCAGTCTGCGGATTGCGTTGCGCCTTGCCTCCTGCTTTTCTTCCTCGGTGAGTTCCACGATGTGGTTCACTCTGACGTCGCACTCCATCGGCTTGCCCACCTCCAAATCCTTTTCCTCGGCTGCGTGGATAGCCAGTGAGTAGATTTCATCATCGTCGAAGCCGTGACACTCGCTCTTCATCACTTGGTTGAGGATGTAGGTCACGATGTCGTCGATGCTGCGGTTCACTGCGTGGTACTTCTCTGCGAAGAGCGTGTCCTCGCTTGCTCTCTGCTCCAGATAGGAGTGGATGGTCTGCTTGAAACTTTCTGTTCCTTTCATAATCGTATGGTGTTTAATTGTTTGTTTTCTTTTCAGAGTGACAGTATCCAAAGGAATGTGCCGATAAGTAGCAGGATGGTGATTGCTATCGCCACCCAAGTGATGATGATGGTGATGACGGACTCGATGACTACAGCCATCAGGTTGCATACAAGGCTCATCAGCCAGTTCACGATGCGGAGGGGCATCAGAGCCATTAGGATTGTTGTTGAAATAGCCATTTGTCTCATATTGCGCTTGGGTTTGGTTTGTATGATATTGCGGTTTCCATAAGTCGGAGGAAGTGAGTTTCCTGCCTTTGCCCTATATGTATGAACCGTTGAACTTGCCATTTTTTTTTGCGTCTGTCCTGTCGCCGTTGTCGTTTCGTTTCGGCGGCTCCATCACTGACACGAGGTCGGCTATACAAGTTTTTCGTGAAAAATACTACCTTCCTTTAGCGGAGTGTGGAGATTTTTTGCGAAACGCCTGCGCCCCGAACTTGGATTGCCGAAATCAGGTGTCCGTACCTTTGCCGCCCAAACGGAACGATCGGGGACGGGACAGGAAAAAGTGGCAATTCGCGGTAGTGAGACATATATGAGGCTGGAACTCGGCTCTCCGACTTAGTGGGAAGCCGATGTCAAAGGTCACTGAAGAAAAAGGTACTTGAAACAGACTATTATTATAAGAAGGTATAAACGTACTGAATGAATCACTTTGTAAAAGGGAACAACGTGCCAATGAACAGAGAAAAGCAGGGACGGCAAGCCCGTTAAGCAAGTGTGCATCGGGAGGGACGGACAAATGTTCATCATCTGTCTGGCACTTCTGACGTACTCTTGTGGGGATTGCCCATCAGCAGACAACTCTCTGTATTTTTCCCGTCGTACCTGCTACGATGCGAGAAATACAGAATGTTGTATGCCTGGACGCTTTTCTATCTGTTCTTCCCAAACCTCACGACTGACAGCCGTCATTGATTGCAGTCCGAAAAGGAGTGGCATCTGGAGAAGTGAGCCATACGGAAGAGTCTGCCCGAAGACTTTCAGGCAGGTATTCGTATGACTTTCTTCTCGCCAATCCGCTGTCGTGTCATTCTCTGAGGCTCGTCCCCAGAGTATGAGATGGCAGAAAAGGACTGCACCAACGACGAAGCCGTCTGCCGTGAGGTAACTGGAGGAACTTGAAAACAATTATGGTATTAGCAACAACTGTAAAGAATGGAACAGGGTTTCTTTTGCTTCGTTTCTTTCTCGCCATCTGCTCATGAAAGAAACGAAGTCGGGCGGCACTTTTCGTCCGTCCGACTTCCCTGCTCACTTGTTGGTTATATCTTTCCCTGCTCGTGATAGCTATAGTATGCTCCATCCGTCACGATAACATGGTCGAGGAAATGAATGCGCATGACCTCACAAGCCTTCTTCACGCTCTGCGTCAGTGTATCGTCAATTCTGCTGGGACGTGTGCTGCCGCTGGGGTGGTTATGGCAGACTGCCATGATGGTTGCATTGTTAAGAACTGCCTCACGTATCATAATCCGTATATCTGCGCTCACCTCGGTTATACCTCCTTGGCTGATGCGCTCGGACTTGATAAGGCGGAAGTTCTGATTTATCAGCAGGATGTGAAACTCTTCCGTTGCGAGGTCTTGCATCTTGGGCAGCATATAGTTGTAGATACGGGTGGCGGTGCTCATTTCGGGATGCAGTTCGGGTGTCGCTATCTGCCTGCGCTTGCCCAACTCAACGGCTGCGAGTATCTTGCAGGCAGTCTGTGTGCCAACTCCCTCGATGTCGAGTATTTCATCGAAACGAGCCTTGCCCAATGTGTTGAGGTTGTGGTTGAACTTGCCCAACACTTGGTTGCCAATATCCACTGCGCTGTACTGCTGTGTACCGCTGCCAATGAGGATGGCAAGTAGTTCTGCATCGGTCAGTGACTCTGCGCCTAAACGCTGTAATCTCTCGGTGGGTCGGTCTTCGGGTGCCCACTGCTTAATGCTCATTCTTAATGCTGTGTTCATAATCAGTTGTATTTATAATTGTTTGTTCTACGATAGTTCTTTGTCTTGGCGAGGAACATAGCCATTCTGACGTGTGCCCCTGCCGATTCCATCCGCTCCTTGAATGCGTCTGATGTCCTGCCCGATGTGCAGATGTCGTCAATGAGCAGGATGCGCTTGCCCTTGAAGAAATCCTCGTCTATCCACACGTTGTCCTCGGCTGCGTATTCTCCGCAAATGTGTACCTTCTCTCTCTTTCCGATGACATGGATATGCTCGAACCCGTCTATTGCTCCACATAGGGCGGACAACTTGGCAGAGAAACTGCGGAACCTGCGGGTATAGGTCTGTTGGCAACTTGCAGGGATGCAGACTATCACAGTGTCCTTCAAGTCCATCAATGAGAGAGCCTTGCCGATGAGCCGTGAAGCCTTGTCGGTAGCATAGCGTCTGCCTGACTTGAAGTCAAGGATGAAGCGGTCGTTCTCCAGTGTGTCGAATGATGCACGACGGAGGTAACGCTGTGGCACATAGTCGAGAAGGGCGTACTTAAACATATTCAGATTGCTTTTGATGTTCAACTTTTGTTTTTTGCGGATTCAGGAGCTGTGAAGTGAGTTCCTACTGAATCAAATCCGTACTCCGTGAATCCTTCGTTTTTTTTTTGCGTATTTCTATCGCCGTTTGTTTCGTTCCTGTGGCTACATCAAAGGTTGCAGATTGGATACGGCAAGTTTTTTCGGCAAAATACTACCCCTTGCGGTGTGGAGATTTTCCCGAAAACCCTTGTGGTCTGAACTTGCCATTCCAATTTGCGGTTTTACCTTTGCCACGGGAACGTATCTAACGGGCGTACTGAAATACCTGCGAAGGTTCACGGGTCGGATTGCAATCAAGTGGCTTGCCCACCTTCTGGCAATGCCTGAGAAAACGAGAGGAATGTCAAAGAGTGAATACAAGAACGGCATACTGAAAAGGAACACCCCTAACGATGAACAGAGAAAAGCAGGGACGGCAAGACCATGAAGCAAGTGTGCATCGGAAGGGACGGACAAATGCTTGTCATCTGCCCGGCACTTCCGACGTACTCTTGTGGGGATTGCCCATCAGCAGACAACTCTCTATGTCTCTCCCTTTGACCGTGGGCGAAGAGAAAGACATGGAATGTTGGATGCCTGAATGCTTTTCCGTTAGTTCCTCCTAAACCTCATAGCCGACAGCCGTCATTGAGGGGTGTCCTTTTAGGAGTGGCAACAAGAGAAGTGAGCCAAGCGGGAGAGTCTGCCCGAATACTTTCAGGCAGGTATTCGCTTCGCTATCTTCTCGCCAATCCGCTGCCATGTCATTCTCTGAGGCTCGTCCCCAGAGTATGAGATGGCAGAAAAGGACAGCACCAACGACGAAGCCGTCGGCCATGAGGTAACTGGAGGAACTTGAAATACCTCTACAAAAGCAAAATACGTGAAATGGAAAACATCTACGGATAGACAAGAACAGGAAAGAAAATGGAAACAAAGCGTGTTTAGTGCCAAATGGACTTCTGTGTCAAATGGACAGCATAAACAAAAGGATATGAGAAAGCAGGGACAGCAAGCCCTAAAGACAAGTGTGCATTGGAAAGGTGGGCAAGCCTGCTCGTCTGCCTTTCCAACGCATTCTTGGCAGGGATTGCCCCCTCCAGCATCTAACTCTCTGTATCTTGCCCTTCACACCAGTGGGATGAGCAAAATACAGAATGTCGGATGCCTGAATGCTTTTCATCTTCCGCCTTATCACCATGACAGACTGCCGTCATTGAGACCGTCCGAAAGGAGTGACATCAGGAGAAGTTAGCAGGCTATCTTCTCGTCGCTCCATTGCCATAGCATTCTCTTCGGCTTGCCCAAGAGTATGTTATGGCAATAAAAGGACAGCCCAATAACGAAGCAGTCTGCCGTGGGGATAATGGACGGACAATGAACCTATCGTAAGAAAAAGGAAATCGTTACCAAATGGAAACAGGTAACTAAAAGACATAAAATAGCCAAGGAAAAGGTAACAAAAACCTATAAAAACGTTAAGTTTCTGCCCATTTCTTTGGTGGTAACAGAATAAATGATTATCTTTGCACTCACTAAGAAGCGTTCTTTGGAAATGTGTATAACGAGACAGAATATGTAATTCAGCTCGTTTCTAAATCGTTACCTAATTACCATCCAAATTGAGGTAACGAAATGATTTCTAAAGAGTTGTAATTTTCCCCGTAACAACTATCGGGGAATATGCTTTCTATGGCTGCAAAGGCCTGACATCCGTCACCATCCCCAACAGCGTGACAAGCATCGGCGAATATGCTTTCTATGGCTGCAAAGGCCTGACATCCGTCACCATCCCCAACAGCGTGACAAGGATCAAGTATTATGCTTTCTATGACTGCAGCGGACTGACAGCCGTCAACATCACAGACCTCGCTTCATGGTGCAATATTCATTTTGAAGACACTAAAAGCAACCCATTGTATTATGCTCATCACCTATTTCTAAATGGAGAAGAAGTGAAAGACCTTGTTATCCCCAACAGCGTGACAAGCATCAAGTATTATGCTTTCTATGGCTGCAGCGGACTGACATCCGTCACCATCCCCAACAGCGTGACAAGCATCGGCGATGGTGCTTTCTGGAACTGCAGCGGACTGACTTCCATCACCATACCCAACAGCGTGACAAGCATCGGTAGTTCTGCTTTCAATGGCTGCACCAACATACCCTCTTTCACCGTCCCCGACAATGTACAAAATGTAGGCAGCGCCGCCTTTGGCGAGGCAACAGTTTATACGAAACCTGGCAATGTGAGCCTGTTGACCTTGTGGAAAGCGGGCTATGATGTGTATAATGTCAGCACGAAGAATCTCATAGAGAAACCTTCACCAGAGTTCACGGACATCACACAGACCACGGCTGTGATAAACGTGAAGAACAAGTATAAGGAGTACACATACTGTTATAATATAGGTACAATAAATTATAATAAAGAAGGCCAAAAATATATTGAATGGCATAGCAACGACAATACCATCAAGGGCGAGAAGACCAAGTTGACAGGACTGAAGCCAGAATGGACGCAAGTGGTCAACATGAAGATTTCGCTGGGAGAAGTCTCTTATGCGCTTGATGAGACGACGTTTGAGACAGCAAGTCTTGCGCCTACATTAGATGCGAACACGACTGCCTCTTCCATCACAATGAACTGCTCATACACAAAAGGGGATGCCAAGGTACAGAATCCCCGCATCGTGTTTGTGCTCTATGAAGACACCATTCCGCTGACGGGCAGTTCTCATAAGGTCCTTGGTCTTAGACCAAACTTTACGTATGGTTGCGAATATCTCATTGACGTGCCATACGGAGATGGGGAGCCAGAGACTTACTCAAGTGACATCAAATACGTGAAAACAAAGGAACTTGTTCTCAACATGCAACAGCCTAAAGTGATTTCGGCTGGCAATGTCATCGTTGCCGCAAATACGAACATTGACGAAGATGAAACCAACTTCGGATTCGAATGGAGGCGAACGGACTGGACTAACGAATTTGGTTCGCAGTATGGGAAAGGTATTCTTTACGAAGAGCAGATGGAAGGATACATCCGTAATTTGAACACAGAAAAACTCTGGAAAGTTCGTCCTTATTACTATAGGGAATCGGAGGATATACATCATTATGGCGACTGGGTGGGTATAGACCCATCGAACACCTCTTATTTCGAGCCGACCGTCCACACGTATGCCAAGATTTCGGTGGAGGGCAACGGCGCATTGGTGAAGGGCTATGCCATGAGAGGCACGGACAAGGTGAAGGTGCAGGGCTTCAAGTACTGGAAGACGGCTGCTGGGGCCAACCTTCGCGAGACCGCACAGCGCAGGGCGGCTGCCGTGCCGGGCGATGCCATGACGGAAGAGGTGGACATCATCGGTGGTGGTCAGCAGATGATGAGCGCCAACCTGAAGGGCTTGAACTATAACTCAACCTACCACTTTGTGGCGTTTGTCACCACCGAGGAGAATGAGACCTTCTATGGCGAGGAGCAGTCCTTCAGCACGGGTGATGACCCGACAGGCATAGTAGAGGTGGAAGCAGAGGCTGGAACTGAGAGAACAGCAGCCGTTGAGGTGGCTCGCTACAACCTGAACGGCCAGCGCATCACGACTCCTCAGAAGGGTGTGAACATTATCCGCTACTCGGATGGGACGATGAAGAAGGTGCTGGTGAAGTAAGCATTTCGGACATACATGAACAAGGACACACCGCCTGTGGCCGTTGGGGTAACAGGCGGCGTGCTGTTGTTAGATGGATGAATGCGGGAATTGGTCAATTAGTACGCTTCCACTGCCACAAAATCGGTGTGACTCACACCTATGGAGGGGGTGTGACTCACACCGATGGTAGGGGTGTGACTCAGACCAATTTTAGGGATTTTGAGTTGGTCTTTTTGTACGATTCGGGATTTCCTGTCGGAAGGAAGAGATGAAGGTCTTTAGAAGTTGTAGGCCAGGCCGAGGGTGAAGTATTCCTTGAACTGGAAGTAGCCGAGGGTGTCGTCGTAGAACTTCTTGTCGCGGTTGTCGTCGAATCGCCAGAGGGTATAGACTTCGCTGGAGATGTACTTGTTGAACTGGAAGGAAAAGACATTCTCCATTTCGGATTCGCAATACTTGTAGGAGGTGAAGTAGTAGAAGCGGCAACGCCACGTGAGGTTCTTCACGATGGAGATACGGGAGTTGAACTCGATTTTGGAACCGAAGTCCTGCTGGAAGTCCTTATCGCGCATGTTATAGGAGGCGTGGATGGTTTCTTCCTCGTCGTTGATGTAGCGCATTTTGTAGGAGAAGGGGAGCAAAGCTAAGGAAAAGGTGTTGCCGTTCTTGAACTTGGGTTTCCAGTCCATACCGAGCGACACATAGACATCCAACGGGGCGAGGAACTTGGAGTAGGTGCGGCGGTCATTGGCTTTGTGGCCAGGCAGGAACTGCGTGTTGGCTTCGGTGGAGATGGTGTAGTACCAATTTTTTGCAGCTTTAATGCCCAACTTGGAATAGAGATAAATCTTGTCGTTGTTGGTCAGGTAGCGGTGGATGGAGTCGGAGGTAGCTGTGACAAAGCCCAGACGCAGGTCAAGTTTGTTGTCCCAAGTCACGCGGTTCTGGTCGTTGTAGTTGGCTTCGAGCACCAAATTGGAGAGCATCGTCACGTTATTGTTACCGCCCTTGTACCAGTTATCCGAAAAGTAATTCTGGGTGAACTGGAGTTTGAACATTCCCTTGGTGGTCCAGAAGTTTGGCTTTACAATCTGAATGTCCACATCAACATCGCCGACAACCTCAGTCACATCCTTGATGCCTTCCGTCTTCTGATAAATCGGATCCAAGTCCTCCTTCTTGGCTCCAGCAGTCGTGGCAGGTGTCACGATTTTCTCCGATTCTATCTGTGCGTCATAGTAGTGGATGAGTTCTGGTCGTGAACCATAGACATCGAACAAGGCTCCCTCAATCACGTCATCCATGCTTCGCTGCCGTTCCAGCACATCTGTCGTTGCCTCCTGCATGAAGTTCTTTTCGCCACCATTCAGCCGGAAACGGTCTGTCACGACCGAGCGATAGAAAACGCCTGGGCCGACGAGCCGATAGAGATAGGGCGACATGACCACTTCCACCGAGTCGGGGGGCAGCACTCTCATTTTCTTCGCCTTCTGTGTCAAGTCTCTCTTATATCGACTCACGATGGATGTAGCCGTTCTGCTGTAGGCTCCCCCACTCCGCTGTGCCAGCACGGGCTGGGACAAAAGGGCGAGCAGGAGGGCTATTACATATATAATATATTTGTTCATGATTCTTTTCAGACCATTTTTTTTGCAAATTTAGGGGTTTTCAGCGATTATTCATAGCATCATTTACATTTTCAAGGATAAAAATTTCCTCCATTCAATAAAAAAGCCTAAATTTGCACTTCAAATGAGCGTAGGCATACTCTTATGCCCACAAAAAGATAAGAATAAACTGATTATAAACAACTAAATTTTCAACGACTATGCCAAACGGTAAGAAGAAGAAAAGACACAAGATCTCTACTCACAAGCGTAAGAAGAGACTGAGAAAGAACCGCCACAAGAGCAAGTAAGGCTCCCGTTGGCGACAGAACAAAAGAGCAAGCCCTATACATGAACCATCCTGCAAGGGACTTCATGATGTGGTATGCTCTTTTTTCTGTATTACACACAAAAAACCATATCAAGGCAAGCAAAAATGACCAGCGAACTTATCATCGATGCCCAGCCCAAGGAAGTAACCATTGCGCTGCTCGAAGACCAAAAGCTCGTTGAGTTCCAGAAGGAAGGTCAAGACAGCAAGTACTCCGTAGGCAACATCTACGCCGGAAAAGTGAAGAAAATCATGCCGGCACTCAATGCATGTTTCGTCGATGTGGGTCATGAACGCGAAGCATTTCTGCACTACCAAGATTTAGGCAAACATTTTCTCGCCTTAGAGAAATATGTGAAACAAGTGGTGAGCGACCGACGGAAGCTCGCACCCATGGCAAAGGCTGCAGGACAGTCATCGCTGGAGAAAGTAGGAAGTATTCAGGACGTACTGGAGCTGGGACAGGAAGTGATGGTGCAAATCACCAAAGAGCCCATCAACACGAAAGGCCCACGACTCACGGCAGAACTCTCTTTCGCAGGACGTTATATCGTACTGATTCCATTCGACGATAAAGTGAACGTCAGCACCAAAATCAAGTCGAAAGAGGAACGCGCACGTCTGAAACAGCTCATCCAGAGCATCAAACCCCGAAACTTCGGAGTCATTGTCCGCACAGTGGCAGAAGGCAAACGCGCTGCCGAACTGAACAACGAGATGAGTCTGCTCGTTTCCGCCTGGAACGACTGCATCGGGAAAGTCCAAAAATCTACAAGTCTGCCAGTACTTGCACACGAGGAAACTGGCCGCACTGTCTCCATGCTGCGTGACCTTTTCAATCCATCCTACGAGAGCATCCATGTGAACGACGAGGATGTGTACAATGAAGTGAAAAGATACGTCAGCCTTATTGCCCCCGAATGCGACTCCATCGTAAAACTCTACAAAGGCAACGTACCCATCTTCGACAATTTCGGAGTGACGAAACAAATCAAGTCGGGACTGGGACGCACAGTCAGCTTCAAGCATGGCGCCTACCTCATCATCGAGCACACCGAAGCCCTGCACGTGGTGGATGTGAACTCCGGCAACCGAAGCCGAGGACTCGACAACCAGGAGGAGAATGCCTTCGCTGTCAACATGGAAGCCGCCGAAGAACTGGCACGACAACTACGTCTGCGCGACATGGGCGGCATCATCGTGGTCGATTTCATCGACATGGACAGCGCCGAGCACAACCAGAAGCTCTACGAGCACATGACACAAATCATGAAAAGCGACCGTGCACGTCACAACATCCTGCCTCTGAGCAAGTTTGGACTCATGCAGATCACCCGTCAGCGAGTACGCCCAGCCATGGACATGCATGTGGAAGAGTTATGCCCCACTTGTTTTGGCAAAGGAACAGTCCAGCCCTCCATCCTCTTCACCGACACTTTGGAGCGCAAAATCGACTACATTGTCAATCATCTTGGTCAGAAAAAATTCAAGCTCTACGTCAACCCCTACGTGGAAGCCTACATCACCAAAGGGCTCATCAGCCTCTACTTACGTTGGCAGATGACATACGGGTTTGGCGTGAAAATCTATCCGAGTCAGGAACTCGGTTTCCTACAATACAAGTTCATTGACCCCAAGGGTAATGAAATAGACATGACAGAAGAAATGGAAACCAAATAAAGAACTGACCGCATAGGACTTCGCGGAGTCAAGACGCACAGAAAGAAAAAAGAGGATGTGTAATAGGCACATCCTCTTTCTCGTGTATAATATGGCGAGAATCCACCCTTTTCCATGTTGTTTTCGTACATCCCCCTTTTGTTCATCTCAGACACGCAACCACGTGCTCCCACTCGTCGCAAAACTCCTGCATCGAATGGAACAGCAGGTGGGCTCCTTGACTCAGCAGCGCATCGTCGGGCAAAGGACCTGTGTTGACAGCAATGGTGAACACGCCTGCCGCCACGCCTGCCGCTACTCCCAGCGGCGCATTCTCCACCACGATGAAGTTGCTGGGAGCCAGTGCGCCCAACTCCTTCTTCGCTTTCTCCATCCCCATGAGATAGGGTTCGGGATTCGGCTTCCCATACTTCACATCGAAAGCCGTCACCATCAGTTCGGGTCTGAAGATGTCTGGAAAATTTCTGTTCAATCGCTCCAGCAGCGTCTTCTGTCCACTACCGGTCACCACCATAGGCACGACGCCACTCCCCTTTACTTTCATCAGCAGTTCATATGCACCAGGCATTCTTTCAGCCTTCGGACACTTGTTGAATAAATCACTCTTATACTGATAGATACGTTCAATATCCTCTTCTGTCGCTTCATATCCTCGCTGACGGATGGAAACCAGATTGATGGTACCAGCGCCCGTACGTCCCTCATGCATGTAAGCCTCCCATTCGGGCAGTTCTAAGCCGAAATGCGCCATTGTCTCATGCCAACACTTCGCATGGTTCTTCATCGAATCGAAGAGCACTCCGTCCATGTCAAACATCGCCGCCTTCAATGCCATCCGCCCATATCCTTTCTGCGCCAAATACTTCTCTACAGCAACCTGTATCTCTTTTCTATCCATCTTCTTACCCTACCTTTTTAATCCTAAACTCTTATCTCTTAACCTTAAACTCATAATTCGTAATTCTCAACTCTTCACTCAAAACTCACACTCAATCTTCTCCACTTCTTCCTTCGAAAAACCCTCCGTCATTCGCTGCCAATCCTTCGTCTTCAGACGGATGTCCTTGCTGATTTCCTCCTTTGCCACACGCAGAATCTCATCGTGGTCAAAAGCCAACTTCGGTATTTCATCCAGCGCAAACCACTTTGCCTGAACCGCATCGTCCATGCCCTTCACCTCGCTCATGCGCACCAACGCATAGTAAGCCACCGTCAGCACCCGTCCGCGCGGATCTCTATCAGGAGTGGAGAACGTGTGGAACTGCTTGACAAACGGAGCTGTCAGTCCTGTCTCCTCCATCAGCTCACGCTTCGCCCCCTCATCAGCCGACTCGTCCATCTCCAGAAAGCCGCCAGGAAATGCCCAACAACCCTGAAAAGGCTGGTCACCCCGCTCTATCAGCAAGACCTTCAGCCGTTCGCCGTCAAACCCGAAAATGACGTTATCTGTTGTCACACTCGGACGCGGATACTTGTAATGATACCTGTATTCTTCCATATTCCTTTGATTTACGCTATCCATCACCTCCACAGCCTCACATCGGGATGTCCCCACAGAACATCCCATCAGTTGCATCATGCAACCCAAGCAGCAAGCGATGATGGATACTAACATATTTCGGGTTGCAAAGGTAGCACAAAAAAAAGACAAATGCAGGGAAAATCATTGAAATTCGGGCACAGATGGCGAAACTTGCACTCCTTTTATATGATGAAGCAAAAAAAAAGCCGTAATTTTGCAACGAATTTGAGAAGGAACGATTGCTGACGTTAGCAAAGAAGAAGACGTTAGCAAAGAAGAAGACGTTAGCAAAGAAGACAAGAAGAAGAAAAGAAATGGAAAGGTTACCGAAAGACCCGTTCATGCTGGTGTCGAGCATCAACATGCTGTTGAGAGATGAAGAATATGATTCGCTGGAGGAGTTGTGCCATAGTTTTGACCGCGAGCCCGAGGAAGTGAAGGCAGAACTGCTGAAGCACGGCTTTGTCTATAGCGAGGAGCAGAAGCAGATGCGGCCTGAGGGTTACAACGACTGAGCACATAGGGCATGATAACGAAAGATTCCATCGAAACGGCTTACAGCTTCTTTCATCAGAAGGAGCGGATTTATCTGCACTCGACGCTCGGCTGGCAACGGGACGACATCGAGTATGCGATTGAGTCGTATGTAGATGACATGAACCCCGAACTGTACGAACTGATTGCCGGAGGACGGAAAGACTTTCTGAGAGACCACCAACACTTTCAGGAGGACATCACACAGGCCGTCAACACATTAGAAAACTTGTTATAAAAAGAAATGAAATATCATTTGGATTCACACGGAGAAATGCTTCTCCAACAATACAGGGAACGCCTCCCCATCTTTCAACGCATAGAGAAGTTGGCATTTGACCATTTGCAGCAGTCGCTGCAGCAGCAGGGACTGTATGTCACCTCCATCGAGCACCGCGTGAAGGAAGAAGAATCGCTGGCTGGAAAGGTGGAGCTGAAAGGTGCCAAGTACCATGCGCTCGAAGACATCACCGACATTCTCGGCATACGCGTCATCACCTTCTACACGGACGACGTGGACAAGGTGGCTGCCATCGCCAAGAACACGTTCGACATCGACTGGAAAGAGTCGGTGGACAAGCGCAAGGTGCACCAGCTCAACAGCTTCGGCTACAACTCCCTGCACTACATCTGCCGCCTGCCCAAGAGCCTGGTCGATGACCCCGACATGCCCGAACTGAACGAGTACCGCTTTGAACTGCAAATGCGCACCGCACTCCAGCACGTATGGTCCACCATCGAGCACGACACGGGCTACAAGGGAGGCGTGAAAATCCCCAATGAATACCGCCGACAGTTCAGCCGTCTGGCAGGCATGCTCGAACTGGTGGATGACGAATTCAGCCGTCTGCGCAACGAACTGACCGAATACCGCCGGCATATGCAGGCGCTTGTTGCCTCTGGCCATCTGGACGAAGTGCTGCTTGATGCCGAATCCTACCGCAGCTATCTGAAGGTGCATCCCTTCGACCGTCTGAATCAACGCATCGCATCCACCAATCAGGCCGAAATTGTCCATGCACCTCTCCTGCCCTTCCTGACGGTATTCCTGCAAGAGTTTAAGTTCAACACGGTGGGAGATGTGGAACGCTTCATCTTGGAGAACTCCGACGATGCCTACCAGCTGGCCATCTCGCAACTGGCGCTGACCGACCTCGACATCATCTCGGAGAATGTAGGCTTACAGAACCTCTGCATCGTCCACATCCTGAAAAATGGAGGAGGAAGACCTGGACTCCGACGATTCTTCGACATCATCAATGGTGCCCACCACGACAACGAGCCTTTAGTGGAAATGATGATGCAGCAAGCATCCACCCTCCCCTTCATGTAGTCACCTCAGTCCCAATGTCCATGAGCATCATAGTCATACTGATCTGTGTGCTGGGGCCGCTCGGCATCCTATGGCTGACCAACAAGAGCACCACCCTCCGCAAGGTCGGAAGCATCATCATCGCCTACATCATCGGCTGCACATTGGGGTTGACGGGGCTCATTCCCGACACGGAGGAGATGCACACCCTGCAAACCACGGTGGCATCGGCAGCCATTCCGTTTGCCATCCCCCTGCTGCTATTCTCTGCCGACCTGAAGGCATGGGCGCGGCTGGCTCCTTCATTTATCAAGAGCACCCTTTTCGGACTTCTGGGATGTGCACTGGCCATCTTCATCGGCTTTCTGCTCTATGGAAAGAGCGACCCACAACTCTTTGCCAACATTGGCGGCATGCTGACAGGGCTTTACACGGGCGGCAACGCCAATCTGGCTTCGCTGAAGATTGCCCTCGGCGTGGATGATGCCACCTACATCCTCACCTCTGCTTACAGCACCGTGATGAGCGCTGTCTATCTGTTTTTTGTCATCATCGTGGGGAAACGGGTGCTCAGGCTGTTCATGCCCGACTTTCGTGGCGACAAGACGGCAGAAAGCGGAGTGCTCGATGCATCCGTGGTGGAAGGTCACGAAGCCGAGCTGTTCCTCGGCCTTTTCCGCCGCGACAATCTGAAGCACCTCGGCATCAGCCTCCTCCTCACCGCAGGCATCATCGCCCTCGGCGCAGGCATCGCCTACCTTTTCCCGAAAGATGCCTTTCAGAGTGTCTTCATCCTCAGCATCAGCCTGCTGGCCATCCTCTCCTCGCTCCATCCGCGAGTAAGGAGTCTGAAGCGTACCTTCGAGGCTGGCACCTTCTTCATCCTCATCTTCAGTTTGGCAGTAGCCTCGCAAGTGAGCCTGAAAACCCTCACCGACATCAATCCCGACGTGTTCCTCTTCATCACCGTCGCCACGCTGGGAACACTCTTCTTCCACGTGCTGCTGAGTGCCCTGTTCCGCATCGACACCGACACCACCCTCACCACCAGCATCTCGCTCATCTGCTCCCCACCCTTCGCCCCCGTGATGGGGAGTGCGCTGGGCAACAAAGCCGTCATAGGGCCAGGCATCGCGGTCGGTCTCTTCGGCTACGCCATCGGCACCTACATGGGTTTCGGTCTCGCCAAACTCTTAATCACAACAGCACTTCCATCGTAGTCTTCTGTATCCGCATGCCCATGTTCTGATAGAAACAGTATGCGGGGGCATTTTCCTCCCAGACATTGAGGGTAATGTTATAGCAGCCGATTGACTGGGCATAATCACGGACAAACTCATACAAGGCCTTCCCGATGTGCCGTCCACGTGCCGTCTCCTCCACACAGATATCATCAATGTAGAGTGTCTTGATGTCCTGAAGCAGCCTGTGGTTGCGCACCTCAACAATCTGGCAGAAAGCATGACCCAGAATATTCCCGTCGTCAAAGACGAAGATGGGCTTGCTGTCATCATCGATGATGGCTTCAAGTTCCTGCCCGCCATACTTGGGCGTGTTCCCCTTGAACAAATCCGGGCGGATGCCATGATGCACCGCATCCGCCTGATACAACAGGGCGATTAGCCCTTTGATATCACTTTTGTTTGCTTTTCTAATCATTACTTATCATTTTGCCCTATTTGCTGTATATCCAGATGAACAATGCTATCTGCGCCATCAGTATCAACGGGAGTCCGTACTTGAACTTCTTGTGCAGGGTCTTATGATGCCAGACTTTCATGCCCAACCACGCCCCGATGCTGCCACCAACAATAGCCAACATCAGCAAGGTAGCCTCCGAGATGCGCCACTTACTCTTCCTGGCTTTGACCTTGTCGATGCCATAAACCATGAAAGCCACGACGTTGATGCCTATCAAGTAGTATAGCAATGCCTCCGTCATGCTTTCCTTTTATGACTTTATCTCCAATATCCCGTCCACTTCATGCTCGACGAATGGGCCTTCCTTGCACTCCAGCAGCACACTCGGCTCCAGGCATTCCAGACCATGCCAGACATTCTTGGGTATGTCAACGCCGTATCGGCCATCTGCCTGACACAGGACGCAAGACTCCAATACTTCACCCTCGTCATTGTAGGTTGACACCTTCACCCTACCCTTCAGAATCACAAAGGTCTCGTCCTTGGTGGGATGATGGTGCACGGGAATCTGCGTGCCAGGCTCCAAAGCATTGAGGAAACGGTGGCACTTGTCCTGAAGGCTCTGGTGGAAGTTGTAGTTCATCCTCAGCCTCGGCGACTGCTTGGCTTGCTCTGCCAATCCATTCAATAACTGTTCGTCTATGACTTTCATCATGGGTCTTATCATTTTAAATCTGCTACAAAGTTACTCATTTTTCATCAGAAAACATTCTTGATTCGGTGATTTTCCGAATCTTTCTCTCCGTTGCATACAGAACAACACATCTATCCATAATTTATCCTTTTCACCACGTCACCTTTCTTCTCCAGAAACTCAACGGATATGATGTGCTCGGGCTTCAACACCCAGAATGTAGCTTGAATGCTTCGATTACGTCGATGAGTACGTCCAACAGTCTTGTCGCGGCGATTGATGTCAAACACTGCTTCCCAACTCTTCTCTATCATTTTCTGAATATGTAGTGGATACTCGTCAAATCTCAACATACGCCCAGCTTCCTTATCTAACTTGTCTGTTTCCTTTTCTATTTCTTTCCAATTATCAAGGGGGCATTCGTTCAATGGAGCGTGCCATGAACCAAGGTCTGATAAAAGCACCTCGTTGTCGGGAATCTCTATTTCCATATAAGCATTCACACCCTCTATCATATCCTTCGGACTTCTTGGCGGTTTGTTATCTTTGGCTGAATTATATTGATACCATGCCCACATGGGGTATTCTATGCCTTTGATGGGTGGCTCTCCAATCCGCTTTCTCATCTGCTCTGCCATCCAATGATAAGCACGTACAAAAATGGGGTCGTCCCACACGATGGGTTTGGTACAATATGCCACACCCTCACGTTGCAACTGTTCATAGATGACTATTCCTTGTATTGTCCAAAGTCTCATTTCTCAAACTTGTCGCTAAATCTGTGGAACAACTGGTAATAAGTTTTCATGTTCTCCAACTCGTACCATTCACGTTGCCGTGCAGGACTATGGTCGAGGTCATAGATGCGGGCATCTGGTATGGACAGCATAAAGGGAGAATGCGAGGCAATAATGAACTGGCAGTTGAGCCGATATGCCAAAATGCAGATAAAATCCGCCAGTTCCTGTTGGAACTCTGGTGCCATAGAGTTCTCTGGCTCATCAAGCAAATAGAGGTTGTCGGGCATAAGCCTGTCCTTGAAGTAGTTGATGGAAGTTTCACCATTGGACTGTTCATCGGTTTTCTCCATCAACTTACCCACCATCACGCTATGGAATGAATCACCACCATGTTCGAACACATTTTCCATTTCTTCCTGTACTTGCATTCGTCCTCGCAATGTTCCTCGCATTGAAGGAGACATACCTTTCATTAGCCATCCCAGCACCAGTTTGTCGATGTCCGCATTCCGTTTACGAATATTGGAGATGTGATGCATAATGTCCTCAGAACGGATCATCGTGCTATCGTTGGGTATACCATTCACCCCTGCTGTATATGTACACTTCCGAGCATAGCCGTTAAAATACTCATTCGTGTTACCTAAGGTCTTGTCGTGAATTCCGATACACTCTGCTATGATATTGAGCAGGGTGCTCTTACCTGACCCGTTATTCCCATAGAAGATGGTGATGGGAGCAAAGTTCACATGCTCCAAACCTTTCTGTGTCAGCAGATCATAAGGATAAGACCTTTTGTCTTCGTTTGGGAATTGGAAGTTCTCCAGATACATATTATTTTATTTTGACAGATTCTGATACAACTTGAACAACTCGGCTACGCATTGACTTTCCGTAAAGGTGGACTTCACAGGGAATCCGTATGCTTGCATAACTGCTCTATCATTTTCTTGATGTGCTTTTCGCAACTCTACAGGCATTGTCAGTTCATCATACAGGTCTGCCAAAGAACTGTCTGGATATTTGGCACGAGCATCAAGAATAGCTTGCGCTGTCTGCTCTATCTTTGCCTTCTGTTCTTCTGTAGGATTAGGCCAAGGGAAGTTGTTGTAAACCACATCTTTTGAGTAGCGATAATCACTCTTTAATCTTCCACATACAGTCCTCATCCAAGCCATGTGAACATTGCTTTCGAGTATGCCGAAATGGTATAGTGTAGCATCGGGAATAATCTGAACCAGATTCGTAGGAATTGTATTTGCGTCTAAAAAACCCATAGGTATATAGCGACGACGTTCAGAAGAAACAGCTGGAACAATTATGTAAGCTACAGGATTCAGCTGTTCTCTAAACAGATGTGGAATCAAAGCAAGTTTTCTTCTTCCTTCGTCAGGGGCATTTTCTCTATCTTCTTTGCATGCTTGAATACGCTTCATTACAAGGGGCATTTGACGCAATTCAGAAGGAGAAACACCAACAAGCCACAAGCACCATCTTTCTTTGTTATTAATAAACTCTGCTGCTCCCAGCAATTTCTTAATATATGGTATAGAAGCTGGCTCTTGCCTTACAAAATCAGCATAATCTTCTGCTTCTATAATCAGGTGACCACCATCTGCAGGTCTATTTCCTGTTACCATTTCTGGAACTTCACATATTGGCAATTTACGACTTTCAGCGAAAAAACTTGGTGCATCAATCAAATATGCATTAATATTTTCTGCATTCTTTTGTTTCTCATTATCATAAATGACTTTTGGAACATCTAAATTACTGAAGCCGATAATAACACAATGTACATGGGCTTTCAGTGAAGCCTCACTATCCCATCGGAATGTACGATGAGCAAAATCTATATGAATATTAAATAGTTCCTTCAATGGTTTCCATATTGCTGCAACCTGTTCACCCTGAGTAATACTATTTGTTGATACAAGAGCCGCACGAGTTTTGTGTCTGTGAACCAATTGAGCTGCTTTATAATACCAGCCAGCTACATAGTCTATCTTTCCTGCTGTTTTATATGGTTTTCCTTTTCTATCAACAAATATTTTTAAAATATCATCTTTCTGTTCCTTACTTTGTAAAGAATATCCCACAAATGGAGGATTGCCAATAATATAATCATAGCGAACCTCATATCGTCTCATGTTCGGTTTTACCTCGCCATCAAAATGGGTAGTCACGACATTGATTTCATTGTACTCTACAACTGGTTCACCAGCCAACATCCGCTCTGGTTCAACAATCAGATGCACATTTTTAGCATGAATGGTGGGGACATCGTTCTTAACTTCTATCACATCCCAATCCATTCTTAAGGCATTACCTTCACGGATGTTATGATAAGACTTCAAGGGCAGGAAATCTATATCACGACGAATTATCTTCTCTGTTTCGCGGAGCATCTGAGCCTCACTAATCCAAAGCGCTGTCGTGGCAACAGTTACTGCGAAGTCATTTATCTCAATGCCGTAAAATTGCAGAATGCTCACTTTGATAGGGTTCACTTCCTCAAATCCAAGGAAAGACTGACCATGGTGACGTTCGCGGATAACTTCATTCTCCAAACGGCGAAGGGAAAGATATGTTTCTGTTAGGAAGTTTCCCGAACCACAAGCAGGATCAAGGAATGTCAACGATGCCAAACGGTCTTGGTAGGCATCAAGTTTCTTCTGCCGTTGCTTCTCAACCTTTTCCTCCAAAATCTCTTCCAATTCTCGACGCAAGTCATTCAAGAATAGAGGGTCAATAACCTTGTGGATGTTTTCAATTGAAGTATAGTGCATACCACCACTACGACGAGTTTCCGGGTTGAGCGTACTTTCAAATACAGCTCCAAATATGGTAGGTGATATTTCGCTCCAGTCGAAGTCAAAACTTGCGTTCTGCAACAAGATTTCTTTCAGTTCTTCAGTAAACTGCGGAATCTCTATTTCTTCTTCAAAAAGTCCGCCATTAGTATATGGGAAGGCTTTTAATTCTTCTTGCAGATACTTACTTCGCTTTTCCACTGGGGTGTTCAGTACCTCAAACAAGTCACGCAATGCACGACGCAAGTCTTTCGCTTCATAAGTCACAAGGAAGTCATGGAATTGGTCGTGAGCAAACACCCCTGCATCTTCTGCATACAAACAAAACACTATACGTACACAAAGAATATTCAACCATCGCAAAACTTCGGGCGACTCGTCATCATATTGCTTCAGAAGAGCCTCATATATCTTGCCAACTATCTCACCTGCCTGCATCGACACTTGCATTTCCTTACTTAAATGTTCGTTCTTTGCATCGACAAGGAACAACAAGCGATAATACTCTTTACCCAAATTTTCAAGCAGTATCTGTTCTGGTTCTCCATTGGGGTGTTCCATATCATAGACAAGGAATTCGGAGAAATTACATGTCACAATCCAACGAGGATGCTCAGAAACAGGTAAGCTAACCACATAACGACGAGCTTGTTGGAACGGATTGAGCACAGAACCATCACTTTGTCGTCTTCCTGCACGCAAATCCACCCCCAAAGATTTCTGTTCAATCAGCACACGCGTGGAAAGGATGCGACCATCAATGAAGTTGGAAGCATCCACCATTCGATGGTCTTCAAAAGTGATAAAGCCATCAGAAGGTGTCTCTATCCCAAACACATTCGAAAGCAAATCAATCCAAAAGGGTTGCGATTCACCTCTTTCATATCCCCTGCCTTTCCAACGCTCTGCAAACTCCGCAGCTGCTACCGCCATCTGTTTCTCCGTCTTCATATATGTGTGTACTGAATTATTGGTATTACATTAGGTTTTTCACTTGCAAAGTTACAAAAAAATCATCACACTACAAAATAAAATTGGGTGTGTTTTTTGCCTTTCTATGACAGAAATTGAGTGCTTGGAGTGTCATTTTGGGGGTGTTTCCCACCATTTCTGCCCCCTTTTTTGTCCCAACTGGGCACTCTGGAGGAACACGATTTTTTGCAAAAAACAATAGAGTTTGAGCGCTGGAGGGGTGGAAATGGGGTGTGAAAAGGTCAAAAAAGAGGGGCTGAATCGCAAAAAAATGGGAGAAATGACCACAAAAAGCAGGTAAGTAAAAACAAGCTATTTATGATAACTTTCTGATATAAAGTTTGTTGCACAAAAATCTCTTTTTCACTTTTTCATTTTTTCATTTTTTGTATTGTCGTTTGGGGGATACTAAATAGGGGGTTTCTTAGGGAAATATATATTTATATATATTATATTTTATTAATTATGAGAACAATGTGTAACTTTGTAATTTTGTCATTTTGTCATTTCATGTTGTGGTTTGGGGGATACTAAATAGGGGGTTTCTTAAGGGGATATATATTATATATTATATTTTATTATATATTATATATTATATACGCGCCTCCGCACGAGAGTTACAAAATTACAAAGTTACAAAGTTACACTATGCGAATTAAAGGGTACACGACGGTAGAGTTAACCTATACACGACGTAAGAACTATAGTTCATACGGCGTGTACACTTAATAAAGAACGGCGTGTAAAAAAAATTGGTAAACTTTCTTCGAGGGGGCTGGTAAAGGCCGTAAATTTGCAACAGAAAAATAAAGTTTAAAGTTTAGAGTTTAAAGTTTAAAGACCATGCGGACAGAGAAAAAAATAAAGTTTAAAGACCATGCAGCATCAATATCCAAGGTCCTCCCCTACCAGCACGACCACATGGCGGCCTTTGTTTCGGGAGTTGCGCAGAAAATGGACGTAACTGCAAATGCACTCAGGAGAGTTGCAGTTGTGACACATACCGTCCACCTTGCAGGGGGTCTTGATGTCGAAACGCTGGGCGTTGATGGGAGATGCCGTGCCTCTTGCCCTTGCAAGCGCCGCCTCCACGGTCTGTGCCACCTTGTTCATGCCAATGATGAAGATGACCTTCTTGGGGCCCCATGTGATGGCTGCCACCCGGTTGCCGTTGCCGTCGATGTTGACGATGACACCATCTTCGGAAATGGCATTGGCGCTGGTCAGATAGACGTCTGCCGAGAATGCCCTCAGACAGATGGCTTGTGCTTCCTCAGAAGTCTTTGCCAAGTCACGGTCCAGCACCTCCAAGGTTTTACGTTTTCTGAGCACATCTGGAATGCCAAGGTCGCGGACGCTCATCGAGCCTCCCCATGTCACATAACTCCCGTCTTCAATCAGTTCAGACACTTTCCGGACAGCCTCTTCTCCCGTCGGGCAATAGAAAGCTTCCATATTGCGTCGGTTCAAATTCTTAATCATCTTCTGAGCCAACAAATCATTTCTTTGTTCTTGTGGTGTCATATATTGTTAGGGTTTAGGGGTTATTTCCGAGGTGTTCTCTCAATAAAGTATTCGTCAAACAATTTTATGTAACTCTATGATTTTTCAGTTTATATCAAATCAGCTTATTCATCGCGAAGTATTTCCACAATGGGGCTGCCATCATCGCTTGGTGGAAATCGTCATTCTTCAGCATCCGGATGACCTCGTCTTGCTCCATGAGCACAATCTTGATGTCCTCAGAGGCTTCGAGGTGCTGAGTGGAAATCTGTTCGACGCCCACGGCCAGAAAGGTGTGGCTATGGTTGGTGCAGGCTCCAGCATTGGGGCTGATGGTCATGAAGTGGCTCCATTCGCCACCGCCGAAGCCCGTCTCTTCATAGAGTTCACGCTTGGCGGCCTCCATCGGGTCTTCGCCCTCCTCCACGCATCCAGCAGGAATCTCATATCCCGTCAGATGCTGGGCGTGACGGTACTGGCGCTCCATCAGGAACTTGCCCTCCTGCGTGATGGCAATCACATTGCAGAACTCCGGGTACTCCAACACATAGAAGTCGTGTATCTCAGCGCCTGTCGGCAACTTGACATGCTCCCGCCTTGCCGTCAGCCAAGGTCTTTGGTACAGGTACTCACTCTCAAGCACCTCCCATTCCATAGGGTCTTTATTATCCATATCAATCATACTAAAACGCTACAAAATTACACTTTTTTCATGAGAATCATGTTCAAACATCACATCTTAACGTTTAATTCGGAAGAATATCATCGTTTTTTCGTACTTTTGTCAGCAAATTAAATGATACAACAAGAAACTATACAGAAAAGAAATCAGATGATGAAGAGAATGTTGATGGCATGGACCATCATGATGGGCATGTGCCTGTCAATGCATGCTCAGGATGAAGACTATTCCATCCCGGTGAACTTCAAGGGCGAACGTCCCACCATTACAGACTTCGTAAGTGCCCTCCTGTCGCAGGAAGAGCTGGGCGAATATTTGGGCAACCTGAGTGACCAATGGAAACTTCGTCAGCAGGGCAAGAAGAGCAAGGGCGCATGGACGGTGAACACTGCCAATGGATATGTACGATATGAGGAAATCAACATGGTGGACGGAATGCGCGACGAAAACACGTGCGAGTTCTGCTACTGGAACTGCGCTGACAATCGCCACAAACTCTTTGCCACCAGTGTGAGGCTCATCTGGGATGGACGTCCTGTTGACACGGAACATTCGGGACTGTCATTCTATATCTATGACTCGAAGACCCGCAGAATGAACTGGGCAAGCACCCAAGACTTAGGCGTGGACATCGATGTGCCTGGACGCGAAGTCGCACAGTTCTCGTTGCCCATCACCGACAAAAACATCATCGCCACCGCTTTCCCATCGGATGAATATAAGGGCAAGACAGAAATCGTCATCGACTGCCAATGGGACGGCATGCGATTCCATCAAAAAAGCAAATATGGACAGAAACTCTCGTTCAAGGACGGTCCTATTGGTCCCAAGGAAACATGGGAGGACTACGATGTGAGCCTTCGCATCGTCGATGCTAATGGTGCCAATCCTGGCTACGAGGCAATTGTCCGTAATAGGGACGGCAAAATATTTCAAGTGCTGGAGACAAAGGTGGAAGACCGTCCAGGAGACATGGCGAAATTCGGCAATGTCATCGAGAAGGACGTGAACTTCGATGGTACACCCGATTTGCTCATTTGTCTTGGTGGTCAGAAGGTGACTGACCAGACGTTCCTCTATTATGACGCATGGATTGCCGACTGGAACGAGGGCAACGTGACCTTCACCCTCTATCCAAGTTTCCGCGACATCGCCAATGCAGAGGTGGATGCTGCCTACCGGTGCATTTTCAGTCACTACATGGCACGCGACGGTTCCTATACCTATCTCCAGAAAAGTTGGTCAAACGGCAAGCTGGTCGAGGATGGCAAGAGCTGGAATGTCAAACAGAAACTGGAGCGGTAATAAACTCATTCCATTCGTCCCCATTTCATCTCTTCTCCCTGTTTGTCATACTGCTTGCGCTTACCAACAGGAGGTTCAGTCAAGGTGATACGCACTACTGCCGTCCGTTCAAGACTGCGGGCAATGGCATCATCGAAAGCATCCATGTGGTGAGGGAGGAAACGTTGGCAGATGGCTCTCAATGCTGAGATCTTCTCTTCGCGGTCTGTCACAATCTCAGCTATTCCGATAGCCGTTGCCGATTTGTACTGTAGCGTAAAGCTCCCGTCTTTCGGACCAACAGTGGGCGCACATTTGGTAACTGCCGACAGGAATACCGTCGGACAGTGTGCTATGCAGTCTAACTTGTCACCTTCCAAAGCACAATGGAAATAGAAGGTTTTCTCATCTATACGCGCCAGTGACAATGGCAATCCGTATGGTGTCCCATCGGGTCTGGTCATGCTGACTGTTACGTATGGAGCCTTATCCAACACCTCCAATGCGAAGGCGGCATCCATTTGGCGACTCGCCTTCCTCATTCGCCTCTCGGCAAAGCTCGAACAAGTTTGGCTCTGCTCTCGCTGCTTATTCGGTTGCAAGTCTTGGTATAATTGATTTTCAAATGATTCCATATCAGTGATGCTAAAAACGGTTACAAAATTACACTTTTTTCATGAGAATAATGCTCAGACATCACATCTTAATGTTTAAATCGAAAGAATATCATCGTTTTTTCGTACTTTTGTCAGCAAATCAGATGCAATGAACTGACGGAAGAATCAGGTCGTCGTGGGATAGAGACCGATTCTTGTCAAAATTTAAATGAGATGGAATACAAGAAGATAGGCGAGACATACTATGTCCGTATGGACCGAGGGGACGAAATCATCAGCAGCCTCCTCAAAATCTGCGAAAAGGAATCCATACCATCAGCTGTTTTCTCTGGCATTGGTGGCTGTCGGAGTGCGGAGCTACAGGTGTTCATCCCCGAGACAGGCAGTTTCGAGACTGAACGGCTGGTAGGGATGTTGGAACTGGTATCGCTCAATGGCAATGTGGTAAGAGACAATGACGGGCAACTCTTTCACCATACTCATGCCCTGTTCTCTTTCAAAAAAGACGGTCAGCACGGAATGGCGGGTGGACATTTGAAAGCCACTACGGTTCTCTATACGGCCGAGATAGAACTGCGACCAACCATCGGTGGTGCCATCAGTAGGAAGTTTGACCCAGAGACAGGTACAGGATTCTGGGATTTTAAGGACTGAATGATATGATACGGCAAACAGGAATCATGCTGAAGCCCCTCACCAATAAAGTATATGTCATCTATGGAACGATTCACCCAATCAGAAGAACTCAGGCGTGACGAACTCATCCGCCTCATTGAGCATTCTGTGGAGAAACTTACATTGCCCGAACTGGAGGCCGTGTACTACGACATGCTCACGAAGGGATACATCAACGGCTGATTCGCCGCTTTTTGTACTTATGAAGCAAATTAAAGAAAATGAACACATGATAGAAGTAGGATTGAAACATACAAGTGAGTTGACAGTGAATGAATCCGTCACCGCCATTCGGATGGGATCTGGAGACATGCCTGTCTTAGCCACGCCTGCCATGATGGCCTTGATGGAACACGCTGCCATGTTTGCTGTAGCGGCAGAACTTCCAGAAGGTTGCACTACCGTTGGAGGTCATATTGAATCGTCACACCTGAAACCCTCGAAGATTGGAGCCAATGTAACAGCCACAGCCGAAGTGACCAAGGTTGACGGCAAGAAGATTGAGTTCAAGGTGTCCGCTTATTCCGGCGACACCTTACTTGGAGAGGGCACACACCTGAGATTCATCGTGGATAGAGAACGGTTCATGTCAAAACTGGGATGATATGGAACAACCCAAATTCATCATCACTATGGATGGCTTCTTCAGGCTTGGAATAGTTCATCTGCATAAAGACCTGTTGAAGCCTGGCGATTCATGTTTGGGTGGAGGGTACTATCAGTTTGATTACACCTCCAATCGAATCATCCTTGACCGTGCATCTTACGACTTTGGCAAACCTCGCTGGCATTTGCTGGAGGTGCTGAAAGTTCCTGCGACATATAGAATCATGCGACTGGTGTACTATGATGAGGAGGGAGAAGAGTTTAACCCATTTTCATCAGCAGTTTTTCAACTAACGGCACATACCAGTCACGGACTTCTTCTGCTGTCGGAGTGTGACCTCCAGGGAAGTGGAACGACAGGTTGTAGTGCTCCAAGAAGAGCGGTTCGAAGTGTGCCAGTGTGTCCTGTTCGCCAAATAAACCCCAGATCCGGTCTTTGTAGTAAGGATTGCAGTAGTTGAACTGTGCGGTCTCCAGTTCGGCAAACTCTTCAATCAAGGCTTCATTGATGGTGAAATCTTGTTTGCCGTCCTTTCGTGGCGATTTGTACCGATGTTCGCCAATGCGCTGCTTCAGGAACTCCGTCATCTGGAAGTGAGGATTACCAAGCAATGCAGGGATGCCCACAATGGGAGCCAGCATCTGAGCATAGAACGCTCCGCAGCTATTGCCCACCAGAAGGTCTGGCTTCTCGCGGTCTATCAGTTCACAGATAAAATCGATAGCCTCTCTCGGGTGCATGGGCAGGTCAGGCGTAAGTACCTCTGCACGACCCTCGAAGGACTCACGCAAAGCCATCGCTGGTACGCACTGGCCACTGGCATAGAAGCCGTGTAGGAACAATATCTTCTTCATTTTCTTGTCCAAGTCATTTTAATGTGAGGGATACCATCAAGCATGAAAGTCTCGGATGATTTTCTGAATCCAACGCTTTCATAGAATCCTCTGGCATACTCCTGTGCCTCAATATCAATGATAGTCGCTCCAAAATGTTCGATGGCAGCATCAATAGCATGAAGCATGATTTGCTTGCCATATCCTTTGCCTCGTTCTGTAGTGATGACCCTACCGATTGATATTTCCTTCATGTGGGTACCGGCAGGACATACACGAGCCAAGGCAACGACTATTTCTTCTACGGTCAACCATAGATGAATGGCTTGCTGGTCATCGCCGTCCATGTCCTGATAGACGCAGTTCTGCTCGACCACGAACACCTCGCTACGCACTCTTAGGAGTTCGTATAGTTCTTCTGTGGTCAGTTCCTGAAACGATTTCTTATGTAGTTGCAGTTCGCTGTTCATTCCCAAATGATGTTGTCCTTTCCTGCTCCAATCTCGAAATGATATTTGGCAATGCCCAAATCCATCTGAGTATATCCAATTATGGAGAACCCTTTCTTTGCTCGTATCTTTGGACGATTGTTCTCCATGCCTACATATTCAAACGAGAACTTCTGCTGGTTCACGGCTGTTGGAGCAAGCAAGGCTGCTTGAACTCCCTTCTTGAACCATGACGGAGTGATGTCACTGGCATTGCTCACTTGCCTGACGGTCTTGATTTTATGACCGACTCCCTGTGTCTCGCCATAACCGATGGCAATATAACAGGCAATCTTTTCGCCGTCATCAAGCACGTAGGTTCCTGGCACCTTCGAGTAAGAGAGACCTACCCAACAGGTATTCAATCCCAGCGTCTGAGACAGAAGGACAAGGTGCTCGCCGTAATAGCCAACACGCTCATCAAGGTTTTCGGACTTCTTACCTGCCATGACGATGTAGTTGCAGACATTACGGAACTTGCCGTATTTCGCCATAGTACCTTGGAACGCCTTTGGCTCGTTCTGGATAAGCTGAATATGCAAATTGCAGTCACGGTTCAAAAGCGCAATCTGCTCTTCAAGCAGTCTAACAACATCCTCTGTCAACGGCTGCTCCTTATATGCCCTTACACTGTGACGGGCTTCAATAGCTTCTTGTAGTGTCATTGTCAACATATATTATGGTAAAATCATTCTTCAACCTCGCAATGTAAGAATCCCATTTCCTTAGCCTTTTCTTCGTTCATCAGGAAGTATATGGCTTCCCCCTCGTTGCAGACTTCGCCTTTGCTGTTGGTAATCTCCGCATTGATATAGGCAAGGTTCCGCACCTGTTTCGCGATTTTGGCCCGTATGGTCAGCTCTGGCTCAGTCGTAGGAACTGCCTTGCGGAACTTCACATTTAGCTGCACGGTATAGCCGCTGGTCTGCAATTTGCGGGTGACTACCCAACCGCACACTTCATCAATCAGCGTGCTCAGTATGCCGCCATGCATCGTGTCTATCCAACCCTGATAGTTCTTTTCTGGATGCCAGGTACTCACAATATAGTCACCATCCTCATAGAACTCTAAGTGAAGCCCGATGGGGTTGTCTGGACAACAGGCGAAGCAATTATAACCAGGATGCTTGCGCCAGGGGTTAATTATTTTCTTCATACAGCATAGTTCGGCACATAGGAACGGAGTCTCGTTCGTTATGTATTTGATGAAGTTATTTCATTTTTTTACCGTCTGAGAATGCCTTGCCCACTTTCTTGCCAAGTTGGATGTAAGTATGGTGTATGGGGTCGAAGATAATCAGTTCCATTTTCTCCACATCGGGCTTGCCATCTTCAGCCAGATACTTCTCGTCACAAAGTATATTGACGATTTCTGCAACGAGATAATAGCCTGTCTCGCTCTCGTCTATCTTCTGCTTCACACGGCATTCCAGCGTCATGGGGAAGTCCTTGAATAGTGGTGCATTCACGTTGGGAGCCTTCTCCGATGTCCAGCCTGTTTTCTCCATCTTGTCAGGTGTGTTCCTGCCACTGACGATGCCTACATAGTCAGAGGCTACCATAGTCTCAGCAGTTGCAAAGGCGACAGTGAACTCAGGATTCACAGCGAGATTGTCCGTCGTCTGATGTGAACCAAGTGAGATAATGATTTCATGCATATCCCATTGGCCACCCCAAGCTGCGTTCATCGCATTGGGTTTACCTTCTTTGTCATAAGTGCCGATAATCAGCACCGGTTGTGGTAACAGCCACGCAGTTGATTTGAAACTCTTCATGTTTATAATCAATAAAAGTTTCGGACGTTTTTCAACCACGGATTCAGCGGATTAAACGGATTTTTCTTCTGCTGGTGTCTTAACTATTTAGCCGATTCTTGAAGGATTTAACGTATGAGAGTCGTGGACGACTCTTGGGTATTCTGGCCGCATGGGGCTTCGCCGAGAAGCCATAATCTGCTTAATCATCATAATTTGTGTCAAAATAATCCGTGTAATCTGCTTAATCTGTGGTTTTTATTACTCCCGAAAGTTGAGTAATTAATAAGCAACAAATTTATATCTTTCTACAAAATAAGGCATCTCTTTACGGGCTAAATCTATCATTCGCTTAGCTCGAAAATCAGGGTGCTTGTAAAATGTGTTCAACAACCAGGCTTCAAAAATGAAACTCTCGGTCATCTCGACAGGCTTTTCATAACCTGTTACCATTGACGCACCTGTCAGTCTTTTGAATTCTTTAATCTCTTGTTCATTCATTTTTAATGTGCTGCAACTGCCAAAATGGACAATCTTACCATCAAACACATTATTGTTGGCTTCTGCGAATTCTATTAAATCATAATGACGTTCTCCGCCATATTTGCCTGAATCGGCAAAAACGATTCTACACTTCTCTCCATGAAAACAGAGGTAAACGATTGTATAGCCTTTGTATGATGCCCGCTTCAGATGACTGATGTAATAGTCGAAATCAGATTTTGTCGCCACCTGTCTGAAAGCAAATTCAATTCCATTTAAATTATTTAGAAACTCAAGCATCGGCTTTGCCTGAGGCTCATATTTCATATCAGATACGCTTTGTTCCCATTCAGTTTCTAAACAAAAAATCTTGTTATCCATATTTTGAAGTTTGATTATTTTATCTCTTCTAATTCACCTGTTTCCGAATCAATGATAAAGCCACGAACCACAATATCCTTCGGCACCAGCGGATGGGTCTTGATGGTCTCAACGGTCTTTCGGACAGAAGTGGGGGTGTCTTTGAACCCCTCTAACCATTGGTCGAGGTCGATGCCACACTTGCGAATAGTGTCGAGCGTTTCGTCTGTTACGCCCCTTGCTATCATTTCGTGGTGGAAGTGGTCGTAGCTCATATGACAGGCTCCACAATGAGAGTGAGCCACCACCATGATTTCTTGCACACCCAACTCGTAAATGGCCACAATCAGGCTACGCATAGCTGAGTCGAAAGCGGAGATAACCAAACCTCCAGCGTTCTTGATAATCTTCGCATCACCGTTCTTCAGCCCGAGTGCCGCTGGAAGCAGCTCTGTCAGTCTGGTGTCCATACACGAAAGCACAGCCAGTTTTTTGTCAGGGTACTTGTCTGTGATATACTTCTCGTAGCCCTTTTGCTCTACGAAAGTCTTGTTGTAGTTAATAATTTGGTCAATCATGACTGAGGCTTTATAAAGTTATAGTCTTTGTGTAGCTGATTCTCATATGATTCCATATCAATGATGCTAAAAAACGGTTACAAAATTACACTTTTTTCATGAGAATAATGCTCAGACATCACATCTTAATGTTTAAATCGAAAGAATATCATCGTTTTTTCGTACTTTTGTCAGAAATTGAAATATAAGGAGATGAAAGTTAAGATTCAAACCATGCTGGGCGACATCGTAGTTCGCCTGTATGACGAGACACCCATCCACCGCGACAACTTCCTGAAGTTGGCAAAGGAGGGGTATTATGATGGCACATTGTTCCATCGAGTGATTAAGGACTTCATGATTCAAGGAGGGGATTCGGATTCAAAAGGCGCACCTGCCGGAAAGATGCTTGGGGTAGGAGGTCCTGATTATACGCTTGAGGCCGAAATCAAGGATGGACTCTTCCATAAGCGTGGAGCATTAGCCGCTGCAAGACAAGGCGACAAAGTTAATCCGGAGCGCCGAAGCAGCGGTTCTCAGTTCTATATTGTTTGGGGACAGGTGTATAATGAGGGACAACTTCGTCAGTTCTCCAAGCAACTGAGAATGCAAAAAGTGCAGGCTGAGTTCAATGCTCTTGCAGCAGAACATCGTGCTGAAATCATGCAGATGCGTCGAGACAGGAATCGTGACGGACTTCAGGAACTGCAAGAGAAGCTGGTTGCAGAAGCAGAACATAAGGTTGGCAAAACTGGATTGACTGATGAACAGTTGAAGATATACTCGACGGTTGGTGGCACTCCACACCTTGATGGTCAATACACCGTCTTTGGCGAAGTGGAAGAAGGTCTTGATGTGGTTGAGATGATTCAGAGTTCAGCCACAGGACATGGCGACAGACCTGTGGATGACATTGAAATAAGAATGGTTGTCATTTAGACATCATGGAATAAATGGTCACGAGCCATCAGCTATCAGGAAATCCAACAACTGAAACAATCCATTCATTCAAACACTAAATAAAACAACAACATGATGAAGTTAATATTGAACAACGGTATTGAGATTCCGCAAATGGGGGCTGGCACATGGACACTTCGCGGAGAGACAGCACGAGAGAATGTGCGCTTGGCACTTGAAGCCGGATTCCGTCACATCGATACAGCCCAAATGTATGAGAACGAGGAGGAGGTGGGACAAGGGATTGCCGACAGTAGTGTGCCACGCAACGAGGTGTTCCTCACCACTAAAATTGTCCCTAACGTGATGCGGCAGGGGGAGCAAGCTGTCCGTCGGTCTATCGACGAGAGCCTTGCCAAACTGAAGATGGACTACATCGACTTGCTGCTGATTCACTGGCCCGTGAAGGATTGTGTCAGACACACTTGGCAAGTGATGGAGGATTTCGTAAGAAAAGGGAAGGTACGTTCCATTGGTGTAAGTAACTTCAACCCTCATCATTTGGACGAACTGCTCACTTATGCAGAAATACGTCCCGTCATCAATCAGATTGAAGTGCATCCGTTCATGTCGCAGGAAGAGAACATCGCCTACAACCGTCAGTTGGGCATTCAGGTGGAAGGATGGGGACCATTCGGACAGGGTGACATCGATGTGACAGGTCATCCCCTACTCCAGTCTTTGGCTGCAAAATATCAGAAGACAGCCTCGCAGATTGTGCTCCGCTGGATTGTGCAACGAGACTTAATTACCATTCCTCGTTGCCGTCCCAACCATTTTGCCGAGAATCTGGAGGTAATGCACTTCACCTTGAGCGACGAAGACATGCAGGCCGTGAACTCGCTCAACCAAAACATGCGCTCAAGCGACATGAACGACCCAGAGAATTTCCCTTGGTAACAACAATAAACAACATTAGATATGAAGACTCAAGGCATTATCACATTTTTCATGGCAGCATTAATGTTCACCGCCATTTCTGCAACGGCTCAGGAAGAGAACGGTTTCAAGAAGTTCAACGTCGTTGAGGATTTCAGCGACAATGGATTCCAGTGGTTCCGCAATGCACAGCTCTTGGCTGCTGGCAATAAGGAGAAAAGCAACGCCATGACCTTCGGATGGGGTGGCATCGGCACACTCTGGCAAAGAACTGCCCTCACGGTGTATGTCGCAGAGAAACGCTACACCAAGGAGTTTATGGACAAATCCGAGTATTTCACGGTGATGTCCTTTGATGCGGATAACAGAAAGGTCTTGAACTACATGGGGTCGAACAGCGGACGAGACGGAGACAAAGCCCAGGCTATCGGGCTTCACACGGCTTATACCGCCAATGGTACGCCCTACTACACAGAGGCCACGATGGTGATAGAGTGCAAAATCATGTATGCTGCACCCTTCGACCCTAAGGGCTTCAAAAGCGATGTGCCAAAGAATATGTACCAAAACTTCTCCGCCGGTGTCCACACAATGTACATTGGAGAGGTTATCAACGCTTGGAAGAAATGATATGGAACAGCCCAAGTTCATCATTACGATGGATGGCTTCTTCAGGCTTGGAATGGTTCATCTGCATAAAGACCTGTTGAAGCCTGGCGATTCGTGTTTGGGTGGAGGGTACTATCAGTTTGATTACACCTCCAATCGAATCATCCTTGACCGTGCGTCTTACGACTTCGGCAAACCCCGCTGGCATTTGTTGGAGGTGCTGAAGGTTCCGTCAGTGTATAGAGGTTTGAGACTTGTGTACTATGACGAGGAGGAAAAAGATTTTGATGTGAGCCAGGAACTTCAGATAGAATATTATGATGAATGAGTCAGGAGATTCTATTGATTCTTATATACAACTTTATTTAGCTTCTCCTTGGAAACTTTAGGAATCGTGTTTTTGCTGTATCTCCGAATTTCGGATGAATTTTGGGTCTGATTTTGGGTAACGGAGAAAAAGAAAATCTCTGTAATTTTATGAAATTCACAAAATTACAGAGATTTCTCAGCGGAGGGAGAGGATTGTGAACCTCTATTCAAACCGCCTTTATTCTCAGGTAGTTGGCAATCAGCCAATGTCTTTCTGTAACACAAAATGTAACACTTTTCTGTTAGTCGCGTTGACCACGACTTAACCACCGCAGTAGTCTTCTTACGTGGGTGCAAAATTATATAAAAACGAACAAACTGCCAAAAGAAGTGACTTAAAAAACTCTAACGATGGTTGAAAAACACCTATTTTTAACATATTCAACGCAGATTGCAATATATCTCCACATGATTTTTGACAGAACGAATAGTGTTACATGTGTTACACAATATAATATAATAAGGTGTAATCAACTTGGAAAAGTTTCTGACAGGATCAGTTAGAGCATTGTTTGGTTTCAAGACATAAGTGATATAATAAACACATGTCTAAATCACAGACAAAATGGCTATGGAACAACCCTTAATCGACAAAAACTCCAGATTTTACACTTCTTATTCGAAAAAAAGTCGTATCTTTGCACCAAATTCATAAGTTAATCGAAAAAAATGGCAAAGAATACTTCGCTCCAGAATGTGCAGGAAATTGTAATGGCGACTTCGGATAAAACAGAGCTAACACACAAGGCTGCAATGTTAAAAGAAGGCACTCTCCGAAAGATTGCCCCAAAGGTTTACACGACTAATATGGATGAAGCTCCAGAGACTATTATAAAGAGAAATCTGTTTTATGTGTTGGGACAATTATATCCACATGCGGTCATAAGCCACCGTTCAGCCTACGAACTGAAGCCTACTGCTGACGGCGATATATTTCTAACATATACATACACCAAGAATGTCTCTTTACCTGGTGTCACCGTCCACTTGATGCAGGGACCAATGGGAACAGCACATGATATGCCTTTCATTGAGAATCTTTATATTTCCAGTGCAGAACGCAGAGCACTTGAAAACCTACAGAAAGGTCGTGCCCGCAACAGCATGTCCAAGTGTTTACCTCGGACTTATATAGAAGAAATGCTGGAACGCATACTTCAAGTAAATGGTGAGACGGGATTAAACACCTTCCGTGACAAAGCACGAAATATTGCTACCGAGTTAGGCATGGATGCTGAGTTTGACGTCCTCAATGCTATAATAGGAGCCCTTCTTTCTACTAAGCCATCTGGAGTCCTCTCCTCTGCAAGTGCTATAGCAAGAGCAAAAGGTGAACCTTTTGACGATGGGAGGGTGAAGTTATTCAAAACATTATTTGAAACACTTCATGGAGAGCAATTTCCATTCATTGATGAACCGAATGTGGAGAATGCAGCATTCCGCAATTTCGCTTTCTTTGAAAGTTACTTCTCCAATTATATAGAGGGTACGGAATTTGAGATAGAAGATGCCAGACAAATCATTGAAACAGGTCAGCCCATGCCTGCACGTAATGCAGACTCACACGATGTGCTTGGAACCTTCCAATTGGTGGCCAGTCGAAGGGAAATGCGCCGCACACCATCATCCTCTGACGAATTGATAGAATTATTACAGGATCGTCACCGTATCATGATGGCTGCGCGTCCTGACAAGGAGCCAGGAATGTTCAAAATGCAAAACAACCATGCAGGAGACACGCATTTTGTAGATTGTACCCTCGTTAGAGGCACCCTACGGAAAGGATATGAATACTATCAGGCACTGGAGCATCCTTTTGCCCGGTCACTCTTCATGCTTTTCATGGTGAGCGAGGTTCATCCTTTCAACGACGGTAATGGAAGAATATCGCGCGTTATGATGAATGCTGAACTGGTCGCAGCTGACCAGTCAAAGATAATCATTCCCACTGTTTTCCGTGAAGATTACCTCAATGCCTTACGCAGGTTGACACGCAGGGGCGATCCAAGCGTGATTATTCGGGCATTGTCAAGAGTCCGACAATTCAGTGCTAACATTACAGGTGATGATTTTGATGCAACTCGCAAATATCTTGAAGAATGTAATGCTTTCAAGGATGGAGATGGCTATATTCTTAGATTCTAAATTTTCTATGATTCATTTTCTACGAGTAGTCAATAAAGGAGACATTGAACAGAAAGTATAACCACCACAGAAAGTATTGGTATTATCGGACTTTTTTGGGGGGTAAAACATTTGCATAAGTTCAGATAGTAAGCCAGAAAAATCATCATAAAGAAAACGTATGTAGCTAAACAATATTTATAGAGACTATCTGAAAACAAGAATAGACTTCTATGGCAAACATGCTATGGAAGTCTTTTCTTTTTTACATAACCATTCACCTTCTATCCTGATTTTCTGTAAAAAGACACGAAAGTCGAGAATATCGACAAGTGTCGATTTTGTATGCACAATCAAACAGTCAAACAAGTGTAACTTTGCAAAACAAATGAAAATCAGAATAGGATATATCATCAAGAAATACCGTGAAGCCCACAATTATGATCAGGCTTCACTCGGCAGACTCGCAGGAATCTCGCGAGGGAAGGTCGTATATATAGAGAATGACAAATCGACTCAGAAAGAAGATCAACTGGAAAAATTGGCAAATGCCATGGGAAGTACGTGGCTTGATTTGGTAATAGCAACTGCGCTTCCCAAATGGATGGATGCTGGAAAAGAGCCACATCTTGTAGATGAACGTGGCAAGATTAAGCCCAATATTTTGTTGGAAATCTTAAAGGATTCTATTAGCACCCAATCAAGAGAAGCAATCTTGCTAGCAGAATTGTGTGAACTTTGGGAGAGGAGTAGATTTGTCATAAACATAAATACTGATGACAATGGAAGTAATAACAGTAGATAGTGAGGTATATCAGCTATTCAAAGAACGTTTGGATAGAATTGAAAAATATATCGAACGAGCAGCCAACATGGAACATAGTATAGGCAAGGCACTGCTGATGACAACACGTGATGTAATGGAAACACTTCAGGTTTCACAGTCCACCCTCTTCAGGTGGCGGAGAGACGGTAAGATCCAGACCATCATCATGCCCTCTGGTGAACTACGATTCAAGTTTGAAGAAATCTATACAGCATTACGGTGCTGTCAGATTCGTGTACAGGGATGTTCAAAGGAAACAACCATCAAACGGATGGACGAGTTCAAGAATACGACAATCACAAAGAACATAAGAGAATTAACAAAAGAATAATTAAAATGGATGAAAAAGAAAGAGCAATCCTTGAATTACAAAGGAAAGTAGATCGTATCCAGAAAGTGACAGACAAAGTCAGTCCTATGGAAGAGAGGCTGAACAATCTGGAAAGGCAAGCCATCTCCTCCAAGGAAATCCTTACGTCACAGGAAACTGCGGTTTATATTGGCGTTTCGCTGAGCCAGCTATACAAGATGACCAGTACGCATAGCATTCCACATTATAAGCCTAGAGGCAAGATGTGCTATTTCGAAAGGAAGGAACTTGACGCATGGCTATTACAAAACCACAACGGGCCTGACGTTATCGCCGACAATGAATAGAAGAAAAAGACTCATAGAGATAGACAGTCCAAATGAGGAAGAGCTTGAAGCACTCATCAAGTTCTCAACCATCAGTGTGACTGAATATCCTCATAAACAAGACATTCATGGAAGAAGAAATAATAGAACAGAAGATGGGAGGACAAAACCAATGGTCAGAAACAGAGCTTGCCCTCCTCCTTCAGAACGCCACGATTAAGGCAACCGACAAGTTTGACGTTCCACCAGAGATTCTTTGGGTGGGAGATTCGACCATTGCGACTTTCGGGAACTTCAGTGCATCGACGGGAAAGGCAAAAAGCCGCAAGACATTTAATGTCTCTGCCATTGTGGCAGCTTCATTGGTTAATGGAACCATTCTGAAATACAGGGCTTGTCTCCCTGCCAAACAACGGAAAATACTATATTTCGACACTGAACAAAGCCGGTATCATTGTCATAACGTTCTGACAAGAATATTGAAACTGGCAAACCTTCCGATAGACAAAGACCCTCAGAACATGAAGTTCATAGGTCTTAGAGAATATTCTCCTACACTTCGCCTCCAGCTCATTGATTATGCTTTGAAAACGAGCAAAGGATATGGCCTTGTCGTCATTGACGGCATACGTGACCTGATGTATGACATCAACAGTGCGAGAGAAAGTATAGATTTAATAACCAAGATGATGGCATGGTCAAGCCGTTATAACCTTCATATTCACTGTGTTCTACATTTGAACAAAGGAGATGACAATACCAGAGGTCACATTGGCACAGAATTGAACAACAAGGCAGAATCCGTACTTGTCATCAGCAACAGCAAGACGAACAAGGCAGTTAGCGAGTTGAAGCCAATGCACATGAGATCAAAAGAATTTGACCCATTCGCCATCACTATCAATTCTGAAGGACTACCAGTTTTGGTCGAGCAGTATAACTGGGAACAGCCAAAGGCTGGTGCAACCATCCAGGACTTACCAGAGTCAAAACACAGAGAAGCATTACAAATTGCATTTTCTGACAGTGAGATTCCGAGGTATGTTGATCTTATCAATGCACTCATCAAGGGATATTCAGAGATTGGATTCCAGCGTAGTCGGAGTTGCATGACAGAGGTTTACAAATTCCTTGTATCTCAGGGCGCAATTGTAAAAGGTCATAATGGATATCAATTTAATCCCGACTTTGAAATGTGCGAACAGGAAGATGATAAATAAGTTCAAATTTCAGTTTAGTTTGGTACAGTGTATATATAATGTAATGTGGACTAATACAAGTAAAAGGTATGACAATAGAAGAAGCAAAAGCTATTGACCTCAGAGAATTTCTTACGGCTATAGATTGCAGGGAAGTCAAGACTCGTGGCCGTAATCACTGGTATCGTTCCCCTTTCAGGGATGAACATGATGCCTCATTTAAGGTTAATTCCGAGCGTAATGAATGGTTTGATTTCGGGATTGGCAGGGGTGGCAATATCATTGAGCTTGGGAAACTGCTGTATAACACTACCTATATACCAGAGATTCTGCGTCATATAGAAGCCTATGCTGCCAAGATTCCAAATGAGAAGGAATCCCCTTCTAAGCAAGTTCATGTTGAAGACACATCCAAGAGCTATATTCAGCTATTGCCATTATCACATCCTGCGCTACTATATTATGTAAGAGACAGAGGGGTTGACATTGAAGTAGCCAAGACATATTGTAGGGAAATACACTATCAGGTGCGAGGTCGGTCTTATTACGGAATCGCCTTTCTTAACCGTTCTGGTGGAATGGAAATACGTAATCCGTTCTTCAAGGGGTGTGAAGGAGGCAAGGATATTTCCATAGTACATTCTATACAGGGCAATGTAGCCAATCAATGTTGCGTCTTTGAAGGCTTCTTCAATTTCCTGTCCTATATGACACTGAAGAAACAAGGGATAAAAGGTATTTGCAATGCACAAGAATACGACTGCATTATACTGAACTCTGTAAGCAACTTAAACAAAGCTTGTTCTGTTGTCAGTCAATACGATTATATTCATTGTTATCTTGACAATGACGATGCTGGGCACAAAGCAACCGAGAAACTTTGTTGCCTCTATCCAGACAAGGTAATCGATGAAAGCCACCTTTATCATCCGCATAATGACCTGAACGATATGTTAAAATGTGGCGTAAAATGAAAATTCAAGACATACAATTTGCACATACAGACTATTACGATGATATTACATCGTAATCAGACAATTGATAAATTGATGTAAACGATGAATATATCACAAGCTAAACTTATCAGCTTGGTGGACTTTCTCGAAAAGGAGGGACACAAAGCTATAAAGCAAAAGGGAAACAGCCATTGGTATATCTCCCCTATCCGAAGTCAGAAAACAGCATCATTCAAGGTTGACTCCAGACGCAACGAATGGTATGACTATGGCATTGGAGAAGGTGGTGACATTCTCGACCTAATTAAGGGACTGTACAATGTGAAGTCAACCAGTGAAGCTCTTACTATTCTTGCGCCAAAGTGCAATACTTTCATCAACGCTATGTATCATCGAAAGGATGCACTTCCTATTAGGCAGGATTCCGGACAGATGCGTAATGTGTCATATCGTCCACTCGTGCATCAAGCTTTACTGTCTTATATGATGAAACGGAAAATTGATGTGAACCTCAGCCGTGTGTATTGTTGCGAAGTTCATTATGAACTACGCGACAAGCACTATTTTGGTATTGCCTTCCGCAACATGGGTGGAGGGTTTGAAGTAAGGAACCCTTATTATAAAGGATGTATAGGACATAAGGACATTACGATTATCAGACAAAATAAAGAGGATATTCAAGAACGTATCATCATATTCGAGGGCTTTATGGATTTCCTTTCCTACCTGATGCTGTATGATATTAATAGCAGTCGTATTTGTCTGCCCTATCAATGTGATTATATGATATTGAACTCTATCAACTGCCTCGACAAGGCTTTAACAGAGTTAAGTTCATACAAGCACATACATTCTTTCCTTGACAATGACGATGGTGGCAAACGGACATTTGAATCAATAAAAGATGTTCTTGGTGATATTGTCATTGATGAAACGCACAGATTCAATCCCTATAACGATTT